>JABSQB010000031.1 GCA_013214545.1 Henriciella sp.
ATAGAGGAAGCGCAAGAACCCGAGCTCACCCCTGAAACCACCGAACCGGAAGAAACCTAAGCCCGAGCGGCAGCGATCCGCGATCGTGCAATATCGTCTGCAACTTCATTCGTGGGGCGTCCGCTGGCGAGGGCATCATCGAGCACCCCGCCCAGGGTTTCCATCAGCGTGTCGAGCTTCTGGTTCACCCATTCGCGCGAATAGGTGCCAGAGATTTCGGCTGCGACATTGATGATGCCGCCGCCATTGATCACATAATCAGGCGCGTAGAGGATCCCGGCGCGCCGAACAAACTCGCCCATGGCCGGGACGACCAGCTGATTATTCGCGCCGCCTGCGATGACTTTAACCTTCAGGCGTTTCAGCGTGTCTTCATTGATGATCGCTCCCAGCGCATTCGGCGAAAAGATATCGGCATCGACATCATAGATCTCATCCGGTGCGACGATCTTCGCGCCTGTGGCTTTGGAGACTTCGGCCAGAGCCTCCTGGTCGATATCGGTGATCACCAGATTGGCGCCCGCCTCGGCAAGATGGCCGCAGGCATAGCCGCCGACGGAGCCAACCCCCTGAACCGCCACGGTCTTGCCATTCAGATCGTCGCTGCCAAAAGCGCGCATGGCGGTTTGTTGAATGCCTCTGAACACGCCGAGCGCCGTTACAGGAGAGGGATCACCGCTGGCTGCCGCCCCGGTCGTCAATCCAGCGGCGAAGCGTGTTTCCTTGGCGGCGATCTCAATATCGGCGGTATCGATCCCGACATCTTCAGCCGTCCAGTAGCGGCCTTGCAAGCTGTCGACGGCCCGGCCAAAGGCCCGGAACAGCGCCTCGGATTTATCGGTCTTTGAGTTTCCCCAAATCACCGCCTTGCCACCGCCATGCGGAATCGAGGCCATGGCATTCTTGTAGCTCATGCCCTGGCTGAGACGCAGCGCGTCCGTGACCATGGCATTGCTGTCTGGATAGTCCCACATCCGGGTGCCACCAGATGACGGGCCAAGCGCCGTCGAGTGCACAGCGATGACCGCGCGCAGACCGCTCGCTTGGTCGCTGAAAAAGTGAACGCCTTCGTGATTATCAAAAGAAGGATTGTCGAACATGCGCTCCATCCATCGCCATGGTTGCATCTGAAACAAAGCGGCGGTGTAACGCCTTCGGACGCAGGGTCAACAATCAGTCTGGAGTTCGTCCGGGAACTTCTCCGACATTGCTCGGCAATGGTGCGCTCGGATCCCGCAAGAATGTCAGCACATCCTCGAACACGGTCTCGGCCTGCAGGTCGCGCAGCAGCATGTGATAGCCCTCTGGATAATAGGCGGTACGGACATGCTGGGGCAGCCGCTTCGCCGTTCGGCGAACACCGCGTTTCGGGATCACAATGTCCTTGGCGCCATAAGTCAGCAGCGTCGGAATTTCTGTCGGAAGTTTCGGCGCGGCGCGATGGGCGTTTTCCATCAGCGAGACGACGCCGTGCACCTGCTCGATCTTATTGGTGCGAATGCCCAGCGGATCGGTCCACAGGCGTTGTAGCATTTCCACATTATCGCTGGGTTCGATTTTGACGAATCGCGGCGGGCGCACGACCCAGCCTGGACGCACACGCACGCTGCTCCACAAGGCAACGCGCTGGACCACTGGGATTGAACCCCAACCACGCAGTCCGGGGCCAGACAGGACAACGCGGTCGACCCCTTCTGGCGGGCGATCAGAGCCAAAAGCCGTCATCGTCATCGCGCCGCCCATGGATATACCCACCACGGCCAGAACAGCTTCAGGATGCTCCGCTTTGACCAGACGGACGACGGTGCGCAGGTCTTCGCGCATGGATTCTTCGTCAGGCCACTGGCCCCGCCCATACGAGCGACCAAAGCCGCGCTGGTCATAGGCGTAGGTCGCGACACCGCGCTCGGCCCAATAAGGCGCCGCCATGTGGAAGGCATTGGCATAATCATTCATGCCATGAACGCCGACAATGACAATCTCCGGGGCCTGTTCTGTGTCCCAGACGGTCAGCCCGAGCTCAGCCCCGTCAAAGCTGATCATGCGATTGGCTTCAGGCTCCAATTGCGGCATGGGCGGGTTCTCCAATTCTAGGGCCTTTAATGTGGCTGGTGTGACGCAGGCTGCCAGAAAGCCAAAGGCGATGGCAATCAGGAGAGCAAGGCCTGCACCCGCTTTCGCAATTCGGGCAAGAGTTCGGTTTCGAACCAGGGATTGCGTTTCAACCATGCATTGTTTCTCCAGCTTGGATGTGGCGTAACAATGACGCCCTGATCGAGAAAACTCTGCCACTTTTTGACCGTGGCCGTGAGCGTTTTTTCCATCTGATCGCCGATATGCCATTTTTGAGCATAGCCGCCGATCAATAGCGTCAGGTCGATATTCGGGAGCCGCTCAAGCAAGGGCGCGCGCCAGGTCTCAGCGCAACGCTTCATCGGCGGAATATCGCCGCCACTCTTGTCATAGCCCGGGAAGCAAAACCCCATTGGCACGATCGCAACCTTCGAGGCGTCATAGAATGTGGCTTCGTTCAATTGCAGCCAGTCGCGCAAACGGACACCTGATGGATCGGTGAAGGGGCGGCCTGATTCCATGGCGAGATTGCCTGGCGCCTGCCCGGCAATCAGGATCCGGGCAGTGTCTGAGACTTGCAGAACCGGGCGCGGCGCGCGCTCCATGTCGGCTTTGCATAATTGACATGCACGGATCTCGGCTACGAAACCATGGAGAACAGTGCTCATTGAACTAGCTACCCTTTTGCAGATCGACAGATAAGGACGAGATCATGAGTGCCCTGATTGAGCAAATCATAAAACCGCGAGAAAAAGATCTTGGCGACGGTTTTGTCGTGCGCCGGATATTGCCGTTTCACAGCCGGAAAATGGTCGGTCCGTTTATCTTCTTCGATCATTTCGGACCGGTGGAGTATGCCCCGGGCAAGGGCTTTGATGTGCGACCGCACCCCCATATCGGCCTCTCGACCGTGCCCTTCCTTTTTGAGGGCGCGATCCGTCACAAGGATAATCTCGGCAATGATCTGGTCATCCGTCCCGGGGCCGTGAACTGGATGACGGCCGGACGCGGCATCTGCCACTCTGAACGCACGCCTGACGAAGAACGCGCTGCTGGGCAAAGCATGCACGGCATCCAGACCTGGGTCGCGCTGCCGAAGGAATATGCGGAAATCGCACCCGATTTCGTTCACCATCCCGCGGATACTTTACCTGAGTTTGATCTTGGCGGCGCGCATGCGCGTGTCCTCGCTGGCACAGCGTTCGGACACACCGCGCCCGTCGATTTCCCATGGGGCATTTGGTATGTCGGCGCCGAAGCAGACAATGGCGCGGCCTTCACCATCGGCGCCGAAGAAGCTGAAGAGCGCGCGCTGTATGTTGCCTTTGGCACGGCGACCATTGACGGCGAGACCGTTGAAGCAGGTCAAATGGCCGTACTGAAGGATGGCACCGATGTGCCGGTTACCGTCTCACCGGGCACGCGTTTCATGCTGGCGGGCGGGCAGACCATGGACGGACCGCGCAAGATTGACTGGAACTTCGTCGCCACCGATACCGATCGCATCGAGCAGGCGAAAGCTGACTGGCGCGCCTCTGCCGCTGGAAACTGGACCGACACGCCCTTCACGCTGCCCGAAGGCGAAGAGGACTATATCCCCCTGCCCGAAGATGTAACGGTTTCATAAGCAACCTTGTCGCCCTTATCGCCCTGTGTCAGACCGGCGCGATAAGAACTATGACAGGAGGCAGACGACATGTTGCGTCTTGCGATAACCGCATCAGCGTTAGCGCTGATGACTGCGTGTGGTCAGAGCACCGAGGATACCACCCCGTCCGTCACACCGTCAGCTCCGCCCGTGGAAGCGGATGCAGGTGACAGCTCTCAGCTGCTGATGCCTCTGCCAGAAGGCACAACCGCCGCCATTCGGGCCGACGATCTGCGTCAACGCATTGCCGCGCTTTCCGATGACGCATTTGAGGGCCGCGGCCCAGCTGGCGAGAAAGGCGAGCAAGCCGCAGACTGGATTGCCGCGGAAATGGAACGTGTTGGACTGCAGCCAGCGGGCGAAGACGGCACCTGGTTCCAAACCGTGGGCATGGTCGAGCAAGCGCTCGACGAAAACGCTTCGGCTCTGACCTTCTCCGGCGGCGCATCGGGGGAAGATTTTCCGATGACTCTGAAAGAAGACGCCGTCATCTGGACCAAGAAACAGGATCGCACGGAAGCCGCATGGTCTGGCTCTGAACTGGTTTTTGTTGGCTATGGTGTCGTCGCTCCGGAATATGGCTGGAACGATTATGAAGGCCTTGATGTGGCGGGTAAGACCGTCGTGATGCTGGTCAATGATCCAGGCTACGCCCGCGAAGACGAGCTCTTCAAAGGCAAGTCCATGACCTATTATGGTCGCTGGACTTACAAGTTCGAGGAAGCTGGCCGTCAGGGCGCGACCGGCGCGATCGTCATCCATGAAACGGCGCCGGCTTCTTATGGCTGGGATGTGGTGGCCAATTCCTGGTCTGGCGCGCAGGCCGATCTGGTTCGCAGCGATGGCGGTGACAATCGCACCCTGTTCGAAGGCTGGATCACGGAAGAAACCGCCCGCGCCCTGTTCGCGGAAGCCGGACTGAACTTTTCCGATCTGAAAGACCGGGCGATGATGGAAGGATTTCGCTGGGTAGATATGGGCGACCTCACCGTGAGCGGAAATTTGGCCCAGTCGGTCAGCACCACCGAGTCGCGCAATGTTGTCGGCATGCTGCCCGGCAACACAGCGCCGGATGAGTACATGCTGTTCACAGCGCACTGGGATCACCTCGGCAAGAAGAGCGAAGAGAAGGCCGGTGAACCGAACCAGGACTTCTACCGCGATGACATTTTCAACGGCGCCGTAGATAATGCCACGGGCACATCAGCCCTACTGGAAATGGCCGAAGCCATGGCAGCGGAAGAGATTGACCGTTCCGCGCTGTTCCTGGCGGTGACGCTGGAAGAGTCCGGCCTGCTCGGATCTGCCTATTATGCCGAAAACCCGACCGTCGCGATGAACCAGATCGTCGCCGGCCTCAACATGGACGGCATGCTGCCAGTCGGGCAGACCAAAGACATGGTGGTGGTCGGCTATGGGGCGTCAGAGCTCGAAGATCTGCTGAAAGAGCATCTCGACGAGACCGGCCGCGTCATCGTGCCGGACCCGAACCCGCAGGCGGGTTACTTCTATCGCTCTGACCACGTCTCATTCGCCAAGAAAGGCGTACCGATGCTGTATGCCGATGGCGGATTCGACAAGGTGGATGGCGGCGTCGCTGTCGGTAAAGCGATTGGCGATACTTACACTGCGCAACGCTATCACAAGCCGATGGACGAATATGAAGAGGACTGGGACCTGTCCGGCATGGAGCAGGATATTACAGCCCTGTATTCAGTCGGATTGAAAATCGCGCAGTCGGATGCCTGGCCAACTTGGTATCCAGGCAATGAATTCGAAGCGATCCGGCAAGCCTCTCTGGCTGAACGCGAAGAGTAGGCGAAGCGATGCTGTCCTATCAGCACGGGTTTCACGCCGGCAATAAGGCAGACGTGCTGAAACATGCCGTCTTGCATGCAGTGCTGGAAACTGAGGCTGAGGCGGGCGGGCCTTTACTCTATGTCGAAACCCATGCGGCGCGCGGCTTCTACGATCTGAAGAGCGCGCAATCGGTGAAAACCGGGGAAGCCGAAACGGGTGTCCTGGCCATGCCTAAAGCTGGCAAAGCGCCAGGCGCGCTTCAGCCCTGGCTGCGGCATGTGCAATCAAAAGGTGTTGGTTCCTATCCCGGCTCTCCGGCACTTGCGGTCCAGCTCCTGGGACCAAAGGCTCGACTGGCGCTGTTCGAATTGCACCCGGCTGAACACAAGGCGCTGTCGCAAGCCCTGCGCAATGATGAGCGCGTCCAGATCCGCAAGGAAGACGGCTATCGCGGCGCTCTGCGGCTGCAGCCGAGACGCGGGGAAGAGATGCTGGTCATGCTCGATCCGAGCTATGAAACCGAAGCGGACATGGATGCGCTGGCCAATTGGGTGCCGCGCGCGATGCGCAAGTGGCCGAAGGCAAGATTCCTGATCTGGTTACCCTTGTTCGCCGATGGCAGAGAAGAAGAGTTTGGCGCCTTCCTGTCCGAACTGGACGAGGGCTTCGTGGCCGGCAGTCGCTGGGCGCGCAAGAGCGATGATCCGTCTGCTCTGGAGGGTTCAGCCATGATCGGACTAAGAATTGGCGGCGCCGCAGCGCGGAAATCGTTCGCAATTGCTGCAGAATTGGACAAGCTTTGGCGCGACTAATTTAACAATTAGCCCCTTGAATTGTGCGTCTGATTGAGCTGCAACACGCCAGATAAAGTCCCCATGCGTTTAAAATGACTATCTCATCGCAAAACCACTGCACGGCAATATCTGCGCGCTTCAACCGGTCGATCGCGTTATGAACCTGCTATTCCGACTGCTCTGGGTGATGTTGCGGGCGCAGTTTGGCGCCAAGCATGAGCCTGTTACCGCTCCGGCGCAGCTCAAGTTTCGAGTTTGGCTGACCGATCAGGACATGTTCCTGCATATGACGAACAGCCGGTACCTTTCGTTCAGCGACCTGGGTCGCATGGATTTGTTCATTCGCTCCGGTTTGCGCAAGCTACTTAAAGCCAAGCGTTGGCGAATGGAAATCCGCGGCCAGACCATGACCATCAACAAGATGCTCAAAGCCCCCAAGCCATTCGTGCTGGAAACCCAAATCCATGGTTGGGACAATCAGCTTCTGGTCATGGGGCAAACCTTTCTGCGCAATGGCAAAAATCACGCACGAGTGGTGACCCTGCTCGAAATCCTCGACTCTTCGGACAATCCGGTGCCCCCTCAGGCCCTGATCGATCAGATTCAGCCGGAAACGACCTCGCCCGAACTCTCGTCCGCGCTGCAGGACTTGATACTCTCTTCCCGTGCAAACGGCACGGACGCGCAGAAGTAAAAACTCAATCTACCCTTAAATGTATTGCAATTTTTGCACTTTACGATTGTGCGAATACTTAATTGTGTGTATTCGTCGCGCTATTGCTTCAGTGGATTACACGATGAACTTAAGAACCTCACCCTGGACGTTCCACACACAGGTTTTGACGCGCGCGTTAAACGACCTTGAATCGGCTTGCAGTGCAGCGCCAAACACGCAGGAATACAAGTTCTATCGCGCCGAAGCGCCGGTCGTCCTGGAAGAAGCGCGCGAAGCGCTGGCGGCATTGACGCGCTATGTTCAAGACTTGGAATCTCCGTTGCCGAACGAGCAACCTACAGAGACCCGCGAATAGGTCCTCCAACGTCAAGCTTGATTCTCGCCGGTCTCGCGCACAAGGTGCGTGAAAATCGGAGGATCAGATGACCAAACAGCACCTCATTTCAAAATCCAACATTCGCGAGACCAAATGGAACGACGCGTCGCCAACGGATTTAGCGGATGGAGATGTGCGGCTCAGCCTCGATGCGTTCGCCTTGACTGCAAATAACGTCACCTATGCGGCGTTTGGCGGCCCGCCCATGCAATACTGGAACTTCTTCCCGGCCAGCGACACATCGCAGGGCCGCGTGCCGGTCTGGGGCTTTGCCACCGTCGCTGAGTCCAAGGCCGAGGGCATCACGGCCGGTCAGCGCGTTTACGGCTATTTCCCGATTTCTGAAGAACTGGTCGTCAGCCCGATGCGCGTGTCTGAGCGCGGCTTCATGGACGGCGCCGCGCACCGACAAGGCCTCGCCCCGATCTATAATTCGTACGCCTTCACCGCGACGGACCCCGCTTATGTCGAAGGAACGGAACCTGAGCAGATGCTGTTTCGTCCGCTCTACATGACCGGATGGATGATCTGCGACTTCCTGATGGAGGCGGATCCACGCCCTGACGTCGCTGTCATCTCCAGCGCTTCGTCCAAGACCGCGATCGCAGCGGCGCATAGCCTGCAGCGCCGCGGCGTTCGCACCGTAGGCGTAACTTCACCGCGCAATGTTGAATTCGTGACCAAAAGCGGCCTCTATGACGAAGTGCTGACTTATGACGATGTCAGCAATTATAGTGGCTCGGGAACAGCCGCCTATGTCGACTTTGTCGGCCGCCCGGCGCTGACCAAGGCCGTGCATGAGGCGTGCGGTGACAGCCTGGCGCACAGCATGGTCATTGGCGCAACCGATTGGGAAACCGATCGTATGCCGACCGCTGACCTGCCGGGGCCAACGCCGACCTTGTTCTTCGTTCCTGATTATGCCGCAAATCGCGCCAAACAGTTGCCGCCCGGCGAACTGGACAAACGCACAGGCGCGGATCTCGTGGCGTTCTATCCGGTTTCGCGCTCATTCGTGACACCAAAACCTGTCAAAGGCGCCGATGCCATCGCGCAGGCCTGGGTGGACACGGTCGAAGCGAATATCCCCGCGGATCAGGGTCTTGTCTGCGAGTTTTAGTCTGAACGCTCGCGCACCATGAACTCAGTCCGCTGGTTGCGGGCGCGCGCCTCCGGCGTGTCGCTTTGATCCAGCGGATTTTGAGCGCCAAAGCCGCGCGGGATGATCGCGTCGCGGTCGGCAAAGATCGATAACTGATCGCGGATCGCGGACGCGCGGTTTTGTGACAGTTCCTGCACGTCAAATTCATCTGAAGGTGCGGCAGCGTGCTGTCGGATTTCGATTTCGTAGGCGCGGCACAGATGAGCAATGCCGGCCAGCGCATCCATCAAGGGTTTGTTGGCATTCTCGACGATCGCCTCGCCCGGAACAAACGTGATCGTTCGCCCATTAATCGTGTCGAACAGGGCATTGTCGCATTCGTACAGCGTTGGAGCCGTACTGAGATCAATCAGCGCCTGCCCGACGGGTTTTTCTTGCCCTGGAAATGCAATCGCGTTCACAGCGACATATTCGGTATCATCATTGTTCAGGGCGATGCTGATCGCGTTCAATGCAGAGCGATAGGCGTCCTGTTCGCTCGACTGGTTCGGGGCCGTGCCTTTCAGCACAACAACCTGGCTTTTAACCTCCGCCTCCATCCAAGGGATCCGCATTGCTTCGAAGGCGTCGTTCAACTTGTCTGAGACATCGGCGCCCTGGAACCGCAATTCGATCTCGTTGATCACTTGCTGAACGCTTTCGCCGATCAACGGATCGTTCTCGAAAGCGTCTTTGGCGTTTCGAAACCCGTCAATCCGGCTTGCCGGATCAGGCGCCAGACCGCCAATCGTTGCCGTCTGCCCATCCCAGGCCACTGTCACCCACGGAAAACCCTGCCCCGCCAGGCTCCGCCCGATACGCTGCGCTGTGATTATCGGCTGTTCGCTGCCTGACTCTTCGACACTGGCAATAGCGACGAGGCGACCATCAACGACCTGAAAGAATTGGCCTTCTGGCAGTTCGACACACTGCGCCGCTTTCGCCAGATTGGCACTATCGGGTGGACCGCAGGACGCCAGACCTGCAGAAAAAACCAATGCAATCACGCTGTTGCGCGTTGAACGCATATCTCGCCCCAAAATGTACTATACATGCGATGACTAGCTCTGATCGCGTGTAATTGGAAGGCAATATGCTGCGTTACGGACGGAATTCTTGCCCATTCTTGATTACAAGTTGGATAGACTTCAGCGCCGAGATGTCTTCAAGCGGATCGCGATCGAGAACCACCATATCGGCGAATTTGCCCGCCTGCAGCGACCCAATATCGTCAGCCATCTCGACATGTTCAGCCGCGATAATTGTCGCCGCCCGAATGGCCTCTTCAGGCGTGAAGCCCGCTTCTACCATCAACAGAAACTCTTCTGCGTTCTCGCCATGTTTGGACACGCCCGTATCGGTACCAAACGCGATATTCACACCGCCTTCTCTGGCCCGGCGCAGCATGTCCAGCATGAGCGGTCCGACAATCGCGGCTTTCTCTCGAGAAGGCTGCGGCAACCAGGGCTGATCTGTCCAGCCCGTGACCGTCACACCGGCGAGGACCGTCGGCACCAGCGTGCCACCCGTTTCGCGGAAGATCGCGATGGTCTCGTCATCGAGATAAGTGCCGTGCTCAATTGATTGCACGCCATTGCGCAGCGCCGCCTCGATGCCGCCTTTGCCATGCGCGTGGGCTGTCACCTTGCGGCCCATCATCGCCGCTGTCTCGACAATAGCGGCAATCTCATCATCGAAAAATTGCTGCTCCAGTCCGGCTTTGGTGTTGGACAGGACGCCGCCCGTCGCGGTGATCTTGATGACATCAGCGCCAGACCGGATCGCCTCACGCACCGCCCGGCGGCAATCCTCAGCGCCGTCGCAAGTGTTCGGGCCTGTGAAGATCGCCGTCAGAGCCGGTGAAAATCCGTTCGCATCGCCGTGTCCACCGGTCGGGGTAATGGCGCGCCCGGACGCGCGAATGCGCGGGCCAGGCACTTTGCCCGCACGGATCGCGTCGCGCAGAGAGAAGACCGCCTCGTTCGGGCCGCCTACGTCCTGCACGGTCGTAAAGCCCGCAAGCAAGGTTGTCTTTGCGTTCGCCGCGCCATCCAGCGCCGCATCGACTTCGGAATCGCTCAGGAATTTCATCCGCGATGTCGGCGAAAACTCGTTGGTGATATGGACGTGACTGTCGATCAGACCCGGAATGACATAGGACTCGCGCAGATTGACGACGCGTACATCGTCCGGATGCGACTGGAACCCGCGTTTAATGTTGACGATGCGTCCATTCTCGATGGTGATCGAACGGTTGCGCAGATAGCCCTCACCCGGCTCTGCCAGCACATATCCTGCCTCGACCACGGTTTTTGCGTCCTGCGCCTGCCCACCAGCTGCGACTCCCAACGCAGCCAGCGCGAGTGCGCAGATTTTTGTCATTGTTTTCATTCCTGTCTCCCATTTCGGTCAATTTGAACGCGAAGCCATGATTGGGCAAGCCAAGGTGCGGGTTGAGCCTTGGATTTGCCGGAATCCTCACGCATGTTTGATAGGCCAGGAAAGGGAACATCATGAAGTCTTGGCTGTTTGCGCTGATCGGCGCATGGGCATTGGCGCCGCTAGCACAAGCCCAGAGCGCGCAAGTGTTTGATCGTCCAGATGCAGAGACCGACCAGTTGGTTCAAGAATGCCTCGAAACCGAAGGCGTCACCATGCTCGAGGGCAGCGATGTCATCTGCTACAATGCCGCGATCTTTCCCGAACAATTCCTGAAACTGAACGCCCTGCCCGATGCCAGCCGGATCATCATTACCAGCCCGGGCGGAAACGTCGCCACCGCGCGGGGGATGAGCACGATCCTCGACAATCGCGGTGAGCCTGCGGTCATTGCCGGACAATGCATGTCGGCCTGCGCCATGGTGATTCTGCCTGGACTGGACGAGGTTCACATCCACCACACCGCCCACATTGCTGTGCATGGCATCACGATGATGGATTACCGCACCTGGTGGGGCTGGTTGAAGGATGATGCCCCGCCCACCCCGATCGCGCTGATGTCGGCGCAGCTCGGCTATGATTTTGGCTATGTCATGCATCGCAGCGGCGCCGACCATATGCGTGATCATCTCAAAGGTCAGGACGTCGACATTGAATATATCGATCGGGTCAGCACGCGCATGCAGGATGCCGCCCTCGCCTATGATTGCCGCGTCGATCCAAAAGACTATTGGGGCATGCTGGACGCAGACCACATCCGCGATTTCCTGGGCGACCGTATCTCCCGAATGGAAGCGTTCGCACAGACCTGGGACGATCCGAACAACCAGATCTACAAAGACATCACTGAGCCGATCTCAGCCCAGACATATATATTTGAGAGCGATCTCGAAGACGCCGACTGCTAGCCGCTCGCCCGAATCCTCAGCAGCCCGCCGCAATACGCAACCGCCCCTATTGCACGAAAGAATGAGTCATGCCATGAATTGCAAATCATTCTCATTTGCAGGAAAACCCTATGTGCTATCATTTTCAATCCAGCGACATGCTCGAATGGCTGAAAACGCAAGTGCGCGTCATCGAAGCCTGGCGCGAGGACGTCGCCAGCCGACCAGATCTCGATATGGAGATGATCACGCGTCTGGAGCATCACTATCAATGGCTGACAGCCGAAGTGCTCAATCTTGAAAACCGCGCCCAGCCCCGCCGCTCGGTTGCTGGGTTCGGCGCTTTGCACGCCGTCTGATCAGGCCAGCAGCTCCGGCGGATAGGCCTCATAAAGTGTTTCAGCACGCCGTGATTGAGCAGCGTCTCAGCCAGCTGGGTTTCGCCTGACGCGTCGAAGATGCGCGTCCGCGTCCAGTAATTCTCGGTCCGCCGCCCTTGTGACAGCGCGACGATCTCGCGCCGGATCAGGTAATCCTCATCGACAAAGAGTGGGCCATTCACATAGCGGATCTCAAGGTCGGCAAACAAGCCGATCGCCGGACCTTTGACCGGAAAGCCCGCCATCCGGTTGGTGTACTCGGCCAACACACTGATCATCTCGGTCGGAATGATCGCGCGGCCCCAGGGTGAAGACTCCGCTGTGTCGTACCAGGGCGTCCGCTCGGTGATCTTCTCCAGTTTCTCGCTCAGCGAGAACGGATACAAAGCCCCCATATTCTGATCGGCGGCCATCTTGATCGGTTCATCCTGCTTGCCTACCATGCCGACAGCAAGATCAGACAGAATGACCAGCTCTCCGGCGGGTCGAAGCTTCGCCATACGCGCCTCGAGCAAGGTCTCGCCATGCTCCGGGCCAAGCGTGGCAGAGGCTTCCAGAACCGGCGTGCCGTCCGCCTTCTCCGCCCAGCAGGCTGCCCGGGTTTCAGTCTCACGCTTTACGAAGACCCGGACCTGCTCACCCTCGACCACCATGTTCTTGTAATGGCAGGAAATGCAGCCGCGCTCGAACCAGTCCTTGCCCCAAAGCTTGACCAGCAGCGGATCGAACTGACTGAAATGCGTCGGCCCTTCAATCGGCCCGGCTTTAAAGCCGAGGCGTTCGGCTTCGGCATCATCATGGATGGATTTATGCCCGCCATATTCCTGCTCGATCAGCATATTGGCAGGCCCGCGCAATGGGCCGCTCAGCACCCCGTCCTGCTCGAGGATCGGCGTGTCGAAACTCATCCTTCCATCCCGGCTTTGCGGGCACAATCAGCGGCAAAGGCCGCCAGCGGCGCAACCCGGGCTTCCATGGTCGCAGCTGCTGCGTTCGACGCCGTGCCGTCGCGCACCCGGCCAACAATCCCCTGACAAATCGCGGCCAGACGGAAGGCGTTATAAGCGAAATAGAAGTCGACCTCAGGCAGGCCGTCACGGCCAGTATGCTGGCAATAGAGCGCGGTATACTCTTCCATGGTCGGAATGCCGTAGGCTTTCAAATCCTCAATATCGACCAGGGCGCCTCTGGCCGGATCGGAGCTCGGCATCACCCAATTCATCAAGTGATAGGTGAAATCAGCGAGCGGATCGCCCAGTGTGCACAGCTCCCAATCCAGCACCGCGATCACTTTCGGCTCAGTCGGATGCAGGATCATATTGTCGAGGCGGTAATCGCCATGGACGATCGTGGTCTTGTCGCCATCAGGAATGTTCTTGGGCAGCCAATCGATCAGCGCGTCCATATCCTGGATCTTCTTGGTCTCAGAGGCGACATATTGCTTAGTCCAGCGATGGGTTTGGCGGGCGATATAGTCGCCTTCCTTGCCAAACCCTTCCAGGCCCGCTGCGCGCCAGTCGACATTGTGCAAATCGGCGAAGGTCTTGACCTTGGCCTCATAGATGGCGCGACGCTCAGCAGGGTCCATGCCCGGCAGCGTCCCATCCCACAGAATGCGACCTTCGACACAATCCATGATGTAGAAAATGGTTCCGACGACGCTTTCATCCATGCACAGCCCATAAGGCCGCGCCACGGGGAAGCCGAGCGGATAGAGCGCATCAATGACCCGAAACTCGCGGTCCACCGCATGGGCAGATGGCAGCAGCTTGCCCGGCGGTTTGCGGCGCATGACATAGGTCTTGCCGCCCGCGAACAATTTGTAGGTTGGGTTCGATTGACCGCCCTTGAACTGTTTGACGGTCAGAGGGCCTTCAAAACCTTCAACATTTTCCGCCATCCAGGCTTCGAGATTGGCTTCGTTGAACTTGTGCGTATCGGCGACGTCTTTCGTGCCGGTGAACATTTCCTGCGCATTGCCGCTGTGTACCATGGCGCACCTCCCAAGGTGATAAACTCTTCTGAGATCTGTTTAGCGAAGCCGTCGCAGGGGACAAGTCGGACGCAGGGTCAGCTGGCGGTGCGCAGGCTTTCAATCGCCGAAATCGCTTCCTCGGCGCGGGCTTCCGGCACGAAGATATGGTCATGGTGATAGGCGGCGATCGCGTTGCACGGAATGCCTGCCTCAGACAGTGCCGCGGCGACGCGCGCAAGGAACCCGACCGCTTGCAAATCTGAATAGACCGACAGCTCGAGCCAGGCCCAACGATTGTCATCAGGCGTGTCTTGATTGGCCTTTGTAATGACCGTCAGGCCTTCTTCTTCCTGGAACAGCATGGCGATCCCGCGCGACTCGCGCAGATTGACCAGCTCGACCCAGGAGGACTGATCAGCTGGGATCGTCTCAAACCGCCAGACGCCGTCATGCCGTTTAACCGACAGTGTCGCGAGGAGCTTTGAGAGGTCCGCTTCGGCCACTATTTCAGCGCCCGCCAGCCAATATCCTTGCGGTTGAAGCCTTCCGGCCAGTCGATCGCGCCAACCCCGGCATAGGCGCTATCAATCGCGCCGCGCAGGTCACTGCCGGTTGCGGTGACGCCGAGCACGCGGCCGCCGACCGCGATGAGTGATTTATCGCTGTCACGGTCCGTCCCGGCCTGGAAGACCGTCACATTGTCGATAGCATTAGCGTCTTCCACACCTTTGATAATCGAGCCTTTCGGATAGGATTCCGGATAACCGCTCGTTGCCATCACGACGCAGGCGCTGGGTTGGAAGCTGTTGACGCCCATCATCTCGGCAATCTCACGATGGCCATGCACAAGGCCACCTGTCGCGCAGGTCAGCAGCGCCGGAACGATATCGCCGGGCAGCCCTGCCATCAGCACCTGACATTCCGGATCGCCAAACCGGGCATTGAACTCGACCACTTTCGGGCCCGACGCCGTCACCATGATCCCGACATAGAGTACGCCCTGATACGGCATATCCTCGTCCGCCATCCCAGAGAGGAGTGGTTCAACAATCAGAGTCTGGACCAGTTCCATGATCCGCGGCGTGACAACCGGCGCCGGCGCGTAAGACCCCATGCCGCCAGTGTTGAGGCCCGTATCCCCGTCGCCGACCCGTTTATGATCCTGCGCTGGCGGCAGATAGATCGCGCCGTCGCCATCGGTCAGGACGAAGATCGAGGCTTCCTCGCCGTCCATGAACTCTTCAATGACGATCTCTGTCGAGGCGTCACCGAACTTGCCGGTCATCATCGCTTCGACTTCATTCTCGGCCTCTTCCAGCGTGTCGCAAATGACGACGCCTTTGCCCGCGGCCAGCCCGTCCGCCTTGATCACGTACGGCGCATCCATGGTTTCGAGGAAATCGAGCGCCTCGGTGAGATCGGTGAACCGCCCATAGGCCGCCGTCGGGATGTCGAACTTCTTCATCATGTCCTTGGAGAAGCCCTTGGAGCTTTCCAGTTGTGCGGCTTTCTCGCTCGGCCCGAACACATCAAAGCCGCGGGCGCGCAGGGCATCGGACAGCCCAGCGGCGAGCGGCGCTTCCGGCCCGATCACGATCAGATCCGGCGAGATTTGCAGCACCAGCTCCTGCATCTTGTGCAGGTCGGTGGGGTCAACTTCAAAGCAAGGGCCGATCTCGTCCATGCCAGGATTACCGGGGGCGCAAAACACCTCGTCGACAATCTCAGACTGCGCGATTTTCCAGGCCAGGGCGTGTTCGCGGCCGCCCGATCCGACAACAAGAACTTTCATGCGGGCAGCTACTGGACCGGACTGCGCTTGCGATCAAGCCCTCAGTACAAGTTCGAAAGCGATTACAGACGCGCGCCGGCGCCCATCTCTGGCTCGACAAATCCCGGGGTGACGTCCGCGGGTCCGGCAGTTAGGCTTGGGCCATGGCTGATTCACCTGCGTCCAACTTGCCCGAATTGACAGTCTCCGAGCTTTCATCGGCGCTGAAGCGTACGATCGAAACGGCCTATGACCATGTCCGCGTCCGCGGCGAGCTTGGCCGGGTCACGATTGCTCGCTCAGGTCACATGTATGCCGACCTGAAAGACGATAAGGCGGTGCTCAATACGATCATGTGGAAAGGCCAGGTTTCGCGCCTGCCCTTCCGACCCGAAGAAGGCCTGGAAGTGATCGCCACTGGCCGGATGTCGACTTATCCTGGCCGCTCCAACTATCAGCTGATCGCCGACAGCCTGCGCCCGGCCGGGGTTGGCGCGCTCATGGCCTTGCTCGAAGAGCGCAAGAAGAAGTTCGCCGCTGAAGGCCTGTTTGATGAGCGGCACAAGAAACCGCTGCCTTTCTTGCCGGCTACGGTTGGCGTTGTCACTTCGCCGACCGGCGCTGTGATACGAGACATCCTGCACCGCATTCGCGACCGATTTCCCGTCCGGGTCATCCTCTGGCCTGCGCTCGTTCAGGGCGACACGGCAGCCCCCCAAATCACCGCCGCCATTCGCGGCTTCAATGCGATGGCTGGCGAAGACCGTCCTGACGTCCTGATCGTTGGCCGCGGCGGAGGATCGATCGAGGATCTCTGGCCATTCAATGAAGAAGACGTCGTCCGCGCCGCATTTGAGAGTGAGATTCCGCTGATCTCTGCGGTTGGGCATGAAACAGATACGACCCTGATCGACTATGTCTCTGACGCCCGCGCGCCGACCCCGACCGGCGCCGCCGAGATCGCCGTCCCCGTCCGGTCTGAATTGCAGTTACAAATCGGCGAGCTTCAGCAGCGCCTGATGCGCGCGCTGGTCCGCTATATTCGACGCGGCAGCGAACGGCTCGAGGCCACCCGCCTGCCGCGCGGCGATCGCCTGCTCGAAGCCAAACGGCAGCGCTATGACGCCATCTCTGATCGCCTACCTTTGGCCGTGCGCGGCCTGGTCGGGCGACAACGCTCGCGCCTTGATGCGGTCAGTGCAGGCCTGATCAGCCCGAAACAAGTCGTCGCGGCCAAACGCGCGCAGCTGGAAAACCTCTCCGCGCGCCTCGGCGCCGGGCTGTCGCGCGCGGCGTCACAGAAACGGATCGCGTTTGCTCGCACCGCTTCGCGATTGCGGCCTGAGCCGCTGATCGCAGACACCAAGCGCGCCCGCGCAGCGTTGATCGATACCGCCGGGCGCGCCCGTCCGGCGCTGTCGCGGGTGCTCGACCAGAGACGCAATGCACTCGCCTCTCAAGGGAAACTCCTGGAGACGCTCTCCTATCAGGCGACCCTCGGCCGCGGCTACGCCATCGTGCGCGATGCAGACGGCAAGGTGCTGCGTTCTGCCAAAGCCGTTTCAGCCTCCAGCACAGTCGACGTTACGCTCACGGATGGAACGGTCGAACTATCGCCGACCGGCCCAGCAAACACTGGCGGTGCGGCGAAACCAAAGCCGAAAAAGGCAAAATCCAAGCCCTCTGATCAAGGCAGCCTGTTCTAGTTTACCGCCGCCATTGGCGAGCCCCGTTCTTACAAGCGATGTCACACACGCGGCCAAAATTGCCGCGCGACAAATCAAGGGCTAATAATTCAGTGAAAAATGAACTATATGTTTATCCGTTCACCCAAAATCCCGGTCAGATTTTTCGGGATGGAAACCTCTGACCGCTATTAGGGTTAACACCGAATTCCAAAAGGCCACACGCACGCAAGTGCAATTATAATAGAAGCTTCCTCCCGATGCCGTCCATGCCCAATTCCGTCCGCATAGCAGGGTTCATCCTGTTGGCGTTGTTAATCTACTTTGTCGGGAGCGCCCTGTTCCGCGCGCCGGCTGAAGAAACGACCGTTTCAGACACTGCCTCTACGGCGCCGATGGCGCGCGCTGTGCCGCAAGTGATCGTATCGCCTGCGCAGACCAGACCGCACACGATCTTTGCGACCCTCAAAGGCAGCACCGAGCCTGATCGTGAAGTCACTGTGCGCGCTGAGACCATGGGTACCGTCATCAATGCGTCGGTCGCGGAAGGACAAGCGGTCACGCGTGGCACGCTCCTGTGCGGCCTCGATGTCGAAAGCCGCGCCGCGCGAATTGCGGAAGCAGAAGCTGGCGTTGCCTCAGCAAAACTGGATTATGAAGCGGCCCAGCAGTTGGAAGAAAAAGGCTGGACGACGTCTAACAATGCTGCTGCTGCCAAGGCCGTCCTCGACCGCGCTGAAGCAAGCCTCGCCGCCGCGCGTATCGAACTGAACAAGACGCGAGTGACCGCGCCATTTAACGGCGTGTTCGAAGCCCGCATGGCCGAACGCGGCGACTTCCTGTCTGTCGGTGCGCCTTGTGGCCGCCTGGTCGATCTTGATCCCATCGTCATCGCCGTCGACGCGACAGAGAATGAGCGCAACGCGATTGATCCAGCGACCCCGGTTGCTGTCGAGCTCGCCACTGGATTACGCGCTGAAGGTACAGTCCGCTTTATTGCTCGCAAAGCAAATGAGCAGACTCGAACCTTCCGGGTTGAGATTGAACTGCCAAATCCTGACAATCTGATTGCTGCAGGTTTGACGGCGACGGTGAAAGTCGGGCTTGGCGAAGCCGCGGCTGTTCTGATGACGCCCGCCTCCCTCGTTCTGCATGATGATGGCCGCGTCGGGGTGCGTTATGTCGATGCCGAAGAGCTGGTTCAGTTTGCCGAGGTTACGGTCGTCGATGACGCCCCGGATGGCATCTGGGTGACCGGTATCCCGGATGGCGCGAACCTTCTGGCGGCTGGCCAGGACTTCCTGCGTGAAGGCGTTAAGGTCAGCCCGCAGAAAAGTCAGGAGCGCTAGGTCATGAACGCTCTTATCGATGGTGCAATTGATCGCGCTCGGATGGTGCTGGCGATTTTGATCGTCGCCCTGATTGCCGGGGCGATGACTTATATCAACCTGCCGAAAGAAGCTGACCCGGATGTGCCGATCCCGTTTGTTGGGGTGACCATCCCACTCGAAGGCGTGTCGCCGGAAGACGCCGAGCGCCTGCTCGTCCGTCCGGTTGAGACGGAGCTGCAGAGCATTGAAGGGGTCAAGCAAATCGACTCGTTCGCGCTGGAAGGCGCCGGCCAAATCATTATCGAGTTCGACGTCTCGTTCGATCAGGACCAGGCCGTGCTCGACGTGCAGGAGAAAGTCGACCTCGCCCAGCGCGAGTTCCCTGACGAAGCGCGCGAGCCGATCATTACCGAGATCAACGCCTCACTGTTTCCGATCCTGAACATCAACTTGTACGGCGACGCGCCGGAACGCGGCCTCTACAAGATTGGTCAGGAATTGCAGGAAGAGCTGGACGGTCTGGAAGGCGTGCTTGAGGCGCGCCTGCAAGGCGACCGTGAAGAAGTGCTCGAAATCGTCGTCGATCCGGCCAAGCTGGAAGCCTACAACCTGTCCTATCAGGAGATCTTTGCTGCCGTCGCCAACAATAATCGACTGGTACCTGCCGGTCGCATCGACATGGGCGAAGGCCGCTTCCCGGTCAAAGTCCCTGGCCTGATCAAGACCGCGCAGGATGCTTTCGACCTGCCGGTCAAGTCGCAAGGCGATTCCGCGATCACGCTGGCTGATGTCTCTACTGTCAGACGGACCTTCAAGGACCGTGAGCAATACGCCAAGTTTAATGGCCAGCCCGCCGTTTCTCTGCAGATCGTCAAACGCACCGGCGCGAACATTCTCGACACGGTGGCCGAGGTTCAGGAAGTGGTCGAAAAGCACCAAGCTCGCTGGCCAGACACGATCAATGTGGCGCTGACCTCTGACATGTCGGAGATGATTGATAGTCAGCTCGGCCAGCTGCAATCCTCGATCGCTGTTGCGGTGGTCCTGGTGATGATCATTGTTGTTGCAGCACTGGGGCTTCGCTCTGCCGCAATGGTCGGCCTCGCTATTCCCGGCTCGTTCGTTATGGCCTTCCTGATGCTCGGCATGTTTGGCTACACGATCAATATGATGGTGATGTTCGGCATGGTCATCGCGGTCGGCATTCTGGTCGATGGCGCGATCGTGGTGGTCGAATATGCCGACCGCAAGATGGCCGAAGGGCTGGATCGCAAGCAAGCCTACGCGATGGCGGCGAAACGCATGTTCTGGCCGATTGTTGCTTCTTCGGCGACGACGCTCGCCGCCTTCTTCCCGTTCCTGTTCTGGGACAGCCTGGTTGGCAAGTTCATGTCCTACCTGCCGATTACGCTGATTTTCGTGCTTGTTGCGTCTTTGATCATGGCGCTGATCTTCCTGCCAGTCCTGGGCTCTGTCCTCGGCGGTCGCGGGACCAAGGAAAGCAATAACGGTCTGGTCGAAGTGTCTGGCGTCGGCGGTGATCCGCTCGAAGCGCCAGGCTGGTTCGGAAAATATGCCCGCGCAACCAACGCGCTGATCCAGCGTCCGATCCTGGTCACAGCCGGGGCCGTTGCGGTCATCTTTGCGATCTTCACCTGGTTTGGATCCACCGATCACAAGTCAGAGCTATTCCTGGATGTCGAACCTGAACAGCTCTACGTGTTTGTTCAGGCGCAAGGCAACATGTCCGCCGATGAGGAATATGAGATCGTCGATCGCGTCGTTGACCGCTTGCTGCCGCTGGATGGCATTGAGTCGATGGCCTCAACCTCAGGCAGCGAAGGCTCAGGCTCGTTCAACTTTGATGGCGTCGCCTCACCGCCGCAGGACACGATTGGTCGTATTCTGATCAATCTGAAAGATCGCGAGACCGGCTATGATGGCCGCGTCACCGAACAAAATATCCGCGCCGCCCTGGTTGGTGTGCCGGGCGTGCGCACCGAAGTGCAAAAGCTCGAGCAAGGCCCGCCGGTCGGCAAGGACGTCCAGATTGCCGTGCGCTCCAATGATGGCGCCGCCTTGCTCGAAGTCGCCGCTCAGGTCCGCGGGTTCGTCGACAGCATGGACGGCCTGCGCGAGATTGAGGACTCCCGTCCCCTGCCCGGCATTGAGTACCAGCTCGAAGTTGACCGCACACAGGCCGGCAAGTTCGGCGTCGATGTCAGCCAGGTTGGCGCGGCGGTTCAGCTCGTAACGAACGGCATTCTGGTCGGCCGCTATCGGCCCGATGATGCGCTCGACGAAATTGATATCCGTGTCCGCCTGCCAGAAAGCGAACGCAGCGTTCAGGCCCTCGACCGGCTCCGTATCGCAACGCCGGGTGGCCAGGTGCCGCTGTCGCAATTTGTGACCCGCGTTCCGGCGCAGAAAGTGACCAAGATCGAACGCCGCGATGGCAAGCGGGTCATTCAGATCCGGGCGAACGCTGTCGTACAGGGCGAAGGCGCCGCAAAAGTCGCTGAGATCAAGGAATGGCTGGCAACCGCCAATCTGAACCCGGCCGTCGACGTTCAGTTCGAAGGCGCTGATGAGGATGCCGCTGAAGCTGCGGCCTTTTTCCAGATCGCAGCGCTGTCAGCTCTGTTCCTGATGGGCATTATCCTGCTTTGGGAATTCAACAATTTCTATCATGTGGTGCTGACGCTCTCAGCGGTCGTGCTCTCTACCGCGGGCGTCCTGATCGGCATTCAGCTGATCCTGCCATACATTTCGACCCTGATGATCGGGACCGGGATTGTCGCGCTGGCGGGGATCGTGGTGAACAATAATATCGTGCTGATCGATACCTATCAGCGCCTTAAACGCGATGGCCGGACCAGCGAAGAAGCGTCGATCGCTGCCGCGGCCCAGCGTATCCGCCCGATCCTGCTGACCACGCTGACGACCATTTGCGGCCTGCTACCTATGGTGTTCATGATGAATGTCAGTTTCATCCGAGGCGAAATCTCGTTTGGCGGCGTCACCGCAGAATGGTGGGTGCCCCTGGCAACCGCCGTGGTGTTCGGACTCGGCTTCTCGACCATGCTGACTTTGATCGTGACGCCTGTCTGGCTCGCTGCACCTGCCAAGCTTGGCCGCTGGCGTGATAGCATGATCAATCGCCTTCTGGGCCGCGAGGTACAACCCGAACTGGACCCGGTTGAAGACAAAGGCTGGGCAACGCCAGAGCCGGATATCCGCCCGGCTGCCGAGTAAGGCGCAGTCCGTTCTTCAGGTCATGTCTGAATAAGGCGTCTCGGTCGGCAGCGAGATCGGGTTCGTCGATCCCTTTATCGAGATAGCCCGGTCGGTCATCAGAACGTCTGCGTCCGATATCACCTCTTCGCCGAAGCGATAGATCGGGGCGTACTCACCGCGATCGGCATCGTCGAGATAGGCTTGCGACTTGGCCAGTACAGGCTCCCGGCGCTTGGCATAGGCCTCAAACGCGTCTTTGCCGTGCCGCCGTTCAAGCATCGCCTCGGTCCGCGTCGGCGACAGGACCACAGCAGAGGCATTGTTGCCGCCAAACCCTTTCGAATTGAGAATGGCGACTTCAAGATCCTCCGGCGCCCGCTCCTGATGCGCCGGGCCGAGGCTCAGGCGATCGGAGAACACATCGTCAGCGACGGAGTCCAAGGTCGAAATCCCGGGCAGAACGCCATATTCAAAGCAACCAAGCGCGGTGGCGAGCTGGTCGCCGCTGGCTGGCGCGATGGTGTGGCCGAGGAAGGCTTTCACCGCAACCAGCGGCCAGTCCTTGATCCCGAACGTTGCAGCGACCTGATCGAAGATCTGGGATTCCGTCACCCGGTTCTGCGGTGTGCTGGAGCCATGCGCCATGATGAAACTATGGTCTTGAACCGTCTCTCTTCCGGCAACCGCGGAGGCCGCCGCAACGGCCTTGGCCATGCTGATATGATTGCCTGGTCCCGGCGCGGTAATCGACTTCTTGGTGCCATCTGCATCAACGAAAACATCGGTGATTGACCCCAGGCATGGCGCCCCAAGCTCCAGCGCCAGCGCGTCATCCATCAGAATGAAATACTGGCTCGCCTCGCCGATCGTGAAGCCGCAATTGTTGCCGAATGGACGACTCGCACGGCGATAATCGATCTCGCCGTCGCCGTAGATCTTGGTCATGTTATCGTCGGTGGCAAGCGCCCCCATGGTGCCGAAACCGTCCATGATTTCCGGCACCACGGGCGCTTCACTATTTCCGACCATGGCGACGCGCACTTTGCCCGCCTGAATGTCGGCCACCGCATGACGCAGGTTTGAGAGGAACGTCGCGCAGGCGGCCACGGCGCTGCTGGCAATGCCAACATTCGACAGCACATAGGCATTGATAAAATCTGTCGGCATCGAATTGATGCCCATGACCAGAGACTTCGCGGTCACACGCTGCCCCATCATCCGGGCCTGATGCATGCCGCCATAGCCTTCACGGTCCATCTGGCCGAAGCCGCTGCTGGAATAGACGCCAACCTCATCCGGTTCGATACAGGCGAGCACATCGTCCCAATCAATGCCGAGCGACCGCAGCGCGTCCGTGGCGCCAAACAAAGCCATTTGCAGGCCTCGCGGTTGGAAGCGGGAATTGTACAATCCAGCAAGTTCAAATCCGCGCGGCAACTGGCCAGCCGCCTTTACCGGAAACTCACGTACATTCGACAGGAAGACGTTCAGGTCGCCTTTGATCGTCACCTGTACGCGCGTGTCATCATGCGGTGCGATGGACCAGCTCTCGGGCACAGGGTCAGGGATCGCAGATTTGTCTGCGATCAGCCGAATGGTTTCCTCGCCATCCTCGGCCAAAGGCGAGAGCGCCGCGCTCGACTGCCAATACAGCGCATCGACATCAAACCGTTCCGGTTCCACCCGCCGAACCAGTGTGCCGTCCATGACCGCAGTTGTGTAGCGCTCGGCGACTTGCTCGGCGCTTAGGGATTGCTCCGCGCCATCTTCGCCTGTTTCGAGAAAACCCTGTCCCTCGTCAGCTTTGACCAGGCCCATCATCACCGCGAGGCTGACAATGGTCTCAAGCGCGGTTTCTTCCGGCAAGGCATCGATGACCATTCGGCGATAAGCCTGGTGTCCCGAGGTGCGACCGGCAGCGTTGACGCCGCCCATGCTGACAATGACTGGTAAGCGCATAGAAAAGTCCGTCCGGGTTTGTCTTCGATATGTCCGCATTCGTTCGGACAAAAGCGGACACTAGAAGCTATTCGAGATCGGGCTCAACACCTAATTTTGATAGATTGCACTCCTGCCCCAGCGGGACACCTGCTTGCGCGAGCGTCTCAGTTCGGAAACAATAACGTATGCAAGATCAGCTCAGACGCCTTCCTCAGGTCCAGACGCTGCTGGAAACGCCCGAAGCGGCAACGCTGATCGCGTTGCACGGCCGCGCCGATGTGACTGAGGCAATTCGCGCTAAGCTCGAGGTCACGCGCGCCAAGATACGCGCCGCAGCGGGGGCGACCTTGCAGCCCGTCACAGCGCAATCCCTGTTCCAGGAAATCGGGTCTGAACTCGCTGCCGCCAATGCCCAGACCTTGAAACGCGCGGTCAATGCGACCGGCGTGATCATTCACACCAATCTCGGCCGCGCGCGCCTCGCCCCGGAAGCGATACAGGCGATGCAAGAGGTTGCCGCGAATTATGCCTCGCTGGAACTCGATCTCAGCGACGGCAAGCGCGGCTCGCGCCACGCGCATGTCGAGGCACTTATTTGCCAGCTCACCGGCGCGGAAGCGGCGATGGTCGTCAATAATTGCGCTGCTGCGATCCTCACCTGCCTGAGCGCACTCGGCGCTGGCCGAGATGTGATCGCGTCGCGCGGGGAATTGGTCGAAATTGGCGGCTCGTTCCGGATGCCGGATGTGATCACGCAAAGCGGCGCGCGGCTGAAAGAAGTCGGCACGACTAACAAGACGCATCTGCGCGACTATCAATCCGCCATTGATGAAGACACTGCGCTGCTCCTGAAAAGCCATACCAGTAATTACAGCATTGTCGGCTTCACCTCTGTCCCAACGCGCCAGGAGCTGTCGCGACTGGCACGAGAGACAGGCACCATTTTGGTCGAGGATTTGGGTAGCGGCGTGCTGATCGATCTGTCTCAGCACGGCCTGAACCAGGAACCGGTGGTGGGCGACGTTCTGAAAGCTGGCGTCGATCTGGTGACGTTTTCTGGCGACAAGCTCCTTGGTGGTCCGCAGGCCGGGGTTATTGCCGGCCGCCGCGCGCTGGTCGAGACGATCAAGAAGCACCCGATCGCGCGGGCTGTGCGCATCGACAAGCTCTCACTCGCCGCCTTGCGCGCGACGCTGGAACTGTACCGCCCGCCGCATGATCCGATGGCGCGCATTCCGGTGCTGAACATGCTGGCCGAGCCGATCCAGCAGGTCGAAGCGCGGGCGCACAAGCTGCTGTCAGTGCTGGGTGCGCATGGCGTCCTTAAGTCGGATCTCATAGAGACCACGGCACGGGCAGGCGCTGGGTCGCTGCCCAATCAGGACCTGCCGAGCTTCGCGGTCGCGCTGACCAGCCCGGCGCAATCCGTCGAACAGCTGGCGTCTGCCTTGCGCGATGCGGAGACACCGGTGATTGGCCGCATCTCGAAGGACCAGCTGCTGCTCGATATGCGCACGGTGAGCGAGGATGAAGTCGCGCTGATCGCTGACGTCTGCCAATCCATTCTGCCTGAATGATGCACAAGACCATCGCGGTCATCGGCCATGTCGATCACGGCAAGACAGCGCTGGTGAAGGCTCTGACCGGCGTCGAGATGGACACGCTCGCCGAAGAGCGCGCGCGCGGGTTGACCATCACGCTCGGGTTCGCCCATCGCGAGACGGAGCGCGGATGGCTGCATTTCATCGACGCGCCGGGCCATTCTGATTTCGTGCGCACCACAGCTGCCGGACTAAGCGGCGTTGACGGGGTGCTGCTCGCGGTATCATGCACGGATGGCATTCAGGCGCAGACGCGCGAACATTTGCGCCTCGCCCACTGTCTCGGCATCCGGCAGATCATCGTTGCGCTGACGAAGGCTGACCTCGCCGCTGATGTGGTGGTGGTGCGCACCCGAGCCGAGATCGAGTCAGAGCTGAACGCCTATTCGATCGAGCCTGTCGCTATTGTCGCTTCATCCTCGCTGACCGGTAAGGGTTCGGACTCTCTTGGACAGGCTCTGGAGCGCTTTCTGGACCTGCCTCAGCACAGGGTTCGTTTGCCGGGTTTCTACCTTCCCGTGGACCGGGTCTTCACCGCGCCAGGGGTCGGAACCGTGGTCACCGGAACCCTGATCGGCGGCGAAATTGCGCGCGAGGATGCGGCAGCAATTGCGCCGAACGGCCCCGCAACAAGCGTGCGCAGTCTACAGGTCGCGGGTACTGATCAGACCTCAGCGACGCCCGGATCGCGCGTCGCGGTCAACCTGCGCGGGCTCGAGACATCCGCGCTCCGAAAAGGCTCCGTGGTCTATGCTCCTAACGCCGGGTTCGAGCCATCAAACCGGTTTGATGTCGCCCTCGACGCGGCGGACAAAGACGGCCTGCACCTCAAACACATGGATGAGGTCATGGTGATGCTCGGCACCGCTTACGAACCCGCCCGAGTGCGCTTCCACACGCCAGATGTCGCCGCGGGCGAAACCGTCCTGGCACAGCTGGCGTTTAACCGGCCGCAGGTCGGCTATACAGGCCAGCGCCTTGTCCTCCGCAATCCAGCAGCGGCGCAAATCATCTGCGGCGGCGCGATTATAGACTCGGTGGCATCGCCGGGTCGGCGGAACAAGGACGCACACCAAGCCGTCCTGCGCGCCGCACTTGAGGGCGCGCCAGACGCCATCGCCAACGCGCTCGCCGACCGGGACAAGGGTGTCGTCTCACTGCCCGAATTGGCGCGGCTCTCCGGGCTCAATCCCGATCAAATCACGCCGCTGCTCAAGGCGTCATTTGAGCTGGGCAAAGCGGGACTCGCACTCCGCACCTCTGATATTGAGCGCACCTGCAAGGCGTTTCTGACCGCCCTCGCCGCGCAGCATGAAGCTCGGCCGCTGCGCCCCCATCATCCAATCGACGCCTTTCGCACCGCACTGGGCCGCCTGCCAAAAGCGCTCGTTGAACAGGCTGAACGCCGTCTGCTTGATGCAGGCCAGGTCATCGCTGATGAAACTGGGGTGGCTCTTGCGAGCCATGACCCGCTGGCGCACATCACGCAGGAGCAAGCCGCAGCGCTCGCGGATCTCGAACAGCAATTGCAAACCCTCGCCCTTCGCCCCGGATCGCGGCTCGACCCTAAATCAACGTCACCTGAGCAGGACGACATGATCGAGCTTCTGATGGCCACCGGCAAGGTCATCCGCCTGTACAATCATGCGCTTAATCAGCAGGTCTTGCTGCATGTGAGCGCGATCCAGTTGGCCAGAGAAACGCTTCAGCAGGCCTTTCCTGGCAATGCACATTTCACCACAGGAGAAGCCCGCAGCGCGCTGAAGACAAACCGGAAAATCATCGTGCCCTTGCTCGAGTTCCTGGACGCTGAGGGCACCACCAAGCGCGAAGGGGATGTGCGCTACATCACGGGTTGACCCTCATCAGAATTCTGTTTGCAGCCCGTTCATTCGCGCCTAAATCAAGTCCCATGCGGAGGCGACTGGAGTCTGGTGGCTTCCCTGGTCTTCAAAACCAGCGACGCGTCGTCATCGGCGTGTGGTGGGTTCGATTCCCATCCGCCTCCGCCAAGCCGCCTGACGCGGCGCAACTGATGGACAAGGCTCGCAGAACTCGCATAGCTTTGCGCAGGAGACGATGATGGCTGACCTACCTGAATTTGAACTGACAGACCTCGATGGCGCGCCGCGGGCTTTCCCGACTTCGAACCCCAGCCTGATCTGTTTCGTCAAAGAAGACTGTGAAACCTGCAACACCGCCGCACCCGTGATTGAGGCGTTCGCGAACGCCTATGGCGAGAATGCAAATGTGTGGATGGTCAGCCAGACCAGCGAGGGCAGCCTGGTCCTGAAAGACCGTCACGGTCTGACCCTGCCCATCCTGGATGATTCTGATCTGAAGACGTCTTTTGCTTACGGCTTTGACATCGTACCGGCGCTGTACTGGTGCCCGGACGGCAAAACACCAGAGATGCAATTCGAAGGCTTCGTGAAATCCGAATGGCAGGATGTCGACGGCAAGATTTCTGCGGCCTTGAAGTCAGGTCCGGCAACAGTCGATTGGGACGCCTTACCCGATTGGCGCCCGGGCTGCGGGTCAAAGCATCTCGATCCGGAAATCCATGACCGCTTGCTCGCGGAAGCCGAAGACAGCCCGATCCGTGCCCGCAAGATCGATATTGCAAGCGCCGACGATGTCGCGGAATTCATGTTCGATCAGGGCTTTTCAGATGGCTTGCCACTGGTGCCGCCAACGCCGGAGCGCGTGATGCGTATGCTGGGCGGAACGTCCCGCTCGCCACAGGAAGTGATTGCTGAGATGCCCCCGAATATGGGCGAAGCGACGATTGAGAAGATCGCCATCAATGCCGTTATGGCGGGCTGCAAACCGGAATATTTGCCGGTCGTGATCGCAGCGCTGGAAGCCGTTTGCACGGATGAATTCAACATTCACGGCGTCATGGCGACGACTATGGGCGCCTCACCGGTG
Organism: Henriciella sp.; assembly: GCA_013214545.1. Lineage (GTDB taxonomy): Bacteria > Pseudomonadota > Alphaproteobacteria > Caulobacterales > Hyphomonadaceae > Henriciella. The sequence continues at coordinate 28,687 of JABSQB010000031.1, forward strand.
CTGGTCGTCAATGGCCCAATTCGCGACCGGATTGGCATGAATAGCGGGCTGATGGCGCTTGGCACCGGCAACCGCGCCAATGCCACGATTGGTCGTGCGGTGCGCCTCGCCATCCGCAATATCGGGGGCTCGAAACCCGGGGGAACCGATCGTTCAACCCTCGGCAGTCCAATGAAGTTCACCATGTGCTTCGCGGAGCGCGAAGATCGCTCACCCTGGGCGCCGCTGCATGTCGAGCGCGGGTTCAAGGCGGAGGACTCCGTCGTCACCGTCTTCGCGATGACATCCGGACCTGTCCACATTGTCGATCAGGAATCGCGAGCGCCGGATGAGATGGCTGGAACTTTGGGACTGGGCCTGGAATCCATGTTCCTGCCAAAGTACCACATGATGCCTGTGGACTCGCTGCTGGTGGTTTGCCCGGAACATATCGATACGCTCATGCGCGATGGGCTCTATGAAAAGGATCGCCTGCGCGCCCGCATTCAGGACGTGACCAAGCGGCCCTTGCGCGACATGGTCGCTGATGAGGTTTCAGGCGCCGGCATGACGAGAGCTGCAGCGGCCAATCTCAGCGATGAGCAACTCGCCAATCTCGTACCGAAATTTGCCAAGCCGGAGCATATCCATATTGTTGTGGCTGGGTCAGATGCGGGCAAGTTTTCGAGCGCCTATCACGGCTGGGTCACCGGCGCGATGGGATCGCAATCGGTGTCTCGCAAGATTGAAGAGGTTTAGAAGAAGGAGGACGAATGACAGTCATTCTAGATCCAACCAATGAATCCGTTCCTGTCAGTCGGCAAATCACGCCGCGCTCTGGCCAGGTCTCGGGTGTGGTTGGCTTGATGGACATTCGCAAACCCAGAGGAGACATTCTGCTCGATGAGCTGGAACGTCTGCTGGCGGACCGGATGCCGGAGATTGAGGTTCGGCGCTATGCCAAACCGACCTTCACCAAGCCCTGCCCCGATGATTTGCGCGCTCAGATGAAAGCAGAATGTGACTTCGTGGTTGAAGGACTAGCTGACTGAGGGTCTTGTACGACGTGCAGTATGCACGACACAGTCTGGTTTGAAATCCAGGGCCTTCCGGCAGTCACAATCGCTTCGAGCGAGTTTCACAATGCTGCTGTCACACAGCGCGAGGCACTCGGCATGAACGATGCCCGCTTCGTCTTGGTTGATCATCCGATTCAGGATGCGACCGATGAAGAAATGCGCGCCAAGGCAGCCGCGGTTTATGACCAGGTGGTGGACGCACTCACCGCTTGAGCCAATGACACACCAATCAGGGCAGCCCGGTTGGCAAACCGGGCTGCTTGTTTTTGCGACGGTCAGTTTTCTGACCGATCTTTGGAAAGGAACAGACCAGATTTGAACGCTGCCCGCCCGCTTCCGATTACGCGCAACCTGGTCTTGCTGGGCGGCGGTCATGCGCATGCCTTGGTACTGAAGAAATGGGCCATGGCGCCTTTGCCAGGGGCGCAGGTCACTTTGGTCGATCCAAATCCCAAGGCGCCTTATACGGGCATGCTGCCGGGCTATGTTGCAGGCCATTATCAGCGCCGGGACCTCGACATCGATCTGGTACGGCTGGCGCGTGAGGCGGGCGCTCGTCTGATCATGGATCGCGCCATTGGTATCGATACGGCCTCGCAACGCGTTCAGCTGCAATCTCGGCCCGCCATTGCCTATGATACACTGTCTGTTGATATCGGGATCACTTCGAAGCTGACAGAATTGCCGGGCGCAGCGGCGCATCTTGTTCCCGCCAAGCCGCTTGGCGCATTTGCGCAAGCCTGGACGAGGCTTGTACAGCAGGTACACGAAACGCAGGTGCCACCTAAGATCGCAATCCTCGGCGCAGGGGTTGGCGGCGTCGAGGTGGCCCTGGCCATGGCCTATCGGCTTGAGGCGATGGACCTTCCCGGCAAGATCGTCCTAATCGAAGCGGGCGAGACGATCCTGCGCGAAACCGATGCCGGGGTGCGCAGAAAACTGCACGCGGAGCTGGCGCGCGCCCAAGTCGACATCCTGAGCGACATGACAGTGACGCGCATCACCGCGGATGGCGTCCTCATCGGCGGCGAAGAGCGACTCATTCCAGCGAGTTTCGTGGTCAGCGCCGCCGGAGCCGCGCCGCAGGCCTGGCTGACCGAGACAGCACTGGATCTGGATCATGATTACATCGCCGTCGATGAGACACTGCGCTCCACCAATACACCGCATGTCTTCGCCGCTGGAGATTGCGCGCATCTTGTCCACGCTCCGCGACCCAAAGCGGGCGTCTTCGCGGTGCGCCAGGCGCCAGTTCTGTTCGACAATTTGCGCGCGGATCTTTCCGGCCGGCCTTTACGCAAATTCTCGCCGCAGCTGTCCTATCTGAAATTGATCTCGACCGGCCGGAAATCGGCGATCACCGACAAATGGGGCATCGGGCTCTCCGGCGCGTGGGTCTGGCGCTGGAAGGACCGCATCGATCAGCGCTTCATGGACCAGTTTCGAGAGCCGATGGAGATGCAGGTACCGACACTGCCGGATCTTCATGCTGCCGGGCTCGACCAATTGCTGAACGCGCATGCACATCAGTGCGGTGGCTGCGGGGCGAAAGTGGCCCAAAGCACGCTGTCCGAAGGTCTCGGGCACGGATCTGGTGCCTCACTTGAGGACGCTGCGGTCATAGAGCGAGACGGCAAAGCCCAGGTCTTCAGCACCGATCATTTGCGGGCCTTCAATGCCGATCCTTACATGGTCGCCAAAGCCGCCGCCGTGCATGCGCTGGGTGATGTCTGGGCGATGGGCGCAGTGCCGGAGGCCGTCCTCGCGCAGATCATCCTGCCGCCGCTCTCGCCAGACAAACAAGCCCTGATGATCGAGGAGATTATGGCCGGTGCAGGCGAAGTCTTTTCCGCCTGCGGGACGAAGATTGCCGGCGGGCATACCAGCATGGGCGCGGAGCTGACCGTCGGCTTCTCGATCACCGGTCGCCTCGATGGCCCTGCGATCACACATAAGGGCGCGCAGCCTGGCGACGTCCTGATGCTGACCAAGCCGATCGGGACCGGCACCCTGCTCGCCGCAGAGATGCGTCAGCTTGCCGACGGTGCTGACTATCAGGCGGCGCTGGAAGTGATGTGTCGACCGCAGGCCACGGCCTCGCAGCTGCTCAGCGCGCATGCGACGGCGCTGACCGACGTGACCGGGTTTGGCCTTGCCGGTCACTTGTTCAACATCCTCGACGCATCAGGCGTCTCGGCGCGGCTCGATCTGCAAGCTATTCCGCTGCTCGACGGCGCTCTGTCGCTGGCCGAGCGCGATGTTCGGTCGACACTCTGGCCTGCGAATTTTGCTCAAAGCGCGCGCATGACGATGACACAATCTGCGCGGAGCGACCTGCTCTTCGATCCGCAGACCTGCGGCGGCTTGTTGGCCGCCATTCCGGCCAAGGCCGAAGCCGAATTAATCGCCGCGTTCCAATCCGCCGGGGAACCGATCTGGAAGATTGGTGACATCTCCGCAGGCGATCCTCATATTCTCGTAGAATGACCAAGCAGAAGGGCTCGGGCCACGCTCACGCCTAATCGCCTGAAAACACGACGAACAGCACTTGTTCATTCCTGCCGAGCTTCTAAGGTCGCCACATCTGTAAAGCTGGGACCAGAAATGAAGAACTCACTGATCGCGCTCGCCTCACTCTCACTCGCTGCAATGGGAGGCGTCGCGACGGCGCAAGATCGCGGCTATTATCAATCACCTTCAATCAGCGGCAACACACTGGTCTTTTCCAGCGAGGGCGACCTTTGGCGCACCCGCGCGAGCGGTGGCACTGCCGTTCGTCTGACGACGCATCCTGAGGTCGAGTCCTCGCCCATTCTGTCACCAGATGGCAGATGGATCGCCTTCCAGGCGAGCTATGATGGTCCTTCCGAAGTTTACATGATGTCCGTGTCCGGCGGCGCCCCAAAGCGGGTCACCTATGAAGGCGGCGGAGCGACCGTCCGGGGTTGGGTCGATGATCAGCGTATCCTGTATCGCGCGACCAATATTTCGGGCCGCATACCACGGATCCTGAGAACGGTTGATCGCAACACGCTCGAAACCGCCGATCTGCCTTATGACAATGCAGATCTGGCCGCGGTCGATGCGGGTAATAATGAGATCTTCTTCACCCGTTATGGCCTCTCCATGTTCTCTGATAACGCGGTTCTGTATCGCGGCGGACGGATGGCGCAGCTCTGGCGCGGCGGGCTAGACGGTGGTGCCGAAGCGGTGCGTCTCGCCGCTGATTTCGGGGCCCCAATCCGTCACCCGATGTATGCCGACGGCCGGGTCTATTTCATCAGCGACAAGTCAGGCGCCGACAATATCTGGTCGGTCGATCGCGACGGCAATGACGCCCGCCAACACACTGATCGCGCGCAATGGCAAATCAGAACGCCGCAAATACACGAGGGTAAGATTGCCTTTCAGAGCGGCGCTGACCTGTTCACTTATGACCCGGCGAGTGACGAGACGGAGCAGATCAATCTGTTCCTGATGAGCGACAGCGATTATCGCCGCGAACGCTGGATCGATAACCCGCTGGCCTATCTGGAAAGTGCGCGAATGAACCCTCAAGGCGATGCGGTCACGGTCACTGCTCGCGGGCGTGTGGCAGCCGCCTTTACTGGCCAGCGGCGGCGCGTCGATCTACAATTTGCCAAGGAAAAGCGCGCGCGCTCCGCCGCTTATAGCGGTGACGGCGAGTCGATCTACGTCATTCTCGACCACGATTCGAGCGGCGAAATCTGGCAGTTCCCGGCCAATGGGCTGGGCGAGCCGGTTCAGCTCACCGCGTCGTCAGACACTTATATCTGGGGTCTGTACCCGTCTCCGCATGACAACACGCTGCTCTATTCCGACAAGAAGGGGCGCTTGTTCTTGTTCGATCCGGAGACTCGGCGATCAAAGCTGATTGAAGAGACACAGAGCGGTAATGACTTTGCCTTTTATGGCTTCAGCTGGTCTTCCGGTGGGCGCTATATCGCCTACACGTTCTTTGACGAGCGGGCCCTGCCACGGGTGGCGCTGTACGACACCCAGACCGAGCGCCGAACCGTTGTGACGACCGGAAAGTACGAGTCCTTCGCACCCGCTTTCTCCGCAGACGGCGCCTGGCTCTATTTCATTTCCAATCGGAACTTCAACGCTACGCCCGGATCGCCTTGGGGTGACCGCAATATGGGCCCGGCCTTCCAGTCGCGAGGCCAGTTGTTTGCGGTTCAGCTCGACCCTGAGGCAGACTTCCCGTTCGAGGCGCCAAGTGAGCTCGATGAGGAATCCGGCTCAAGCGAAAACGGCTCGGATGAAGAAGACGCAGATGCGGATGAAGGCGAGGCAGATATCAACGTCTCGAACCTGTCCGCCCGGCTGTACCAAGTGCCGGTTGAGCCGGGCAATTATCGCGCCCTCGCTGCGACGGCCAAGCATCTGTTCGTGATCAATACAAACGGGTCAGCGACCCTGCAGCGCCTGGCGTTTACGCATGAAAGCCCGGAACTGTCGGACTATGCGTCTAACGTTCAGGCGTTCGAATTGTCGGCTGACGGCAAGAAGCTGTTCCTGCAGACGGGCAATGGGCGCGACCCGCGGTTCGTGATCGTAGCGTCGGACAAGGACCTGCCCTCCGATACCAGCAAGCAGACCGTGCGCCTGTCAGACTGGACCCTTCGAATTGATCCGAAGGATGAGTGGCGGCAACTGGTTCTGGATGCCTGGCGCCTGCACCGGGATTTTGCTTATGACCCCGATTTGCGCGGCGTTGACTGGGAGGCGGTTCGCGACCGCTATGTCCCTCTGCGCGATCGCATCGGGCATCGCTCCGAAGTGAATGACTTGCTGCGCCAGATGGCGGCTGAGCTTGGGATCCTGCACAGTCAGGTCCGCGGCGGCGATCAGCCAGACGATGCTGAGAGCGGCGTGCCGAGCTTCCTCGGCGCAACCTATTCTGCGCGTGCGAACGGTCTCGAGATAACCGGCATTTACACAGGTGAGCCGGACCGGATTGAGACCCTCGGCACACTTCAAAAGCCGGGGATCGATGTCGCTGTCGGAGACATTCTCACGGCCATTGATGGCACGCCTATCCGAACGCGGATCGATCTTGCCAATGCCCTGACCATGAAGGCCGGCCAGGAAGTCCTGCTCGACCTCAGCCGAAACGGAAACGCGTTTCAGGAGATCGTGAAGCCAATGACCGGGCGGCAGACCGCCATGCTGCGTTACCGTAACTGGGTCGAAGGCAATCGCGCGCGAGTGGCGGAGAAATCGGACGGAACGGTCGGCTATCTGCACTTGCGCGCCATGACCGCGTCAGATCTCGCCAGCTTCGCCCGCGATTTCTACGAGCATTATGACAAGCCTGGCCTGATCATTGATGTGCGCGGCAATAGTGGCGGCAATGTCGACAGTATCATTCTGAGCACCCTCTTGCGGCAGGCCTGGGCCTTCTGGCGCCGGCCCGATCATGGCCCGGCCACGACCAATATGCAGCAAACCTTCCGCGGACACCTCGCCGTGTTGATCAATGAAGGCACTTACTCAGACGGTGAAACGTTTGCCGCGGGCATCAAGACGCTGGATCTCGGCCCGACGATTGGCACACAGACGGCCGGGGCCGGCATCTGGCTGTCAGACCGCAATCCGCTAAGTGATCGCGGTCAGGCCCGGATCGCTGAGTTCGCGCAATATGGCGCTGATGGACGCTGGCTGATCGAAGGCCGCGGGGTCTCGCCAGATATTGAAGTCATCAATCCGCCGAACGCGACCTTCCTGGGCGAAGACGCACAGCTGGCCCGCGCTCTGTCCTATCTCGGTGACAAGATCGCGGCTGAGCCGATTCCGGATCTGCAACCACGGCCATTGCCGCCGCTCGGAACCCCAGGCGAAGATGTGGATTGATTGGAAGCGATCAGGGACGGTGCACCCCGCCACCACACGCCATCAAAAAAGGACGGCCTCTGCGAAAGCCGTCCTTTGAAAGACTGGGTAAATAACTGACCTTCCGCGGAGAGTTCCGGGAGGAAACGGACAGAAGGCCCTACCCAGACCGACTAAACACCCGCGGGGTAAAGGCTGTCTGTGCCCCGGGTCACATAAGCCATGAGGGTCGCATCGCTTTTTATCAGGCGCCCGAGTGGCTTCTCTTCTGGTGTAACGATTGCAGCGCGCAGCATCGGGACGACGCTATAGTCAGCGGCTGTCGGCGCATCGCCGAACAGGAATGGCTTGTCGGCGAGCAGATCGACAATCGCGGTGATATCGCGCTCCACCCGGTCAAATCGCTCATCGGCGCTCTGCCGCCCCATGCCCTGCCCGTGCAGCCCTTGCAGGGCCTGCTTGCGGGCCATAGCCGGGACGAAGGCGCGCAGGAACCAGGGAAAATCGCTGAAGAAGACGCGGCGAACATGGGCCCAATTATCGTCCTCGCCCCAGCGATCCATGAGAATCGCAAAATAGAGATGCTCTTCGACCATGCGGATTACCGCGTGCGAGGTCGCCCGCTCTGCGGCGTTCAGGCCTTCATTGAAATCCTTGCCGCTGATCGCCTCGACATGGGTGCGGATCTGCTCGCTATCAGCGATGACCGTGCCATCAAGTTCGATGACCGGGAACTTGCCTTTCGGCGACTTTCGCGGGTCGGACGTGACGTTCAGATCAAACGGCAGACCTGAGGCTTTGAGCATGCACCAGGCTTTCATACAGAACGGGCTGGCGGAGGGTTCACCGAAGGCGTCAGGGAAGAGTGTGAGGGTAATCATGGGCGGGTCCTTACTGTTGACAGCCGGGTAGCACGCGGCTCCTGTCATTTTTTGTCAGCAACATCTGCTAGGAACGTCCCATGGCCAAAAGTGACCGTCTTCTGCAATTGATGCAATGCCTGCGTACGTTCTCGCCGCCGGTCAAAGCGCAGGCGTTGAGTGATGAGCTCGGCGTTTCCCTGCGCACGATCTATCGCGATATCGAGACGCTGCGGCGCTCCGGCGCGCTGATCGATGGCGAAGCCGGCTATGGCTATACCTTGCAGGAAGACCCGGCCCTGCCGCCAATGATGTTCAGCCGCGATGAGATGGAATCCATCGTACTCGGCCTGCGCGAAGTGGTGCAGGTGGCCGATCCGGTGCTCGCCAAGGCTGCCGAGAACGCCCTGTCCAAGCTCAAAGCGTCCCTGCCCGAAAGGATGCGCTCTGAGTTCGAACACGCGGTGCTTTATGCCAAGCGGTTCTATTGCCGCCCGGAAATTGCCATCGATATCGCCGCCTTCCGGCAAGCGACGCGCAATGAGCAGGTGGTCGAGATCAGCTATCAGGATGCTGAGGAGAATCCGACCGTGCGGACCATTCAGCCGCTCGCAATCGTGTTCTTCGATCGCTCCCTCGTCGCCCTGGCCTGGTGCGAACTGCGCCAGGACTATCGCTCCTTCCGGATCGACCGAATCCGCGAGATGACAATCATGGATCGCTCCTTCCGGCCACGCCGGGTCGCCATGCTGCGCGAGTATCTGGACCGGCTCGAACAGCCAGGGCCAGACAATTGCTGACCGCTCGCTTCTAAGCGAAATTGTTCACATAAATTGAGCCGAATGATCTCTTGCAATTGCAATAGTCACTGCGTAACGAAGGCGCATGAGTAAAATCTATGAAAGCGCTACCGCAGCGCTAGACGGGGTCCTATTCGACGGCATGGTGATTGCCGCCGGCGGATTTGGCCTGTGCGGTATTCCCGAACTCTCGATCCAGGCGATCCGCGATGCGGGCACCAAGGATCTGACCATCTATTCCAACAATGCCGGCGTCGATGATTTCGGTCTGGGGCTTCTGCTGCAGACCAAGCAGATCAAGAAGATGTGCTCGTCTTATGTCGGCGAGAACGACTTGTTCATGCAGCAATACCTCTCTGGCGAGTTGGAGCTGGAGTTTAATCCGCAAGGCACGCTCGCTGAGCGCATGCGGGCCGGAGGCGCTGGAATCCCGGGCTTCTACACCAAGACCGGTGTCGGCACCGTCATCGCCGAAGGCAAGGAAGTGAAGTCCTTCAACGGTGAAGACTATATCATGGAGGAAGGCATCTTCGCCGACCTCGCCATTGTCAAAGCCTGGAAAGCCGACAAAACCGGCAACGCGATCTTCCGCAAGACGGCGCGCAACTTCAACCAGCCCGCCGCCACCTGCGGCAAGATCTGCGTCATGGAAGTCGAAGAGATTGTGGAGCCCGGCGAGCTTGATCCGGACGCGATCCACATTCCCGGCATCTATGTGCACCGCCTCGTGCAAGGCACGTTCGAGAAGCGGATTGAACAACGTACAGTAAGGGAGCGCGCCTAATGCCCTGGGATCGAAATCAAATGGCGGCGCGCGCCGCGCAAGAGCTGGAAGACGGCATGTATGTCAATCTCGGCATTGGCATCCCGACTCTGGTCGCGAACCATATTCCAGATGGCATGACGGTGACGCTCCAGTCTGAGAATGGCATGCTTGGCATGGGCCCTTTCCCATATGATGGCGAAGAAGACCCAGACCTGATCAATGCGGGTAAGCAGACCATCACTGAATTGCCGCACACCGCCTATTTCGACAGCGCCACCAGTTTCGGCATGATCCGCGGCGGCAAGATTGCCATGGCCATTCTCGGCGCCATGGAAGTGGCTGAGAATGGCGACCTCGCCAACTGGATGATCCCGGGCAAGCTGGTCAAAGGCATGGGCGGGGCCATGGACCTGGTCGCTGGTGTCGGCCGCGTTGTGGTGATCACCGACCACAACAATAAGAAAGGCGATGCCAAACTGCTGAAGGCATGCACCCTGCCACTCACTGGTCTGGGCGTGGTTGATCGGATCATTACCGATCTTGGCGTCTTTGATGTGGTTGAAGGAGGTCTGAAAGTCGTCGAGCTGGCCCCGGAAGTGACCATGGACGTGGTCCACGAACGGACTGAAGCCGCGATTGTGGGATGAAGGAATACGGGCCGACCACTTTTGGCGACTTGCACGCTGACGAGTATGACGCCCTGCACGATCCTGGCACGACGGACGCTTGCGTCGATCTGATAGCAGAGCTCGCCGGCACCAGAGAGGTGCTGGAACTCGCAATTGGAACGGGGCGCATTGCCCTGCCCCTCGCCGCGCGCGGCCTCTCTGTTTCAGGGTTTGATGCCTCGCCGGAAATGCTCCAGAAGCTGCGCGAAAAACCCGGCGGCGAGGCGCTTCAGACCTGGGTCGCCGACATGGCGCGCTTTGATCTCGGCCAGATGTTCGATTTCGCCTATCTGGTCTTCAACACGCTTTACAACCTGACCTCGCAGCAAGCGCAGACGGATTGCTTTCAATGCGTCGCTAAGCATCTGCGCCCCGGCGGCCAGTTTCTGGTCGAAGCCTTCATGCCCAACCGCGAGCGGTTTGAGAACAACCAGGCCGTCCGCACCAAAAAAGTCAGCTTTGACAGCGTCTTGCTCGAGGCGGCGCAGCATGATCCTGTCGCGCAGACTATTCATTATCAACGCATCCGCTTCACTGAAGACGGCACCAGTCTCAATCCTTTGCCGATGCGCTATGTCTGGCCCTCCGAACTCGACTTGATGGCGGCGCTGGCTGGTCTGCGCCCCGTTGCGCGTTGGGGCGGGTGGCAGAAACAGCCGCTCTCTGCATCCAGCAACATGTATGTCATCGTCTACGAAAAGCCTGCGACAGAGGCCTGACCCCATCCTTCCCGCAACGGCATGGATTGAACCTGCCTGCTGACCAATTATGGCTTGCGTCCAAGACGTAAGGAGAGCCGTGATGCCTCAAGGTGCGATGCCCGTTCTGGTCGGTGTGGGCCAGGTGACAGATCAATGGGACGGAACCGCTGGACCTGACGGCGCCCCCTCCCCGAAAAGCCTGTGCGTCACAGCCAGCAAGCTGGCGCTCGACGATGCTGGCATTGCGGCGTCCGAAATCGATACGCTAGCCGTCGTCCGCATCTTTGAAGACAGCGTTCCGGGCGATCGTCATCCGCACGGTCACAATACCAACCTGCCTGGCACGATTGCGCGTGATATTGGCGCAAGCCCGACCCGCGCCATCTATGCCGCCGTTGGGGGGCAAAGCCCGCAACAGCTCGCCAATGAAATGGCGGCGCGCATCCATGCTGGTGAAATCGAGTGCGCACTGGTCACCGGATCGGAAGCCAACAAGGCCTCCAAAGCAGCCCGCAAACACGGCGTGAAAATTGACTGGGCGGACGGCGATGACCTGGCCTTCGAAGATCGCGGCATGGGCGAGATGCTGCTGTCGCGCCCTGAGATCAAACATGGGATCGTCGCGCCGGCCTATTTCTATGCCCTGTTCGAAAACGCCATGGCGGCCCGCGACGGACAGACCCGCTCTGAGCGCCGAGCTGAAATGTCGAGCCTGTTCGCAAAGTTCGCTGCGGTCGCGGCCAGCAACCCAAACTCGCAGTTCGATACCAGTACGTTTAATGCCGAGTTTTTGGCAACACCCAGCAAGGCCAACTACCCGTTCGCCGATCCGTTCCTGAAATGGCATATCGCCCAGGACGCGGTGAACCAGGCCGGGGCCTTCCTGATCATGTCAGACAGCAAAGC
>JABSQB010000032.1 GCA_013214545.1 Henriciella sp.
ATCCTGGCGGTGATCGATGACTTCACACGCGAGTGCCTGGCGCTTGTCGCTGACACATCTATCTCAGGACAGCGCGTCGCCCGCGAGCTGGATCGACTGATCCGGCTCTATGGCAAGCCAGAGACTATTGTCAGTGACAATGGCAGCGAACTGACCAGCCGAGCGATCCTGGAATGGCAGAATGAGCGCGGTGTTGCCTGGCACTATATCGCTCCCGGCAAACCGATGCAGAACGGCTTCGTCGAGAGCTTCAATGGCAAGCTTCGTGACGAGTGCCTCAACGAAGAAGTGTTTGATAGTCTGGCCCATGCCCGCATGATCCTCGGGCGCTGGCGACACGACTACAATCATATCCGGCCTCACTCATCGCTGGGCGGGCTGACGCCCGCAGCGCGCCGGTCGCTCGAGCTTGATGGGAGCACCGCTCCCGACGCGCTCGCCAAGCCTCAAACAATGAACTATGGAAAGGCCAGACTCTCATTATGAGTGAGGGACCCAAGGGTCTCAGGTCAAACTGACGAAACTCTACGAAGCGGGTCAGAAAAGCGTCAAACCAGACTGGACTTACAAGTCACTCTGAGCGTCAGTGTCGGGGCGGCGACAAGTTTCGCCGCCCCGCGCCTGGCTGAATTCCGGGCTTGCCTCAGTGCAGCGTCAGCAGGTGGCGCGACACACAGGAGGCAGACATGACGTCTACGCCCAAACTCAATCCCCCACGCCCTGGATGCAAGCTGGACCGGCTTCGGACCAAATTGGTCAAGGGCGCCACGTTAAAGAAGCTGGCTTTTGATCTTCACTGGCAGCCACATACCACGCGCGCGGCGATAACCCGGCTGCGTCTGCGCGGATACGATATCCAGAAAGAGAAGTCCGCCAGGGGCGCGGCGATCTATAAGCTCAGATCGCCGGGCGCGGTTTGATGCTTGAGGTGGACTTAAAAGCGATTGCTGAGATGAACCGCCTGGAGCTCACGGCCGAATGGCGATCGATTTTCGATGGGCCGCCACCGCCAAGGATAAGCCGTAAGCTGTTGGTCCAGATGATAAGTTCGCAAGCACAATGGAACGCTTCGGGATTGTCTAAGCCGCGCCTTATGCGCCGCATTGATCAGGCACTAATTACAGACAATACACGCACAGCGCCCGGTGTCGCGCCAGGCACCCGTTTGATCAGGGAATGGCATGGCACGAAGCATGTAGTCGATGTCACACCTGATGGCTTCGTGTGGCGAGACCGGACCTGGAGGTCTCTCAGCGCCATCGCCCGCGAGATCACAGGCGCGCGGTGGTCTGGTCCGAGATTTTTTGGTGTGAAAGGGCAGGGGTGATGCGCTGCGCTATCTACACACGCAAGTCGACCGAAGAGGGCCTCGATCAAGACTTCAACTCTCTCGACGCTCAGCGAGAGGCTTGTGAGGCGTTTATCCAGTCTCAGCGGCATGAGGGCTGGAAGCTGATCAAAACCCGCTTTGATGATGGTGGGATTTCCGGGGGCACGCTTGAACGCCCAGCCTTGAAGAACCTGCTTGATGAAATCGAAGCAGGCCGCATCCAAATGGTGGTCGTCTATAAGATTGACCGGCTGACAAGGTCACTGAGCGACTTCGCTAAATTGGTCGATCGATTTGATGCGCGCGGCGCCAGCTTCGTTTCCGTCACACAGCAATTCAACACATCAACGAGTATGGGGCGGCTGACGCTTAATGTGCTTCTCTCGTTCGCGCAGTTTGAGCGGGAGGTCACTGCAGAGCGAATCCGAGACAAGATCGCAGCATCGAAGAAAAAAGGCATGTGGATGGGCGGCTTGCCGCCGCTCGGATATGACCGTTCCGATGACGGTCTCGTCATCAATCCGGTGGAAGCGAAAACGGTCTGCACGCTCTTCGACGCGTACCTTCGCTTCGGAAACGTTCGCGAGTTGAAGGCGTTTGCAGATGAGCAGGGGTTCAAAACCAAGTTTCGACAGTTTCCTTCAGGGCGACAAGCGGGCGGCGTTCTATTCTCGCGTGGGCGCCTTTATCACTTGCTTTCCAATCCGATCTATATCGGGAAGATCAAGCATCGCTCCGAGAGCTATGAGGGTTTGCACAAGCCCATCATCGAAATGGATGTCTGGACCGCGGTCCAGGGAATGCTTGGCGAAAATCGCGTGAAGCGACACCGTCCTTCGAACGCGGCCAACCGATCTATACTCTCCGGAAAACTGTTTGATGAATCCGGAAACGCGCTTTTTTCCAGTCACTCTCAAAAAGGAGATCGGCGCTACCGGTACTATGTCTCAAAGCACCTGATTTCGGAAAGCGGCACTCGTCAGGATGGGTGGCGAATTCCAGCCGTGGAAATCGAGAAAGCCGTCCTGGATCTCATTGCTGAGGATCGAGGAGGTGCAGCTGCAGATGCGACCGAAATGCTCGGTTCAGTTGATCGCGTAAGTCTGGATGCGAACAAAATCACTATCGCATTCGAAGAAAATTCGGAGCGACCGGAAATCGAAAAGCCGCTCAAACTCCGGCGGCGCGGCGTTGAAACCAAGCTCTGCATCAACGGGCAAACGCGCGCTCCCGATCTCACTTTGCTGAAACGAATCTATCGCGCCATGAAATGGGTTGGCGAAGTCGAAGCGGGCGCATCGCTTGCCACAATTGCTGAGCGTGAGAAAGTCGCGCCAGAATTTATCAGCAACAATATCAAATTTGCATTCTTGTCGCCGCAAATTATTGAGCGCGTGACCGTGGGAAGTCACTCACCTACGCTTTCAACCGAACGCATTTTCAAATCGCATATTCCGAGTTCCTGGATCGAGCAGGACGCTCTGTTCAGCTGAGCGTGCACTCGCTCACCAAACCGCGACGCGAGGCCAGGGCCAGGGTGTGCCGAACGTCCGTCGCCCGGACAAATCGGTAGAAAATCCCTGTATTTTCCCTGTATTTTCAAACTTAACTGAATTTCGCGGCCGCAGAGACGGATCGCCAAAAGGGACCAGAATCGCCGTCGGAGACGGTGTCTCTTCCGCATGATTGCCGCTCGCGGGGCGCCATGTCTTTGAATTGTGGGTTGTTTGGTGGGTAGTCGACGGGTGGCTCAAATCGCGAAGACTGCGTGGCGGAGAGGAAGGGGGTAAATTACTCTATTAAAAACAACGAGTTGCAGCGTCTAACCGCAATTCATTAGTGCATTGTTTTTCAAGAGTATTCTAGGTTCTATGTCTAACCTTCGTCTCCGCGGTCGCGATAGATCGTATCTGCGTCATGAGCACCGGCATTTAGGTTTTTCTCGGTTTGAACGACCCATGCGGATATTCTAACGTGAACCAATCTTATTCACCGATTGCACGCCAAACACAAAAACGCCCGGCCAAATCGGCCGGGCGCTTTCTTTGAAAAGTAGCAGACTTAGAACGAGACGCGGATACCCGCCAGGTAGGACTGACCGAACCCTTCAACTTCATAGACGTTGTTGGTGTTGCCGTTGTAGCGACGACCAAACTCGTCGGTGAGGTTGTTTGCATCAAGAAAATAAGTGACGTTATCGTTCATGGAGTAACGGAAAGAGAAGTCGAGCGACGGGCGTTCGTCCCAGAAGCGATCTTGATCAGGATTGCTCAAGTTGATGGCGTTCAGCCAAGGCGAGCGATACTGATATGTCAGGCGCGTCGAGATGCCATATTTCTCGTAGAAAATCGAGACGTTGTATGTTTCGTCGGACGCACCAGCGAGGCCACTTTCTCGAGACGCGCCGTCGTTCTGCCCGGTCGCCTCGTTGAAGAGTGGCGGTGTTTGAGCCTCGTCTTCCGCTTGGGTGTAGTTAATTGAAGTCCCGAAGCCATCCCACGGTTCTGGCAGGAAACCAAATTGCTGAGAATAATTGACTTCAAAACCGGTGATGGATGCATCTGATCCATTGAGAGGGCCAGACAGCCGAACGCGGTTTTGCGGGAACCCAAATGCTGCGCCATCGAGTTCCTGCACAGCGGTGAAAATTGGATCATCAATTTCTTTATGGAAGACGCCGAGGCTGAGAATACCGCGATATGGCAGATAGTATTCCGCATAGGCATCGATCGATCGAGCTCGCAAAGGCTCCAGCGCGGGGTTACCGCCCGAGAGGAAGATCACGCCACCGGCATCCTCATCTGAATCTTCATCGATAATTCGGTTTGGCGCGAGATCCTCATAGCCCGGGCGTTCTATGCTCTCAGTATACGCCAGGCGAAAGACGAGATCTTCGCGCGGACGATAGTTGAAGTGAACGCTCGGGAAGAAATCGACATAATCGTCTGATGCTGTGACTTGCTCCAGGATCGGATTGCCATCGGCGTCGCGTGCTGCATAAATTTCGTTCAATGTAATGCCGCGATTGGAGCCTGCTTCAAGGAGATCTTCAATTGCGCCTTCGTCTATTGCATTGTTACCAGTGGCTTCCCAGTCGGTAAGTTCAACGCGACCGCCGACAATAATGTCGAAATTATCGAACCGGAACGTATTCATTGCGTAACCGGCATAGACGTTGAAATCGACGTCATAAAAATTTTCCCAGACATTGCCTTGGGTCAGGATCAGATTGTTCGCGCGTGCGGCAGCGAAGACTTCATCGCGACCATTGAATGAGCGATCTTCGCCAAATTCGAACATGGCTGGTTGCGGGAATGTGGCCCGCGACAAACTATCAGTCAGGATGTTGTCGTAGTCCGTGTTGACGAAAGCATCGATATCATCTGTGACTTCGAGATCGGTGTCTTCAAGGGTTGCGTTCGCCATCGAAACTCGTCCGCCGAATTTCAAATCCGACGTAATGCCGAAGGGTTGCCAAGGATACTCAATGTCGAACTGACCATAATACTCCTCGACGGCTTCTTCCGTGTCAGAGATTTCCAAGTTCTCGAAAATGAATGCAGAGACTGGAGGACCCGTCAGGAGATCACCAAGGGCATAACCATCTGGATTCACAGCGGTGACCGCGGCAGGATCCAAGATCGAGTCATAGACTTGAACGATTGGCGCATCCGGGTCGGTGTAATCATAGGTGATTGAGATGCCATCGTCAGAATTGTTGATGTCATATTCCCAATAGGCGCTGTCTGGCTCGCGAGACGAAATCGACTCGTTGAAGCCAGCGGTCCATTCGACGCTGAAGCGTTCAAAGTCGCTCTCACCACCAAGCTGAGTGGTGAAGATCGACTCAATGTCCTCGCGCATATTGAATGTCGCATCCAACTCTACGCCGTAAATCGTCCCCTGGACTGCGGTGTTTCCGATGGCGTCGAACTCGTCACTGCCGACTTCACCAAACTGCGCGTCGTCGAAGTCATAGATGTGCTGGTCGCGTTGCTCGAAATCAGAGAATGACGAGAAGACCGTGTTCCAGAAGAAACTATGATTGTCATTTGGGCGGAAATCGAAGCGCAAATTACCCGACGTGTTCTGACGCTCGAGACGATAGAGTCGATAATCGGCTTGACGCGAAATCAAACGCTCACCTTCACCAATGAACCGGTTTTCAGTGTTGTCGGTGACTTTGTTGTCGTGAAAGAAGCTACCAGAAGCCAAGACGCCAAGTTTGCCGTCTAGGAAGACATCAGAGACCGTCAGCTGCGAATTGAAAAGTTCGCCGCCGCCAAGTTGCTTGACGCCGAGCGCAAGTTCAGCGTCGACTGCAAGATCGTCACCTTTGTCGAAAGCACCTGAGGTCTCAATATTGATGAATCCGCCGATAGAGTCGGCGGGAAGGTCTGGGGTGATCGCTTTGATGACTTCGATTGAGCCGATGACATCATTCGGGATTGTATCAAAGCGCGTGCTGCCATTACCTGCAGAAGGGACCGAGACGCCGTTAAAAGCGATAGTCGAGAACCCGGCAGGAGCACCACGTACGTTCACGAAGCGCGCTTGTCCCTGGTCCCGCTCGATTGAGATACCAGCGACGCGGCCTAACGCGTCAGCAGCATTTCGGTCAGGGAAACGACCAATTGAGTCTGATGCGATAATGTTTGAAACATTGTCCGCGTTTTTTTGACGCGAAAGCGCCGCTGCTTCGGAATCCGCGATCGGCGTTCCAACGACCATAACAGTCTCTTGCACCAGGTCGGATCCAACGCGAGCTAGGCTGATCGAAATGTTTTCGGTTTGCCCCGCCGAGATGGTAACAGTTTCAACAACTTCGGTGCGACCGACATAGTTGATTGTGACTTGATAGGTGCCCGCAGGAACACGGCGCAGGGCAAAGCGGCCCTCTGAATCGGTTTGAGTGATAATATTCAAAGCGGCGATCTCAACCGAAGCACCGCGCAGGCTGGCACCGCGGTCAGAGTCCGTGACGACCCCATCGAGTCTGCCAATTTCAGTGGATTGCGCTGTCGCAGGCACAGTCAAAGCTGAGATTGAACTTGCGGCCAGGCCACCTAAAGCGAGGCTGCGAGCAGCCGTTACGAGTGTTGCTCTCTTGAGTAGCGATTTCATGGACTTTCCCTCTTGTGATGTCCTGGAACGAAGACGTTCACCGAGGGCGAGTAATTGTCGCTCTGCAAAGTTAGACGACGGTTTAACGAATAATTTTAAAAACTTTCTCGACGAAAAAGTGAACCAATTGTTAATTTGTTGAGGTGCGGATTTTGTTGCCTTTTCGACGTTCAGATTTGCATGAACTAGAGGCTTTCGACGTTATCTAAATGTCACGCGTTCCCTAGTATTTATTTGGAAAGGGAGAATGTATCACGCAATGCGCCGGTATCATCGTGCATTCGGTATTCAAGCGTATCTCCGTGTGCGGAAATTAGCGAATATCCATATCCTTGGAACGTTTTTGCCCAACGATTGTCAGGTTGATCAGGTCGATCTGAAGGGTTTCCGCCACCTCCGCCTAGTTGAACATATATAACGCCGTCATCCGTTGAAGGTTTATCTTGGATCAGTGGCCAAGACCTTAGGTAGTGATGGTGGTGACCCACCAAGACGAGATCTACGTCGTGCGCCTCGTAGAGGTCGACAAAGTCTGAAACGAGCTCTGGATATCGCTCCGACATAACCGGATGGTGATGGGTTGCGATCTTCCAAGTCGCGTCGGAGGTTTCTAAGGCCTCGGCAAGCCAATCTCGCTGTTCCTCTCGGAAATTTGGAATGTCTTCTCGGACGGTCAGGTTGGAATCCAACACGAAGACTTCGACATCGCCATATTTGAAATTGTAATAAGAACGATTGGCGCCACGATCAGCATGGTAGCGATCAAACCAAACGAAATCGTGCTCGCCATTTCCCATTACCGGAAGCACCGGCATTTGAGCCATGAGGTGTCCCATCGCGGCGAAGTATTCGTGGGTCCATTCGACTCGCTGATCGTGGCGCCCCCCATCAGTAAGGTCACCAGCATTGATCATAAAGTGAGGGCTTTCGCGCCAAATGAGATCGGCCAGATGTGCATTGACGTGCGGACGCGCCTCCGTGTCGGAAATGGCTGCGAATATCACCGGGTCACCTGGAGCGACAGCTGTTCGAAATGAGAGGGTCCCAGAGTTCAGTTCCCGCCCGTTCTTATCCTCAAGGACCACTCTATAGTAATAGGCGGTATTCGGGCTGAGCCCGGCGAGTTTGGTCTTTGTCATTCGACCTTGTGACATGGGGAGGCGCTTCGAGTTGCCGAGCGCTGGTGTCGTTCCCCATTCAACCAAAGCCGCGTGCACTCTGTCCGCTTCCCACGAAATTTGGATACTCTCCATGGTCGGGAAGGCGATATGAGGCGCAGCCGTCGTAAAGTGGAAGACGTCTCGGAAGTGTACGGCTTTGTCGACCAACTCGCGGTGATCCTTAAACCGGCTAGCGATCTCTTCTTGAGTGAGTGCACGATCATAGAGCGCGACATTTCGAAGAAGGTTGCCGAGTTTCATATGCGGTTCATTGGCAAGATAAGCCGCAAGTTCAAACTCCGTTCCGTCTGGATACTCAATCGACGCGGCGTCTCGAGCACGGGAGGAGATCAGTTCCCCTTGATGGAAGAGCATTAGATCAGAGCCGTCAAAGGTCCCCACGAGATGGTGCCAGTACCGGTCGACCCCGCGCTTATATGTTCCGGCGTCCAAGTCTTGCGCCACCTTATTCGATTTGAGCTCCATAACCGGTGCGCGCAACTCTGTTTCGCCGACACTAAACTGAACGTCACCTTGCCAGAACCCGAATTCCCACGCGGCCGGACGGTTATGATCGGCATCAAACGCCATGGCAGAAGCGCCAATCGGTTGATCGACGTGATAAGTCACCCAAAATTCAATCGTAAAAGCATCTGAGGGAAGACTTTCTTTGCGCAATAGTCTCCGCTTGCGATCAGTCGCGGACTGTCCAAGCCAATTGCGGGAAGGGGACTCCCTTTCCGACAGTGGCGAAGGTAATGCTTCATTGATTGGGACGGGGTTGGAAAGGGTGCCCGCGTCTCCCGGCAGGATGTAAGAAGGCCAGAACAGCCACGCTCCAATGAGCCCTTCGG
Source organism: Henriciella sp. (assembly GCA_013214545.1). Lineage (GTDB taxonomy): Bacteria > Pseudomonadota > Alphaproteobacteria > Caulobacterales > Hyphomonadaceae > Henriciella. The sequence continues at coordinate 8,469 of JABSQB010000032.1, forward strand.
GGGGCAATGCAGAGCGGGTCAGTTCCGATTCTGGTGGGTGTTCCTCATGTCCTGGGTGGGCAAAAACCGATCCAGTGCCTAGCCACGCTAACGCGCACAAAAGGCCTATGATTTTGATTTTCATCGCACCGCCCCCTCGCACTCAGAAAGAGCATCGAAGCGTAGGTCGCTGAAATGACAAGCATGTTACGTTTTTGCGATGTCTGGATGTCGATGGTGTAACCTGTCCAGGAATTGATCGACCGCCTAATCGACGGAGAGTACCGCCGTGTCGCGTCATTTTCGACGTTTGGTGCCGCTTTATACAAATTTCTGGATTGAGACTGTGGAAAAGCGGGAACCTTCATCGCGATGACATCTTGTTAGGTTAACCCCGTGGAAACAATTTGGGACGTCTCGAGATGGTGAAGATCGCTGCTCCGCTGGGATTAGTATCGTTTGTTTTAATACTATTAGCGGCTTGCTCGGGCAGTTCAGAACCTACTGAACGACAGCACGCTGATGATTGGCGCGCTGAACTGTCATCGATCAAGTATGGTTCGACAGCATCTGAAGAAGACCCAATCGCTCTTCGACGTATTGAACTAACAGCGGAATTCCTTTCGCAAGCTGCGGGCATTCCCGTTCGGGTCTATCAAACGAGCGATTATAATGGAACGGTTCAGGCGTTGTCTTCAGGGCAGCTTCAAATGGCCTCGATGGGCGCTGGCGCCTATTCAAACGTCGACTCACAGATTGGCGAACTGGCGGACCCAATCCTGGCTGAGAGAAATTCTTACGGACAAACGGGATACTATTCGACGATGATCGTCCGCGCGGATAGCCCATATCAATCCATAGAGGATTTGAAGGGTAAGACCTTGGCTTACGTCGATTTCAATTCAACCTCGGGATATATCTACCCGCGTTGGAAGATGGACGAGCAGGGCATAAATCCAGATATCTTCTTTGGTGAAGCAGCCATGGCCGGGAAGAGCACACAAGCGGTTCTGGCACTGTCAAATGGCCAGTTTGACGCCACGATTGTCAATGCCCATAGCGGTGCCCCAGAGACGGGGTTCTCGATGGGCACAATCAAGCGAATGGCCCGTCAGGGCATGATTGATGAAGACGAGTTTCGCATCGTCTGGACTGCAGGTCCGATTCCACGGTCTCCTCGTGTTGTGCGCACTGACCTACCGACAGAATTTCAAGACCTAATTCGCGGAGCGCTTGCAGCGATGCCTTATGACGCGCCTGAAGCCTATGCGAAAATGGCACGGCTTCCGGGTAGTCATTACGGCCCGGTTGATCGCCGTTTTTATGAAGAGATCATAGAGATGCGTGCAAAGGAAATCGAAAGACACAGACGCCGAGCAATCGGCGGTGAAGGGTAGGATTGCATCACATGCGCGTGCTTTACAGAGCTTGGACGTCTTTGGCGCTGATCATTGCCGGTGTACTTAATGTCGGCTTCGCTGACGCTCAGGATTCAGTTTTCGAAGTGCAGCCGCTAGTTGTGTCACTGCCTCTAGCGACGCAGACAGAGGACGGGGAAGGGTGTAAGGCGGCGTCCAACCTAGTCGATCCGACGGCGAAGGCCTATGCGCAATACTTGGAAAGTCGTTTCAATACGCTTGTGACGCTTTGTCTTTTTAATACGATCGGTGAAGCGGTGGAGGCCGTCGACGAAACCGAAACCAATTTCATTTGGGTTGATGAAGAGAGCGGAGGTCCACTGCTTGAGACATGGCGTTCTTCTCTGACGCTCCTTCCATCTAACGGTATTGGGCGAACGCCGTTTGTGTTGTTTCGCCTCAAATCTCAACCTGAGATCGATCTAGAAAATCTATCGATGGCCCGAATTGGTTTTCTCAACCAAACCCCACATCAACTGCATGTTGACGCCGCGCGAAAAATTCTCAGCGATTATGGCTTGCTGGCAAATGCTGCCGAGACAGGTGTCGCCAGTTCCACCATTCAGACGCTCTTTCAGGCGATTCAAAAGCAGGAAGTGGACGCAGCCATACTCGAAGCTAGCAGCTGGGCGATTTATTGTGGTGTACTAGATGCCGACAGCACAGCGTGTGACGACTATGAGATCATGATTTATGATAGGCCGCGCGCCCCGCACGCTTTCATGATCCCGAATGACACCGCACTTGAGCGTCACTATCGACTTATCGGGGTTCATATCGCGCTCCATCTCAAACGACCCGAGCTATATGAATGGCTGTCTCAAGGTCTTGGGTCTGAGTTTGAACCGACCGAAGCCAGTGCGATGCTACCAAAATCCATAGATAACTCTATCGCGTTTTAGCCATGGCGGATGCTGGAACCCCTATGCCGGCCATACTGCCTGGAGGCGGCTCGAAGCGAGTGGTCGAGACGTTCGAGACCGAACGTCAAGCTATTCTGCGTCGGCGGCGTACGGGATTTGCGCTCGGGTTTCTCGGGATTGGAGCCTTGTTTCTATGGTCGTTCACCACGTCAGAAATTATCGGTACTCCTCACAGCACCGATCCTCTCTCCCGCCTCGGCGATTTTCTAGCTCGAATGAACCCTGACTTGCGTGGCGAAACCCTGTTCGAGGACGCCAATACGGATGGGTCTTTCTTAAGCTGGTTTTATGGTTGGCAGATCTGGTTGGCCGCCCTTTGGGAAACGCTACAGATTGCAATTATTTCTTCGGTTCTCGGGGCTTTTCTGGCCGTTCCGATTGCGATGATGATGTCGCGTAACCTTATGCCGATTTCTTCGGTACGATTTGTCTTACGACGCATTCTCGAAGCGATCCGGACACTGCCCGATTTGATTGTCGCACTCATCTTGGTTGCTGCTTTCGGCGTAGGACCGCTTGCCGGTATTATCACCATCACGCTGTCAACCACGGCGCGGTTGGGCAAGCTATATTCCGAAGTCAACGAAAATGCAGATATGCGGCAGATGGAAGGCGTGAAAGCGGCTGGCGCATCGTGGTGGAGCCAAATTCGGTATGGGATTTTTCCGCAAGTCGTCCCCAATTATGCCTCCTACGCGATGCTCAAGTTTGAGGGAAACATTGGAGCCGCAGCGGCGCTCGGCATTATCGGAGCCGGCGGTATTGGGATCGAACTTTCGCGGGCGATCACATATACTTTGTTTGCCGACTATCTTGCCATATTGCTTCTGATGACCTGCATGATTTTCGTTATCGACATGGCGTCTGAGTGGATCCGGCATCGCCTTATCGGCGTTTCAGCAAGTGGGGCGATTTAATGAAAACGGCTTCCTATGACCAGATGATAGTGGAAGCCGAATCTTTGGCGCCCGACTTGGTTCGCCGTAGTTTTCTAGATCGATTACGGTCTTACGTGCCTTTTTTGATCGGTGTTGCGATCTTTGTCTGGATTTGCATCGATGTCGATATCGCACCAGCGATGTTTTTAAGTGGTTTTAGCAGACTGGGGGATTTCCTCGGAAACATGTTCCCGCCGAGTTCAGGCGGTCAACTCCTGCGCATTTTGAATGCACTGGTTGAAACCTTTGGGATGGCGTTCGCTGGCACGTTCTTAGGCGTCGTTTTTGCGATTCCTCTTGGAATTATTGGTGCAAAAAACATCGTCTCATTTGGCCCAGTTCACTTCGTTATTCGCCGTGTATTTGATTTTTTTAGAGGCATTCCCGCCCTTGTGTGGGCGCTAATCTTGGTCACCGCTTTTGGGCTTGGACCATTCGCAGGTGTGATTGCGCTCGCACTGGCAGATATTCCTGTACTCTCCAAACTCTATGCTGAAGCCATCGAGAATGTAGACCGGAAACCGATTGAAGGGTTGCGTGCGGCAGGATGCGGCCGATTGGATGTGATCCGCTACGGTATCGCGCCGCAAGTGACGCCAATCATCTTGAGCCAAGCACTCTATTATTTGGAATCAAACTTCCGCAATGCCGCCATTTTGGGCGTCGTTGGGGCAGGTGGGATCGGCTTTGAGCTGGAAGAGCGCATTCGAATTTTTGCCTTCGACGAAGTGGCCTTCATCATCCTGCTCTTCATGGTCGCGGTGGCGGTGTTGGATTCGATTTCTGGACACCTGCGCCAGAAGCTCGCTTAGCGCGCCGACGCATCAATTGCCTCCCAGCTCTGATATGTGCCTGCGGGGCGAATTTCTGCAGATCCGCGAAGGCTAGCGGTTTTGGCGCCCCATTTTGCACCATGATGAGCGGCTTCGACGATATCCGCGCCTTTAACGAGTGCTTCTAAAACCCCCGCAGCAAAAGAGTCGCCCGCGCCCGTCGCATCGATTTGGCGAATCTCGGGAGTATAATACGCAAAGCGCTTGGCCTCGTTAAAGATCTCACCCCCAGATTTTCCATCCGTGACAATGATCCATTTCAGTCGGTTCCCGCAGGCTTTTTTTGCGTGGTGAAAAGCACCCTCGAGCAGACCTTTTGCCTCAAGATCATCCCGCGAGCCTATCAAGACATCCGCCGGCATTTTGGAAACGCGTTCGCTTTGGGGCCAGTGTCCCACAGTGATTACATTGCTCAAGGTCGAAAGCACCGCATAGTCTGAGAACAAGGCCCGTAGGAGGATCCCTTCTGGGCGGAACACGTTGACTTCGGCGATATCAATCTTGGCGGCTTGTCGCTTCATCGCTCCTCGAATGGTTCGATTGAGTTTGGGGTCGGCGTGTTGAAAGAAAATGGTGCGCTCGCCATTCGGCTCAATCAAGATCATGGTCTGGCCTGGTACGGTCTCTGTGATGCTCAAATTGCTGGTGTCCACACCAAGGTCTAGGAGCGCAGCTCGGATGTTTGCCCCGGTTTCATCATCTCTTACGGCACTCCAAATTGCGACGTCATGTCCTGCATTTCTGAGGCAGGCCGACGCGTTTGAAGCGGCACCGCCCAACCGTCCTTTCGGTAGATTGGACATGTCTTCTAGATCAATGAGGCCGAGCAACCGGGCGCCGCTCTTTAAAGGCTGATCCAACCAAATAGGTCGGTCCCAGCCCACGCTGCCGAATACCATAAATCGAGCCATAAATTCGAAATTTGTCCCCCTTGCCAAGCGGTGCGGATATGGCTTTTAAGTCCCTTTATAAGAGGCGAATTTTTTGACAAATCTGGAATTTGTGCGTCGCCAAGTTTCGGCCAACTTACCCGAAGATCGCAACATTCGTGCGTCAGTCTTGCTACTTTGCGCGATCTTGCTCGGCGGTGGCATGTCTGTCTGCATTCGCTTCTTGGGCGATGATTTTTCACCGGTCCAGATCGTCTTCGTGCGAAGCTGTGTCATCCTGTCCGTATTACTGCCTCTATTAATGAGAACGGGGCTGTCCATTTTGAAAACAGACCGTCCGCTCATGATATTGACCCGCGCTGCCTCGGGTTTTGTCGGCCAAATTTTCGGCGTGTTGGCGATCATCAATTTGCCCCTGGCTGAAGCTCAGGCGCTTGGGTTCACCCGAGCATTCATGGTGGCTCTGTTAAGCCTAGTGTTTCTACACGAGGCGATCACACGATTGCGCTGGTTCGCGATCATAATGGGCTTCGCAGGCGTGATCATCATTGCTCAGCCTCAAACCGGATTAAACAGTTTCGCGCTGTTTGCGTTGGCAAGCGCATTTTGCTTTTCCATCAATACAATCCTCGTCAAAATTCTCGTTGCGACGCACTCGCGTCAGACCTTGATGACCCACGCGGCGTTTTTTCAGTGTCTGTTCGCCAGTATTCCAACATTTTTCGTGTTCCAAATGCCGCAGAGCTCGGATTGGATTTGGTTTGTCCTGATGGGGGTCATCGCGCTTTGTGTTCAGCCGCTGAGCCTTGCTGCCTATAGAATTGGTGAGGTGAGCCGTCTTGCACCTGTAGACTTTACGCGTTTGATCACAGCGACCTTAATCGGGTTCTGTGTTTTTCAAGAAGTTCCAAGTTTCATGTTCTGGCTCGGAGCGGTCTTAATCGTAGGCGCTAATTTGATTGTGATGAGTCAAAAAGATCCGCAATAACCGCCCGTTTCCGAACGACAAATCCAGTGACCGTCACATTTCTTTGACTAAAATCCACAGGCTGTTTGTGGTTTACTCACTGTAAGTTTCTGGCGTGAGGAGCCCTGAAAATTGCTTGAAATCGGTTCGCTAACAAAGAGCTTCGGAGCGGTGAACGCGCTCGAAGATGTTTCACTCAAAATCGACGCCGGCGAAATGGTGGCGGTGATTGGCCGGTCTGGCGCAGGAAAATCAACGCTTCTCAGGTGTATCAATATGCTCGAGGCGCCGACCTCTGGGACGATCCAATGCAATGATCAATATGTCTCGACCCTGAAAGGCAAGCGGCTCAATGAGTGGCGTGCCAAATGCGCGATGATCTTCCAGCAGTTTCAGCTGGTACCGCGATTAGATGTTTTGACGAATGTGATGGTGGGCGCTCTCTGTGGGCGCCCTTTTTGGGCGTCCATGTTAAAACATTTTCCCGCTGAGTACCGTGCCCGCGCGATTATTGAATTGAACAAGCTCGGTATGAAGGATCAGGCCCTCCAACGCGCGGGGACACTATCAGGCGGACAACAACAACGAGTCGCTATTTCACGCGCCATGATGCAAGAGCCAGAAATTCTTCTGGCGGATGAGCCAGTCGCTTCTTTGGACCCACGCAATACACACGCAGTGATGTCCACTTTGAGCGAGATCAATAGAGAGCGTGGCATCACTGTCCTTGTGAATCTGCATTCCATCGAGATCGCGAAGCAATATTGCGACCGCGTAATCGGTCTGCGCGATGGGCACTTGGTGTTTGATGCATCCGTCAATGAGCTTACAGAAAGTGCCCTCGAAACGATTTACGATGGCGATGACATCGAAGAAGCGCTTGCAACCATTCCAGGCACCGGAGAGTTTGATCCCAGTCAATTGGGAAGCGCGGCGTGAGTGCTCTGCTCGCGGACCATCCGCTTGAGCCTGGGTACGAATATTTCGCCAATAAGCGCGTCCCTGAAGATCCAGATGCCCCAAAGGGATATCCACCGGGCGGTGCGCCTTACATCGCGCCAGGTGGAACCGTTCGAGACAGTGTTATGGGACCTTGGAGCCGTGTCGGCGCGCGTACGTCTCTCAGTGAGACCGTTTTTGGGGCGTACAGTTACATTGTCACCGATAGTTCCATCGCATATGCGCGTGTCGGAAAGTTTTGCTCTATCGCAAGACAAACGCGGATAAATCCTGGCAACCACCCAACCTGGCGCGCAGCCCAACATCACTTTTCGTATCGCGCAGTGTCCTATGAATTAGGCGAAGAAGATGATTATGACTTCTTCCAGTGGCGGCGTGATCATCAGGTCGATATTGGACATGATGTCTGGATTGGTCACGGCGCAACAATTTTGCCGGGCGTCAAAGTTGGAACGGGTGCGGTGGTCGGTGCTGGCGCCGTCGTCTCTAAAGATGTTCCCCCGTTTACGATCGTCGGAGGTGTGCCCGCAAAGCCAATTCGCGAACGCTTTCCCAAGTCAATACAACAAGGCCTAATGGATCTAGCTTGGTGGGACTGGGAACATGAGAAGCTTTCGGTTGCGCTCAAAGATTTCCGTGAACTCGACGCCGAGGCGTTTATTGAGAAGTATAGCTAACGAGTTCGGCCGATTATGTCCGGTATATTGATCTTGGTTGTTGGCCCCTCGGGTGTGGGCAAGGACACGCTATTGGATGGTGCACGGGCCGAGCTCGCTCGCGATGATCGGTTTGTGTTTGTCCGGCGCGATATCACACGGCCGGCGAGCGCTGGCGGAGAAGATCATCACGCCGTTAGTCGGAGCGAGTTTGAAGCCAATTTGGCAGGCGAATCCTATGCGCTTCACTGGGGGGCGCATGACTTACAATATGGCATTCCGAAATCTCAACTGGCGGTGATGGAAAGAGGGGGCGCGGCAATCGCGAACGGATCTCGGTCTGTTTTGGATGAGGCGAGGTCGCGATTTGAGCGTTTGGGGATTGTCTCGATTAACGCCGATGATAAGCTCTTGAGACAGAGGCTCTCAGCGCGCGGACGAGAAAGCGCTGAAGATATCAGCGCTCGAATTGCACGGGCCAGTGCTTTCCAAGTCAGCGGATCCGATGTGTTCGAACTTCACAATGATGGGACCGTAGAAGCAGGTGTTCAGGCGCTTATCAGGGTATTCAATAAAATTTATGAAGGCTGATCGACTAAGGCAGGAAACGCAGCGCGGCCAATGATGTTAAACGGCGCGTTTCGGTCTACTTGGCGATACACCGCAATACCATCAATCCGTATCGGCTCACAGACAACGTCTTTGAATAGGTCCTGCAATTGCCCGAGCACTTTGTCTCGCGTGCTGTCTGATAGAATGCGATTGGACAGCGTCATATGCCATCTGAAATCGTCGAAAATATAGGGATAGCCCCATTCAAGCATGCGCGCATCTTGATCCGGCGAAAGATTGGCTTTGCGGCGACGATCTATGTCCTCCATCGTGAGTGGTGCGCGAAACTTATCAAACTTTTTCACGCAGTCCTCGTGAAGCAGCCGCATCTGTTCCACCCCACTGACCAGGCGAAGCGCCAAGAATTGGCCCAATGGTCTGACACTGAGCTTTGCTTCAAAACTCGACTGCTTTCGGGAGAAGCTCTTGAGATACTTCAGGAGTTGGTCCTCGGTGGATCCTTCTTTCAAAACAAACGGGGCCTTCATCGTTGCGTGAAACCCGTAATGCGAAGCTGAACTCGTTAAGCGATCAATATCTTCGTCTTTGGTGCCCGGGAACTCCCGCCGTTCAACGCGGTTTCCAGAGTAAGCGTCCCGTCCGAGCCATTCACTTCCGGTTTTCCAGAGCAGTGTCTCGTCGGACGGGGCATAGTAGATCGCGTAACGAGGAGATGTGGTCATGCAGCACGCCGTCCTTTCGACCAAACTTCTTTAATCACTGGCCAATGTCTAGGTTTGTAGCTGACACGGACAAAATCTGCGCGCTTACCTGGTTCCAGCGTTCCGCGATCATCCAGCATCGCCATTTTAGCTGGCTCCGCCGTGACAGTCGCGATCGCTTTTTCAAGTGGCCAAGAAAAAGGTGGCTCAGCCAGCATAAAGGCGGCACGGATCATCGAAAGAGGGACATAGTCAGAGCAGAGGGCATCCAATTGCCCTGCTTCAGCGACCTTGCGCGCCGACGCATTGTCGCCGTGTGACCGTCCTCGCACAAAGTTGGGGCTGCCCATCACCGTGACCATATTGTTTCGCTTCGCGGCTTCTGCGGCTTCATAAGAGACCGGAAACTCAGCGATATGGCACCCTAAGCCAACAGCGGTTTCAATATGATCCTTCGTGGCATCATCATGGCTTGCTACGGGAATTTTATGATCGCGACCAAACTCCGCAATCATGCGCCGACGGCCATCGGCACCGTCCAAATCGCGCCATGACATGGATTCTTGTAAGCTGGCCTCGACCTCTTCGATGGAGCGGCCGCGTTTAACTTGCTTTTGCTTCCAAGCTTCCAGAGTTCCGGACTGGCGATTTCCGCCCGGCGTGTGATCCATGACGGAAAGCATTTTTAAGCGCTGCGTGCCAAGATAAGGCGTGACGAGGTCTTCAATATCAGGGTTAGTGACTTCGCAGCGCAGGTGTAGCAGATGGTCAATCCGAAGCGCACCTGCATCCTCCGCATTGTCCATGCCGCCCATCATCACGGTGAGCGCCTCACCGCGATCTAGACCGTTCTTGCGTCCGCTTAGAGAAAGACTATCGAACACCGTTGTGACGCCAGCCGTTGCCATTTGCCCATCATGTGCAACGGCGGCGCCAGCGGCGTCCCATTGCGCGCCGGGGCGCGGCATGAGGTGCTTCTCGAGATTGTCGGTGTGGATATCGATAAGACCTGGGATGATGAGATCACCCTCGGCATCCGTAGCGATGGCTGCGCTGCCATTTCCGATCGACGAAATTACGTCGCCGTCAAACGTCATGGCCCCTTCAACGATCCCATTAGGCGTCACAAAGCGCGCGTTTTCGATTGCTTTTATGGGCATGACTAAGCGACTTCTTTCGCAGCGAATTCTGAAACTTCGAAGAAACTGGTGGCGACCGCTTCTCGCACGGCTTCATCATGGAAAATACCAATCAATGCCGCGCCATTGCTTAGTGCTCGATTGATCAAGTTAATCACGCGTTGTCGATTGGCTGCGTCTAGAGAAGCCGTTGGTTCGTCGAGCAACATAACGGGGAAATCGAGAACGAAAGATCTTGCAATGTTGACCCGTTGTTGTTCGCCGCCCGAGAAGGTCGCAGGTGGGAGATCCCAATGCGCTTTTGGTAGTTGCAGCATGTCCAAAATAAACTTGGATCTGTCTTCGGCTTCTTTCGCGTCCACGCCATTGTCGAGCAATGGCTGCATCACCAAATCGAGGGTCGAGATGCGTGGAATAACTCGCAAGAACTGACTAACATAGCCAAGCGTGCGGCGTCGAATATCGAGCAGCTGGAAGGGCGGTGCGGACGTGATATCGACCATCTCTCCTTCATGAAAAACTCTCACGGCGCCTCCAGTGGGCAGGTAGTTGCCGTAAATGGATCGCATGAGGGTTGATTTGCCAACGCCAGATACACCGGCAAGGACGACGCATTCACCGCTCTTCACTGACAGGTGTAGGTTCTGAAAAACGGGTATTCTCGCCGCCCCTGCATTGTGCAACACAAAGTGCTTCTCGAGATTATCAATTTCAATAAATGTTTGGCCAGACATGTCTGGTAGTCCCCTTTAAAAAGGCTAAATCTGCAGAACTGCAGAGACGAGAAGTTGCGTGTAGGCGTGTTGAGGATCGTCCAGCACCTGATCGGTCAAACCGGTTTCAACAACGTGGCCATCTTTCATCACCATTAAGCGATCGGCGAGCAACCGAGCGACGGCGAGATCATGCGTGACGACGATAACGGCGAGTTGCGAGCGACGCACGAGGTGACGCAGCAAGTCGAGGAGGCGGGCTTGCACGGAGACATCCAAGCCCCCGGTTGGCTCATCCATGAAGACGAGCCGCGGGCTGTGGACCAAGTTACGCGCAATCTGAATGCGCTGCTGCATGCCGCCGGAAAAGTTACGAGGATTATCGTCGATCCGAGCAAGGTCGAGTTCGACTCGATCAAGCCATGTGATCGTGTCCTCGCGCATACTTCCGTAATGGCGGTTGCCGAGATTCATTAGAGGCTCAGCGACATTGGCGCCTGCGGAGACTCGCATCCGCAATCCATCGCGGGGGTTTTGATGAACGAAGCCAAGTTCTTCTCGTTGAACCCGACGGCGGTCTGCTTCCGAGAGATCGAATAGGTCGGTGAGACCATGCTTCTTAGTGGCAAACTCCACATTTCCCGCGGTCGGGCTCAGGCGACCGGAAATGCAATTCAATAGGGTTGATTTGCCAGATCCGGACTCGCCAACAATGCCCAAAACTTCGCCTGGAAAGAGTTCGAAGCTAACGTCTTCACATCCAGTAATGAAGCCATAGCGCTTCGTGACATTTTGGGCTCGAAGAATCGGAGCGTCCGGTGCGAGATTGAGCGGACGTTCTTCTAGTGCGATCGCGCTCATGCCATCACCTCTTGGTTTTTGGAGACATCTTCAGCGATCTCGGTTAGCTCGTGGCCTGCATGAGGCCCTCGATGGCCCTGCGCGCGACGATCTGCGCAGTAATCACTATCAGAGCAGACAAACATGCGATTGTTGTCATCGTCGAGAACAACCTCATCCATGTATGTGTGCTTCGCACCGCAAAGACCGCAAACTTCATCCCAGGTTTGAACCTCGAATGGGTAATCCTCAAATCCGAGGCTTTCCACTTTGGTGAATGGCGGAACAGCATAAATGCGTTTCTCGCGCCCAGCACCGAAGAGGTGAAGGGCAGGGCTGTTGTGTAGCTTCGGATTGTCGAACTTTGGGATGGGCGAAGGCGACATCACATAGCGATCATCAACCATCACCGGATATCCCGCCGTTGCCGCAATGCGGCCGAATGTCGAAATATTTTCGTACAGGCGAACATATTGCAGGCCATATTCTTCATAGGCGTGCATGGCGCGCGTTTCGGTCTCACGCGCCTCAAGGTTTCTCAACGGCTCTGGTTGAGGGACCTGGAAAACCATGATTTGGCCTTCGACGAGCGGCTTTTCTGGGATCCTGTGACGGCTCTGAATTATCGTCGCGTCGCCGGTATGTTCGGTGGTTGCCACTCCACCCACTTTCGCAAAAAAGTGACGGATCGATACGGCGTTTGTCGTGTCGTCCGCGCCCTGGTCGATACACTTGAAAGTGTCATTCGGGCCAATCAGACTTGCGGTGATTTGGATGCCGCCGGTGCCCCAACCATAAGGCACTGGCATCTCGCGAGATCCGAAGGGCACTTGATATCCGGGGACGGCGATCGCTTTCAAGATGGCGCGACGGATCATTCGCTTGGTCTGTTCGTCGAGATAAGCGAAATTATAGTCTGCTAAGCCCGGTCCGGCATTTGCAGACATGGTTTGGTGCTCGGTCATTCTGCAGCTTCCTTGGCAGCTTGACGTTCCGCCCATTCCTCACGCTGCTTGCGCACAAACTGGAGGCTGGCTTGGAAGTCGACATAGTGGGGGAGTTTAAGGTGCTGGACGAAGCCAGAGGCTTCGACATTGTCGCAATGGTAAAGCACGAACTCTTCATCATGCGCGGCGAATTCTGGCTTCTCACCTTCGGCCGGACGGTTTTTCAGAGCGCGATCGACAATCGCCATCGACATGGTCTTGCGCTCATTGTGTCCAAACGTCAGTCCATATCCGCGGGCATAGCGGGGTGGTTCTTCGCCAATCGTTCTCGAGTTCGAGATCATTTGGCACTCAGTGACCATGATCTGACCAATCGTAATTGGAAAGCCGAGCTCTTCAGGAATGAATTCAACGTCGACTTCTCCCAGACGGATCTCACCGCAAAGTGGGTGGGTGCCGCCCCATCCGCGCTGCGTGGAGTAAGCGAGTGACAGCAAGAACCCTTCGTCCCCACGCGCGAGCGATTGCAGACGCTGATCGCGATCTGCGGGGAAACTCATGGGCTCGCGCGTGAGGTCGAAAGGAACCGTTTCGTTTTCATTTGCGGCCGCGGTTTCGTGTTCAAGGAGGTCTTCGTGCGCAAACACGTCTTCAATATTCGGTACTTGCTCCGGCAGCAGCTCGTCTGCTTGTTCGGTGCGCTCGAGCGGTGTTTCACCGTTTGCCATTAGTTGGAAATCGAGCAGACGGTGCGTGTAATCAAATGTCGGCCCAAGAACCTGGCCGCCAGGAATATCCTTGAAGGCTGCAGAAACGCGACGCTCAACGCGCATTTGCCGCGTGTTAATCGCTTCACTGACGCCGAACCGCGCAAGCGTTGTGCGATAGGCGCGAAGCAAGAAGATCGCTTCTCCAATGTCTCCGCGTGACTGCTTGACCGCAAGCGCGGCAAGATCGCGATCGTAGCATGAGCCTTCGGCCATGACGCGATCGACAGCCAGAGAAAGCTGTTCGCGGACTTGATCCGCTTCGATTTCAGGAATGGATTGATCTCCACGCCGATCCTCGGCGAGTAGATTGTGGGCGTTGGTGATGGCGCGTTCGCCACCTTTTACTGCAACATAGGCCATCTGGTCGTCCCCTAGATGTGCGTGGTTCGAGTGGTGCGCGGTAAGCCGATGACTTGGTTTTCCGCTGTGAGGTAGCAATCTACTCCGAGTTGGAAGTCGGCGACGTTTTCGGTCCGCTCGGTCCAAAAACTCGCCGGGATACCCATCGGGCTAACACCCACGGATGTTTCAATTCCCGGCCCTTCAAATGTGACTTCTGGGCCCCCGGTTAGAGCCGAAAGCTGAATAATCAAACTTGTCGAAGTGTCGGGATACTTGGCGTCACCAGGGTGAAACTCATCCAAAGCTGGCCAGTCATCGCCTTCTTGGAGGAAGGCAAAACTTGCTTCTCTGGGCACCGTTGTGATCGGCGCACTGCAATGAAAGCGGAGCCAAGATTTGAGTGCATCCGTGTTCAGCGATTCGCTGAGATAGATGGGTGTATCAAAGTCCATGAGTGTCAGCGCTAATCCTGCAGAGGCGAGATTGAGCGGCGCTGGCGCAGAGGCAATATCTAACGCTTGCACGGTGCCCGGGCGAGATAGCGCATCGAGCGTTTTGCGAAAGCATGCTTGTGCATCCAAAACGGGGTCTGAAAACCCCGGTTGCACGTTTGATAGATCGAGAAGCTCGGTCATTTTTTGTCTTCCCGCGTTCTAACCATGGTGAAGAAATTCACTCGGGTCGCTGCAACTTTGGCCGCGCGGTCCGCTTCGTTCTTCTCATTGTGTTGTTTGAGTGGCGCCACGATCGCGTCATACGCTTGTTGGTGGTGCGATTCCGACTGGAGCAGCGCATCCGCTTTGGCTGCAATCAATGCATGCTCAAGGTTCCGTCCAGCGATATAAGAAACGCCGGTTTCACCATCGGGCAGGCGAACGGCGCATCGCGTAACAGTCATCTCTCCAAGATTGAACTGTTCGCCCGCGCTTCCGGCTCGGCCTCGAACCATCACTAAGCCGCGCTCGGGCTTGCGGATGATTTCGCAGGGAATCTCGTTCAATTCAGACGCTTGCGCCCACAACGACTCCACATGGTCGGGTGTGCTTGTCGCTAGAACTTTCATCCAAGCTTGGCGCTCAGCATGAGCCCCTTTTGGAAATGTGTCAGTTTCAACAAATTTTTGATTCATGGGATTTTGCGTGTTGCCCGCCTCAGCTAAAAATTATAATTAACACGCAGTAAAAATATTCAAATAAGGCACGAAAAGCAATAACAAATTCTATGACGAATTTATAAAGAAAGAAAAATTTGTCTAAATGAAGTAAAAGGCGAAATAATAACGCTTTTTATAGGGGGTCTATATGCCGAATAAGATTTGGGAACACGTTTCCAGCCAGATAGAAGACAGTATTCGAAAGTATGAATACGCTCCTGGCGACAAACTACCCACTGAAGCCGAGTTCTCTCGGAAGTTTATGGTCAACCGCCATACTTTACGACGAGCCTTGTCTCACTTGCAGGAGATTGGACTTGTGGAAAGCACGCAAGGCCGGGGTAGCTATGTGCGTCGTCCTGCGATTCGATACACGATCGGAAAACGAACCCGGTTTTCAGATCAAATCAAAAATCAATCCATCGTCGCAACAACGAAAACACGTAAAGTGGTCGTGCGGACTGCAACGCGCGACGTCGCTAAAGCGCTTGAAATTCCATTGGGTCAAAAAGTCATCGCGGTAAGCCGGATTGGTTATGCCGGTGATGTCCCAATCTCTATGGCGACTCATCATTTTGACTTTCACCGCTTTCCAACTTTCCAGAAGGTCTATCCTGAACACCAAAGCATTACACAGACGCTCGTGAACTGCGGAGTCCTGGATTTTACCCGAAAATGGACAGTGGTTCGGTCGCGCTTGCCGGGGCCGGAAGAGTGCGAGCATTTGAATATGCCAAAACACGTGCCGCTTATCCTAACGAAGTCCTTGAACATCGATCCATTGAGCAAGCCTCTGGAATACGGAGAAGCGGTGTTCGCGTCTGACCGAATGGAACTTGATATCGCTTCTGCTGAAGCCCCTCCCGCCGATTACTGACTAAACTGATACAAATAGGATCTCCGATGGAAACGCGTATTTCCAATGCCAGAATTGTCACACCAAATGAGGTTGTCGAAAGCTCCCTCGCCGTTTCGAACGGCTGCATACAAGCGTTTGAACCGAATGGGTCCGGTATCGATTTTGATGGCGATTATCTCATCCCCGGCTTGATTGATATTCACACCGATAATCTGGAAAAGCACTTCTATCCACGACCCGGTGTCGACTGGGATGCTCAGTCCGCGGCGATCATCCATGATGGGCAATGCGTATCAGTCGGGATCACCACGGTTTTTGATAGCCTCTCCATTGGATCGTGGTCAGACAATGAAGCACGGCACTTAGATAATATGCTGAAGCTTGTCGAAGGATTGGAGACTGCAGATCAAGAGCAGCAACTGCGGGGAAATCACTTGCTGCATTGGCGGTGTGAAACCTCTAGTCCCGTTCTCGAAGACCTGATGGACAAGCTCGTGCCTCATCGGTTGACGCACTTGCTCTCTGTCATGGATCATACGCCGGGCCAGCGACAGTATCCGGACATCGAGAAACACAAGGCACGCTGGAAAGCACATCTTGGTCTGACGGATGAAGAGGCCGAAGCCCGTGTTGCCAACGCCCAAGAGAAACAAGCCAAATATACGCCGATGAATCGCGAAGTGGTCGATAAGGTCGCGAAAAAGCGGAATCTGGCTTTAGCGAGCCATGACGATCAGCTTCCCGAGCATATTCACGATGCGCTCGCCATTGACGCGACCATAGCTGAATTCCCGACAACGATCGAAGCGGCCCGGCTTGCCAAAGAAAACAATATGACCGTGGTGATGGGCGCCCCCAATCTGATGCGGGGCGGCTCTTATTCCGGCAACGCCTCCGCGGCCGAGGTCGCTGATGCCGGCCTATTGGATGCATTCGCGTCGGACTATGTTCCGCGCTCGATGATCGAGGCCGCCTTTCGTTTGACACAGCCTCCGTTTGACTGGTCGCTTCCGAAAGCCATTGCGACGGTCACGGCAAACCCCGCTGACAGTGTTGGTTTGTCTGACAGGGGCCGGATCGAAGAAGGCAAAAGAGCAGATTTTATTCGCGTGAAAGTCAAAGATGGACGGCCTTTGATCCGAGGCGTGTGGGTTGCAGGGGAGCGTGTGGGCTAGACCTCATATGATGCGAGATGGCGCAGACATGGCGCATCGTCACTTATAATACTTGGAAGTGCGATGGTCTTTATCGTGAGCGTTTGAATTGGATGGGACAGGCCCTCGCGGACTTGTCGCCTGATATCGTTTGTCTGCAAGAAGCGTTCGATTGCCCGTCGGGATCCGCGGACACAGTGGGTCATCTCGCGTCCGTTTTGGGGATGGAATCTGAAGTTCTGGCCGCGCGCGAAAAAACAAGAAGGTTTGAAGGGAAGGAGCAGCTCTCAAAGTCGAACCTCGCCATTCTTTCAAACCGACCGATGACGCGGCAAGACAATGTGAAGCTGGCCGATCATAATGAGGATCAGGATCGTTGGGCGATGCAGGTCATCCTGTCCGCCACACCGGGAACAAGCCTTCGGGTAGTGAACACGCATCTGTCGCATCTGCGCGGAAAAAAGGGCGATACTTTGCGCCGAATACAAGCGCAGCAATTGCATGCGAGACTAAATACGGCGTCTCGCGAGACTGTAGTTTTTTGCGGAGACTTAAATGAAGAGTGGGAGAGCCCAAACCTGTCCGCACTCCATAAACGTGATTGGCTTAAACCGAATCATGAGCAGGAAGGCGCAACCTTTTTGGGCGCGCGTGACGATGGGACCTGCACGCAGCGCAGAATAGATACCATCCAAGTGACAAAAGGCTCCAAGCGCTCCGTTAAAATGCGGCAACGCTTCTCCGCATTGAATATGCCGGTCGGTCCGGACCGGGAATATCCGAGCGATCATGCCGCCGTCGTCGTTGATCTCGAATTTAGATCGCAAGACGAGGAGGGGGCGTAGTGGCCGACACAGCAAACTATATCGCAGAGACGAACAAACACTTGCACCCTGAAAAGAATATTGGGTGGCGCGATGTCCTATCGCTTTGCGCGCATTATTGGGGACAGCAGAAGCGATTGCTCGGCGTGATACTCATGGTGATTGTTGTCCAAATCTTGATTGACCTCACAATCCCGATCACTTCAGGTTTCCTAGTCGATCGCGTCATCTCTGCTTTGAACGGGGAAGCAAGCTACGATCCAGCTTACACCGCATTGTTTCTGCTTTCCGGCGCGACGATCGGCTTCCACCTCTTCCGCTGGATCAGGTTCCATTTACTGCACCACTTTCTGACCAAAGCAATGGATCGCATGCTGAGAGATGGATTTGGCAAGGTTCAACGGTTTTCAGCCGATTGGCACGCGACCACCTTCGCCGGCGCAACGGTGCGAAAACTGACCCGGGGCAAATGGGCGTTTGATTCCATGACGACTATTCTCTGGTACAATTTCTTTCCGATATTTTTGAGCATTTGCGGCCTGACCGCATTGATCGCGTATCGGTTCCCGTTGATCGGCTTGATGTTCGCTTGCGTGGTCATTTTTTACACCGCCACAGCAGCGCTGATTGCGACTTATTATGTGCGCCCAATGAACATCAAAGCGGCGACGTCGGATAGCGCGATTGGGGCCTCCATGGCCGATACAATTATGAACAATCCAGCCGTTTGCGCCTTCGGTGCTGCGGCGCGAGAAGACACCAGATTTCATGGCCTGACCGAGCGTTGGCGGAATTTCTGTCGTCGGGCCTGGGATCGTGGTTCGGACATGTTCTTCGTCCAGAAACTTATTTGGGCTGTGCTCCAGTTTTTCCTGGTTCTGGCGTTTATCCAAATGGTCCAAGACGGGCGCGCGACGCCGGGCGACGTGACCTTTATTCTCACAGCGAACCTCTTGGTCGGATCATATTTGCGCGCCATCGGAGATCATATCCGCATGCTTCAGCAAAGCTTCAGTGAGATTGCTGATATCGTGGACATCATACGCCGCCCGGTTCAAGTCGCCGATATAGAAGGGGCGGCCGAGATAGCCCCGAGAGCGGGTAAGATCGAATTCGATCGTGTTTCATTCGGTTATGAGGATGGTGCGACCCAGCTTTATGACAATTTCTCGCTCACGATTGGCGCGGGTGAAGTCGTTGGTCTGGTCGGGCCATCTGGTTCCGGCAAATCTACATTCGTGAAACTCATCCAGCGGCTTTATGACGTTCAAAACGGCGCCATCCGTATTGATGGAGTTGACATCTCGCAGGTAGAGCAGGCCTCCTTGCGCCGATCGATCGCACTCGTGCCTCAGGATCCACATTTGTTTCACCGCTCGCTGGCTGAGAATATCGCCTATGGACAACCTGAGGTCAGCTTGAGCGAAATCAAAGAAGCGGCACGAAAAGCGCACGCCTCTGAGTTCATCGAAAATCTGCCGCTTGGCTATGATACGCTTGTCGGGGAGCGCGGCGTCAAGCTGTCAGGCGGGGAGAGGCAGCGCGTCGCAATCGCACGCGCTTTTCTGGCGGATGCTCCCATCGTTATCTTTGATGAGGCAACCTCCAGTCTCGACACTATCACGGAAAAGCACATTCAGGATGCCATGGCGGAGCTCATGAAGGGGCGAACGACGATTGTGATCGCCCATCGCCTTTCCACTGTCCGTGAAGTCGAACGGATATTGGTTTTCGAGCGAGGGCGGATCGTGGAACAAGGCGATCATGCGTCTTTGATACAGATCCCGAATGGGCGATATCGCGCGCTGCATCAGCTGCAAGCAGAGACTGAACAGGTTTTATTGTGAGCGCGGACACATCACATATGTCAGGTCTCCACAAACCTCTGA
Organism: Henriciella sp.; assembly: GCA_013214545.1. Taxonomy (GTDB): domain Bacteria; phylum Pseudomonadota; class Alphaproteobacteria; order Caulobacterales; family Hyphomonadaceae; genus Henriciella. The sequence goes on from JABSQB010000032.1 coordinate 27,937, forward strand.
GACCATATCCTCGTTTAAAAACGACAGCTTGGGATATGTTTCAATTGCTGGGCCAATACTGGCTTCGACGCCCGGTTCGATTTGCCCTCTCTTGTCTGATCGTGATCGGCATGGTCGTGGCAGACATTGCTATGCCAATGGCGGCTGGCGCGATGGTCGACCGGATTGTTGAAGCCATCATTGGCGACGGTGACATGTCCGCAGCGCATACAGCCTTGTTCATTTTTGCTGCAGCAGGAGTGATGGGCTTTACTTTGCGCTGGGTTCATTCGCGTGTTTGGAACGGTATGGCCGCCGGTAATATGCGAGAATTATTGGCCGACACGTTTGAGCGCGTTCAACGTTTTTCTTCAGACTGGCATGCCAACACGTTTGCTGGGGCAACGGTGCGCAAAGTCACGCGCGGCAAGTGGGCCTATGATAATATGTCGGACATATTCTGGATCCACTTCCTCCAACTTGGACTGGTCGTAGGCGGTATCACGCTGATTATGCTGTTGCGGTTTCCGATTGTGGGGATCTTGTTTTTGGTCACCGTCATTCTGTACATCGCCATATCCACTTGGCTCGCCATTAAATACGTACGACCAGCCAACGTGAAGTCGGCTGAAGCCGACAGCGCGATCGGTGCTTCGATCGCGGACAGCATTACGAACAACGCGGCGGTTAAAGCGTTCGGTGCGGAACATCGCGAAGACGCGTTGTTCAGGAACGTTGTCGGACGCTGGTCTGGTCTCGCCCAAAATTCATGGAACCGGGGACAAGACCTCGCTGCGGTTCAGCAATTGCTGTGGATTGGTCTCCAACTCTCTACTATTTACGTCTTGATCGAGCTCGCGAAAGCCGGACAGGCGAGCCCAGGCGACGTGACCTTTGTTTTGACCGTGAACTTCATGCTCGGTGGTCGGCTCAGACAAGTCGGCGATCACATCCGCCAGCTACAGCGCACTTCCAGTGAATTTGCCGACGTCGTCGATTTCCACAAACGCCCCGAACAAGTCAAAGACTTGGACCAAGCAACTGAAATTGCGCCCAAAGGCGGTCGCATTGAATTTGATCACGTGACGTTTGCTTACGGACAATCCGCGCAGGCCATCTATCAGGACTTTTCAATCGATATTCGCCCCGGCGAACGGATCGGATTGGTCGGTGCATCTGGCGCGGGCAAGTCGACGTTCGTGAAATTGATCCAGCGGCTCTATGATATTGATAGCGGAGAAATTCGTATCGACGGGCAGGGTATTGATAAGGTCAAGCAAGCCTCATTGCGCCGCGCTGTCGCGATTGTCCCGCAAGACCCATTGCTGTTTCACCGGTCTCTCGCCGATAATATCGCCTATGCGCGCCCAGGAGCCAGCCTCGAGGAAATTGCCGAAGCCGCTCGCAAAGCACGAGCTGACATTTTTATTAGGCAGCTAGATTATGGGCTAGACACATTGGTTGGCGAGCGTGGTATAAAACTCTCCGGCGGAGAGCGCCAGCGCGTCGCCATCGCGCGGGCCTTTCTCGCGGATTCCCCAATCGTGATCTTTGATGAAGCTACATCAAGCCTCGATACGATTACAGAAAAACACATTCAGGATGCTATGGCTGAACTGATGGACGGGCGGACGACAATTATCATAGCACACCGCCTTTCAACAGTGCGGGATGTCGATCGAATTCTCGTTTTTGATAATGGCTCCATCGTCGAGCAGGGGACTCATAAGGAATTGCTGGAGAACCCCGATGGCATTTATCGCGCCTTGCATCAGATGCAGACAGACGCGGTGTCTTGAGGGGGGCAATGGCGCAAAAAATCATCGCGTGGGATTTTGATGGCGTGTTAAACCGCAACATCGTCGATGGCGCATTCGTCTGGAAAGCAACCTTCGATCAAGACATAGGCGCGAGCGTCGAAGACTTCTCCGAATTTATGTTCAGAAGCGGGCGGTTCTCCGATGTCCTCATTGGAAAACGCGATATCAAGGATCTCGTTGCTGAGTGGGTGGCGACGTCCAAATGCGAGAAGAGTGCGAATGAGGTGCTCGACTATTGGTTCGCAAAGGACGCTCTGCCAGACGCAGAGACTCTAAAGCTATTGGAGCGGTCACGAGATCTCGGGTGGCTCAATGTGATAGCGACGAATAATGACGCGCGGCGGGCTGCCTATATCGAGCAACAGATGGGCTTTGGCGACAAGATTGAGAAAGTTTTCGCGGCCGGACCGATGGGTTGCAAAAAGCCTGATCCAGCCTTCTTTAAAACGATCGAGGTCGCGCTGGATGCTCATCCTCGCGATTTGATGCTGATTGATGACAAAGAAGAGAATGTGATTGCCGCGCAGTCTTTGGGGTGGAGCGGTTTTTACTTTCGCGACGGTGATCATTCGAGCTTGGAGCAGGCTTTGTTTGGCTGAACGCCTAATTCTCAAACATGGGAGAAATACGCAGAATGATTACGGTTTATGGGCGCCCAGATAGTTCTGCCGTCGCTCGGGTGATGTGGACTATCGGAGAGTTAGAATTGGCGCATCAGCGGATCGATTGGGGAGGTTCTTTCGGCGGCAATGATGAGCGCGATTATCGAGACATGTGCCCGTCAGGTAAAATCCCGGCGATTAAACTTGCAGACGGAGAGACCCTATGGGAGTCGAATGCCATCATCCGATATTTGTGCGATGCCCAAGGTGGGAACGATTTTTTGCCAAATGATCATCTAAGGCGTGCAAGAATAGAGGCTTGGATGGACTGGTCGCCCGCTTTCCAGGCCGCTGTTTCCAGCATACGCAAGGCCTATAAGCCTGGAAGTGCAAATCAATCCGACATCGACATCGTTCTGAAGCAGGTTGAGCCTAGCTTGCTGATCCTCGAACGCCAATTATCCGGTCAGGACTATGTCATGGGCTCTGCCATATCTGCGGCAGATTTTGCTCTTGGGGTATGGGCACATCGGCTCTGGCGATGCCCGCCGGAGGCTAAGCCTACAAATACCCCCGCGACCTGGGCATGGATCGAAAGACTGCAAGCAAGACCAGCGTATCAGGAGCACGTCATGGCCAAAGTTTCAGCCGGTCCTCAATCGATTGGCGGCGGATGAACCGGAATCAGATCGCGCGCGCTGCATAAGTTTTGCACCTGCTTGGATTCTCTGAACTGGTTTAGACAAGTCCCCATTTTTGGCGATCAATCTGACTTCATCTGACATCGCGGCGTCACGGACGTTCATTAATCGTCCTAGCAATTCATGCTGGAGACTGATCGTGATGCGTTTCGTCCTATTTCTATCGCTACTTATCTTTGCTTTTACCAGTCCCGCACAAGCGCATCCGGGCGATCAACACGGTGAAGCAATGCCACCATGGCAGAAGGCTTCCAGCTGGCCCGATAGGATTGTTGTCACGCTCGCTGATCAGCCCCAAAACCGGTTCTCGGTAACCTGGCGAACAGACGCGACCGTCTCCGAGACAATTGCACAAATTGCGGTCGCCACCGAAGACGCTCGTTTTGACCTCGCCGCAGAGACCATGTCAGCGCGGACAGAACCATTGAATCCAGCGCTGCCGGAGCTGCAAGGAACCGTCTATCAAGAGCCCATGAATGCCGGTATTGAGGCGGCGCACTTTCATTCGGTAACCTTCACCGATCTTGAGCCCGATACGGTCTATGCATATCGCGTTCGAGGCGCGCGCGGCGCGTGGAGTGAGTGGTTCCAGACCCGAACAGCTGCCGAAACCGGACCCGTAAAATTCATCTATGTTGGCGACGCCCAAAACGGTGTCATGTCGCATTGGTCACGGTTAATCCGCGCCAGTTATGCCGCGGTTCCAGACGCCGATTTCATTCTTCATGCCGGTGACTTAGTTAATCGCGCCTCCCGCGACTTTGAATGGGCAGAGTGGTTTAAAGCGGTCAGCCATATTCACGGGATGATCCCGGCGTTGCCAGTCGCTGGAAACCACGAATATGCACGCCTAGGGCTCTCTCCCAATCAGACCGACCGTATCTTGTCGATCTTCTGGCGCCCGCAATTTACGCTACCAATTGAAGGGGAACTACCCGCCGATCTACACGAAGTGGTGTACGACATGCGCTACTCGCAAGACTTGCACATTTTCATCTTGTCGACTCAGAATAGCGACATCCAAACCCAAGCCGATTGGCTAAACAAACAGCTCGCGGCCAGTGACGCGACTTGGAAAGTCGTTTCTATGCATCATCCGATTTTTTCGTCCGGTCGCGGCCGCGACAGCGCCGACCGAAGAGCTGTCCTGCTGCCCGTGCTTGAGCGACACGCCGTCGATCTCGTTTTGCAAGGACATGATCATACTTACGCACGCGGGGCCATCGGCCAAACCCCTGAGCGCTTAGGTTGGCGCGATGCCGGCGGACAAGTTCAGACCATGTTCGTGAACTCTGTGAGCGGGCCCAAGCAGTATGAATTCCAGGAAACGGGCTGGGATATGTATGAGAAAGACGGTGTCGAGCTCGCGCGCCGCGCTGAAAATACGCCCTTCTATCAGATCATCACGGTTGATGGCGATACGCTGCACTATGAGGCCCGTACGGTCCTGGATCAGCTTTACGATGATTTCGAAATGCGCAAATCGGGTGGTGTGAAGCAGATTACGCGCGGCGCGACGTCGACCATGGAAGAGCGATCTTACCAGAATACGGGCGACTATCCCGGCGTGAATGACCTGAAGTAATTGTTTCACGATTTTATGACGGTCGTGCTCGCACGAAGTTCTATTTCTGACGAGAGCTTAAAGTAGGGGATTTTTCTAATCCTTGCCCACAAAGTGGAAGGAAGTAAGTTTGAAGCTACGCGTCCTTCTCGCGGCGGTCACCGTCTTTTCCACGCCGGCGTTAGGTCAGGGGGCGGCTGATCAAACGCTCGTATTTGAGCCGGACTTCTTTCAGCGATTTGTGCCTCAAACGGCACTGGATATGGTGGAGCGCGTCCCAGGGTTCAGCATAGACCAGGGTGAGAATCGCCGCGGTCTGGCCGGGGCTGCGGGCAACATCCTGATCGATGGCCGCGTCCCGGTTATTAAGGGGCAGGGCATAAGAGGCATATTAAGGCGTATTCCGGCTTCGACCGTGGAACGCCTCGAACTTATTCGCGGGTCGGGAACAAGCGCATCCAACTCGCAGTCGGTTATTCTCAATATCATACGTCGACAAGGAGGTGGCTCGGGGGTCTGGCGCGCCACTTTTGATTATACAGATGACGATCGATTAAGCCCGAACGCAGATGTGACCTGGGCGGGTCAATCCGGAAGCATTGAATACCGCGTATCTGGGGACTTCAGGAAGTGGCACGACCCAAGATCGGGCACGGAAGATACGTTTGATGGGCTGGATATCTTGGAAGAGCGTTTGACTGAAGAGAGTGTAAGAGATGACGAGCGTATCGGTTTGTCAGGAGAAATAAAGACACCGATAGGGCTTGGAGAGCTGCTCTTGGTAGGAGCCTTCGAAACCCGTGAAGGTCGCACATCTGAGATGTCTCAGGTTCTCAATGCGCAAAACACGATCGATGGACTGGAACTCGTTTTATCCGATCAAGAAAATGAGAGCGGCGAATTCTCCGCGAATTATTCCAGACAACTCGGCGAGTGGAGGACGGAACTGTCCGCGCTCTTCTTGGCTGAACGTTCCGACACGCGACAAGAGAATACAGAGTTCGATTCGGGCAACATATTAGATGAGCGCGCAATCGAGGCTGAAACATCTGATGATTTTGAGGGCATCCTGCGAGCGGTTGCCTCAAGGAGTGTCGCAAACGGTGCGTGGTCTTTCGAGGGAGAGGTCGCTTTTAACAAGCTCGATAAAAGTCTCCGATTGACCGAAGACGACGGCTCTGGACCCATTCTGATCGATTTGCCGGGCGCAAACACGCTCGTTGAAGAAACACGCAGCGAGTTTGGTGTTACTCGATCTTGGGATGTGACCTCTTTGTGGAATGTGGAAACCGGTCTCGCCTACGAGCATTCTCGGTTGAGCAATGAAGGCGATTTCTCTGATGAAAGAGACTTGAGCTATTGGAAGCCCTCCATCCAGATTTCGCGCAAATTCGGCGATGATGATCAGGTGCGTTTTCGAGTGTTCCGCGATGTCGACCAGTTAGACTTTGAAGATTTCGCAGCCGGAGTTGAACTAGATAATGAAAACATAAATGCAGGGAATGCTGATCTTCTCCCGGAGACATCCTGGCGCGCGGAGATCGCCGCAGATTGGCGCTTCGGAGATGGAGCACTCGAACTTTCTGTCTTTGGATGGGACATTGCGGAGGCTCAAGACTTTGCTCTCTTCATTGCGGATGGAGAGCAATTTGATACGCGCGGAAACATTGGTGATGGAACCATTTACGGATTGAGCGCCAGGCTTGAGACTCCGCTAAGTTTCGTTCCCGGAGGAACAATTGTGATTGGCGGTCTTTGGCAGGACAGCGAAGTCGAAGATCCGCTTACGGGCGAAACAAGAGCTCAATCTGAAACGACCAAGGCGACGTACGAATTTGAGTTTCGACAAGACTTCGAGACGATGGCATTAGCATGGGGAATAGAATTTGAGCGAGAAGAGCAAGCCCCCGAATTTCGATTTGACCGTGTGACAGCCGCTCAAGACCGAGATCATATGCGAATTTGGGTCGAAACCACGGCCTTCGGAAACTTCAAAGTCAGGCTGGCTTTGGATGATTTTACAGGATCACTCCAAACCCGCGATCGGCAACGCTTTGACCCCAATAGATTGGGGGCGTTCGATCAATTCGAGCGCCGCGAACGGGAGCAAGGGCCGAGCTTAAGTCTCCGATTGCAAGGGGTGTTCTGATCGCGGATCACGGTACTAGCCGCTAGATTTGTCCAGTGGTTGTTCGGTGGATCGACATGTCACTGTCGCACTCAACAATTACCGCTCCTTGCTGAAGGGGAGGAATACCAAATGAGCTCATTACCCAGTATCTCAAAACGTACCTTGTTAAAGGGCATCGCTGCGGGCGGATTTCTAGCACCCGAACTCCAAGCGCTCGCACAGCGGGGGATCTTTCCAAAGCTTTTGCTGGGCCCAATGCTAGGGCCGCCGACACCGACATCCGTAAGTTTGTGGGCAATGATCAATGGCGTTTATGACGTGGTTATTGAGTATGCAGACAATGACGTCTTCCGAAATCCGAAGCAGACCGCACCGATCCGAGCCCTTGAGGAAAACCTCTATATTGTTCGCCCGACGATTGGAGGATTACGTCCAGCAACAACCTACTGGTACCGCTTTATCATCAATGGCCGCGGACAGGAGGGAGGGCATTCTCTTCCCATGGGCCAGTTCCGCACTGCGCCCGCCAGCGGCAGCAAATCAGATTTCGTCGTCGGATATGGATCGTGTGCCAATTTTAGCTACGATTCAGAGCAACCGGTTTGGCGGGCGGTGTCGGCCCATATGCCGGATCTGTTTTTCAATCTCGGAGACAATATCTATTGCGACTCATTTGAGCCGTTCGTTCTGGACTTTGAGTATCAGCGCCAACGGGGCGTCGCCACATATCAGCACGTGGGTCGAAATATCCCACAATTAGCGATTTGGGATGATCACGATTTTGGTTTGAACGATCATGACCGCACTAATCCGATCAAGGACAACGCTCTGGAGGCTTTCAAACGGTATTGGATGAACCCTGCTTACGGTTTGCCCGATACACCGGGCGTGTTCTTCTCTTATCGCTACAGCTCGGTCGATTTTATCTTCACTGATGGGCGTTATTATCGCGATCCGAATGCGCAAGAGGATTCACCTGAAAAGACGATGCTCGGAAAGCAGCAGCTTGAATGGCTCAAAGACACGCTGAAAGCGTCGGAGGGTGTGTTCAAGATTTTGGCTTGCGGCAGCGGTTGGTCAAAAAACAAAGGCCCGGGTGGCGATGCGTGGTCTTCATTCCTGCATGAGCGAGATGGCTTGTTTGACTTCATCCGGGATGAAGAGATTGAGGGCGTAATCTTGATTTCAGGAGACACTCATATTGGTGAATTTAACTGCATTCCTTGGTCCGACCGCGGCGGCTACGACCTATTCGACTTAGTGAGTTCGCCGATCTCTAGCCGCCAGTCGCATAGTTGGTTGAAGCGTGACCCTGAAATTCGCCTTCGAACGCCGCCTTACACAATCGGGCCGAATGTCGGCTTCATGAATTTCGACTTTGAGGGCGAGCCCTCTATGACGTGGTGGCTCTCAAAACCAGATGGGAAACCCACATGGGCACCTGCAACCTTTAAGATTAGTCAGTTGAGAATTGGCGTGTCTTCTTTTCGCGAATTTTTGCAGGACTGACTTTTGGGGCAGAAACAACGGATATTGAGCTTAGCGCTCATCGCTACTTTTATATGGGCGTCAGTCGCGGCGGGCGCACAACCTGTATTGAAATCGCACCCTCAACCCTGGCGCGCAGAGCGTGCATGGGACTTGCCGGATTGGTTCACACTCAAAGGCGAGGCACGCGTTCGATATGAGAGTCTCGAAGGCCAATTCCGGTCCAATCGTGATGGAAGTGACCAGCTTCTGCTCTTCAGAAGCCTGCTGCTAGCGGAAGCTGATTTGGGTAACGTCTCGCTCGGGGTAGAGCTTCAAGATAGTCGCACCTATTTGGGAGATGAGGGTACGCCGCTCGGGTCGAGCATCGCCAACCCTCTGGATTTATTGCAAGCCTATGTTCGGTTCGATGACATTCCCGGTCCTCTGGGCCCAGGTTCTAAGGGGAGTTTAAAACTGGGGCGACAAACCGTTTCAGTTGGTTCGAAAAGGCAAATTGAGCGCGTCGATTTCGCGAATGTCATCAAGTCATATACCGGGCTGAATTATCAATCGACGAATTCGCGTGGAGATGAATTTCACGCTATCTATGTCGTGCCCACTGCTCGCTTTCCGAACACGCGACCCGCCCTCGATGACAATGAGTTGTCAGGCGATGAAGAGCAGTGGAATAGGCATATTTTCGGGTTGCATTATAGGCGCGCCGATATCTTGCCCACAATTGCTCCAGATCTCTGGGGTGAGGTGTTTTTATACGGGCTTGAAGAGCACGATAGCGAGACGTTCCCGACCCCCGACCGCTCATATCTGGTCCCTGGTTTCAGGCTCTACCGAAAACCTCAGAAGAGTCGATGGGACGTGGATATAGAAGGGGCTCTGCGCCATGGGACACGCTATGCGACCAGTGCGTCATCGGACACGGAGAGCCTCGCGGTTGATGCATCAATGTTGCATGCGGAGCTCGGCTATACATTCGACGCGCCATGGCAGCCCCGGATCGCGTTTGAATATTATTGGGCGAGTGGTGACTCAGATCCGACAGACGCTAAATTCGACCAACACGAGCGACTGTTTGGATCTCGTCGATCCGATCTGAACAATACCTCGATCCATGGACCCCTTACCCCCGCCAATCTTAACGCACCAGGGTTTCGCGTCGAAGTTAAACCAAATGATCGATGGGATGGTCGGTTTTACTATCACGCGGCGCATTTGGCTTCAGAAACGGATTCTTGGGTAATCGCTCGCAGGCGAGATCCATCTGGCCAATCTGGAGATTTCATCGGGCATGTTCTCGATGCGCGGGCACGTTATTGGGTTGTGCCGGATAGTCTGCTACTTGAACTCGGTGCTTCAGCGCTGGTCTATGGCGACTTCGCCAAAAACGTACCGAACGGTCCTGATGGTGATGGAACGGCATTCGGATATGCACAGCTGACTTTGTCGTTCTAAGAGGCTTCGTGCCGCTTGGACGAAAAGTGAATTTGTCGCGTTCGCAATGTTGAAAATTCATATGCGCGTCTTGTTAGCGGCGCATCCTTAAAGAACAGGGAATCGAAACGCGACAATGGTGGAGCTTTGTATCGCTCCCGTGACCTAAGGTTCGTTGATTGGACCATCCTATAGAACCGAGTTGCCAGCGCAACGCATAAGCGGAGGAAATGAAGTGAAGGACCAGATCACAAAAGCCGAAGTCACACGCCGATCTTTCATGGCAGGGACCACTGTCCTCGGTGGGGCGATCTTAACCAGCCAGAGCGCGAGCGCGGACCCGATGACGACCGAAGAGACCTGGTCCAAACCCACAAATGTTATCGAACAGATTGTGGAAGTCTTTGGGGGCTTTGATTTCGATCAAGAAAGCGCCGAAGCTGTGCGCAAGAATGGCACTGACAACGCTCGCTTGGCGTATCATGCAAAGGCAGCTTCCAGACGAAGCCACGCGATCCAATGCGCTCTACAAGCCGAGCAAGCCGGCGCGGATGAGCCGTTCATCGCAGCTGCCCTCGTGCACGATATTGGTCATAGTTTCGCGGCGCCAGCGCCGATTGGCCTCGAGGATGAGTATGATGATTTGCACGGAAAGGTCGCCGCGTATTGGCTCAGAAATGCTTTTGTTGAAGAGGTTTCAGAGCCAGTCCTGTTGCATGTGCCTGGCAAGCGTTACTTGGTCTCGACACGCCCGGAGTACATGGGAATTCTATCGGCGGGATCGATTGACTCTTTGCGTCGACAAGGCGGCCCTATGACAGACGATGAGATCCAGGAGTTCGAAGCGCGTCCTCACTCCGATTGGGGTGTCGAAGTTCGGATTTGGGACGATAAAGCTAAAGTTCGGGGCTTTGAGCTGCCAAATATTGAGCGATTTATTCCGTATCTCGAAGCGTCGCTGAAGGTTTAGGGGTCCAGTAAATTTCAGCTATGTGCGCACATGGCGAGATTTTTGAGTAGCGTTTTATATTCATGAATTTTCGATCTTTATGCTTTAGGGCAACGATCATCCTAAACGCCTACAAAACTCGGCCAAAAATTTTTGGGAAACGATCTTTGGAGATTCTAATGATCGGAAAAAATAGATTCAGGTAGGGGTTCACACGCCATGCACCTTTGGTGCTGACAAGTCGCGAGCGATCTTGTCTGAAACACCTACGGTGATTGAGATTTACGCTGTATACGCTTGATTGATTATGCGATGACAAAACCGCCCTCGATACGGCTGAAAACCAATAATTCTGGGCGATTACGTCCGTACACGCTCAGCGTTCAGCTTCCATGTCACGATCTCGGTTTGAATTGCGGAGAGATACGCTCAATCCCGACATCCCTCGAGAAGATCGAAAGGCAAGTGCCGCTGACAATACGAGACGGTGAACGGACTGGCTTAAAGACGCTGATGAAGCAGTCGTTTTTTCTGTTTGTATTGCCGTAGGCATGCTGCGGCTTGGTTCGATCTGCTGCTGGCGATCTGGAAGCTTGAAGCCCAAAGCCCGCGCTTCTTGAGACCATGCCTGGAATAGAGCAGCGCGTTCGCGAGGACGCTTCGCTTGCCGCGTGCGAAGCGCGGCCAGTTCCATCCCTTTTGGCGTTCTGTATCCATGTGCTTTAGCCGCTTCCTCGATCGCTTGGCGTCGCTTTGAGAATGCTCGTTCGATATGATGAGGGATCGCGCGCATTCGAAAAGAACTGCCTTGTCGGTCGATCACATGACCCTCTCGCTCGAGGGCGTTCGCCAATTGGTTTCGATAGACCGCGCCGGTTTCCTTCTGCGCT
>JABSQB010000033.1 GCA_013214545.1 Henriciella sp.
ACACGTAAACTCGATGCGCCCATGGTCGCCTTGGCAAAAGCCATTGAGGCCCACGCAAGGGAGGAACTCGAAGCCCAGCGCTACAACGCAATGGTTGAACGCGAGAGTGCGAAGAACCAAGCCCACTGCCAAGCCTATGTCGACTGGCTAATTTGCAATGACGGAAGGCCCGTCCGCTGGGGCGAAGTTAGCGTCAATCCGATGGTGTTCGCTGTGGCACGCGAAGGGGGCTCTATGTGGAGCTGGCCTGAGGTGACCGAGGAAGACCGCGAGATGGCTGAGCGCTATGGGCGTTTGCCGTGCATTCGAAACATGTCTCTGACCGAGGCCCTGCAGTATCCCGAGTGGCTCCACCTATTCGGCGACTGGAACCCCACCAACTTCTTGAACTACTCAGCTTGGGCTGGGCTCAAGAGGTGGGCTGACCATGCGACGCTGGGCGCTGACGCAGGCGCGTACCCCGTGTTTGATATGAGTGAGCTTGATGTGGACGCTGAGTGGGACGCGATGGTAGGTGTCAAGTAGTTTGCTTCAACTCAGGGCTAATGCTCCGAACAACAAGGCAACCACAGCGGCGGCGAACACTGCGAATATAGCTACAATGCGCTTTTGTTCAGCAAGGGATGCGTGCTCCTTTTCGCGAAGTGCTTCCTCGTCACGCTCGGCGACAGAATTCAATTTTCCCTGTAGTCGTGAGCGCTCGAGGAATGAATCGACGACGCCCGAGATTGGGCTGTTCGACGAAACATGAATTTTAAACACCTCTTCGCCGCTCGCCCTCGATGTTTGTGGATATACTTGCACAACTGAACCGGTCTTTTTGTGCATCACCTCTTTGATGCCGACGTCGTAATTAGACTGGTCAGGAAACAATTGTGTGAAAATCAACTCGGCAATTTTATTAGGGTCTAGGATAAGCCCAGAACCAAGCTCGGCCGACGCCCAGCTTAGAACATCGTCTCTCGCGAGAACCATTGATACGTTTTTCATCAAGACCTCTGAGTGTTCGTAACTTTTGAAGCACGCTGGTTCAACGAAGCGACATTGTCAAACTTGCGTGCAGCGCCTTCAGCTTCCCTCCGCTACCCAACCACCTAAATCCACTAAACGACTCCTGACGGACTCCTGAGGCCCCTCTACGGGCATCCTAAGGCCGAGGGGTCGCCTATACCCAAACAAGGAAACCCCATGGATGACCATGAGAGACCCAAGGCGTTCTCCGAGGAACGCTATCGCGCCTGCGTGTCTGCGCGGAGATTCCGCCGAGAGCGCGCCACCGACATACGGGAGCGCAAGCGCCGTGTACTGCAGATCATCGGTTCGTTGAAGCATAACCCCGAGCTTCGCACTCCATTGTCTCGCAGGGCCAACGCCAAGCGTGAGAGAGCCGTAAATGCGCTCTTCGTGATCGCGGGACCTGACCTTTGGGAGGAACTCTCCTGGGTTAAGCCTGAGCTGTTCATTGAGTGGGTGGATAACCTCAAAGATGAGGGAGCGCCCCGCGCTGCGGCCTAATGCAAGCCAAGTGTGCCTGGGTAAAGCAAAGGCCCACCGACCAAAAAGGGGGAAAGGCCGGTGGGCCGCTCCCAGTTAGCCGAAAACAAATAGGGACGTAACGACGCCCAGGAGCGCGACCCTCTTAACTGGTTTACGCGACGTTACAAGGGCGTCGAGAAGGCGGCCCACTTCTATTCAGGTCTGCACAAAATCCTCCCAAGAAAGGGCGGGCACTGCCCCGTATTGATCACATGAAGACATGCACTCGGTGCGGAGCCACCAAACCGCTGACGAGTTTCTATAGAGACCAGACCCGCAAGGACGGCCTGTACCCGGCCTGTATTGATTGCTCCAGGGCAGCGGCGCGGAAGAGCTACAGGAAACGCACGGAGCACCTGAGGACACCCGAGGTCAAGATTGCGAAGGCCTTGAAGTTACTCAAGTGGCTCGAAGCGCAAAAGACCAAGTGAGCGAGATACGCTCAAACCCGATACCCCAACAACAAGGATAAGAAGCGATGGCAGTCATTGCTGAGACAGAATATAAGACTTCGCCAGCTAGGCGAGCCGCAGCGAAAGCGCGATACCAAGCCAAACGCGGGCCTGACTACAAGAGCCTTGAGGAACGCAGAGCCGCTCTATCAGAAAAGAAGGCGCGCCTCGCAACCGACAGGTTGGCGAAGGATGTCACCAAGGAGCACGAACGAATTTATGGCGTGCGTACGTGCATCAACTGCGGGGAGGTTCTTCCCCTGGACGAAAAGCACTTCGCCCCCCGATACGACATCGAAGGCGAACTCCGCGCCAGGTGCAGAGGGTGCTTCGGAACGTATGATTCTTGGTCGGAGCGCGAGAAGGCAATCGCTGCCCGTGCGCGCGTTACCGCCCTGAAGAAATCACACGCATGGAAGCAGGCCAGTTGGACCTACAATGCTTCCAAAGTCATGATGCGCTTCTACAGTGAACTGGCTGACGCGGCCCGCCGAGCCTTTCGCGAAGGGCTGCCCAGCGCGACGCTTGGAGATGCTCTCTATGAGATCGCTGAGCGATACGACCGTGTCATCTTCTTGCAGCAGAACTCCACTGCGTTTCTCGCAGCAACCGAAACTGACAACGCTGAGCTGGATTACTTAGAGATGGCGGAGACCTGGGAACGATACTTCCTGCGGTGGAACGACAAAGCCAACGACGCTATCGAGTCGCAGGAGCGCATGATGGCGGAGCTGCAAGGAAGCCCCGATTGAAAAATTGCGCAGCGGCCTGAGGCCCTGTGATCCAACGCGACCCCCTGGGGTATCCCCCCGTGGGGGTGCCCAGGTTTTCTCAGGGCAATCCCGCCGATAACCCTCCCGCGCCACACCGCGCACCACACGCGCCGCGCAAACTGTAATGGCTACAGGCCAACGCATCGGATGTATCATCCAGCGTGTTGAGCCTCGTGTGTACCGCGTGTGTACCGTGGGAGGGCGCTGGGGGCAGGGCGGCGCAGCTAAATCCCCAATGATTACTGCAGCCTCAGGGGCGCGCATAGACGCCTATAGGAGGAACCTTATGGGGACGCTGAGTTCGATTGGTTTCCCGTGGCTGTCTGCTTCGCACTGTCGTTTTCGGATGCCTTTCGCAACCGGCGGAATCCAAGCATGGTCGTGCAATGGCTAGTTTCGACCTTAAAGTGCCAGCTTGGTCCATGCTCGCGGTCTTTGGTAACTCGTACCTGGGCAAGCTGGTTCTCCTCGCTCCAGTGGTCGCCTTGTACGTTCGACTGCAAGAAGACTTTCTCTTTGATCAATTCGGACTAACGCACGCGCTGTGGTTATATTGGTCTCTAATCGCGATCTCAGTGGGACAGTTGGCGTTCGCCTTGTTCTGCCCTGTTCTCATAAAGAAGTATGGCAACGACATAGAGAGATTCATGGTTGAAGACCAGAGCGCACGCACGGTTCAGGCTCGCAGAATACTAAAGCGTGATCAGATTAGGTCATACTTCGTTGCACACGGTGGCAAGTTAGAACCTCAAGACATGGGAGCACACGACATCAGGCAACGGATGCCCAACAACGAAGTCCATACGGCAATTAGTCAATTCCTCTCAGCGTATGCGGCGAATAATCCTGATAGCCTGAGCTTCTCCCAAAGGACTTTGAACCTGCAAGCCAGCAATAGGATAGACACGATTGTTGCCAACGCCAATTCGGATGACAAAGGCGTAAAGCGGCAAGTCGAAGAGTTACGCAGTGCTCTCTGGGCAGCAGAACGCGAGAGACAAGGCGACGACAGCCGAGCGTGGGACATAGAGGCGCTCTCTTGGGAGCACCGGACGAATGATCAGAAGAATTCCTCTGTCAGAGCACTAGTATCATTTCTGTATGGGGCAGGCAGCTTGTACTTTATCTACAGCGGCATTCGAGGTGTCGCAATTATGTTCGGGTACACGCTCGGCATGGGTTCATAAAGAAACCCGCCAAGTTTTCACTTAGCGGGGCCCTTAGTTTCCTCAAGTTTTTAACCGCTTCATTGAGGGGTGCTCAGCGATCCCTGCGAGTGCCCTAATGTCCTCTATGGCGATGACGTTGGGTGCACTCTGCGTCTGTCCAGATGATGCCGTTTGGCTCTGTTCGTCCTCCTTCTGAGTGGGAGGCTCTTGGTAGTCTTCTTCGCGTCGCGATTCCTGTTTGATGATGAGGATGAGCACGAAGAGGGCGATAGGTGAGGCCATGAGGCAGGCCATAAGCGCTGTTGAACCCATGATAGGCTCCTTCACGTCTGAATTGTAATGAAGGCGCTGGCAAGGCGTACCCTCTGCCAACTCTGGAATCATGAGTCACCTCGGATTCCGTGTCTAGGGGGACGACACGATATTTTTGCGATGGTTTGTCTTTACAGCAAGGCGGCCTGGGGATGGAAATCAAGAACGAGATTCTAGTTGTTGCTTATGTTCCAGGTTTCGACTTTTCTGTGGCTGTCGGGCCGAGTTAGCGGCGAGCGAGCTCCGATCGTGGCGCCTATCTAGAAAGGCTGATTGCACGGGGCAAAACCTGCGAATCCCCATGACTGCAGCCTTGTACAGCCTGACTAAGAGTGGTCACTGATATTCAGCCATGATTGCGGAGATCTGTTCAGGCCTAAACACTTTTCCTTGCTTCACGAATTCAAGATCCGATTTCGCGCGCGATAGGACTGCAGATGGGTCGTCGCCTTCCGCGCCATCATACATTTTTAAGTAATAAGTGTAGCCAAAATCCCATTGTGGGATAGCTTGCTTCGGCATCCCATTCCGAAAGAACGGAGTGACCCAGTGGACGCGGTGTTTGTCTTTATATTTGTAATGAAGCCCCACTCTCATGTCATAAATCCAACCTGCATCAATTTGGGGCCACACCAAAAACTCTTCAGGCTCTCGCGGCATTAGTCTTAGGAAGTCTGTATCCGTCCGTGGTTCATCTCCATTGCGGACGGTGGGGGGTGAAAAGTAAATCCCCGGTTTAGCCGGAATCCTCGGCACAAATTCCCATGCGACCGCACCCGCGCCTCTGCCCCCAGAATAGTACATTATCATGTCTTCTGGAACGGGCGAAACTTCCCGTACTTCGGTAACGAGATACGGCGCAATTTGTACAAAATGAACATCAGATAGAGAAGTCACAGAGAACTCGAATGCGAAGTGATGCGAGAAGGCCCGTTCATCATTTTTGAACAGCCACTGCTGAATGCCAAATTCTTCTTTTTCTTCTACGCCGCCGTGAAATCTTCCACCGTTCTCCCGAGAGAATACTATATTATCTACATAGTGTTTCGTCGGATCGAGTGACGCATCAATCGGAACAAATTCTGCCGATTCAGGCGTGGCGCCTGGTATAGCTGAAACTTTTTTTTCGACGGCTTCGACCTGGTCGGCGATGTTCTTTTGTGCTTGCGAGCTGGCGTTGCTTTCAGACCTATCGAAACCAAACGATACAACAGAGAGCGCGAACGCCATAACCCCAACAATGGCGAGTAATCCGGTCACAAATGGGTGCTTGCCACACTCTTCAATGATTCTTCTGAGTGGACCTGAATGGCTGGGTCCGGAGTTGTGTGGTACGATCGTCTGGTCTTCAGTTTCGACGGGCTCTTCGTTAGTTTCGGCGGGCTCTTCGTTCAAGTTGTGCGTCCTCCCTTCACACCTGTGAACCGTTTTTACACCGCGGGCGCCAATTTTCAACATGTTCAGCATCCGCAACGCATTGAGACGAATTCTCCCTGCTCGCGCATTGTAAGGCTCGCGTCGCGCAGCTAGATGCACAGATTTTCGCGTTGAGAGCGTGCACTTGCCACTTCACTCTTTAGTACACCGAGCGTTGACATTCGGTACACGCTGACTCATAGGGGTGTTGCTGAAGCCGCTGTATCTGTTGAGGATTAGAGGGTTTCTCTGAATCAGTTCTCGTCTGGCCGCGGGCACCATTCGAAGCCGGTTTGTGCAAGCTGCGACTGTGTTTCATCCAGCGTTGATTAACTTCACGCAGCGCCCAGACTCTGCAGAAACTGCCAAATTGCGGTCCCCCCTGCGATCAGCATGACGAGCATGGAGCCCATCGCGCCTATGGCTCGCAACGGGTGCGTGATATCGTCCTTTTTGAGCCCGATCGGATGGGCGATCCGAGCCAGAAGATAGGCGATGCCAAGCCCATGCAGCAGCATCGCGGAGGCGCCGTTAATCTCGATAATCGCCAGCGCCAGCAGCGTCAGCGCTGCGGTTTCAACCAGATTGCCATGCCGGCGCATGCGCAGCAGCGTTTCCGGATCGCCGCCATCACCAATCGAGATCTTGGTCTTGCCGCGATAAGTGCCAATCCCGGCGCTGAGAATGAAGGCGAGGAAGATGGTGAGACCTGTATAGAGGCCGGTAATCGGTAAGTCTGGCATGTCTGAAGCCCTCCCGTTTTGTGGCTTGAGGCGAAGCTTGCGGCAGACTACTCGGGCGGGCAAGGTCACACCCTTGGCCAAATCACCCGAAAAACGCCTTGCGCGCATCAGCCGATCAAGCCAAAGAGTCGCTATGAGCGAGGCTCCGGATCAGTCGGCCCAGGATGGCGAAGAACAGCGCGCGCAGCTGGCGAGCGATCTACGCGATGCGATCGATCTCGGCGAGGGCGACTGGGTCCGCAAAACCCTGGAAGACATGCACCCGGCGGACGCGTCAGATCTGCTGGAACACTTATCGACAGAGCGGTTTGAGGCCGCGGTCGAACTGCTCGGCGGCGAGCTGCCAACTGAGATCCTGATCGAGCTGCGCGAAGAGTATCGCGAAGACGCGGTCGAGGTGATGAGCGACGAAGCCGTCGTCGAAGCGCTTGATGACCTCGACACCGATGATGCGACGGCGGTTTTGGAAGATCTCGACGAAGACCGCCGCGAGCGCATTCTCGAAGAGCTGGAGCCAGAAGACCGCGCCGTACTCGAGGCGAGTTTCGAGTTCGAGGAAGACACAGCCGGACGCCTGATGCAGCGCGATTTTCTGGCGGCGCCGGAATTCTGGACCATCGGGCAAACCATTGATTTTGCACGTGATAATGCCGAAGAACTGCCAGCCGACTTCTACGAGATCTATGTTGTGGATCCGTCCAACAAGCCGCTCGGCTATGTCCTGCTGTCACAGCTCCTGCGCACCGGGCGGGACGCCAAACTGGCCGATATCATGGAGACGTTTCACTCCGATATCCACGTCGATATGGACCAGGAAGAGGTCGCTTATCAGTTTCAGAAATATGCGCTGGCCTCTGCGCCCGTCAAAGATCGCGATGGCCGCCTGGTCGGCATGATTACGGTCGATGACATGGTCCACGTCATCCAGGAAGAGAACACCGAAGACCTGCTCGCCCTGGCAAATGTGTCGTCGGCTGATGGGTCGGATACCGTCTGGGAATCGGTCAAAGCCCGAGCGCCCTGGCTTGGGATCAATCTGATTACAGCCTTCATCGCATCTGCCATTATTGCCCTGTTCGAAGGTGCGCTCGACCGGCTGGTCCAGTTGGCGATCCTGATGCCGGTTGTGGCGGCGCTCGCCGGAAATGCCGGCAGCCAGGGCCTCGCGGTCGCCGTCCGAGCGATCGCCGAGCGCGAAATGGAAGGCAAGGCTGGGCGCCGGGCCGTCGTGCGCGAAACGCTGACGGGCATCGTGAACGGGGTGATTTTCGCGGTCGGCGTTGGCCTGGTGGCATTATTCTGGTTCCAGGATGCGAAGCTTGCCATTGTGCTCGGCGCGGCGATGTTGGCGAGCTTTATTTGGGCCGGTGTATCGGGCATCTTGGTGCCGCTTACGCTGAAGCGCATGGGGGCCGACCCAGCGGTCGCCTCATCGGTCTTTGTCCTGACCTTAACCGACACCATGGCCTTCTTCAGTTTCCTCGGGCTGGCGACGCTGTTTCTGTTGTAAAAACGGGAACTTAGCGCCCGGCGCACGGTTTGCAGTCCTGTCTCAATCGGATAGATAATCTGTCCCAAACCGGAGCAGGTGATGGCATTGAATATGCGCACATCTCAAGCGGGACTGGACGTCATCAAGGCGTTTGAGGGGTTTCGCGCACGCTCAGAAGCATTGCCCAATGGTCGCTGGATCATTGGATACGGGCACATGCGCCGTGCGCGCAAAGGCATCCGGATCAGCGAAACCGAAGCCGAAGCGATCCTGCGCGAATACGACCTGCCGCCAGTCGAGCGTTATGTCATGCGCTGCGTCCTGGCCCCCATGTCTCAGAACGAGTTTGATGCGCTAGTCTCGCTCGCCTTCAATATCGGGCCGAAAGCCTTTGCCAGCTCCGACGTCGTTGCAGGCATCAATGGCGGCAACCGTCTGGAAGCGGCGGAATCCTTTGATCTTTGGCGCCGGGCCAAGATTGGCGGCCGGGTGCAAATTGTTGATGCACTGGTCCGCCGTCGCGCGGCCGAAAAAGCGTTGTTCCTGAATGCGCCTGGGCGGATGCCGGTGGCATCGTCACGATTGTATCGCGCAATGCATGATTCTGAAGCTGTGGCCTATACGCCGGAACCGCGAGAAATCCTGGTCGAACACCGCCCCGGCAGTGTTCAAACACCGCCTCGTATCGAAGCTCAAACCGAGCAGCGCGGCCGCACCGCGACCGAAGAAGCGGCTGAATCCGTTCGCCAGCAAATGGTCCGCATTCTTGGCGAAACCGATCCCGGAACCGCCAGCGCGGACAACTCAACTGACGGCGCGACGCCTGAAGAAATCACCGCGGCGATCTCAGAGCTCGCTGGCGAAACACGCGACACCGGTGTGCAGAAATCTGTCTGGCCTCAGCGCGAAGACTTGCCACCACCACCCTTCCTGGAGGCTGAGCCGTCGGGTGTCGAAGCTGAGATGGAAGCCGAAGACCCGGTTCTGTCCCCTGAGGTCATCGATGATCTTGAAGTGGTGGAAGTCTCTCAAGAGAGTATCGCGCGCGCCATTGAGGTGAACGATGCGATGGAGGCTGAAGCGCGTGCTGGCAGCGTCATGGCGGCGCTTCCGTTTGGTGTGCTCGCGCTGATTGGAGCTGCGCTGGCTATGTTCGGATTGGCGAGCCAATTCGGCTGGATTAGTTCTGAGCAAGCCGCGCCAACCGGATTGCAAGTGTTCCTGCCGACCTTCTTGATCCTGCTGGGCCTGATCCTGCTCGGCGTCATGGCCTACTATTTCGTCCGAACACTGACTTCAGACGATTAGACCACCTGCAGCGTGCAGCACTGGCTCTTCAGGTCGCTTTCCTTGAGCGCGGTCATGGCCGCGGTGTAGCCGGCTTCAACCGCTTCGTCATAAGCTTTCCAATCGCGCAACTCGATATCCTTGAGCTCAGGCAGTACCAGAATGTCAACGAGCTCGCGCCCGGCATTTGGATTGATGCTGACGGTGGCCGACCGCATCAGAAGACCGGCGATTGGCGGCGCGCTCGAAAACCCATGGCGGGCGATCCAGCCGAAGAAGCCGGGTGGGTTCACAAACTCGCTGGCATCCAAGCCTTCTGGTGCGCGGGCGACATCGCAGCCGACGACGAAGCCGCGTTGGAACTCGCGCATCACGTCGGTCGGGAAATTGTTCAAGACAGCGCCGTCGACGAGCACTTCACCATCATCAATGACCGGCGGCAGGATGCCAGGCAGCGCGATACTGGCGCGCAGTGCCTTGCGGATCAGACCACGGCGGTGGACGCGGTAAGCTCCGTCTGTGAGGTTGGTCGAGACCGCGAAGAATGGCATCTCCAGATCGCCAATCTCGGCCTCACCAAAATGTTCTTTCAGCCTTGCATCGACGCGGTGACCTTTGACCATGCCAACCACCGGGACGTTCCAATCGCCGAGCGGGTTGGTTTCGACAAAACCTTTGCGGATGCGATAGTCGATTTCCGCATCATCCCAACCCATAGCGACGCAGCCTGCTACGACCGCGCCCATGGAGGCACCGCCCGCAAAGTCGATCGGGATGCCAAGCTCGCGCATGGCTTTGACCACGCCAATATGCGCATAGGCGCGGGCGCCGCCGCCGGAGAAGACAACGCCAACACTGCGCCCGGCAATCGTACGTGCAAGGCGGTCGCAATGTTCGTCTTGTACATCATGCCAGTGGAAGACCCGCGCTGCGCCAGCCGCGCGAAGCCAGTCGGCCGGACGGCAGGCTTTGCGATCTTCGCCATGATGCAGCAGCAGGACATCAACAAGTTTCAGCGATTGCGCCGGCGAGTTTTCTTCCGGGAACAGCGGATAAGAAGGTTTGGCATCGGCGCGCGCGACCACCCAGATGCGGTCAGCCTGGCGCATGGATAATCGGTACCAGGCATTGTCGCCTAGCGTGGAGATCAGGATGACAATGTCGTTTTCGGCTTCCAGCGTGTCGAAGAAGGCAGACGGTTTTTCATCGCCTTCGTCTTCTCCCACAATCCGGGTTTTTACGCCGAGTTTTTCCAGCGAGTTGCGCAAGCGTTCTGCGCGCAGGCTGAGGTCAATGGTTGGCGAAGTACCAACCAGGGTAAAGACTTTCGGCGCTGTTCGGCGATTGCGCTGATTACCCTCGCGCAGCCGTGACAGGATGAGACGTATCATCGCGTTCAGGATGTCAGGTTCGGCCGAGCTGATGCGCGAAAAGCCCTGGCGTGAGATTTCCAGGACTTCGCTGTCTCTCAAGGCATAAACAGAAGACGAATGCGGGACATTGTCGGGCGAGCCGTCGCCATCAATGTCGACGCCGCCTTGGAACATGGCCATCTCGCCGACTGGTTCACCGGCCCGGATATGGCCCATAAACTCGCTGCGCCCATCGCGCATGGCTTTGAATGCGCCGAACGATCCAGAAAGGACGAAAAAGATCGAATCTGACATTTCGCCGGCGCGAAAAAGAGGCCAGCCAGCCGGCACAGAAAACCAACGCGCTTCCTTGCCCGCCGCCCGCAAGGCGCGGCGAGGAACGTCCTCAAGGAATTTAATCGAGGCAAGGGCAGGGACGACGTCCAAACTCATGCCACCAAATATACGCATTACTCGCTCTCCGTCATATGGAAGGCTGTACGCAAATATGGGGCAATTTCATGAAGGAATTGATGACATTCGGTCACAAGCCCGGGATGACAGGTGGCACGCGCCCGTTTATGGCTTTGAAAAAATGGTTGTGGGAGTAACCTTTATGCCTGTTTTGAAGTCCAAGCTTGATGTCGCCAGCGCTGCCTATTCGGCCAATCGCAGAGCGATGGAAGCCTTGGTCGAAGAACTGAGAGAACACACGTCGAAAGCGGCAGAAGGCGGCTCAGAGCGCGCCCGCGAACGGCATGTCTCTCGTGGAAAACTGCTCCCCCGTCAGCGGGTCGAAAAGCTCCTCGATCCGGCGACCCCATTTCTCGAAATCGGCGCTCTGGCAGCGCATGACATGTATGACAATGAAGCGCCGGGCGCAGGCATGATCGCGGGCATCGGCCGGGTCGAGGGGCGCGAATGTGTGATTGTCTGTAACGACGCGACGGTCAAAGGCGGCACCTATTATCCGATGACCGTGAAGAAGCATTTGCGGGCACAGGAAATCGCGCTGCAGAACCAGCTTCCGTGCATCTATCTGGTCGATAGTGGCGGCGCGAACCTGCCGCACCAGTCAGAGATTTTCCCCGACCGCGAGCATTTTGGCCGGATCTTCTACAATCAGGCCAATATGAGCGCGAAAGGCATCCCGCAGATTGCCGCCGTCATGGGCTCGTGCACAGCGGGTGGGGCTTATGTCCCGGCGATGTCTGATGAGACCGTAATTGTGCGCAAGCAGGGCACGATCTTTCTGGGTGGACCGCCGCTGGTGAAGGCAGCCACAGGTGAGGTTATTTCCGCCGAAGACCTTGGCGGCGCCGATGTGCATGCACGCCAGTCGGGTGTCGCTGACCATTATGCCGCCAATGATGATCATGCGCTGGCCATCGTCCGCTCTATCGTTCGCACGCTCCACTTGCCGAAGCCCGAGACGGTCGGCCTGCAGGATCCTGCTGAGCCGCTTTACGATCCTGCAGAGCTGCACGGCCTTGTTCCACAGGATGTACGCGAACCATATGACGCCCGCGAAGTCATCGCGCGCCTGGTCGACGGATCTGAGTTTCACGAGTTCAAGAAACTGTATGGCGACACGCTCGTGTGCGGCTTCGCGCACCTTTACGGCATGCCAGTCGCGATCCTCGCTAACAACGGCATCCTGTTCAGTGAAAGCGCGCAAAAGGCGGCGCATTTCATCGAACTCGCGGACCAGCGCCGCATACCGCTGCTTTTCCTACAGAACCTGACCGGTTTCATGGTCGGCTCGAAATATGAGGCGGGCGGGATCGCCAAGGACGGTGCGAAAATGGTGACCGCCGTGGCGACCGCGTCGGTGCCAAAACTAACCCTTGTGACAGGCGGATCGTTCGGGGCAGGCAATTACGGCATGTGCGGGCGCGCCTATAGCCCGCGTTTCATGTTCATGTGGCCAAATGCCCGGATCTCTGTCATGGGCGGCGAGCAAGCGGCCTCGGTGCTCGCGACCGTCAAACGCGATGGCATGGAGCGGCGCGGGGAAGACTGGTCAGCGGATGAGGAAGAGGCCTTCAAGGCGCCGATCCGCGATCTTTATGAGCATGAAGGGTCGCCGTACTACTCCACCGCGCGACTTTGGGATGACGGGATCATCGACCCGGCAGACACGCGCCGGGTGCTCGGTCTTGCTCTGTCCGCAGCGCTGAATGCGCCGTTCGACGAGCGCGGATTCGGCGTCTTCCGGATGTAGATGCGGCCGTCACCGATTAATTCTTCGACAGTCTGATCGACCGGTGAGCGCACGAACGGGTGGGCCGCATCTCTGCGCGCGGTGCAATGGCGGGCATAGGCGAGAACCCTGCCAATCTGTCGTGAAAGGCGTGTCATCCAGCTTGCGCAATCGTCACAGGTCTTTGAGCTGTCTCGGCGGCAGTCTCAGCGAGCCACACACCGTGGTGTGAAACATTGGAGTAATGTGATGACCCGTTATCTTGTCTTATTGAGCTTCGCTGCCTGCGCCTTCAGTGCATCGGCTGGCGAGAATATGAGCTTCGCGACCGTTGATGCAAACAGCGACGGTTTCATATCCGAGACTGAATTCGTCAGTTGGAAGACCAGTTCAGGCGAGATGTCGCCAGCTGATGCGCTGATCAAATTCATCGAGATTGATTCTGATGCAAGCGGCATGATCTCGGAAGCGGAAATGGACGCGGCGATGGCAGCAAAATCGGAGCATGAGTCTGATGGTGGGACCGCCTCCGAGAAAAAGATGTAGCCCTCTCACGAACCATCGTCGCGGCGCTGGATTGTCCGCAATTTAGGGCGATCCAGCGCTTTCTAAACAACATTACAAAATGGTAACTACAAATGTAACACGCATGATTGTTACACCTGTAGTGCGCCACCCTTTAAGGGCGCTCATTCAACCTGTTCCAAGGGAGGAACTTTCGATGAAAACCAAACTTCTGACCGGTGCGTTCGGTCTGTTCGCAGCAAGTGCGTTTGCTGTTGCGCACGCTGGCTCGCCAGCTGACTATTTCAACAAAATCGATGCCGACGCGAGTGGTGTGGTCACCCAAGCTGAGTACGTCGCCTATAAGACCGCTGACGGCAAATACAGCGCTGACGAGGTCGCCGCAAAATTCGCTAAGGTTGCTGGTGACGACGGCGAGATGACGCTCGCTGAATTCGAAGCGGCAGTAAAAGCCAGCAAGAAGAAAAAGCACGGCGATAAGGCCAAAAACGAGTCGTCTTAAGCCTTAGGCTTGCTCTTTCCCCACGACTCTGAAGGAAGCGTTCGCGGCACTCGCGGACGCTTCTTTTTTGCCGCGGTTTCAACCCCTTCGCTTCGACGAATACGCCGTTACACTGGTGGGATCAGGAGGCTGCCAAGATGAGCGAATATGAAACCATCACCCTAGATGCAACGCGCGAGGGGATCGCGATCCTGACGCTGAACCGTCCGGACAAGCACAATGCCTTTAACAGTCAGGTGATTGAGGAGCTGACCGACGCGCTCGAGACGCTGGAAGAGCAGGATACGCTGCGCATGGTGATCCTGCGAGGTGCCGGTAAGAGCTTCTCCGCCGGCGCCGATCTGGAATGGATGAAAGCCGCGCAGCACTGGACCAAGGAAGACAATGAGCAGGATGCGATGGCGCTAGCCGAAATGCTGCGCAAGCTTGCTGAGCTGCCGCAAATGACGCTCGCATTGGTGCAAGGCGCGGCGATGGGTGGCGGCGCTGGTCTGGTGGCGGCTTGCGATGTCGCTGTCGCGGTCAAAGGCACCAAGTTCCGGTTCAGCGAAGTGCGCCTCGGACTGACCCCGGCAACCATCTCTCCCTTCGTGATCAGCGCCATTGGTCCGCGCTGGGCCAAAGCGCTGTTTGTGACCGCGGAGATGTTTGACGCAGACTATGCCGAGAAGATCGGTCTGGTTCAGTATGTCGTCTCGGATCTGGAAGAAATGGCTGGGATGGAAGAGCACATTGCCAGCCTCGCCATGGGCGCGGCGCCGGGGGCGATCCGGGATGCCAAGAATCTGGTGCTCGACTTTGCGGATGAGCCGTTCAGTCCTGCGCTGAGCCGGGCAACCGCGAAACGCATCGCTGAGCGCCGCACCAGCGAAGAGGGCAAGGAAGGGCTGTCTGCGTTCCTGGAGAAGCGCAAGCCCGATTGGGCGAGCTAGGTCAGCCGCTATCGCCGCCTAACGCGCCGACCGGTAAGCCGAGACCGCCTAAGAAACTGAGCGTGGCATCGACGGGATTTATTCCGGTTAAGGCTTCAATCTGGTTCTGGAACACAAAGACCAGCACGCCGAGCATGACCAGATAGATGATAAACTGCATCGCCGATTTCAGCAGGAAAGCCCCGGCACTTCCGGCTACCAGGCCAACCCCGCCCATGATCAGCGCGCCAGCGACGGGCTCGAGCCCGCTTACCTCTGCGGCCTGGGTATAACCGATATAGCCTCCGACCCCGGCGCCAATAATTCCGGCTAGACTGCTTAGACGGATTCCAGATGCATATGCCATTGTTTTCCCCTTACGCTTTCCTCTCGATTAGCTTAGGCGGTAAGAGGAGGACGGGGCAAGGTTTTATGACCAGCCGGTAGTTTAGACCGTGAGGATTTAACCGCATGATTTCATCGCTCTTAATCGCCAATCGCGGGGAAATTGCCTGCCGGATCCTGCGCACCTGCCGGGCGCTCGGCATCCGCGGCATCGCAGTTTATTCCGACGCGGATGCTCGCGCCAAACATGTCCGGGAAGCCGATGAAGCCGTGTGGATCGGCGCCTCAGCCGCGACTGAAAGCTATCTCGATGCCGACCGCATCATCGCCGCCGCCAAAGACGTAGGCGCCGAGGCCATCCATCCGGGCTATGGCTTCCTGTCAGAGAATGCCAGCTTCGCCCGCGCAGTCGAGAACGCCGGCCTGATCTGGGTTGGCCCCAAGGCCGACACGATCGAGGCCATGGGGCTGAAAGATCGCGCCAAGGCCATCGCGGAGGACGCCGGCGTGCCCGTCCTGCCCGGTTATCGCGGCGAGGCGCAGGACGCCAAATCCCTGACCAAGGAAGCGACCCGCATCGGCTACCCGCTCCTGATCAAGGCCGTCGCCGGCGGCGGCGGGCGCGGCATCCGCCTGCTTGCCAAGGCCAAGGACCTGCCAGCCGAACTCGAAAGCGCCGTGCGCGAAGCCGAAGCCGCCTTTGGCGATGGCCGCGTCATGCTGGAAAAACTCGTCGAACAGCCGCGCCATATCGAGGTGCAGGTGTTTGGCGACAGCCATGGCAATGCCGTCCACCTGTTCGAGCGGGACTGCTCCCTGCAGCGCCGCCGCCAGAAAGTGATCGAGGAAGCCCCGGCCCCCGGCATGCCGGACGATGTCCGCAAGGCCATGTGCGACGCGGCGGTCAAGCTCGCCAAATCGGTCGGCTATGAAGGCGCAGGCACCGTCGAGTTCATTGTCGACGGCGCGAGGCCCCTGGCGCTCGACACGTTCTGGTTCCTGGAAATGAACACCCGCCTGCAGGTCGAGCACCCGGTCACCGAAATGGTCACCGGCACCGATCTGGTCGACTGGCAGCTGCGCGTCGCCAGCGGTGAGAAACTGCCCGCCAAGCAGAAAGACATCAAACTGCTCGGCCATTCGATCGAAGCGCGGATCTGCGCCGAAGACCCGGCCGATGGCTTTCGTCCTGGCGCTGGCCTGATTGAAGAGTTCGGCATGCTCGCGGATCCAGACGCAGACTGGCTGCGCTGGGAAGCCGGGTTCGAGAGCGGCGACCGCGTCCCGGCAAACTACGACTCGATGATCGCCAAACTCGTCGTCTGGGGCGAGGATCGCGAGCAGGCGAATGACAGCCTGATCGACACGCTGGCGCATTTGCAGCTCTCTGGCGTGCCCGGCAATATCGGCTTCCTGCGCCGCTGCGCCATGGCCGACGCCTTTGTCGAGGGCAGCCATCATGTCAACTGGATCGCGGAGCAGGGCGAGGCCCTGACCGAGCCCCCCGGCACCCACCAGCATGCCTCTGTCATGGCCGTGGCCGACATCCTGCTCGGCGATGATGGCGCCGATCCGTGGAGCGTGCGCGACGGTTGGCGCCTCAATGCCGCGCCGGTGACCAAGGCGGCGGTGGCGGTCGGCGAGGATGCCGACTGGTTCGACCCGTCAGATCATGACGTGCCGGAAGAGGTTTCCATGCCGCTGGTCACAGACCTCTCCCCGCGCCGCTTCGCGGTCACCACGGGCGGTGACAGCGTGCTGGTCGAAGTTCCCGATTTCGAGGCCGAGGCCGAAGCCCTGGCTGGCGGCGACGCCGTCAAAGCCCCGATGCCGGGCAAGGTCATCGCGCTCAACGTGAAGGCGGGCGACACAGTCGAGAAAGGCCAGGTCGTCGCCGTCATGGAAGCGATGAAAATGGAACACTCTCTGACCGCCCCGCGCGACGGCGTGGTCGAAGCCACCGGCGCAGAGGTCGGGGCCCAGGTGCCGGAAGGCGCGGTGCTGGTGGCGCTGGAAGAGGGGTGAGAGTGGAGAGCTAGGAAGTCAGGGAACGAGACAGCGAGTTTCCTGAAAGCGGACATGCCGACGCCGCGAGTTGATCCCATAAGTGGACGGATATCTCAGGCCCCTTTTTTGGTGTCGTGACATGTGACAGACCACTAATTTACTTCTATCTGACAACGAAACATGGTTTCGACTATTCGACTATATAGTGCGCATAGAGGGTAAAAATTTGAGCAGTCCATTGGAACGAGATCGATTACTTTGCGAATACCTCGGCGTCGTGACGGCTCGTTGGGGGCAAATGGATGAAGCGCTGTGTTTGCTTTTTAGCGAATTAGTTGGCGACGATGGCGTTGGGAGAGCGATTTTCTTTTCGACAGGCGCGTTTCGTCAGCGAATTGAACTCATTCGTGGAGTGGTGAAAGAGCGCGTTATTGAAGAAACCGAAATACGAAAAATTTCGGAGTGTCTGACAAAAATCTACAAGGCATTTCAGGTTCGCAATCGCTTACTACACGCCCACTATGTGATTGTGGTGAAAGACGAAAGTGGCGAGCTTTCGTACGTGAACCAGTATTTTGACGACCAAATATCGTTTCATCAGCAAAACCTAACGCCTTTATACTTGGGTCGATTGGATAGAAACGCCGACACGGGTGTTGTAAAGGTCAACGCGGGTACATTCTCCAACCACGGAGACAAGCTAAGTGATCTGATCTACGCGATAGTCGATATTCTGGATGGTATCGAAAAGGGCGCAATCGAACTATTCAATCATTTTTCAGAGACTGAGGTGCCGCAGCATTGATTCGATAAAATGATGCATTTTTCCGTTTACCCTAATCTAAGTCAAAGTTGATTCAGGTGCTCGGAAATTTCTTTGCTTCTCATCTTCAATCCGAATTCCATTTCGATTGTGCCTTTGATTTTTTTGAGGACCTTACCGCTTGAACCCATAAGGTGGGGGGCGTTTTTCATGATGTCTTCTCGCACATCCATCAAAACCGCTGCGAGCGGTAAGCACTGAGCGACACATTCATCGAGTTCCATCAAGGTTATTCTCAATACGCTAATTGCGGCCAAAATTTCCGGGAATAATGGTCGGCTAACGTCAAACGAAGCAAAATCAAAATTGTTGAGTTTTGCAGGCTTACCTGACCAATAATAATTCAGATCATTCGCATTCTGACGATTAAAATTGGTCTTTGTACTGACTGGAGTGGTTCGCGCATGCGCAATGTGGTTACGGATGTGCCTAAAGTAAGTCGCAGTCTTGAATGTGTGATCGATCTTCTTTCGCAAATCACATTGCTCCATCACGTGTCGCAAGTTTTCCTCCGGGCCCAATTCACCATCCTTCGCGGGTTGTGTCGTTCGATATTTTGACACCAACGCACGCGCCTCGTCGCAATAGCTGAGAACATGCTCAATCGATATCATCAGCCCGTGCACCACTCCCCAATCAGCTGATTGCAAGCCTAGCTCTATTAGAGGATTGAGTGCGAGATCTACCCGTTCGGCATGCTCGTTTTCTGGAAACGCCTCGGACGCTATTCTCGCTTGTGTTCGCTCAAACGCTTGAGTTGCTGTTTCTCCAAATCGTTCGTGAATAAACAACTGAAAGCATGTTACGTCATTTGCAATATCCAGCGCGGTTCTAAAACGAGCGGCGATTGGTGTCTTAGATAGATGTTTTTCCATTCATCGGATTAAGCGCTTCGTACATATTCCCGCAATGCACCGAGTGCTGGCGAAACAGGGCCCTCCTGCGCACTCATCCCCCTCCATCCCGCCACATCCGCCCACGCCACCGGCCCTCCCGCCCCGTGAATCCGACCGGGTTCGTCGCGGGCTAATGTCCGCGGCATGGAACACACGCATCCCGAAGTCAGGTTTGTCTGGACCGAGCAATGCCGGCGCATTGCGCTCTTGCTGCATGCGATGGGCTATTCCGATCCGCAGATTGCAGAGCGTCTGGGGTGCAGGAAGGAAACCATTGCCAAGCGCATTGGGGCGAGACGCGACCGTCCGGCGCTGAGCCTGGCCGAGCAGCAGGCGCTGTTTGAGTAGTTTGAAACGCAGCGCGACATGGAAGCCCTGCTGACCGCCTATAGCGGCTCATCTGAACAGGCGCGGCTGCGGACCAGTTTTCGGCTGCGCAAATCAAAAGCGGGGCAAGCCGGCCGGCCGGCCCGAGAGGAGGAGGGGCTCAGTGACGAAGAGATACGCCGGGAAGTGGACGCATTGGTGGGACACCCGATTTTCGACCAGGACGGGCCTGACCCCGACTGAGCTCGATTTCCTGCACCGCACGCCGTTTCTTGGTCAGGCGCGGCTGGCGCAGCGCCCGCCGCAAGGCGACTGGCGCACCTGGCTGTTTGTTGGCGGCCGCGGCGCGGGCAAGACGCGGGCCGGGGCGGAGTGGACGCGCTATAGCGTCTTTCATGGCGGCTGCGGCCGGATCGCTTTGGTCGGCCCGACGCTGAGCGATGTGCGCGAGGTGATGATTGAGGGCCCGTCCGGCCTGCGTCTGATTGAACCGAAGCTCGCCTTGCGCCCGCGCTACAGCGTCTCGCGCCGCCGCCTCGAATGGCCGAACGGGGCGGTGGGGCTGGTCTTTTCGGCGGAAGACCCTGACAGCTTGCGCGGGCCGCAATTCGACGCCGCCTGGTGCGACGAGATCGGTGTCTGGGCCCGCGGTGAGACGGTCTGGAACAATCTGCAATTTGGCCTGCGGCTGGGTGAGGCCCCGCGCTGTGTCGCCACCACGACACCGCGCCCGGTGCCGCTGGTCAAACGCCTGATGGCTGGCGAAGCGGTGGTCACCCACAGCTCGACCCGGGACAATGCGGACAATCTCGCCCCGCGCTTTGTTGATGATATTGAAGCGGCCTATGCCGGGACAGCGCTGGCGCGGCAGGAGCTTCAGGGCGAGCTGCTCGAAGATCTCGAAGGCGCGCTCTGGCGGCGCAGCGATATTGAGGCGTACCGGCTCTTCGCGCCGCCCGCCCGGTTCGATGACCTGATCGTCGCCGTCGACCCGCCCGTGACCAGCCACCGCCAGTCTGATGCCTGCGGGATCATCGCCGCCGGGACGAGTCGCGAGGCCGGATATCGCGAACGCGGCTTTGTCCTTGCCGACGCAACGGAGCGCGGCCTGACGCCCTCAGACTGGGCCGCCCGCGCGGTCAGCCTGGCCCGCGACTGCGGCGTCTCCCGCATCGTCGCCGAGGCCAATCAGGGCGGCGACATGCTGCGCACCGTGTTTGACAGCGTGGCCTGCGAGGTGCCCGTCGATCTCGTCCATGCCAGGCTCGGCAAACGCGCGCGGGCCGTCCCGGTCGCGGCCTTGTATCAGCAAGGGCGGATCTCCCATATCGGGGCGCTGAACGCGCTGGAAGACGAGATGTGCCGGTTCGGCACCGATGGCTTTACGGGATCACCAGACCGGGTCGATGCGCTGGTCTGGGCGATCTCGGCGCTGATGCTGAAACCGGGTGGCCTGCCGCGAATCCGGCAGCTCTGACGTCCCCGCTAGCGCCCCGTCCGGAACGCCTTGCGACCGAGATATTTGTTCTTGGCCGGGGAAGGCGTGTCAGCTGGTTCGGCGGCTGCGGGACCATCGCTCGGCGTCACATCACCCGCCAGGATCTTGCGCACATGCGACAGAGCAGAGCTGCCTGTATTGACTTCAATTTCCGCCGCCGTCTTGTCGAGCCGGCGGGCCAGCAGCTTCACATGATACGGTGTCAGGCTGTCCAGCGTCTTCTCGAACATGTCAGCGCCAAGCGTGTCCTTCAGCGCCAGCAAATCGTCGCGGCTGAGCCCCGCGGCGATAATCTGCTTGCGGGCGAGCTTGATCGCCGCTGCGGACAGGTCAGAGTCTTTGACGCGCGGAAACAGGGACTCATGAGCGAGGATCGCTGAGAGCGCTGCGCGTCCGTCTGGAATTAGGGCCATGGGTTTTAAGCTGCTGCTGGTTTCGATTGCGCCGCGAGTCGGGCTTGCACTTCCTGATATAGCATATTCACCGTGGCCAAAGCATCCCCGGGCCATTTCTGCGCTAAAGTCGGGTTGGCGCCGAGCTCAACCGGGTTGGCGGCGAATTCAGGCTTTTGCGGAATGACGGTCTGGAAGATGTGATATTCGCTCTGCGGATCAGCGGCGCCTTCGCGCATCGCGTCGAGCACGATGCTTTGATGCGCTGAGCCGTCAAACTTGGTGGGCAGCACGACCGGGCGATTGGACAGGCCGCGCTTCTTCAGGCTTTCAATAATGTCGCCGGTGAACAGGTCGAGGCCGAGAGTCGACATGAAATCCGGGATGGTCGGAACGATGATCAGGTCAGACGCCGACAGGGTCGCTTCGGTCATCGCAGAGATCCCAGGCGGACAGTCGCAGATGACGATGTCATATTGCTTGCGCAGGTCGGCCATATCCTGACGCATGCGCAGGCCCACCCGGCCTTCAATCGCCGTCATCGAGTAGCCCTGCTCGGTCAGGATATAAATCAGCTCGCGCTCAGCCCGGCGCAGACCCGGTGTGGCAGGCACCAGCGACAGGTCCAGCGGCTTGCCCATGAAAGTCACGTCGCTCGCATGCGGGACGATGAACTTGGTCATATGGGCGAAACATTCGCCGAGGAAATTCTCGCGCAGATAGTCAGAGACATTGGTGTAATTGTGGATCGCGTCATAGAGCCGCTCATCGCCATTTTCGCCATAGATAAGGAGCGAGGCATTGGCCTGGCTGTCCAGGTCGACGACCAGGGTCTTGTATCCTTCGGCGGCAAATGCCTCCGCCAGAGACACTGTAGTGGTGGTTTTACCAACGCCGCCTTTTGAATTGGCAACGGAAATGACACGCCCGAGCATTTAGCCCCCTTTTTATTCTACGTACCGATGTTTGGAAAATTACTCTGCCCACGCCCTAAGGGTGGGGAACCAGTACTCTCAATACCCATCAAATCGCCTGAAAATACTTAAGAAACTGGAAACGGATCCGGTGGGGTTCCGCTGCCGCTACATTCCCTAGCGTTGAGAACTGTAACGGTCATCGGAGAGATGAATGAAGCTGCCCTGGTCGAAACCAGACGTGAAAAACAGCGAGTCCTGGATTGCCCTGTCGGCCTTGCCGCAAGCGAGTTGGGGCCGCACCGATCCGGCGACACTGGTGCGCGAAGGCTATGCGGGTAATGCGATCGTCTATCGCTGCGCCCGGATGATCGCCGAGGCGGCCGCTTCGATTGCGCTTCAGTGCAGCGACGAAGCGGCGCAAAACCTGCTGCAGGAGCCGTCGCCTGACCAGTCCGGACAGGGCCTGCTCAAGCAGCTCTATATCGATCTGCAGGTGACGGGAAATGCCTGGGCCGAAGCTGTGACGCTGACAGGGGAGACCACGCCGCGGGGTCTGTTCGGTCTGCGCGCGGATGCGGTGCGCGTCCGCCTGGATGATCGCGGACATGTTTCCGGCTATGCGGTGAAGCGAAAGCAAGGGGAGCGTCTGATTGGCCGCGAACGCGATGGCTGGTCGCCGGTTCTGCACCTGAAACTCTATCACCCAAGCGGCAGCGCTTATGGTCTGGCGCCGCTATCCGCGGCCCGTCGCGCGCTGGACATGCACAATGGCTCAGCCGGCTGGGCCAAGGCGCTGATCGATAATGCCGCCCGGCCGTCGGGTGCTTTGATGTATGGCAAAGATGGCGCGCGGCTGACGGATGAGCAGTTTGACCGCCTGAAAGAACAGTTGGCGTCTGAACACAGTGGCGCGGCCAATGCCGGTCGGCCGCTGCTGCTGGAGGGCGGGCTCGACTGGAAGCCGATGAGCCTGTCACCGGCGGAAATGGATTTCGCCGAAACCCGCCACGCTGCGGCGCGTGAGATTGCACTCGCCTTTGGAGTGCCGCCCATGCTGCTCGGGATACCGGGCGACAATACTTATGCGACTTATAAGGAGGCGCATTCGGCCTTCTGGCGGCTGACCGTCTTGCCGCTGGTTCAGAAGACCGCGAATGCGCTTGGCGTCTGGCTGCGTGGGCGTTTCGAAGATGTCGCGGTCACCGCCCAAATCGACCAGGTCCCCGCCTTCGCCGCTGAACGTGATGCGGTGTGGGCAC
Organism: Henriciella sp.; assembly: GCA_013214545.1. Taxonomy (GTDB): domain Bacteria; phylum Pseudomonadota; class Alphaproteobacteria; order Caulobacterales; family Hyphomonadaceae; genus Henriciella. The sequence goes on from JABSQB010000033.1 coordinate 23,138, forward strand.
GGGTCTCGGCCTCAAGCTTCCTGAGCGATGAAGAAAAACGCGCCATGCTGGGCGTGGAGGCGCAGACATGATCGAACGCAAACTGAGCGCTGCCGTGCTCCTGGCGCTCGCGGTTCAAACTGGTGGGGTTCTGGTCTGGGCTGGCGCAGCCGCGCAGCGGATTGCGGCGTTGGAAGTGCGGGTGGAGGCGCAGGTGCCAACGGCCGAGCGCCTCGCGCGCGTTGAAGCCAGACTGGAGGCGGTACAGGCACAGCTCGACCGCATTGAAGACAAGGTCGAGGGTCTGTGAACCTGGCGCGTAAATGGACGCCGCCAGCGTCCCGCCAGCCTCTGCTGATCGAAGGCTATGCTTCGGTCTTCGGGCGCGCGGATCGTTGCGGAGATGTGGTTCGGGCTGGGGCTTTTGCGCGGAGTTTGCGCGCGCGACCACCCGCCATGCTGTTGCAGCACCAGAGCGGGGCTGTCGCCGGGCGCTGGGTACGGATCAGCGAAACGGGCTTTGGCTTGTTTGTGCGCGGCCTCGTCGACTCCGAGAGCGCGGCGCGGCTGGTGCAAGACGGGCTCGACGGGCTGTCGATCGGGTTTCGCCCACGTCTATGGACACCACGCGCAGAGGGCGGGCGGGTGCTGATTGATGTCGACTTGATCGAAATATCGCTGGTGGCGGACCCGATGCAGCCCGCCGCGCGCTTCGAACACATCTGAATTTTGGGTCTGAAGGAGAAAAGATGACCAAGGAAACCAAAGCCATGACCGGCGACGCAAACACGATCACCGCGGAACTCCTGGCGACATTTGAAGCCTATAAGGCAGCGAATGATGCGCGCCTGCTGGACCTGGAGCGCAAAGGTGCGGTGGACCCTCTGCTCGAGGACAAGCTGGCCCGGATGGATAAACGCCTCGATGTGCTCAGCTTGAAAGCGGCGCGCCCTGGTGATGTGCTAGCGGATCCGGTCGATGAGGCGCATGTGACGGCCTGGTCGCGCTATTTGCGCACCGGAGATGAAAGCGGGCTGGCGCGCCTCGACACAAAATCGCTGTCTGCCGGAACGGATGAGCAAGGCGGCTATGTCGCGCCACCAGAGCTCGATCGGCTGATTGAATCGCGGCTGATGCAATCCTCGCCCATGCGCCAGATTGCGACCGTGCGCCAGACCTCTGCCGGGACGTATCGCAAGCCTGTTTCGCTCGGCGTCGGCGCGCAATGGACAGGTGAGACGGATGCCCGCTCTGAGACCAGCACGGACGGCCTGGAGCTGCTCGAATTTCCCGCCGGTGAGCTTTACGCCATGCCGGCAGCGACCCAGACGCTGCTCGATGATGCGTATGCCGATATTGATGAATGGCTCGCCGATGAGGTGGAGGCTGCGTTCAGCGTGCAGGAAAGCGCCGCCTTTGTGACGGGTGACGGGTCTGGTAAGCCGAGCGGCTTCCTGTCGCAGACGATTGTAGACGATGCCGGCCATACCTGGGGCAAGATCGGCTCGGTCGATGGCGACTTCACGCAGACCGATGCAGGTGACCAGCTGATTGACCTGATCCATGCGCCGAAATCTCAGTTCCGCACCAATGGGCGCTTCGTCATGAACCGGCGGACGGCGGCGATTGTCCGTAGACTGAAAGACAGCGATGGACGATACCTCTGGGCGCCCGGTATTGGCGGCGACGCCTCGACTGTGCTCGGCTATCCGGTCACCGAACTGGAAGATATGCCGGATATTGCCAACGGCGCTGCGGCGATTGCCTTTGGCGATTTCCGGCGCGGCTATCTGATTGCCGATCGCCAGGGCGCGCGAGTTTTGCGCGATCCGTTCTCGTCCAAGCCGTACGTCCTGTTCTACACAACGAAACGCGTGGGCGGCGGGGTGCAGAATTTTGACGCGATCAAAGTGATGAAATTCTGAGCCGCGCGAACCCGTTCCTCAATCTGAAAAATCGAGAGCCATGACAAAACTGACGGTGATCACACCGCCAGCGGAGGAGCCTGTGACGCTCGCCGCGGCGAAAGACTTCCTGCGCATTGGGCATGAGGGAGAGGACGAGCTGGTCGCGCGTCTGCTCCAGAGCGCCCGGGCGCGGATCGAACAAGCGGCTGGGCTGGCGCTGGTTGAACAGACGCTCCGGGTCGAGTGGCTGGCATGGCCCACGGCCCTGGCCGGGCGCGGGGCGTTATTGCCTCGCCGTCCGGTGATCGCACTGATCGCTGTTGAGGGTGTCGATGCCGCGGGCGTCCGCACAGATGTGACGGACCGGTTCCGGATCGATTGCGGGCGTCTCGGTCTGCGACCCTGGAGCCTCCTGCCGACGATCGAAACCGGCGGCTCGGTCGAGGTTGCTTATCAAGCAGGCTACGGCGCTGCGTCGGAGGTGCCGGAAGACTTGCAGGAAGCCGTACTGCGCCTGACCGGCGTGCTCTATGCCGCGCGCTCGCCGGGTGCGTTCGATCTCAGCTCCAGCGGAGCGCTGCCGGATGAGGTCGCTGCCATCCTCGAAGCGCGGCGAGAGGTGCGCCTATGACCGTCCTGACTGAAATTGACACCCGCGATGCAGACCTGATCGAGCATATCCTCAGTCACCTGCGCGCCGACGCAGCGGTGCAGGAATTGCTCGGATCTCCGGCGCGGGTGTTTGATGATGAGAGCCGCGCTGCGCTTTATCCTTATATCGTGCTTGAAAAGTGCGAGCGCCGGGATGCAGGCGCCGCCGGGGTTTCCGGAGCGGAGTACCGGTTGCAATTTGCTTCGCGATCGCGGACCGGGGGACAGGCGGAAGCCAAGCGTCTGCTGGCGACTGTGCGAGGCGCCTTGCAACGCGTCGAAACCAGTCTCGCACGCCAGCACATTGTGCTGATCCATCCGACATATTCCGACGTCATGCGCGCGCCGAACCGGCAGACGCTCAGAGGCGTTCTGCGCGTTCGCATCATCACAGAGGGGGTCTGAACATGGCCGGGCAAAGAGGCCGCGATGTCCTGATCAAGATCGCCGACGGGACTGGCACCCAGACCTATGAAACCGTCGCGGGCATCCGCGCCAGCGAGATCGAGCTGAATGCTCAGAGCGTGGATGGTACAGCCGCCGACAGCCCGGATGGCTGGCGCGAGCTCGTCGCGGGCGCCGGGGTTAAATCCGCCCGGGTGCGTGGGCAGGGCGTGTTCAAGGACACGGCCAGCGACGCGCGAATGCGAGCGGTCTTCTTTGCCGGCGAGATCGCGCAATGGCAGCTGATCATTCCTGGGCTGGGTGAGCTTACCGGCCCGATGCAGATCCGCGACCTGAAATGGAGCGGCACATATGATGGCGAAGCAGGCTTTGCCATCGCCCTGGAAAGCGCGGGTGCGCTCACCTTCGAGGCCGCAGCATGAACGCGGCGCGCGGTGAAGTGGCGGTGAAGGTCGCCGATGCGGTGGTCCCGATTTGCCTGACGCTGGGCGGTCTGGCCGAGCTTGAACAGCTGTTTGGCTGTGCCTCGCTGTCGGACCTGCAGCTTCGGATGAGACACTTGTCTGCGGCGGAACTAATAGAGGTGCTGCAAGTCCTGGTGCGCGGCGCGGGTGGCGCGCAATCGGTTGAGCGTGTGTCACCGTCTGAAGCGGCGCGGGCAATCGCGGAGGCGTTTCGTGCTGCCCTGGGCTGAGATGTTTCGCGCCGCCGTTTCTCGCGGTCTTTCGCCAGAGGCATTCTGGCAGCTTTCGGTGCGCGAATGGCTTTGGCTGTCTGCACTCCGAGACCCCTCATTTGATGCCGACGACCTTTTATTCCTGATGGAGACCCATCCCGATGGATGAGATAGAAACCGACTTACAAGCGGCCAGCGATAGCCTGGCGCACCTGGTGGAAGGACCGGGCTTTGAAGCCGCCGCCTTGCTCGAGCAGGCCTTTGATCGCGCCAGCCTGAACATTGAACAGGCTCTTAGCCGCGCGGCCCGGTCGGGCGAGGCTGACTTCCGGCGCATGGCCGAGTCGATCCTTGGCGATCTTGCGCGCATCGCGGCTGAGGCGGTGATCGCTCAATCGAGCCTGGGGCAGGCCGGTCAGACCGTAAACTTCAACATGGCGCTCCCGGGTGGGACCGCTCAAAGACCTGTAATCGGCGCCGCTGGCGCGATTGCCAATGCCGTTGCTCTGGCCGCGGCGAAAGGCGCACGGTTCGGATGACCGGGTTTCATGAAGTCAGCTTCCCGATGCGTTTGGCCCTCGGCGCGGTCGGCGGTCCGCAGCGGAGGACCGAGATCGTCACGCTCGCCAGTGGGCGGGAGGTACGCAACAGCAAGTGGGCCGGGTCAAGACGACGCTGGGATGTTGGCGGCGCCGTGACCGATCTTTCCAGACTGCAAGAGCTGATCAGTTTCTTCGAAGCGCGCATGGGACCGCTCTACGGGTTTCGATTTCGTGATCCGGTCGATCATTCGAGCGCGCCGCCTGGTACCTCGGTGAGCAGCGACGATCAGTTCGTCGGCATCGGCGATGGCACAAGAACCACGTTTCAGCTGAGCAAGGATTATGACGGCGTCAGCCGCGACATCCAGAAGCCCGTCTTCGGCACGACCCGAGTGTCGGTAGATGGCACGGAGCTCAACAGTGGTTGGCATGCCTCGACTGAGCGCGGAGAGCTTCTCTTCGACACAGCACCCGCGAACGGCGCCATCATTCGCGCCGGGTTCGAGTTTGAGTGCGCGGTCCGCTTTGAAAGTGATCAGATCAATGGCGTGGTCGAGGCATTCGGCGCTGGCCGCGTTGTCAGTCTTGGACTGATCGAACTTCTCTAGAGGGAATTATGAAACAGATTTCAGAGGCGCTTGCAACTCGGCTCAGCGGCGAGGCGCTCACGCTCTGCCTATGCTGGCGGCTCAGTCGGCGCGATGGTGTTGTCATTGGTTTTACCGATCATGATCAGGTGCTCACCGTGCAGGACATGACCTATCAGCCGGGCGGCGCCTGCGAGGCCGGTGCGTTCGTGCAAAGCGACAGCCTGAAGCCCGGCATGGCGGCAGGCGAGGGTGTTGTGTCGAGCGATGCGATCCTGGAAGCCGATCTCAGGAATGGGCTTTGGGATGGCTGCCGCGTCCAGGTCTATCAAGCCGACTGGGCCTCGCCCGAGAGTGGCCAGCGTCATGTCTGGAGTGGATATCTGAGCGAGCTGACCCTGACCGAAACGGGGCAATATGCGGCGGAGCTCGTCTCGCTGAAATCAGATCTCGAACGTCCGCTGGGCCGCGTGTTGCAAAAGCGATGCGACGCCGAACTTGGCGATGCGCGCTGCGGCGTCGAGGCCCTGGGCCGGACCTGCGACCAGCGGTTCGAAACCTGCCGCGACGTGTTTGCCAATTCGGAAAACTATCGCGGCTTCCCGCATATGCCGGGCAATGATTTCATTCTGGCTGGACCTGCGGCCACGAACAATGATGGCGGGCAGAGATGAGCCGGGTGCAGATTGTCGAGGCGGCGCGCAGCTGGATCGGCACCCCATATCGGCATCAGGCGAGTGTCAAACAGGTGGGGACAGACTGTCTCGGTCTGATCCGTGGGATCTGGCGCGACGTGTATGGTGAAGAGCCAGAGTCGGTGCCCGCGTATACGCCGGATTGGGCCGAAGCTCTGAAACAAGACACGCTGCTCGATGCGGCGCGGCGGCACCTCAAGGAGATCCCGATTTCGGCGGCGCAGCCGGGCGACGTGTTTCTGTTTCGCATGGGACTGGGCCATCCCGCCAAGCATTGCGCCGTCGTATCTGGAGCAGACCGGATCATACACGCCTATTGGGGCAAAGCGGTGTGCGAGACGCGCTTGGTGCCGTGGTGGCAAAGACGCATCGCCGCGGCTTTCGCGTTTCCTGAGCCGGGCTTCACATCCAGCGCACGGCCCTGTGATCGAGGGTGATTGGCACTTGTTCGCGCGGCTTTCTAGATGGGCTGCATCGAACAAGCACGAGTTAAATTTAGGAGACGCACAATGAAACTCACACAAGCTGCTTTTGCCGCCCTCGCCATCGGAATGACTGGCATGATGACCGCCGCGCCAGTGATCGCGCAGAGCACGGTCGCCCAGCAAGCCGCCTTCGCCACGTCTGGCGATTTCGTCAAGAAGTCCAAGAAACTGAAAGGCTCCTGGTCTGTAGTCGAGCGTGATGGCAAGACCTTCATCGTCTTTGCAGATGATTTTCGCGCAGCCAAAGGGCCGGATCTGAAAATCTTCCTGTCGCCGAAGAGCGTTGCAGACGCCACGGGTAAAAACGCCGTCGACGGATCGCTGAACATTGGCGAACTGAAAAACACCAAAGGTACGCAGGAATATGAAGTGCCGGCCGGGGTCGACCTGTCACAGTATGGCAGCGTTCTCGTTCACTGTGAGGCCTACTCTGTCCTGTGGGGTGGCGGCGACCTGTAAAGCCGACATCACACTCAACTTTGTAAGACCGGTCAGTCCCTCTGGCCGGTCTTTTTTTGTCCTGGAGGATCATCACCGTGGCTGAAATTGTCTTGTCGCAAGCCGGGTCCGTGATTGGCTCTCATCTGCTCCCCAATGGTTTGAGCGTATTCGGGCAGAACCTGTCCGGGGCGGTGCTGGGCGAAGCCGTCGGGCGGCTTGCTGGCCGCGCCATCGATGCATCTCTGGCACCGGTCTCGGAAGGTCCGCGGATCAAGTCGCTGCATGTCATGGAAAGCCGGGAAGGGGCAGGGCTGCCGCTGGTCTATGGCCGTATGCGGGTCGGCGGGCAGGTGATCTGGGCCTCACGCTTCAAAGAGTATCGCCGCGAGCAGTCGGCTGGAAAAGGCGGGCCGAAATATAGCGAGTACACGTATTCGGTGAGCTTCGCCGTGGCGTTGTGTCAGGGGCCGATCACGCGCGTCGACCGGGTCTGGGCGAATGGCGAATTTGTGACGCTCAGCGAGGTAAACTGGCGCCTCTACTCCGGCACCGACGCGCAGCTGCCCGATCCTCTGATTGAGGCCATTGAAGGCGGCGGTAATGCCCCAGCCTATCGCGGGACCGCTTACATTGTGTTCGAGGATTTTCCGCTCGACGCTTATGGCAATCGTCTGCCGCAAATGTCGTTCGAAGTGGTTCGCGCAGGACGGGCCGAGGCTGATAGCCTTAGCCAGCACGTCGAAGGCGTGAACGTCATCCCGGGAAGCGGTGAGTTTGTCTACGCGACCTCTATTGTCCGCGAGCGTCGCTTCCCGGGGATCGAGCGACCGCTCAACATGAACAATGCGCGCGGCGCCGCGGATTTCTGTCTGTCGCTGGAGCAATTGAGCAGTGACTTGCCGAAGGTATCCCACACGGCTCTGACGGTGGCCTGGTTCGGCAGCGACCTGCGCGCCGCGCGCTGCCGGATCCGACCGGGTGTCGAGACTTTTGATCGGGAGACCGTGCCATATGCCTGGGCGGTCGATGGCATGGGCCGCGAAGCTGCGCATCTGATCTCACGCACCGATGACCGTCCGAACTATGGCGGCACGCCCGCCGACCAGGCCGTCATTGAGGGCATACAGGCAATGAAAACGGCGGGGCTCGCCGTGACCTTGTCGCCGTTCCTGATGATGGATATCCCGCCCGGCAATGACTTGCCCGATCCCTACGGCGAAAGCGAACAGGCCGCCTTTCCCTGGCGCGGTCGCCTGACCGTCACTGATGACCGGACGGCCTCAGCGCGGGCGGCCATCGAGGCTTTCGTCGGAGAGGATGGCGGCTTCGGCTTTCGTCATTTCATCCTGCATCATGCGCGTCTGTCAGTCCAAGCGGGCGGCGTTGACGCCTTCCTGATTGGATCGGAAATGATCGGGCTGACGCGGGTTCGTGATGATGAGGGACGTTTCCCTTTTGTCGAAGCCTTGATCGAAATTGCCAGTGACGTCCGCGCGATTATCGGAGATGGGGTTGCGATCTCCTACGCCGCGGACTGGACCGAATATGGCGCCTACCTACCGAGCGATGGCAGCGGCGATGTCCTGTTCCCGCTTGATCCGTTTTGGGCCTCGCCGGACGTGGATTTCGTTGGCCTCGATTGGTATCCGCCCATGTCAGACTGGCGGGACGGCGATGATCATCTCGACCGGATGGCCGGATTCGATCAGATCGGCGACGAAGCCTATCTGCAACACAATTTATCCGGCGGCGAGGCCTATGATTGGTACTATGCGAGTGACGCGGACCGCACCTCGCAGACCCGCAGGCCGATCGCGGACGGCGCTTATGGTGAGGACTGGGTGTTCCGTCAAAAAGACCTCGCCAGTTGGTGGGGCCAATCGCATCATCCGCGTGCGGCCGGCGTGCGCGATACGAGTGCAACGGCATGGGTTCCCGGCTCCAAACCTGTTCGCCTGATCGAACTCGGCGTACCCGCGGTCGATAAAGGAACGAATGCGCCGAACCTGTTCTTCGATCCTAAGAGCGCGGAAAGCCGACTGCCGCATTTCTCAATCGGCGCGCGTGATGACTTGTTGCAACGCCGCGCGCTCGCCGTGGCCAATACGTTCTGGCGGGGCCAGCCCATGGTTGAGCAGGTCCTGAACTGGGCCTGGGACGGACGGCCCTGGCCGGCCTATCCTTCACGCGAAGACGTCTGGAGCGACGGTCCCAATTGGCAATTCGGACACTGGCTGAATGGACGAACGGGGCTAATCAGCGTCGCCGAATTGATTGAGGATTGTGCTGCGCGCGCTGGTACTGAAATCGATGCGGAGGGGGTCGATGGCGTGTTGGAAGGGTTTGTCCTCGACTCGGTGTCCTCGCTTGCCCGCGCCTTATCTCCCCTCGCAGACGCCTTCGATTTCAGCGTGATCGAAACCGAGACCGGATTGCGGGCCGAACATGATGGCACTCAACCGGTCGCGGAGCTTGCGCTTGATGCGGCGATCGAAGACTCTTTGTCGGCGACTCGTGACCTCCTCGACAAGCAGCCCAGCGCGGTCTCGCTTCAATTCATTTCCGGAGATCTGTCCTATGCCCCGGCCGTGATCGAAGCGCGTCGAACGGGCGCGGCATCAGAGCTGAAGGTCGGGCTCTCCTATCCGATTGTCATGGGCGAGGGACAAGCCCGCATCCTCGCCGAGCAACGTCTGACTGACATTTTAGACACCGAGCGCCAGTCGCTGTCGCTTGCGCCAGGGGTCGCGCGGGGACTGGAGATCCTGGACCGGGTGACTGTCGCGGATGCAGACTGGATCGTACATCGCATCGAAGAGCGGGGTCTGCAGCGGCGGCTTGGACTGCGCCCGACGCGTGCCCGACCAACGCTCCCCCAAAGTATAGAGCCGCCGTCTGATGGCGACGCTGCCATCGTGCGCGCGGACCCCGTCCTGCAAATCGTAGACGGGCCCCCGTTAGAGCATCTCGGTGGAGCGGCCGTCTGGGTCGCTGCCGCGGCCGACCCCTGGATTGGGACATATACACTGAAACTCGGGAGCTCGATTGAAACGCTGTCTGAGGTTGCCACGCTTCGCACTTCGGCGGGGCTTGGTGTTCTGACTGCCCCGTTCAATGCGGGGCCGCTCGGACGTTGGGATGAAGGCGGCATGATCGAATTGGAAATGCCGAATGCTTCCTTTTCTTCGATTGCGCGCGATGCCGTTCTCTCGGGCCAGAACCGGATCTTGATCGAGCATGATACGGGATGGGAGTTGATCGGATGGCAAAGCGCAGAGCTGGTTGCAATTGATACGTGGCGGCTGTCCGGTCTCCTGCGTGGACTGGCTGGAAGTCCCGTTCGCGCTGTCGCACCGGGTGCGAGCGTTGTTCTCACCGATGATCGACTGGTCGCGCTGCCGCTCACGCGCGAAGCGTATGGACAAACCTTCCTCAGCCAGGTCGACGGCGGTGAACTCGGCTCGATTGAGTTTCAGGACCGCGCCAGCTTGCCCTGGCGGGTCGGACACCTCAGCGCTCGCCGGGTCGCAGGTGAAACGATCGTCAGCTGGACGGCGCGAGGGCCACACTATTCAAACAATTGGGACCTGTCTGACACGCCGACCGATGCGGTGTTTCAGATCGAGCTGTATCTGGAAGAGGCGCTGATCTCTCAATTCTCCCAGAGCGAATCGGAGCTTCAGCTGAGTAGCACTACGGCGGATAAGATCCGGGTGGCAGAAATCTCTGCAGACGACCGGGTGGGGGAATGGGGTTCCATTCCTTTGTGACGGGCTTAAGTGTGCTCCGGAGTAAAGTCCGGAACACACGCGGCGATGAGTAAAGACCTCTACAAAACCCTCGGCGTGTCGCGCACTGCGAGTGCTGACGACATTCGCCGCGCCTATAAACGCAAGGCAAAAGAGTCTCATCCAGACCTGCATCCGGACGATGCGAACAAGGCAGAAATTTTTAAGTCTGCCTCCGCGGCCTATGAAATCCTCAGCGACGAGACCAAACGCGGCCAGTATGATCGCGGTGAGATTGACGGCGATGGAAATCCAACCGGGTTCGGGGGGCAGCAGGGCTTTGGCGGATTTGGTCGCACCGCCGGCGGCTTCCAGGGTGACCCGTTCGAGGAAATCCTATCGGGGATGTTTGGCGGCGGTCGGCGTAGACCCGGCCCGCGCAAAGGCGCGGACATGCGCTACCGCGTGGAAATCTCGTTTGAGGATTCGGTCACAGGTGCGCGCCGGGAAATGATGATGGCCGACGGACGGGCGCTGAATGTCTCGATCCCGCCAGGCATAGAGACGGGGCGAACGCTCAGGCTGAAAAGTCAGGGCAAACCCTCTAATAGCGGCGGACCACCGGGAGATGCTTTGCTGGAAATCAGCGTGCGTCCGAGCAAGATCTGGACGCGAGACGGCAGTGATATTCGCATGACGGTTCCGGTGCCGTTGAAGACCGCGCTGCTCGGCGGGCAGGTGGAAGTGAATACACCGATGGGGCCGATCTCACTGAAAATTCCGGAAGGGTCCAATTCAGGGGCCACATTGCGCCTTCGCTCAAAAGGCGTGCAAGTTCCGGGAAAAGCTGGCAATCTGTACGCGCGGCTGGAGATTCAGATTGAGGATCCAAAGGATTCCGGTCTGCGCGACTGGGCGCGGGGCTATGGAAAATGACTGAATTCCTTTGTCGCCATTCACTATCCATTCAGAGGCTTTTGAGCATATCGTGATCGTGATGAAGAAAATTGTCGCCCTGTTCCTGTTTTTCGCGTTTGCGACGCCGGCTCTGCCGAGCGCGGCGCATGCGCAATTGGGCAATTCCTTCACCGCTGATCAGGCGAGAGATGCCCGTGACAAGGGCAATGTCGTGCCATTGCGCGATATCTTTCGGCAATTAAAGCGCCGCTATGGCGGCTATCAGGTCGACGCCAACCTGTATAATCGCGGTGGCGGCCAAGTTTATGTTGTCGATTGGATGACAGAAAAGGGCGAACGGTTGCGAATCACCGTCAATGCTCAAACTGGACGTATCATCTCTACGAGCTAGGGTACCTAATCATGAGAATTCTTGTTGTTGAAGACGAAGCAGACCTTCGCCGCCAGTTAGCGGATGCGCTCACCCATGCCGGTTATGCGGTGGACCTCGCCGCGGATGGAGAGGATGGTCATTTCCTTGGTGATACGGAGCCGTATGACGCGGTGATCCTCGATCTTGGCTTGCCGAAAATGGACGGGGTTACGATCCTCGAGCGTTGGCGCGAGGACGGGAAAACCTTCCCGGTCATGATCCTTACCGCACGCGATCGCTGGAGCGAGAAAGTCGCCGGGTTTGATGCTGGCGCCGACGATTACGTCACCAAGCCGTTCTACACTGAAGAAGTCCTGGCGCGCCTGCGTGCCTTGCTGCGCCGGGCCTCTGGCCATGCGGTCGCTGCGATTGAAGCCGGCGCCCTGCGTCTCGATACCCGCGCGGCCCGCGCGACCGTTGATGGCGAACCGATCAAGCTTACCGCGCACGAATACAAAGTGTTGAGCTATCTGATCCACCACCAGGGACGCGTTGTGCCGCGCACGGAACTGGTCGAGCATATTTACGATCAGGACTTTGACCGCGACTCCAACACGATTGAAGTGTTCATCGGACGTCTGCGCAAGAAGATCGGCAATGACCGGATCCAGACTGAGCGCGGCCTTGGCTATCGTCTGGTGGTGCCGGACGATGAACGCTCCGGCGTTGTGACCTAGCCCCGATTCGGGCAAGTCTTCGCATATGAGCACCTTGCCAGCCTTCCGGAGAAAAACGCGTGGACTGTCGCTCGCGCGCCGAATTCTGATTGGTGCGCTGTTGTGGAGTGTGCTGATCGTGGTCGGCGGTGTGGTTGCGATCTCTGCGGTCTATCAGGCACAGACCATCAACCTGCTGGATGACGATCTCGATTCCACGCTGGTGACTCTGGCGCGCGCGATTGAGCCGCTGGACGACAATTCCGGCCGCATCCGGGATATTCCGGAACGCTTGCCGTCAGATCCCCGTTTCGAAACGCCGCTATCGGGGCAGTATTGGGTGATCATTGCGGTCGATGATCAAGGGTCCCTGTCCGACGATATCCGCCCCCGCAGCGTCTGGGATGGCGAACCGCCTCTGCCATCAGATCTCGCCGAAGCAGCTTTGGCGGAACCGGGAGCGGTGATCCGTGGCAGCAATTCTGACGGTCCGGCCGGTGAGCCGATCCGCATTGCCGTGCAGTCGATCACCATTCCCAATCGGAACAATCCGATCCTGCTGGTTGCTGCCTCCGATATCACCCAATCGAATGAAGGCGCAGAAGAGCTGCGCACCATCCTGATCATCGCGATGACGGCCCTGGCGGGCGGGACCCTGCTGGCCATGGCCCTCGGTTTGAGGTTTGCGCTCAGACCGCTGGATCGTATTCAATCCGATATCACCGACATCCGCGAAGGACGTCAGGCGAGCCTTTCTGGCGATTATCCGGAAGAGGTACAGCCGCTCAGTGCTGAGCTGAACAAATTGCTCGAGCACAATCGCTCTGTGGTCACGCGGTCGCGGACGCATGTGGGCAATCTTGCACATGCCTTGAAGACACCGCTCGCCGTGCTGCGCAACGAGGCGAAGGGCGAGTCTCAGCTGGACGATGTGGTGCGGCGGCAAACCGAAACCATGCACGCCAATGTTGAGCACTATTTACGCCGCGCTCAGGCTGCGGCGCGTGCTGAGGCGCTCGGTGTGCGCACGCAGGTCCTGGAAGCGGCTGACGGCATAGCCCGCGTCATGAACAAGCTGTTTGAGCGTGAGGGCAAGCAAGTCGCGGTCGATATCTCCGCGACGCTTTATGTGCGGACAGAGCAACAGGATCTGGAAGAAATTCTCGGCAACTTGCTCGACAATGCCTGCAAATGGACGCAGCGCGATGTAAGGGTCAGCGCCGGACCAGATGAGGACGGGATGATTGTCATCCATATCGACGATGACGGCCCGGGTCTGTCGCCACAAGAGCGTGAGCAGGCCGTCAAACGCGGTGTGCGGCTGGATGAAACCGCGCCTGGGACGGGGCTTGGCCTTTCCATTGTAGCCGATATTGCGGGCATGAATGGCGGCAGCCTCACCCTCGATGAAAGTCCGCTAGGAGGCCTGAGGGCATCGGTACGATTGCGCCGCGCCTGATCAACGTGCCGCAGGGGCGATTCACCGAGAAGCGACTATATAGACGATATGAGAGCTCGAACGAGAAGACTTTACGCTGTTGGTGTGGCCGCCATTTTGGTGGTTTCCGCAGTGGTGGTGGCCGGGATGGCGCTGCGCCAGCACGCAGATCTGTTCTATACCCCGCAGCTGCTCGTCGAGCGCGGCATGCCTGAGCCAGGTCAACGCGTTCGTATTGGTGGTTTCGTTCAGCCGGACTCGCGTCGCAATGGCGAAGGCGCTGAAATGCTCTTCATTATCGAGGACGGGTCAGGCGAAACCGTGCAAGTCTCTTACACGGGTCTGGTGCCGGACCTCTTTCGAGAAGGTGAGGGCGTCGTCGCAACAGGATCGTTCGAAACCGATACCCGCCTCTTCGTTGCCGAAGAAATCCTCGCCAAGCATGATGAGAATTATCAGCCGCGCGAGCTTGAAGGAGTCGAGCGGCCTGCAACAGCCGAGGCGAGTTACTGATCACGACATAGAGAGCAGCTCTTGATTGGCGCACAGGGTGGTCTCACCCTATCTGCATATCTTCAAGATGGGAGCTGGAATATGCAAAGTGATCGCGTTGAGTTTTCAAATGCTGCTGGGGAAACGCTCTTCGGCGTGATCGAAACGCCGGACGATGCGCCGCGCGCCTGGGCGATTTTTGCGCATTGTTTCACCTGTTCAAAAAAGAGCCTTGCCGCCAGCCGCGTCGCGCGGGGACTGGCAGAGGGAGGGATCGGCGTTCTGCGCTTTGACTTTACCGGACTTGGTGATTCTGGAGGCGAGTTTGCCACCAGCGGCTTCTCATCCAATGTCTCAGACCTGATCGCTGCGGCCGACTGGATGCAGCAAGAAGGCAAACCTGTCAGCTTGATGATCGGTCACTCACTCGGCGGTGCGGCAACCATCGTGGCCGCCGGACAGATCGACAGCGTTGGCGCCGTCGCGACGATTGGAGCGCCATCCGATCCGGGCCATGTCGTGGCTCAGTTCAAGGACAGCGTTCCAGAAATCGAAGCCAAGGGTGCGGCGCAGGTCAATCTCGGTGGTCGGCCATTCACGCTCGGCCGGGAGTTCTTGGATGATGTCCGCGCGGCCACCGTCAAGGACGCCGCAGCAGAGTTGCGCAAGCCGCTTTTGATCCTGCATGCGCCCGGCGACGATGTCGTGGGGATCGACAACGCCACAGGATTGTTCCTCGCCGCCAAGCACCCGAAGAGCTTTGTCAGCCTCGACCGCGCCGACCATTTGCTGTCCGGTAAGGATGATGCTGGGTTTGTGATTGATGTGATTGCCGGATGGGCCGGGCGCTACATTGCAGGTCCGTCGACCGGGACACAGACAACGACGCCTCAAGCGCACAAAACCGTGGTGCGCGAGACGCTCGCCAATGGTCCCTATCAGAATGAAGTTCTGATCGGCGGGCGGCGCTTCCTCTCCGATGAACCCAAAAGCGTGGGCGGCGCCGATACCGGGCCCGACCCTTATGCCTTAGTCACGGCGGGTCTTGGCGCTTGTACGTCGATGACGCTACGCATGTATGCGAACCGGAAAGGCTGGCCATTACAACGCGTCAGCGTCGGGCTGGAGCATGCCAAAGAGCACGCAGCTGACTGTGTCGACTGCGGACCAAAAGACCGAATCGACGTGTTCAGGCGTTACATCGAAATTGAAGGAGATCTGGATGAGGAACAGCGTCAGCGCCTATTGGAGATCGCAGACCGTTGCCCGGTGCACCGAACCCTTGAACATGGCGCGAAAGTGGAAACACATCTCGCCACAAATCCGGCTTAATGATCTTTAATGAGTGTTAGGCTGTTACTTTCGTAAATTTCGTACCAGATAGGTACATTACATCTTTGGAGGCATGGAAGTCGATGAAATTGTTTGGCATTTCCCGAAATGCAATGGTCGCCGGAATGGTCGGCGCCGGAGCGATGGGCGTGTTCTTGCTCGGACCTCAATTCCCAAACGCCGACGCCAATCCGATCACACTTGAAGCGCCAAATGGTGCGCCGATGTCTTTCGCCGATCTGATCGAGCAGGTCAGCCCAGCGGTTGTCGGTGTGCGCGTCCGCACAGAAATTCAACTCTCCGATCGCGAACTGACCGATCGTGAGCGTTTTCTTGAGCAATTTGGCGAACAGTTCGGCCTGATCCCGCGTGAAGAAGCACCGCGCCCGCGTGAGGGCTTTGGCCAGGGATCTGGCTTCTTCATTTCCGCCGAAGGTCACATCGTCACCAATAATCACGTCGTCGATAATGCGGTTGAGATCGAAGTCACCACTGATGACGGCTCTGTCCTTGAGGCGGAGATTGTCGGCGTCGATGCCGAGACTGATCTTGCGGTGTTGAAAGTGATCAGCCCAGGACCGCACCCATTTGTCGAATTTGGTCCGTCCACGCAATTGCGCCGCGGTGATTGGGTCGTCGCAGTAGGCAGCCCGCTTGGATTTTCTGGTACCGCGACCGCTGGC
>JABSQB010000034.1 GCA_013214545.1 Henriciella sp.
CCGACATGACCGCGCAAATGCGTGAGGGGGGCACATTCTACCCGCTCTTCGGCCTGTTCCTGCTGGCCTTGCTCGGCGTGTTCTGGTTTGCGGTCCGGATGATGTTGTTCGCCGCGGCGACCGTTGGCCGCGGGGCGGTGCATGTGTTTCGAACCTGGGCCTGGACCAAGGGGTATGTGCTGCCTCTGTCAGTGGGCATGGTCGTTTTGATCGCGGTGCCGGTGATCGCGCTTGGCTATGCCGCAAATGGGCTGACGGGCTTGCTGCCACCGCCGCAGAGCGGGGCTGTATCTGCAGTCATAGCCTGCCTGATCCAGGTCCCGGCAGCCTGGCTCGGGCACAGTTTTGCCGCCGCGGTTTATTCCCGGATCGCGCCTGCAGATTCAGGAACTGATTGACCCAAGGACAAGGCTGAGCTCTTCTTGTTGCGATTCAGGGAGGGATCAATGGCCAGACCATTCAGTTTTGACAATGCGGCATTCCATTTTGTGCGAACCGACGGTCCGCCAGGGTTTCTGCCGCGCTATCTCGCCGCCTATGGCCTTGGAGTAATCGTCATTGCCGTGCTCAGCTTCTTCATGCTGCAGCCGCTGTTTTCAGCTTATGCGCAAATGTTCGCGATGATCGCTCAGGGCGCGTCCGAATCTCGGGTGCAGCGCGTGTTTGAGGAGGCCGTGATCGGCGATCTCGGCAGGCTGGGCCTCGGCTATCTGCTGTTGATGCTGATCTATGCGGCGTTTTGGTCGATGATGGAGAGCGCTGTTTTGCGCCGTTATGTGCGGGAAGAAGGGTTGCGGATCGGATGGGGCAATGATGAGTGGCGGATGCTGGCGGTTGGCCTGATCTGGATGGTGTCTTTCATCGTTGCATACCTGGCCTTCATTCTGGCCATGGTGGTTCTGATCGCGCCGCTTGGCGCCGTCTCAGACGGTGGCGTGGCTTTGCTGGGCCTGTGGATGGTTGTTGTCGTCTTCGCCTTGCTGTTCGTCTGGCTCTTTTTCGCCGTCAAACTCAGCCCGGCAGGGGCAATGACTATTCGCGATCAAAAAGTGACGTTCTTCGGCGCGTGGGGAGCTTCCAAAGGGCGCTTCTGGCCGATGCTTGGTGCCTTCGTCGTGCTCGGGCTCATCCTCTATGTCGGCATCCTCATTCTGTACATGATCGGCGCGTTCACTGTGTTCGGAGCCATGTTCAGCGGCATCGACATGAGTGTTGGGGACGTCGATCCAGATCAGGTCATGGCGGTGTTCACCAGCCCGGGGGTATTGATCCCCGTCGCCGTGCTCTACTTCGCGATGCTGCTCTATCAGGGCTTCTGGCAGTATGCCTGGGCCGGGGTTCCAGCGTTGGTGGCGACATCAGACCCGCGGACAGGCGGCATGCATGACGCGGCTGAAACCTTCTGATCAGCGAACAATCTCGCCGTCGAAGAGCGCATCAATCTTGGAGGCGTCATAGCCGAGGCCTGCAAGCACATCCCGCGAGTGCTGGCCCATTTGCGGGGAGGGACCTTTCGGGCCGTCGTCTGTTCCAGGAAAGCGGATCGGAGATCCAGGCGAGGCATAGCTGGAGCCGTCACCACTGGCACTCGGCACTTGCTGGATCGCGCCGGAAGCTTCGACTTGCGGGTCCTTGGCGACTTCAGCCAGCGTCTGCACCGGCGCCCAGGCAATCGACTCGTCATCTAAGCGTTTGGCAATTTCAGCCTTTGTGAATTTGCCAAACTCTTCGTCCATCAGTGTCACCAGTTCGGCGGCATTGGCGCGGCGTGATTTGCCAGTCGTGTAGCGCTCATCCTCGATCAGGTCAGCTCTGTCCATAACGCGGCAGAGCGGCGCCCAGTCGACATTTCCCTGACGCGAGACGATACAGATCCAGCTGCCATCCTTGGTCTTGAAGAAGTTCATCAGCGGCTGGATTTGCTCGTGCCGCGACTTGGTCGATCCGATGCGCCCGAAGAAAAGCTGGATGGCGAAATCTGAGCCCATGGCAAACAAAGCCGCGCGCAGCAGCGATGCCTCAACCAATTGTCCTTCACCGGTGCGCTGCGCCTTGACCAAGGCGGCGCAGATCCCGGCCGCCGCTGCCATACTGGTCGTATGGTCGCCAAAAGCGGTGCGCAGCGCGAACGGATCCTGACCCTTTGGTACGGTCAGATGCCCCACGCCGGCGCGTGACCAGAACGATGCCACGTCAAAGCCAGGCTTATCCGCGTCAGGGCCCTCCAGCCCGTAGCCCGTGAGTGTGCAATAAACCAGCTTGGGATTGAGCTTGATCATATTCGCGAAATCGAGCCCAGCGCGCTGCAGGCCGCCGGGGCGGACATTGGTCAGAAACACGTCGGCATCACTGGCCAGATCACGTAGCACGGCCTGGCCTTCTGGGGTGCTGGTATCGAGGACGATGGATTTCTTGCCGCGATTGTCGAAATCAAACACCGGATTGTCCTGAAAATCGGTGCCAATGGTCGAGAAGAAATTGCGGATAGGATCGCCTTTGGGGGGCTCAATCTTGATCACCTCGGCGCCCCAGTCACTTAGGATTCCGCCAGCTCCGGGCGCGGCCATATAGGTTGCGTGTTCAATGACTTTGATCCCGTCCAGCATGCTGATTCCCATCCTTTTTGCGCCGCGGCGAAGCGGTTTTGGTAAACCGGGCGTTAACCCACACAGTTCATTTATTCATAAATATGAATCGGTGACAGGGATTACCCCGCGATATGACTGTACAAAGCATGCGTCCAGAGCTCAGCGAGGCCGACATTATTCGGCTGATGAAGGGCGAGACTTCAGAAGAGCGCGCGACCGTGGCGCATCGGCTGTGTCGCCGCATTGCGGTGGACGTTCTCAGCGAAGAGGAACGCCAGTTCGCTGATGAGATTATCCAGATCCTCGCCAAGGATACCGCGGAGCTTGTCCGGCGCACGCTCGCTGTCACACTGCGCAATTCTCCGAAACTGCCGCACAGCGTCGCCATCAACCTGGCGCAGGACGTGGAGTCTGTGGCGCTGCCGATCCTCGAACACTCGCCGGTCTTCTCTGATGAGGATCTGATTGAGCTGGTTCTGGCCGTGACCGCGTCCAAGCAAAGCGCGATCGCCGCGCGCGCCACGATTTCCGGGCCACTGGCTGAAGTGATCAGTGAGCATGCGGCCGAAAACGCCGTCGAGATTCTGGCTGGCAACATGGGTGCGGACATGACCGATCGCGCCCTTGAACAGACGATCGAGCGCTTCCCGAGCAATGCGCAAATGCACGAGAATCTGGTGCTGCGCGATCACATCCCGGTTCATATCGCTGAGAAGATGGTGTCGCTGGTCTCAGGCCAGGTCTTTGACATGCTGATCAACCGGCACGAACTGCCGGCCCAGATGGCGATCGATCTCGCCGCTGGTGCCCGCGAGCGGGCGACCATTGATCTGGTCGAACAGGCGGGACGAACCAATGATCTGCCGCGCTTTGTTTCGCAGCTGAACCTGAACGGACGCCTCACGCACTCACTGATCATGCGCGCCTTGTGCGTCGGGCATATGCCGTTTGTGGAACATTCCCTGGCCGAGCTGTCGGGCGTGCCGCATTCGCGGGCCTGGCTGATGATCCATGATGCGGGGCCCTTGGGCCTGCAGGCGATCTTTGATCGCGCTGGTCTGCATCGCAAATTGCTACCCGCCTTCCGCGCAGCCGTGAAAGTCTTCCACGAGCTCGAACTGGACGGCGACCCGAATGATAAGGCCCGCTTCCGGATGCGCATGATTGAGCGCGTCCTGACCCAGTTCCAGGCCATCCCGAAAGATGATCTTGATTATCTTCTGGAGAAACTCGACGCCTATGCCGAGCAAGCCAAGAAACGCGAAGAAAACGCCGCCTAAGCGTCCGTTTTCATTCGGAATCCATACTCGACGCCAACCTCGTTGAGGAAGTCTGTATCGCGCCAGTAAGCGTTCTCGGCAATCACCAGCATGCCGCTGCACGCGGCGGCGTCGATCTGATCAAGCAGCTCCTCATCGCCCTCAATCTTGCGGGCATCGACGCGCATGCTGTCGAGCAGGACACGCAGCGAGTAGCAGAGCGGTGCCTGCCAAGAGCGAGACGCATTCAAAGACACACGGAACCCGCAGCGGCGCAGGGCTTCAATGCCTTCCATCGCATTTTGGTTCGATGGTGTGGCCAGTGCCGCATCATCAACTTCGAGGCAAATCTCTTGCGGGCACAGACGGGTGCGCGACACCGCGGCATCACAGGCTATGGCCGTGTCCGCGTGGATCAGCGCTGACATCGGCATCGAAAGGATCACTGGGCGCTCCGTCGTGCGGAAATGCGCATCATGAGCGACGTCTTCGACGCGCTCAGCCATCCATTCAGCAGGTGAGGTGACCTCGCTGCGTTCTGCAGCGAGCGCCACCCGGCCAAAGACCGCACGTTCTTCGAAACGCTTCTCGGCTTCAGCGAACAACAGAACCGCATCCCCGCTCTCCAGGTGCATAACCGGCAATAAGCGGTTGCGTGGCTGAACAGGCGTTTGGGCGGCGCGTTGGTGATCAGTGAACTGGTGCATTCTGCTTCCGTGACGTTGGGACAAGCACCGTACCTACAGAAACATAGTTGAAATCACGCGCACGTTTGGGTTGTGATTTGGCTCAAATTTGATCGAATTTTTCGGAGTGAGAATGACAGATCCAGCAACACCTCGCCTGTCCTCAACCATTTTGTTGCTACGCGATGACCCCGCACTCCAGGTTTTGATGGTGAAGCGCCATTACGAGATCGACTTTGCGTCCGGAGCCTATGTGTTTCCAGGCGGGAAAGCGCATGATGAGGATGAAGATCCGGCCTGGGTCGACCTGTGCGATGGTGACTTCTCTGGTGCGGAGCAGGCTGCGCGTGTCGCGGCAATACGGGAAGCCTTCGAAGAGTCCGGGATCATTCTGGCGCGTCCGGCCTCATCTCGCGGTGCCGGTGCGGCTCTGGTTGGCCAGGATGTTGCCGAAGCGCTCGGGCCAATGCGCGGTGCCATCGATCGGCGCGAAGCGAGCTTTCTGGAGCTGATCAAACAGCATGATCTTGTTCTCGCGCTCGATGCGCTGGTGCATTTCGGGCACTGGATCACGCCGACCATGATGCCGAAGCGGTTCGATACCCATTTCTATCTCGCCGCGACGCCAGCCGGGCAGGTGGCGGAGCAGGATGGACGCGAAACGACCGAGGCGGTTTGGGTCGGGCCACAACAGGCGCTCGATCAGGAAGCTGCCGGCAAAGCCACGATTATTTTTCCAACCCGGATGAATCTCGGAAAGCTTGCTGAAACGGCGACCACGGATGCGGCGCTGGCCCGATTTGCCAGCGAGCCAGTGGTCACCGTATTGCCTGTTGTTGGCAAGGACGATGATGGGGCGCCGTGTCTGCACATTCCCGAAGAAGCAGGGTATATACAGGTCACTGAGCCCCTCCAGCGGGTCGCCAATGTAGCGAAAAGCAAATGACCAAAACGTTCGGAGACTTTGTTCGCCTGACACAAGACGGGACTGTCGCGACGGTGACACTCGACCGCGGCGACGGGCGCAATGCGATGTCTCTGAAGGTCATGCAGGCCATGATCGACGCGGCGGCTTATCTCGCCAGCGAGACCAGTATCAATGTTGTGATTGTCACCGGTTCCGGGGCGTTCAGCGCAGGCGCCGATCTCAAGGATCCGGATCGCGCCGCCTTGAGAGATCGCACCCGGCTTGAGCAGCGCCAGTCCCTGAAGCTTGGCCCGGACATGTGCGGCGCCTGGGAAGCGCTGGAACAGATCACCATTGCTGCGATCGAGGGCTATTGTATTGGCGGCGGCGTGGCGCTCGCCATTGCCTGTGATCACCGGATTATCGCCGAAGACGCGCATATGCGGCTACCAGAAATCCCGCTCGGCATGAATATGAGCTGGCAGAGCAATCCGCGCACCGTTTCGCTGGTCGGGCCATCCCGCGCCAAACAGTTCACAATCCTGGGGGAGCCGTGTCCGGCCGGGCAGGCGCTTGATTGGGGGCTTGCGGACGAGGTGACTCAATCAGGCGAAGCGCTGAGTGCAGCGCAGGCGCTGGCGGCGCGATATGCCAAGGTTCCGCCCATTGCCCTGCGCATGACCAAACAGGCGATGAATGTCGCGGCAACGCCGCTCGGCTATGCGACGAGTTTCATGGACCGCGATCAGTTTGGTTACGCATCGACCACAAGTGATCAGAGCGAAGCGATCCGCGCTTTCCTCGAAAAACGTGATCCAGAATTCAAGGGCGACTGATCAAGCCCAGAGCGGCTTCACGCAAGTCTCAATAGATGGATCCAGTTCGAACGTGATTGGCGTATGCGCAATCCCGCGATCGCGCGGCTGCATGGCTTTGTGCAGGCTCGCAAAAGCAGCCTTGCCGAGGGCGGCAGGCCCGATGCCGTTCTGCGCTTTCGGCGACAAGTTCAGGTTCTGTCGCAGGAACGCGTTTGTGTAGATCGCATTGGCGTTGACCAGGCTCGCCGTGGTCATGAACTCGCAAGACAGCGAAACGTTGACGCATTTGGCATTGCGCACGCGATGCGGCGAGAGCTGGGGCCAGGTCACGCCCATGCCCGGCGCGAGCTCAAACACGCGGGCCTTTTCGTCAAAGCTTGCTTGATAAGGAAGGTCTTCCTCGCGCGTAATGTGAACGAGGTGTTCGACATGTTCCGCTGGCGCAAATTCTTCTTCAGGCGGGTAGAGCCAGAGTCGCTTGCGACCGCGAACCTGGAACAAGGCGACCATGGGAATGTCGAGATGATAGCCGACTTCGACATTTGGCGAAGAGATCAGCAGGTTCATTTCCCGCTTCATCGGTCGGCGCCCCGTGGCGGTTTCAAGACTGCCATAAAGCTCATCCGCGACGGGTTTCAGGTCTTCCAGTTCATGATTGGCGCATGGCAGGCTGAGCCAGATATGCCCGTGCTTCACCGCGTCCACGATATCCTTGCCGGACATGCGCGGCGCGCGGCCTTTCTGAGCCAGGGTGCCGCCCTGGTGGCGGCTTTCAAAGGTCCAGATATCCAGCGCAGAGCGTGGATAGAGATCCAGCAAATGCGCCAGACCGTCATCTGAGAACAACTCAGAGTCTTCGAATTGGTGATCTGCTCTCAGGATTTCGTGCCCAAAAGCGTCTTTGGCATTGTCTGGCCAATACACAGTCATGTCGTCCCCCGACGCCGGTGAAGTTTCACTCACGTCGAGGATGCAAAATTGGGTCCAGTTTCGTGTTTCAGGCGAAAAATGCCGTTGGAAGCCCGCGTTGACTAGACGTCGAGCTCTTCAGCGAAGTGCGCATTTTCCTGAATGAAGCGGTAGCGATGCTCGGCTTTCTTGCCCATCAGCGTATCGATCAGCTCAGCTGGTTTGGCTTCTGTCAGCTCATCAATGCTATCTGGAAGGGTGATCCGCGCCAGGGTGCGGGTCTCCGGGTTCATCGTCGTTTCTTTCAGCTGCGACGGGTTCATTTCGCCGAGACCCTTAAAGCGGCTGAGTTCCACTTTCTGGTTTGGCTTGAACTCGAGCTCCATCAGAAGCTCCTTGTCCTCATCATCCATCGCATAGACCGACTTGCCCTTGTAAGAGAGCTTGTAGAGCGGCGGCATCGCCATATAGAGACGCCCGCTCTCGATCAGGCCAGGCGTCATCTTGTAAAAGAACGTGATCAGCAACGCCGCAATGTGGGCGCCGTCGACGTCCGCATCGGTCATAATGATGATCTTCTCATAGCGCAGATCATCGATATTGAACCGCGATCCAACGCCGGTGCCGAGCGCCAGCAACAGGTCCTGCAGCTCCTGGTTCTTGTCCATTTTCTCGGCCGTCGCTGAGGCAACGTTCAGGATTTTCCCGCGCAGCGGCAGGATGGCCTGGGTTTTCCGGTCGCGCGCCTGTTTGGCCGAGCCGCCAGCCGAGTCCCCTTCGACGAGGAAGAGCTCAGTATCGCCCTTGCTGTCGGCGCAATCGGCGAGCTTGCCGGGCAGGCGGAGTTTCTTGGTCGCAGACTTGCGCGCGACTTCCTTGGCTTTGCGGCGGCGGGCGCGTTCATCGGCGCGCTCAATTGCCCAGGTCAGCAGTTTGTCGGCTTCTTTCGGACTTGCTGCGAGCCAATGGTCGAACCGGTCGCGTACACAATTCTCTACCAGGCGGAACGCCGCCGTGGTGGAGAGCTTGTCCTTGGTCTGGCCGACAAATTCCGGATTGCGAATGAAGACCGACAGAAGCAGGCCGGAATGGCCCATAATGTCGTCCGCAGTGATCGACGTGCCTTTCTTCTGGCCCGTCAGATCAGCGTAATTGCGCAGGCCCTTGGTGATTGCGGAGCGAAACCCCGCCTCATGCGTGCCGCCATCAGGGGTTGGGATCGTGTTACAGTAAGAACGCGAGAAGCCGTCCGTCTCGCCGAACCCAGCGGCGGTCCAGGCAATCGCCCATTCGACTTTGCCATCATCGCTTTCAACGAGGCCCGCGAAATTCTGCTCGGTGATCGTGGCTTTGCCTTTGAACACTTCGTCCAGCTGATCGGCGAGACCGTTTGGATAAGACAGGGTCTTTTCCGCCGGGATCTTGGAATCTTCCGGCAGCAATTCCGGATCACATTTCCAGCGCACTTCCATGCCGCGATAGAGATACGCTTTCGAGCGCGTCATCTGGAACAGGCGGGCGGGCTTGAAGCGCAGCTTCTCGCCAAAGATCTCGATATCCGGCTTGAACCGGACCGTTGTCCCGCGCCGATTTGGTGCTGGGCCTTTCAGCTCGAGCGGACCCGTGACTTTGCCGCGCTCAAAAGCCTGGAAATAGAGTTTCTTGTCGCGCGCGACCTCAACTTCCATGCGCTCAGACAGCGCGTTCACGACCGAAGAGCCGACGCCGTGCAGGCCGCCAGCCGTCTCATAAGCCTTGTTCGAGAACTTACCGCCCGCGTGCAGCGTGGTCATGATGACCTCAAGCGCAGACTTGCCGGGATATTTCGGGTGCTCGCCAACCGGGATACCGCGGCCATTGTCGATCACTTCGACATACCCGTCGCCGCGCACATGCACTTCAATGCGCGACGCGAAGCCCGCCACAGCTTCGTCCATGGAATTGTCGAGGATTTCCGCGAAGAGATGGTGGTAAGCCCGTTCGTCGGTCCCACCTATGTACATGCCGGGGCGTTTTCGCACCGGTTCGAGGCCTTCGAGAACCTCGATATCTTTCGCGCTATAGCCAGATGGATCAGTTTTCATATCGTCGAACAGGTTTGTTTGCTTTGCAGCGCCCATAATGGTTTTCTCCCCGTAAGCCCATTCGCCCACTGATTCCAAGGACTTCCATCATGACGAATACGATTAATACGCCGTTAACCCTGCCATCGGGCGTCGAATTGCCCAATCGGCTGGTTAAGGCGGCAATGACCGAAAGGCTGGCCAGTCCAGCCAATGAGGTCACGGATCGCCACCTGCAGCTATATAAGGCCTGGGGGGATGGTGGCATTGGTCTGCAAATCACCGGAAATGTGCTCGTGGATCGCCGGAATCTGGAGGCGCCAGGCAATGTTGCGATCGATGGTCCGCCTTCGAATGAACATGCAGTAATGCTCGCAAAATGGGCAGAGGCGAGCAAAGCGGGCGGCGGAAAAGTCGTGATGCAGCTCAGCCATGCCGGGCGCCAGACGCAAAAAATGGTCAATAAACAGCCCGACGCGCCCAGCGCCGTCGCGGTCGATCTGCCGGGCGGACAGTTCGGAACCCCGCGCGCCATGACCGGCGATGACATCAAACGCCTCATCGGCAAATATGCGACCGCCACAAAAGCCGCGCGCGCGGCAGGCTTTGATGGCGTTCAGGTCCACTCTGCGCATGGCTATCTGATGAGCCAGTTCCTGTCGCCGCTGACCAATCAGCGTGACGATGAATGGGGCGGATCACTGGAAAACCGGGCGCGGATGCTGCTGGAAGTGCTGAAAGCCGCGAAAGCCGAAGCAGGCCCGGGCTTTGGCGTATCCGTGAAACTGAACTCGGCTGACTTCCAAAAGGGCGGGTTCACGCAGTCAGACTCGACCTCTGTGATTGGTATGCTGAATGATCTCGGGCTCGATTTTGTCGAGATCTCAGGCGGTAATTACGAGCAACCCAAGATGATGGATATGGAAGGCCTGAAGCCCGCGCATGAGGATGGCGCGCGCGAAAGCACCAAGAAGCGCGAAGCCTACTTCCTGGACTATGCCAAGGAAGTGCAATCAGTCGCCAAGATGCTGCTAATGGTCACGGGCGGCTTCCGGACGCGCGAGGGAATGAATGAGGCGCTGGCTAGTGGCGAGGCTGACCTGATTGGCCTCGGGCGTCCGCTTTGTGTCGATGTGGATGCACCGGCGCAATTGCTCTCAGGCGATCTCGACGAGTTACCAAAATGGGAAAAGACCTTGCGCATCGGCCCCGGGATCTTTGGGCCAAACTCTTCCATCGGGCTGTTCAAGGCGTTGAACGGTTTCGGCATGCAAGGCTGGTATTATACGCAGCTCCATCGCATCGCGGATGGACTGGAGCCCAATCGCAAACTCGGCGTGTTGAGTGCGTTTTTGAAGATGCAGGGCATCGACTCCCGGATGGCAAAAGCCTACCACGCCGACCTGATTGCGAAAGAATCTGCATGAGCCTGCAAATCTCCTCTGCCTTCGATGGCGGAAACATTATCGTCAAAGATCTGACCGATCCCAAAGACATCCGGTTGGATATCGCCAGGGACCATCAGTCTGATTTCTATCAATGGTTCTATTTTCGCGTCACCGGCCCCGCCGAGCAGGCGTTGCGCCTGGTGATCGAGAATGCCGGCGATGCGGCCTATCCGATGGGATGGAAAGACTATCAGGCGGTTGTCTCTCATGATCTGGAGCTGTGGCACCGGGTGCCGACCAGCTATGATGGCAAGACGCTGACGATCCAGGCTGAAACCGGGGCGGGGTCGGTCTATGTGGCTTACTTCGCGCCTTATCCGACAGGGCGCCATCGGAAACTGATTGCGCAGGCCGGCGCCTTGTCAGAGGCCAGCATCAGCGTTCTCGGCCAAACTCTGGATGGTCGCGATATGGATCTTATCACCATCGGGAAACCGTCGGACAAGAAACGTGCGCTCTGGATCACGGCGCGCCAGCATCCGGGCGAAACCATGGCCGAGTGGTGGATGGAGGGGTTTCTCGAACGCCTGGGCGATCCCGACGACCCTGTGGTTCAAGATTTGCGCGAAAACGCTGTGCTCTATCTGGTGCCGAACATGTGCCCGGACGGCAGTGCGCGGGGGCATTTGCGCACCAATGCGGCGGGTGTGAACTTAAATCGCGAATGGGCTGATCCCAGCATGGAGAAAAGCCCGGAAGTCTATCTGGTCCTTGAAAAGATGAAGGAAGCGGGGCTCGATTTCGCGCTTGATGTGCATGGCGATGAGGCGCTGCCCTACAACTTCATTGCCGGAACAGAAGGCATTCCTGACTGGACTGAACGCCTTGCCAATCTGCAGGCCCAGTTTAAAACGACTTATGTCGACTCCAGCGGAGGTGAGTTTCAGACCAAGCATGGTTATCCGGTCAACAAACCGGGCAATGCCAATCTGACCATCTGCTCGAATGCTCTGGCACAGAAGTTCGGGGCGTTGGCAATGACTTTGGAGATGCCGTTCAAGGACAATGCGGATCGTCCTGAGTCTGGTTTCGGGTGGTCGCCAGCACGCGCCAAACAGCTTGGCCGAGACGCTGTAGAACCCATTGTGGCCGTGCTTCCAGACCTGCGCTGAGACCCGGCTGACGCCGCCTGATTGCAAGCTGATTCCGGCAATCGTTAACGCGAACAGGCTGTTTTGTTTACGAATTATCTTGAGCCGCCTCAATATTGAGACGTTCGGATAATGATAGAATCTGAAAATCTTCTACCTTGAGTTGCAATGGGCGAGAGACCTCATGGTGAGCGTCTCGATTTCATGGGGCAGTTCAAGTGCAATCAGATGAATTGGGCTTCGATTCAATCCGCGCCAGGCAGGCGCGAAGGTCGAGGTCGTACGCACGCCGAGCGTATTTCCGCTTGGCCTCACCGCCATGGCCGCGCCGACATCCCGAAAAATCAGTTCGACAGGTGATCAGATGACCAAATCATATGACAAGAAGAAGCACTTTCCGAAGCCTTCCTCCGGGACAATGATGGCCGCCGCAACGCTCGGGCTGCTGGGTGTCACGGCGACCGACGCGGCGCATGGGCAGGGTGGCGACGTCTTGCTCTCAATGCTCGAGAACGTTCAGTCTTTCAACGTACTTGGCGACGGAACTTTGTCGGTCGTGCTTCAAGGCGGCGAGGTGATGACCTTGCCGGCCGGCTCATTCAGTGTTGTGGGCGGCGAGATCATGCTGACGGCTGAAGCCGCAGCGCTCCTGCAGACCGGGGTCGCCGCCGGAGCAGGCGCGGGCGCAGGCGCAGCGGCGAATCTGGCCGGGCTTGCCACTGCTGGAAGTGCGGGTGCTGCAGGCCTGGCCGAAGCCACCAGCGATGATGGTGATGATGGCGGTGATGAAGTGGCACAGGACAGCGGCGAAATTACGCCACCTGGAAGGGAACCCAGCGGTACGAATCCACCTGTGTTCGTTTCTGCGGAAACGGTCGACGTGGCAGAGAACGCAGCGATCACGGAACCCGCATACCTAGCCGTTGCGCGCGATCCGGATCACACGGAGATCACTTATAGTCTGTCCGGTGCGGATGCATCGCGATTCGAGATCGATGCCGAGACGGGTGTCGTCACGTTCAGAGAGTCGCCGGATTTCGAAGCGGCCGTCGATAGCGACGGAGACAATGCCTATCTCATCACGGTGACGGCGACAGATGCGGATGGTCAGTCCGCAGAGCAAACGGTGACCATCACCGTTACCGATGAGGAAGAAGACCAGCCCAAGGATCCAGACCCCACCAATCCAGATCCAACTGATCCAGATCCAACCGATCCAGACCCGGTCGATTCCACAGCGCCCGTGATCAGCTCTGGCGCCACAGCAAGCGTCGCAGAGAATGTCTCAACAGAGACCACCGTCTATCAGACTTTGGCGACCGATGAGAGCGCCACGACGCTGACCTACAGCTTGACCGGTGCAGATGCCGAGCTGTTTGCGATTGATGGGGCAGGCGCGGTGACTTTCATTGCCTCGCCGGACCATGAGGCCCCTGGCGATGAGGGTGACAACAATCAGTACACGTTCACGGTCAACGTCTCTGACGGCACCAATACCGCCACGCAGGAGGTTGTGCTCACGGTTACTGATGAAGCCGACAGCGGGCCGGTTTTTACTGGCACAGCGACGATTAGCGTGGACGAGAATTCGACCGCGACAGGTTACACGCCGGTCGCGATGCCTGACGTTGCGGGCGCTGCGGTGACTTATGCAATCACTGGCGGGGCTAACAGAACGAGTTTTGAGCTCGACGCGACCACGGGTGAGCTGACTTTCACCACGGCTCCAGATTTCGAGGCGCCTAGCGTCGCGGGCGGCAATGCCTATGAAGTTGAGATTACGGCAACTGATGATCAGGGCAACGCAACCGCGCAGACGCTCACAGTTGAGGTGCAGGATGTGGACGAAGCGCCGGTCTTTACGTCCGGCACGGCGATCGACGTCAATGAAGGCATTCCGAACACGCAAGTCGTTTACACCGCAACCACATCCAATCCATTCGGCGGCACGGTCAATTACAGCCTGTCCGTCGGCGGCGATAATGATCTGTTCACGATCGATGAGACCTCAGGGGAGCTGAACTTTAACAGCTCGCCAGACTTTGATGCCCCGGGCGATGCTGGCAACAATGGCGTCTACGATCTCACCATCATTGCCGATAATGGCTTAGAAACGAGCACGCTGGATCTGGCGATCACGCTCCTCGAGGCGACGGATCCAAATGCGCCGGTGTTCGCTACGCCGACCCTTTCGATTAGTGTGGATGAGAATACGCCTTTAAGCGTTGTGGCGTTCGACGCGAATGCGACGGATCCGAATGGCCCAAATCCGACGACTCCCGACGATGGCATCACCTATACGATTTCAGGTATCGATGCGGGTCAATTCGAGTTCGTCGTCGCCGGCGCTGCGACCTCTTCACCGATCGGTACTGTGTATTTCGATACAAGGCCAGATTTCGAAAACGCAGAGGACGCTGATGGCGACAATATCTACGAGTTCACGATCACCGCGACAGACGGCGAGTTGCTGACGAGCACGCAGGATGTGTTCATCACCGTACAAAACGTCGACGAAGCGCCGGTCTTCGCCCATGAGCCGAGTACCTTCGATGTGCCTGAAAATGACACCGCACCATTTTACACTGTTGTTAGCACTGATCCTGAAGGCGCGGCGGTCACCTATTCGATCAGCGGCGCGGATGCCGGTCTGTTCAGCATTGGCTTGAACACTGGCGAGCTAAGCGCCACCACCCCGCTGGATCATGAAGATCTGGCCGCTGGCTTCAATTATCACGCTTATGCAAACTACACCGCCTCGACTGGCGCGTTCGTCAGCCATAGTTTTGCCGACACATTGCAAAGTTTGCTCGTTGAAGACCCGTCGCCAAGCGTACCCGGGACTGAGTCCGGCATTCTCGAGATTGGCGAGGAGATCTCTTACGAGCACCAGACCCATACGGACGAAGTGTTCATCGGCACGGTCACCATAGATGGACACGATATGGCGGTGGTTCAGAGCGCAAGCTCTGACCAATACACCATTCTCGCCCCCGTCGGGGTCGACCCGGCGACGATTGACTGGCCAGCTGACTTCAACACGCTGACTGTCATGGCCGAAACGCTCGACGTCTCGGACCGCACCACGCTCGATATCACTGTCACCGCCAGCGATGGCACCACGTCGCGCGATCAGAACCTGACCATCACGGTGACCGACGAGTCGGATATCGCCCCGACCCTTCCGGTCGCGACCCATGCGGTTCGTATGCAGGAAGGGCAGACAAGCACCGGCTATGTCGCGAATGCGGATGCCGATATTGCCGGGGGAACGATCACCTACTCAATCGAAGCCACGGGCGGCGCGGATCAGGCGCTGTTTGAGATTGATCCGGTTTCGGGCGCGCTGTCATTCCGGTCTGTGCCGGATTATGAAGCGCCAGACGGCGACGCTTCTGCGCGCGGTGTGGGTGCGTTCAATAGCGTGGGGATCGTGAATTTTGATCCTGTGAGTGGCGCATTTCTTGGGCATACGGGAAATAGCAGCGACTTCCTGCTCATCGAGAATTTATGGGATGAAGCGGTGCCTGGCCCTGACCGCATTGGCGCCAGAGACGGTATTCTTGAAGTGGGAGAGCAGCTTGCCAATTTAACAGGCGTTCTCCACGGAGACCTAGGACTTGCGTTCGCCGGAACGGTCGAAATTGATGGCCACACTATGCTTGTGGTGCAAGCCGATAATGGGGCCTATGCGGTTTTCTACGGCCCGGATGTTGATCCAGACGCGATCTCCTGGCCTGCGGATTCTTCTGGCCTTGCAATCGACACATCGAATTTCAGCATCCGGGACGCAAACACCTATGAGGTCGAAATCACCGCCAGCGATGGCACCAATGCGACCACGGAACTGCTCCAGGTGACTGTGGAAGATGACCCAGATGAAGCGGCCACGGTGATCAATACTGGCACCCTTGGAGGTGATGGTTTCTCGATCAT
Source organism: Henriciella sp. (assembly GCA_013214545.1). GTDB lineage: Bacteria > Pseudomonadota > Alphaproteobacteria > Caulobacterales > Hyphomonadaceae > Henriciella. The sequence goes on from JABSQB010000034.1 coordinate 15,706, forward strand.
CGAAAATCAACCCTACCAGTTTGGTCGGGCGGTCGCGATTGCGGGCGACATCAATGGCGATGGTTACGATGATGTTTTCGTCGGTGCGCCAGATTCGGATTATGGTAACACTGGATCAGGTTCGGCGTATGTGATTTTTGGCGATGAAACCAACAACCTCAATGATCTCAACACGTCATCGATCCACAATAGTTCCATCGGGTTCAGAATAGATATCACCACGAACGCGGCGAGCCTTGGAGATGCAATATTTGGCGGAGGTGATTTAAACGGCGATGGGTATGATGATCTGGTTATTTCATTACCGAAAGCGAACAGTAATGATGGCCGTATCCATGTGATTTTCGGCGACGCTGCGGGCAATCTCGGTGATATTGACAATTTAAATGCCGCAACAAGTGATTTTAGAATTCTCAGTCCGACTGGCGCGCAAGAACGAATTGGACGGTCCCTGGATTTCGTCGACGTGAATGGCGACGGGTATGACGATTTAGTGTTCGGCGCACCAACAGCCGATCCAGGAGGGCTAAGCGATGCTGGCCGGTTCTACATCATTTTTGGCGGCGACAGCCTGGCGGATATCGATTTGGCATCGCCCTTGGATAGTGCAGACGGCATAATGATTGATGGGCTGAATGCAAGCACGCGTTTTGGAACTTCAGTCTCGGGCATCGGTGATTTTAATGGCGATGGTTTTGAAGATGTGATCGTGGCGAATCGGAATGGGGGCGTGGTGGTTGTTTATGGTGGCACGAATGACGATCTTGCGACGTTTGATGTGACAGCGCTTTCATCTGATCAAACCAGGGGCTTCCTCATAGATGCCAGCGATGTGGACGACTTGAACAAAGCGATCGTTACAAGTCTGGGCGATGTGAATGGCGATGGTTATGATGATTTGATGTTCAATGCCATTGATCGAGGCGATTATGGTACAAACTATATCATCTTCGGCCGCGCGGGCACGACGCAAGGCAATATCGACCTGGCGGACACCAACACGTTTGATGGTCTGGCGATCTCTCATGGTTTAGGCACGGGCGCTGGCGGTTACACTTCGGTTTCCCACGCCGGTGACGTCAACGGGGATGGTTATGCGGATTTGATCATCGGCAATCAGGACGGAGAAAACGCCAACTCGGACGATAGTGGTGAAGCCTATATCATCTTCGGTGGGAACGCGTTGACCGATCTGAATCTGGAAAACCTCCAAACTCATGAAGGCTTCGTGATTGAATCGAGTTTCGCGAACGGTCGTCTGGGACGTGCCGTGTCCGGTGGCGGTGATGTCAACGGTGATGGATATGACGACTTACTTGTTGGCGATTTTGAACCGGTTGGCGGTGGCGGCGGTGCTTTTCCAGGTCGAGCTTACGTGATCTTTGGCGGGAACACCGGCACAGAGAGCACTGATCCGGTCACGCGGATTGGCAGCCTAAATTCGGACAATTTCACCGGCAATGCGGGCGATGATACATTTACCGACATCAGCTTGGGCGATGTCGTTCGCGGCGGGGCTGGGGATGACCATGTCACGCTGACCAGTACGGATTTCGCGGACCTCGATGGCGGCAATGGCACCGACACATTGGCGATCGGCGCCGCGCCGGGCCTGAGCCTTGACATCACCGCGCCGCAAAGCTCGATCTCAGGCTTCGAGATCATCGATCTCTCAGATCTCGGCGTCGGCATGGGTGGCAATCAGCTGATCGCCGACGCGCTCTCCATCCTGCGCCTGTCCGACGATACCGCGAACGGCGTTACGACGCTAAGGGTGTTAGGAGATGGCGATCCCGGCGAAGAGGACCTGGTTGTCCTATCAGACTTCGCGGACTGGGGATCGTCGACGGGAACTACAGCCGAAACTATCGATGGCGAATCCGTGACCTTTGTAATTTACGAGAATGGCAATGCGCGTCTGCTGGTTGAATCAGGCGTGTTGGTGCTGGATCCTGCAACCGCCGGCGCCATAATGTCCACCACGATCAGCCTCGACACCGCCAAGCTGCAAGTCGACGTGCCGTTCGACGGCTCTGACGCTGGCCTGTTCGACTTCCCGAGCGGCGGGTATGCAGACTGGCAGAGCGGCGGTTTTGACGCCTTTGCCGATCTGCGCGGGGAAGTCCTGTCGCTGGCCCCGGTCGGCCCGCAGGTCACGACGCCAAACGCGCCAATGATGCGCGCGCCATTGCCACCGATCGATCAAGTCTGGCAGGACGACGCCCTGGCGGCGACCATGCTCCACCTTGACCTCGCCGACCCGATCGAAGGGTTCTGATCGGCGGCACAGAATAGGGCCCTGTTTGGCCCTGTCTCCCGGCGGTGAACGGTAGGATACTTCTCACCGCCGGGAGCATACTTTAAGCCCGGTTCGGCCCCTGCGCCTGACCGGGTTTTGTCTGTTTGGTTAGCCGGTTGCAGACGCCGCAACACGCGCGCGCATGGCCTGTTTGATAAGCTGATAGCTCTCGATGCGCGTCTCGATCTGATCGGTGATGGTCAACAAGAAGAGCTCGTCAGCGCCCGCCTCAGTGGCGGCCTCTGACAATCGCTCGGCCACCGAATCTGCAGCCCCGATAATGCCGCGCTCGGCCGGAATGATTGGGGCAGCCTCCAGCGCGGCTTCTGCTTTGTCTGTGCTAAGATAGGGATGAAACTTGCCGGTGCTGCGCCCGAGCGCCCAGGCCCGGATCGGGGCGGCGCGGCGCTGCGCTTCAGCCTCTGTTTCTGCGGCCAGTGCGACCAGTCCTATTGCAGCATACGCTGAGTCGCAGAAGGGGGATGGCTCAAACGCGTCGTGGTAGGCTTTCAGTGATGCCTCAGCGCCGCCCGGATTGAGAAAATCTGCAAAGGCGAGCGCCACCCCCATCTGTCCCGCAAAGGCTGCTGAGCCTGGCGATGAGCACAGCATCCACAGCCCTGGCCGGTCCCCTCTCGGATTGGCAGCGATCCCGCGCGCACGGTGATCTTCCGGAAACGGCACCTCACCGCTCGCGTCCAGCATCCAGTCCATCAGCATTCGCATCATGGTCGGAAAATTCTGAGCCCCAGGACCCAGCAGCGCTGCCGATGCGCGCGGGTCTGCGCCAGTTGCGCGGCCTAGCCCAATCTCGATCCGCCCGGGATAGAGCTGGTTCAGGCTCTGCCCCCATTCGGCAACTTTCAGCGGCGAGTAGTTCGGCAACCTAATCCCGCCAGAGCCCAGCGTGATCCGCTTTGTCCGCGCCGCCAGATCCGCCATCAGAATTTCCGGCGTCGTCCCGGCAAAACTGCTCGCATTATGGTGTTCCTGCACCCAATAGGAGCGATATGACATCTGATCTGCCGCCTCCGCCAAAGCGCGGGTTTCGTTCAGCGCGTCGGCCGCGGTGCGACCAGCAAAGATCGGCGAGGGATCGAGTATGGACAGTACGGGTTTCATACCTTGCCTTGTGCGTTATGCAGGAGAGGGAGACAAGTTGGAGATTCTGATGCGATCTGGTCTGGCGATGCTGTTTTGGATCGTGCTGTCAGCTTGCAGCGTTGGCGCTGCGCCGGTTGAAGCCATTGATGACGGACTGGAAGACCTGATCGCGCTGGCGCCGCCGGGGCCGTTGGATGCGTCGCCTTACCCGGTCCATTACCAGCTCGATCTAACCCTGGATCCGCGTGAAGCCGGGTTTGGAGGCACCGTGGCGATCACATTGGAGGTGACAGAGCGTACGAGTGGTGTCTATCTGCATGGCTGCGACCTCGACGTCACAGACGTGCGCGCCAGAGTCGGGGATGCGTCCTACACACGCGGCGTGTGGCAACCCGTTTTGGACTCGGGCGTCGCGTGGCTAGACTTTGGCCAGACGGTCGATCCTGGTCAGTTCGTGGTGGAGATCGATTACAATGCGGCTTTTGACGCTAATCTGTCCGGCCTGTTCAAGGTCACAGAGCAGGGCGACGCCTATGCGCTCGCCAAGTCGGAGAGCATACAAGCGCGTCGTTTTATGCCTGGATTTGATCAGCCTGCGTTCAAAGCGCCGTTTGATATCACGCTGACCATCCCGGAAACCGATTCTGCCATCAGCAATGCGCCAGAAGCTTCGGTGGAGATGCTCGGCGATGGACTGAAGCGGGTCACGTTTGAAACAACCCGGCCATTGCCGACCTACTTGCTATCGCTCGCCGTCGGCAGCTTCGATGTTGTCGTTGCCGGGATGATGCCGCCGAATGAAGTTCGTTCAGAGCCCATCCCGCTGCGTGGCTTCGCGCGGCGCGGAAAGGGGGCGCAACTTGCGCTCGCTCTGGAGACTGCTCCGGAACTGGTGCGTATTTTTGAAGAGGCTTTGCAACAGCCATACCCCTACAAAAAGCTCGATATCGTCGCGGCGCCGCAATGGCCGTCTGGCGCGACCGAACTGGCCGCCGCGATCACATATCGCGAGAGCCGTATCCTTGCCGGTCCGGATACAGGTCCGGCGGCGCTTCGAAGCCTGCTGGCCATTCATGCGCATGAGGTCGGCCATATGTGGTTCGGCAATCTGGTCACGCCGCCTTGGTGGGATGATCTGTGGTTGAAAGAGGGGTTTGCGAGCTGGGGCGAGGGCGCGTCGCTGTCCGTGCTGTATCCCGGCGAGGGGTATGAGCTCGACGCGATTGTCGATGGCATCTCTGCGATGGACCTCGATAGTCTTGCCAGCGCCCGCGCCGTGCGCGAACCGATCGCGCTGAACCAGAACGTTCGCAACGCCTATGATGCCATCACCTATAATAAAGGGCTGGCGGTCATTGGTATGGTCGATTCCTACTTTGGCGCCGACGTCTTCCGCCCAGCTCTTGGGCGCTATGTGGCGGCGTTTGAAGACGGGGTCGCAGGCAGTCCTGAATTCTTTGAGATCATCGGCGAGGAGACCGGCGAACCGGCATTGACGGCTGCGTTCAGGAGCTTTGTCGAGCAGAATGGATTGCCTCTGGTTACGGTTTCAATGGACGGTGAAAGCGGCCCCGAAATTCGCCTCTCGCAATCGCAATACACTCCGCTGGGCGGGGCAGGAGATGGCGATAAATCCTGGCTCATTCCGGTCTGCATCGCCGCCAGCGTGGAAGGCGAGCGCCGACGCAATTGTCAGATCCTCGGTGAGGAGGGGGCGACCCAAACTTTCGAAGACGTAAACTCAACCCCTGTTGTGGCTGATTGGGTTCTGCCTAATGCTGGAGGCACCGGTTACTATCGCTTCTCCATGTCGGCTAAAATGTGGAACGATCTTGGCCCTGCATTTGATCAGCTGAGCGCCGCAGAGAAACTCGTAACGCTCGACAGTGCCGGCGCGGAATTCGCGGCTGGCCGGATGCCGATAGATACTCTGTGGCGGTTCATCGATGAAGCCGTGCGCGATGATGAGCGCCGCGTTGTACAAGCCGCCATTCGCCAGGCCTCCCGCCTCGGGGGACTGCTCGCGAGCGATGAAGCCGCGATCCTTGGCTATCGCGCCAATGTCATTGACGTCTTCCGCGATCGCTACACCGCGCTTGATCAACATGGCGGTGATGATCCTGAGCTGGCGATCATGAAATCCAGTCTTGAGCAGTTCCTGATCTCGGCTGGGCAGGATGTGGCGCTGCGCCAGAGTCTGGCAAACGCGGCCGGGAACTATATCGGACTGGAGGGTGTTAGCTCCGATCGTTCGCTGAATTCGGATGAGTATTTCATCGGCCTGGCGATCGGATTACAGGCCTATGGTGAACCCTATCTCGATCGGTTGCTGGCTGTGCGCACGAGCTTTGATGATCCGGTATTTGAGCAAGCGCTTGCTTATGCGATTGGCCAAAATCAGGACCCTGAGCTGACGGATCGAATTCTCGAACTGGCGCTGTCGGGGACGCTTGGCACGCGCGAGACGCTCGCCATGGTGCAGGGACAGATGCAGCAACCGCTGACGCGCGCCAAGACGTGGCAGCGGCTAAACCAGAACTTCGAAGCCTATCTGAACGTCATTCCGCGTCAGCGTCGACGCTTCAGCCCCGCGCTCGCCAACACGATGTGTTCAAATACGGCGCGGGACGAACTCGTCGCGCTGTTCGAGGCCTATGGCGATCTTGTGCCAGGGCATGAGCGGTCTTTGTCAGAGACGGTTGAACGCATAGAGCTATGCGCCGCCCTGGAAGCGGCGAAAGGAGCAGAGACCCGCGCCTTTTTCAGCGATTACTAATCCGGCGACTCGGTTTCTTCCGGGGGCTCTTCAGTTCGGGGTCCGAACAGGGCGTCCAAGGCGCGATTTCGCAACTCGTCTTCAAGGTCACGCGGCTCGCTGGACTCGGCTTCATTGCTTTGCCCCTCAGACGGTGTCGATGGTGCGCTTTGACCGCCGATAATGCCGCCAATGATGCGACCTGCATCGCCGCCTATGCGATCACCAATCTCGCTCGCCGCCTGACCACGTAAGCGAGACGTCAGCTCAGCTTGGACCGCAGACTGATCGAGGCCAAACTGTACGCTGGACCAGCTGCCATAGATCCGCACCGGGATTGGAATGTCGCCGAGCGCCAATGTCGATCCGGCGCCGGCGGCGTTTACGTCCACCCGCGGTGTTAGGCTGATATCAAGCGTGCGTGCGCCGAGGTCGATGCTGCCACCGCCAGTAATGCCAACCACCGGGTTTTCCATGCTCAGATTGGTGATGCTGGCGACCCCATTGGTGAAATCGAGATTACCGATGAAGCTGGAGAAATCGGTCTCGGCCTCGGGCGACAACGCATCGCGGAAGCTCGCAACCGTGAGATCGCCGCTGCGCAACAGATCGCCGAGATTAGTCGCATCTCGTACCATTTTGGCAAGGTTTAGACCTTTCAGTGCGCCCTGATTGAGATCAGATTCAAACTTGCCATCCAGTCCGTTGATCAGCGCTTTCAGGCTATTGCCCTCAGAGGTCATATTGATGTGAACATCGCCAAGACCGCTTAAGTTCTGGAAGCCGGTCAGCGAGGTCAGCATCTCCTGAGCGGCAATGCTGGTCGCCAGCGCTTCGACTTGCAGGGTTGGGGTTGAGCGCGAGGCATCGAGCACGAGATCGCCATACCAATCGCCCTGGAAGACACGGAAGCCCGGGCGATCATCGTCCTGACGGAAAATCGCAGACAAACGGCCGTCATCCAGTCTCGTGTTGAGCAGGGCGTCTTGCAGTGTGATCTGGTCAATCACCACGGTCTGAGCCGCAACCGTCACGGTCGCATCCACCGCGCGCAGGCCGGCGAGGTCAAATGGCGTATCGTCCCAGTCCTCATTCAGGCTCGGCGTCTGGTCCTGTTTCTGAGATCCACTGCCGAGGAATGACGTAACATTGAGCGTGTCCATATTGAGATCGGCGACCACGCGTGGCCGCTGACCGCGTAGGTCGGCGCCAACCCGGCCTGTCGCTCTTGTGTCATCCAGCCTGAGTTCCGCGGAACTGAGATTGGGTGCCATCAAGCTGCCGGTGGTTTGGCCCTTGATGGAGAGTTGGTTTAACGCCTCGCCCTCTGGCAGCACAGTACCGAATGTTTCCAGCACTTTTCGAGGATTGTCGCTGCTGAGCTGCAGCGCGCCGTTAAGCGCCTGGTCGCCTGCCAGAGAGAGAGAGCCCGTATAGTCGGTCACCAGATCTGCGCTGCGCTGTTTCAGCCGAATACCGGTCAGCGCGGGCGCCGCGAGCGGGCCAGACAGGGCGGCGGTGAAGTCCACATCGCCGAGCAGGGCGAGCATCGGAATGAGCGGATGGCCGGGTTTGAGCAAGCGCTGCGCATCTGCTGCGTTGAGATCGACCGTGCCGTTCAGTGTTGGCGCGGTGCCGAGCGTCAGCTGGCCTTTATAATCGAGGTCGAGGCCCGTTGCCGCGAGTTTCAGCGATGAAAAATCGATTGCAGCGGACGCTGCCGGACCATTGATGGTGCCCTTGGCCCGAATGGATTGCAGAGCGCTGCCGACGATCGGCAAGTCGGCATCGCCCAGGATGGTCAGCACTTGGCCGAGGGTTTCGGAATCGACCTCAAATGAGCCGTCGAGCACGGGTGATTCCGCCAGAGTGAGCGCGCCATCATAGGCGATTTCGCCATAAATCGTGGTCAAGCGTGCATCCAGAAGAACGGGTTGCTGAGAGGTCAGCTGTTCCAGCGTGTCGAGGCGGATGCGATAATCAAACGGCTGACCGTTCAAATTGCCCTGGCCGCGGGATGACAAGGGCTTATCCAGCCCTTTCATCTGCGCTGAGCCATTGAATTCGGTCAGAGCATATTGCTCGCCCGTGACCCAGTCGCGATAGAATACAGACGCGTTCGACAGCGCCGCGCGATCGATACCGGTCTCGAAACTGCTTGAGGGCTCTTCGTCTGGGCCGGTTTCGCTGCTGGAATCGCCAAATTCCCAATTCACACGGCCATCAGCGAGGCGTTCAAGCCGCACGGTGGCGTCATCCAGCGTGATCTTGCCCACTTCGACCCGGCGCGACAGCAGAGGCAGCAGTTTGACATTGGCTTGCAGGCTGCCGGCTTCGATCATGAGCGGATCAGAGAAGCCGTCCGGATTTGAGATCTGAGCGCCCTCTATGCGTGCTGAAATGACCGGCAGAATGGACAGTTTCGGGTCGCCTTGCAGCGTCACTTCGCGGTCAAGCGCTTTGCTGGCGGCGCTTTCGATCTGGGTCTTATAGACCGAGGTCGGGATCAAAAATGGAATGATCACGGCGGCGGCCAGCAAAATCGCGACGAACGCGCTGAGGATGATCAAGAGACGTTTCATGGGAGGAATATGGCCTTCTTATTCTGTATTGCAGCTGAATAGCTGCAACTGATGTCAAAGTCATGGCAATTGCCGCTTGACCGGGATTAGGCGCACGTATAGATCAGCCTCTCACCGCTTCGGCGGTGGCCCAATGCGCGGGTGTAGCTCAGTTGGTTAGAGTACCGGCCTGTCACGCCGGGGGTCGCGGGTTCGAGTCCCGTCACTCGCGCCACTTCTTGCGAAGTGATTTTCCAGACAGTTCAGTTCTTCGCGAGCGCTCGTCGCTCACGCTCTGCGATTCGCGAAAAGGCGCATGGTGGACCCGCTATTCCGAGAGAATCAAATCGAAGAAATAACCGGGATGCTGGAAGATCCAGTTACGACCAGGATAAGGCGCCTCGTCGAAACGCACACCAAGCCTCTGCGCATCCGCCCGCGCTTCATCGGCGGCGACGCCGTGCTGGTCGGATGAGTTGGAGACCAGAATATCGCGATCATCCGAGAAACTTGATTCAAGCTCACGATTGTTGAGGAAAGCGGCGACAATATCCTGGCGAATGCTCTGCGAGTAGGCGCGTACCAAATAGTTCGAGGTGATCTCGAAAAGGGGCTGATTCTGCTCAAGATAATTCTGATCTGAGGCCTGGTTGGCATAGAGGCGGCGATAGAAACGCAGGCCGCCAAAGCTCCGGATGATCGTCGTCATCGCACGCAATCCGAACGCGAAGCTAGAGGGTGAGTTCAAGGACATGCGCAGCATGCCGCGGATCCAGCGCGGCTGGATGTTTTTCAGCTTATCGGCGACGTTGAGACCGTAATTGACCAGCACTGTTCTGTGGATCAGTTGACGTTCAGCGCTGATTTGCAGGGCCAGCGGCGCGGCGGTCGAAAGGCCGACAATGATCACATCGCTCAGCTCCATTGCGCGAATGAATTCGAGCATGAGCTTTATCGTGTCCGGGCTGGACGCCGTGCGGCTGGTGCCACCAAATCCCGGGCGAACGGGAAAGACCAGGTTGAGATTCCGTTGGCTCGCCGCCTTCACCATTTTCGCGGACGGAACATAGCCGTACCCCAGCGAATGAAGGACCAAGACCGGGCGGCCATTGGTCGGGCCATAGCGGCGATATTCGATGGTTTTTCCGGTTGCGGGGAGCAGGATTTGCCGCACCCTGTTTTCATTCACGTCCGGCTTGATGTCTACAGGCGGGGCCTCATGACTTAGGGCATGAGAGAGTTCGAGGGTCGTCGAAACTGCCTCAACCAGACTGCGGCAGCCAAGTTTGCTGATGATCCGGCTGACATGGGTGCGCACGGTGCTGATTTTGATGCCGCGGATCTCGGCGATCTGTTCGAGGTTCAACCGCAAGAAGACCAGCTGCAGGATTTCCAGCTCTGACAGGGTGAACTCGAAATCCTGTTTCAAGTGCTTTCGCAGGCGCGGACTCATGGATGAAAGGACGGTTCGAGCGGTGTACCCCGTGACCAGATTGTCTTCCAGGCGCGGCCAGATCTTTATGCGGCGCGTGAGGTCATACCTGTCCGTAACTTCGATGAGATTGTCCGGCAGCTGACCAGCGGCCGCTTCCGAAGGCAGCGTCAGGTTTTGAATCGTGTCGCCCGATTTCAGATCGAGAAACTCCGAAAGCTCCCTTGGGATCGATGTGACGGCGCCATTTGCATCGAGGCTGAACACGTTCTGATCATCGCCTGATTGTTCTTCCGGATCTGAAAGCGGCTCGAAAGCGTCAGAGCCCCGCGATGACATCATGGAGAGAACAGACTGGAATTCGGGGATGGAGGTTGCGTCTTGTGACAGACGAGACCAGTCGAGGCAGGCTTGCGTAAACCGGTCAGGGTCCTCATTCGCGCGGGCCAGCGATTTCAGCAGCTCCAGTGCAGATTCTGCGCGCTTATCCTGTTCCAGGTGCGAGGTTTGATCGGTGTCCAAACCGCGATCTCCAATCTACTGAGTTGTGCCTGTTCCAATCTACGCAATTTTTGCGCCGAATGTGTACATAATTTTGATGATATGAGCGCGAGGAAGATCGGTTTACACCCATAAATGACGTTATGCGTCATATGGGTCTCTCGCTGCGACCTTCTTTTTGCGGAGACCCATTTTTGTCCACCGGTTCAATCCCCTTTTTGAGCCGGTGGACCTTCTTTTTCCGAAAGTACTGAACTCTGTAACGCCACTCCCAGGCGAATTCGGACGCTTCCCAATCGGTTAACGTGATCGATGAAATCCTCCCGGTCATCGTGAACCGAATTCAATTTCCAGTTGATATAAGTTGAACCAGAAGATCACTTGGGGACCTGGTTCAGATGCAAGATTATTTCCTGGCGCACTTCAATGTCGCACGACCATTGGGAACGTTTTCAGTTCACAAGAAGGAAGCGCGATATTTCTTCAAACAGTTGCAAGAGCTGTTTGAGCGCGATCATCTGCATGACGGTCTGCTCTGGCATCGCCATGGCATGCGCGCCGCAGACGGCAAAGAACTGAACTTCTTCGAGATTGCCGCCCTCAATACGAGCGGGGAAGACAATCCGCACATTTACACCGTTGCCGGCTGGCGCGATGCGAAGGATCTGCACAGCTTTGCCTATCGCGACACGCAGCATCGCGAGAACATGAAGCAGCTGCGTCATTGGGTCGATCGCTCCGAAGGGGCCAATCTGGTGACCTGGTGGGAGAAGCGCGACACACGCGTTTCGCTGGAAATGGCATGGGACCGTTTACAGCGTCTGCGCAAGGATGGTCCGACACCGCATGCGTTCAATCTGCATACGCGCTTTGACCCTCCGACTCTGTCGAGTGTTGCTTAAGCGCGCATCGGCGATGGACGCCCGTGCTCATTGAGATATAGATAAAATCTGGTTCAAGGCTTGAATGGAGTTCGGCCCTCCTGACTGATCTCGTATGGCCACGAGTCAGCCCTGAGGAAAGCGCCAGGCTTGCGTAGATTAATCCTCGCGGGGGCGCGAAGGGCGAGAGGACGCCGGATGAGTCTGGTACACTCAGAACAAGACAAGCGCGCGGCTGCCGAAGAGCCCGCGAAGGATGCGCGCCCTGTGCGGTCGATGGCATATTTTGCCGGTGACGCGACCAATCCGACGGTGCGATTGCGGATCGCGTCTTTCCAGCGCGAAGGTATCGATGTGACGGGGTTCACCTTTCGCCGAGATAAGTTTCATACCGAATTCGTTCCATTCTGGAAAAATGTGGAACTCGGTAAGACCAAGGATCGGCAGTATTTCAGCCGACTATCAACAATTTTTGGGGCGCTGCGAACCATGTGGCGCCACCGCGCAGAGCTGAGACAAGTCGACGTCCTTTACGCGCGGCTGTTCGATTCCGCCTTCCTCGCTTTGCTGATGGCGAAATTTTTGCGGCTGAAAGCCAAACTCGTCTACGAAGTTGAAGACGTGCACGATGTCTTCTTCCGGAAGACCCCGGCCGCGTACATCATGCGGTTTCTGGAGCGGCGTATTCTCGCGTCAGCCGATCTGGTCGTGTTGCCGTCTCCGGGGTTCTCTGACGGTTATCTGGCTCCAATCCAGGTTTATGACCGGCCATACTTTCTGCTCGAGAACAGAATTCAACTGGATGAAATTCCGGACAAGAACGCCCCTCCTTCCGAGCGGGCGCTGGCCTGGACGAAAGAAACCGATCGCTGGGTGATTGGCTGGTTCGGTACATTGCGCTGTCGCAAAAGCATGCAGATCCTGTCGCAAATCGCCGAGCGCATGGGCGACAAGGTTCTCATATATACCCGCGGCTTTCCGACCGAGACGGGGTTGGACGCCTATATGGAAATTGTCAATCGCCACAATAATTGGGTGCATGAAGGCCCGTATTTGATGCCGGACGATCTGGAAGACTTGTACGGCCGGGTCCATTTCGTCTGGTGTCTCGATTTCTATGATGAGAACGGAAATTCAGAGCTACTATTGGCCTGCCGGATGTATCATGGCGCGTACTTTGGCGTCGTGCCTTTGTTCACAACGCAGTCCCGGATGGCGGACCATCTGGCACCTCACCAAATCGGGCACGGCATGGCCGACCCATATGTCGATGATGTCCGCGAGCTTCTGGAACGTATGACCTGGGATCAGTACGAACAGGAGCGCGCCGCCATTCTGGAGGTGAGAGAAGAGCTTTTCCTAGAGGATGGATCGGGTGTAAAAGCACTTCTGCAGACGATTGCTCAATCCGGGGGCGCCTCAATCGTGCCAGACGCGGCTAAGGCCCAGTCACCTCTGAAACCTCAACAAGAGTAAGCTTCAGCTCGCGGGAACCAGGTCTGGCGACTGTGTCACGGGATAGAGCTGAGTTTCATCGGCGAAATCGGCGAAGCGGCGCGCAAACTCAATCAGATCCGTTGCATTTTCTCGCGAGACCAAAGTGGGCTCAACGCCAAACTCCAAGACACTCTGATTATTGGCGATCAGCTCGTTTTCGTCCGGTTCTGAGCGCGGCGTCGGCAAGTGCATAATTTCTACACCAGACAATTCGGCAAACAGGGACGCCAGCGCATTAATGCTGACGCACTCTGCGATCTGATTGACAACACGCACGCGATCTCCGCGTTCCGGAGGCGCGGCGAGCGCGCCTTCTACGCAATCCAAGACATCATCCATATGAATAATGGCCCGTGTTTGCTCGCCCGTTCCATAGACTGAAATGGGTTTATCGAGCGCGGCCTGCAGCGCGAAGCGATTGACGACGGTTCCATAGATCGGGTCATAGTCGAACCGATTAGCGAGGCGCGGGTCTCTGCGAGTCTCTGGGGTTTCCGCGCCCCAGACCGCGCCCTGGCAGAGGTCGGTTGCGCGAATGCCATGCTGCTCGGCGTAGTAAGCGAGCCCTAGATGATCGAGCGCTTTGGTCAAATGGTACTTTGAGAGCGGATTGAACGGATGCAGCGTTTCTTGTTCCGGGCCCAGATTTCCGTTCGCATCGACATTGCGAACGCGTTGATACCCTTCCGGAATTTCGTATCCCAGAGTCTCGTAGCCGTAGACACCGATCGATCCGAGATGAATGACGTGCGCGTCGGTTTTGGTGCGCACCAGCGCTTCCAGCAGATTGATAGTCCCCATCATATTGTTGCGGACCGTGAACAGACCCGCGGATGGATCCATCATCGAATAGGGGACTGATCTTTGTTCACCGAAGTGAATAACGGCTTCTGGCCGGAACTGGGTCACGAGGTCAGCAAGCGCCTCGGCGTTCTCGGCAATATCGATCTCGTATTGTTTGATAGGAGCGCCGCCAATTTCTGACCATGCAGTAATCCGATCAGACAGGGTTGCAATCGGAACAAGACTTTCAATGCCCAGGTCCCGACCTATTCGGCGACGCGAGAGATTGTCGACAATGCAGATATCATGGCCTCGACGCGATAGGCGCAGCGCGGTCGGCCAACCGCAATAACCGTCTCCACCAATGACCATCACTCGCATGTGTTCTGATGCCCCTTAAACACCATCTCCAACAATGGAGCGCACGCAATCCTCTTGCCAATCGACCTGCATAATCGCCGGTTAACTCTAGATTCTCTGGAGTGCGACGTCCCTTTATTGATCGCTACATGTTTCTGACGTCGGTGCAAGGCGAAAACGTCCGCAATCGGACAACAATGACGGGCGATTTGGCTGTAAACGGCGCATTCGGGTGTCTGGCAGAAGCCTTGCAATTGCTCTGCTTTTTCCCGATAGCAGGGAGCGACCCAGGATTGGAGCAAGATCGGCGAGCGCGATGCTGTATGACCCGACCCGAAAATTCATCTTCATCCATATCTGGAAAACCGGAGGTGAATCGGTTGTCGCGGCGCTGCGGGATCAGTGTCCGAGCTACTTTCGCAATCGCTATCTAAACAAAGCCATCCGGGTCATGCCTGGACCTGCTTCCATGCTGATGGGATGGCGCGCGCGCTTGGTGCAGGGGCAGCATTTCACGGCGCAAGAGATCCGGAATGAAATGCCAGACGACGCATTCGACACAGCCTTCAAATTCGCTTTCGTGCGCAACCCCTGGGATTGGCAGGTTTCCAATTACGCCTATGCCTTGCACACGCCAGCGCATGGTCAGCATGATGTGATCCAGAATTTGGGAAGTTTCGACGCCTATATTCGTTATCAGCACGCAGAACGGGCGCCGTCACAAAGCTCGTTTCTTGATGGGAATGCGGGCGAAGAGCTGGTCGATTTTGTCGGACGGTTTGAAACGCTGCAGGCGGACTTTCAAACCATCTGCGCGAAAATTGGCGTGAAGGCAGAGCTTCCATTCCTCAACGCCTCCAATCGCAGAAAGGATTGGCGCAGCTACTATACTGACGAGACGAGGGACTTGGTCGCGGACTTGTTTGCGCAAGATATTGAGCGGTTTGGATATCGCTGGGATGAATAAATAGCGCTGGAAATTTCCGCGTCGCACATTCTGTGATACGCCGAACTGAAAATGATCTTTTGGGAGGAAGAGAATGAGAGTAACGACGGCGCTTATGGCATCGACATGTTTGGTGCTGGCGAGTTGCGGACAAAGCGCAGACCAGGACACACCCGAGGCAGCGATTTCGGCCGAGCAAACTTTGATGACGCAGCTCATCGACGCCCAGCCCGGCGACGTCATCGAGATTCCCGAGGGCACACTCAAATTCGATCGCGGCCTCAGCCTGACCGTCGACGGCGTCACCCTTCGCGGGCAGGGCATGGATAAGTCCGTGCTGAGCTTCGCGGATCAGATTGCTGGCGCTGAAGGTCTGCTCGTCACCGCCAGTGACTTTACCATTGAAGACCTCGCCATCGAGGACGCGAAGGGCGATGCGCTGAAGATCAATGAGGGCGACAATATTACCATTCGCCGAGTCCGGACCGAATGGACGAACGGACCAAGCCAGGACAATGGCGCCTACGGTATCTATCCGGTTCAGACCACGAATGTTCTGGTTGAGGAAAATGTCGCCATCGGGGCGTCCGATGCCGGCGTTTATGTTGGCCAATCGCGCGATGTGATCGTCCGCAACAATCGCGCGGAATACAATGTCGCTGGGATCGAGATTGAGAACACGGTGGGCGCCGATGTCTACGATAATATCGCCACCAATAATACAGGCGGTATCCTCGTCTTCAACATGCCGCAATTGCAGCAGGAAGGCCGCGTCACGCGGGTCTATGACAATCAGGTTTTCGCCAACAATACTGGCAATTTCGGTCACCCCGGCACACCGGTCGCCAGCGTCCCGGCTGGCACAGGCATCATCGTGAACTCGAACGATGATGTGGAGATTTTCAACAATGAGATCTCCGACAACAAGACCGGCAACATCATCATTTCCAGCCTGTTCTCCACCGGTTATTCGGAGAGCTCTGCCAGCGAGTCTTTCGACCCTTATCCGGAAGGTATTTTCATCTACGGCAACACGTTCTCCGGCGGCGGCGACGATCCTGATACGGATGAGCTCGCGCTGGCACGGGTGATGTTGTTCGGCACAGATGGCCGGCTCCCGGACATCATTTGGGACGGGTTCTATGATGAAGGCAAACAGGTTGATGGTGAGATGCCTGCCGCACTACGGATCTGTATCGACAATGGCGAGGTCGGCGTCCTGAACGCGAATGGCCCGAGCGGCTACACCCAGCCTTCGACGGATGTGTCGGCGTTTCAATGCGAGCTGGATAAACTTCCTGCTGTCGATCTGGGCCGGTCCTGATCAACGGAGCATTCACGATGAGGCCTGTTCACGCCTGCCTGGCACTGTTCGGATGGCTGGCCGCGAGCCTGACCGCTTGCGCGCCAGCCAGCACCAGTGTTTCCACGCACCTGGAGAGCGATCCGCAATTGCTGAGTGAGTGGGGCTTGTTTGATGTCTCAGGCGGCACCCTCGAGCTCAGCGAAGGCGTTATCCCGTACGATCTCAGTTCGCCGCTCTTTACAGATTATGCGCACAAGCTTCGCACGCTTTGGGTGCCCGAAGGTGCGTCTGCGGTCGATTTGAATGCAGGGAGCGCCCCTGACCTGCCGGTGGGCACAGTCATCAGCAAGACGTTCTACTACCCGAAAGCTGGCGATACTTCGGGCCGTGTCAGCAAAGCGCCAGATCCGCTTGGGCAGCTCAATCCAGTGCTCGCGGATCTTAGCCAGGTACAGATCATGGAAACGCGCCTGCTGGTGCGCCGGGAGCAGGGCTGGGCGCCCGTCTCCTACGTCTGGAACGACGCCCAAACCGATGCTGTCCTGACCCGGATCGGCGATGCGCAGGCGCTTACTCTGGTTGATGGTCAGGGCGAAGAGACAGATTTCGCTTACATCGTTCCTGACATCAATCAGTGCTCGGGCTGCCACGCGCCTAATAATACAACGCGCGAGATTGAACCGCTGGGCGTGCGCGCGCGGCACCTGAACAAATCCTATACGCATGACGGCACGGCCACCAACCAGCTGGAATACTTGCGCGATAAGGGCATCCTAACAGTGCCGGGATCCGTGACGGCAATGCCAGCAAATGTGAATTGGGAAGACCCAGGCCAGTCCCTGGAAGCACGCGCGCGGTCCTATCTCGATATCAATTGTTCGCATTGTCATAATCCGGTCGGCCCGGCTGATACATCCGGGCTCGATCTGACCATGGACGCGGACTTTGGCCCGGCGCTCGGCGTCTGCAAGCTGCCGATCGCGGCCGGGTCGGGCACGGGTGGTCGCGCGTTCAGTATTGTGCCGGGCGAACCAGATGCCTCCATCCTGCTATATCGCCTCGAGACGACCAAGCCGGGCGCGATGATGCCGGAACTCGGGCGGGCGCTGTCGCATGCCGAAGGCGCAGCGCTTATTCGCGCCTGGATCGCGGAAATCGATGGCACCTGCGCCCCGGCTTAGGCCCCCGGTCAAACACCAGAATTTCATAGATTGAGCGCTGGTCATTACGCGGCAGAGCGTGCAGACTGGCACTAAGATTCTGTCGTTTGCCGGAAAGGGGTAGCAATGACTGAAACAAACGCTCCAGGTATTCTCCGCGCAGCCGCGCTTGGACTGGTCACGCTCTGCAGTTTGGTCGCTTGCGGTGCGCCGGAACAGGTTGAAACACCGGAACCAGTTCGGCCCGTTAAGCTGATCGAAGTCTCTACCAAAGCGAACATCTTCCAGATGAATCTGCCGGCCGTGATCGAAGCGTCGAATACAAGTGTTCTGACCTTCCAGGTTGGCGGTCGCCTGAACGAGTTAAACGTGGTGGAAGGCCAGGAAGTCAGCAAAGGCACGCTGATCGGTCGGCTCGATCAGCGCGACTTCAGAAACCAGCTGCAGCAGGCGCAGGCCCAGTACAATTCCGCGGATTCAGAGTATCAGCGCGCAGCCCGCCTGATCGCTGAAAACGCCATTGCGGAAAGCGTTTACGAACAGCGCAAAACGCAGCGCGATGTTGCCCGCGCCTCGCTCGACACAGCTCAGAAGGCACTGGATGACACGGTCTTGCGCACCCCATTCGAAGGCGTGATCGCATCGGTAGCGGTTGAGCAGTTCGAGAATATCGGGCCGCAGCAGGAAATCGTTGTGCTTCAGACCACAGGTGCAGCAGAAGCATTGGTGCAGGTGCCGAGCACATTGGTTGCCAATGCCGAGCGGGTGATCCCGACTGATATTTACATAACTTTGGAGGCGGTCCCCGATCTGCAGGTCCCGGCGGAGATTCTGAGTTTTTCCACCCAAGCGGATTCGTCGACGCAAACCTTCCCGGCGCGGTTCAAGTTCACGCCGCCGGAGGACATCAACATCCTTCCTGGAATGGCCGGCACGCTGCACTCGACCATGGAATTCATTGAGGCCGAGCAGGCCGCGCGGAATCAGGTCCAGGTGCCCTTGGCCGCGATCTTGTCTGAAGGCGGTGAGGCCTTTGTCTGGGTGGTCGATATCGAGACGATGACGGTTTCGAAACGCAAGATTGAGATCGACAAGGGGATCGGCGAAGACATTGTCGTTCTAGCTGGCCTTGCAGAAGGCGAAACCATTGCCGGCGCCGGGGCTTCTTACCTGTTCGAGGGCATGCAAATCCGCCCTCTCGAAAACTAGGCGGGCACAATGGGTATTGCAGAGTTTTCGATCAGGAACCGCCTGATCATGTTCATCGTGATTATCGCGTCGCTGATTGGCGGCTGGATCGCGTATGAAAATATGGGCCGGTTCGAGGATCCGGAATTCACCATTCGAACCGCCGTCGTCGTCACTCAATATCCCGGTGCTTCGCCGGAAGAGGTTGCGCGCGAAGTCACCGACCCGCTGGAAACCGCGATCCAGCAATTGCAGGAAGTCGAAGAGATCAGCTCGGTCTCTTCGGACGGGCTGTCGCGGATCAATGTCGATATCAAGTACGAGTTCTCGCCGAACAAGGAGAGCTTGCAGCTTCTCTGGACCAAGCTTCGAAACAAGGTCGCGGATGCCTCATCCCAGCTGCCACCGGGCGCATCGGCGCCGATTGTGAACGATGATTTCGGCGACGTGTATGGGCTCTATTATCTGCTCACCGGCGAAGGCTATTCGATGCGGGAGCTGGAGGATTATGCCAAGCGCCTGCGCGGTGATTTGCTGGCCGTCGATGGCGTCGCCAAGGTGACGCTGCATGGCGAGCAGCGCGAGGCGATTTACGTCGAGATTTCGAGGGAGCGAGCGGCTGCACTCGGGGTCTCCGTGGCGCAGATTTACAACGACCTTGATCAACAAAACGCCGTGGTCTCTGCTGGCGATGTCAAAGTTGGGAATCGCCGTCTGATCATACAGCCGACCGGCACGGTTGATTCCGTGTCTGCGATTGAAAACCTCGAAGTCTCGACGGCGACATCAGGCACGATTGTTTATCTGCGAGATATCGCCACCGTCACCCGTGATTACGTCACGCCATCATCCCTGGAGCTGCGCTGGAACGGGCAGCCGGCGATTGGCCTCGGCGTGTCCAATGTGCTTGGCGCGAATGTCGTGAAAATGGGCGAGGGGATTGATGCGAAACTCGCCGCGACGCTGGAAAGCCGGCCCATCGGGATCGAGCTTCATGAATACTATCATCAAGGCAAAACGGTTGAGAAATCAGTCGCCGATTTTGCTATGAATGTATTCGCAGCCCTGGCGATCGTTCTGGTGACGCTGCTCATCTTTATGGGGCCGCGATCAGCGATCATTATTGGCGGTGTCCTGGTGCTCACCATCGCCGCGACGTTGCTGATCATGTACATTGTCGATATTCCGATGCACCGGATTTCGCTCGGCGCCCTGATCATTGCTTTGGGCATGCTGGTCGACAATGCGATTGTGGTGACCGAAGGTATCCTTGTCGGGGTTCAGCAAGGGCGCAAGAAGCTGGAAGCGGCGCGCGAGATTGTCGGGCGCACCATCTGGCCTCTGCTCGGCGGCACATTGGTTGGCATCATTGCGTTTGCGCCGATCGGCTTCGCGCCCGGCTCGACAGCGGAATATACGGGGCATCTGTTCTGGGTGATCCTGATCTCGTTGATGCTGAGCTGGGTGTTCGCTCTGACCGCCGTGCCGCTGTTCGCGGACTTGCTATTCAAGGAAAGTTCGGGCGGCAGCACCCAACAAGCCGAAGGTCGGTTCACGCGCCTCTATAAGCAGTTCATGCGCACTGTGCTCAGCGCGCGCTGGCTTGCCATTGCCAGCGCCGTTGGCCTGTTTGCGACAGCGATCTGGGGCTTCCAATTTGTCAAAGCCGGGTTCTTTCCTGCTTCAACCACGCCGCAAGTGGTGGTCGATTACTGGTTGCCAGAAGGCACCGATGTCAGCGTCACCAAGGCCGACATGATGGAGCTGGAGCCATTCGTCATGGGCCTGGAAGGCGTTGAAGACGTCCAGACGCTGATCGGCGCAGGCGGCTTGCGGTTCATGCTCGTCTATTCGCCCGAAAGCGGAAACTCGTCTTATGGCCAGTTTCTGATCAAGGCCAAGACTTATGACGCGGTCGCTGATCTGATCCCGCAACTGCAAAACCGTATCGACGAGCAGTTCCCGAATGCCCAGGCCAAGGTTTGGCGCTTCCAGCTTGGCCCTGGCGGCGGGTCGAAGATCGAAGCCCAATTCAGTGGCCCCGACCCGGCGGTCCTGCGTGATCTTGCCAATCAGGCCAAAGCCATCCTGGCCAGCGATCCCAAAGCCATGGCGATCAAGGATGACTGGCGCCAGCAGGTCAGCGTTATCGTGCCGGAATATTCTCAGTCCCGCGGTCGCCGTCTCGGTGTCTCCCGCGAGGATCTGGCTACGGCGCTGCAGACCAATTTCTCCGGTCGCACTGTGGGTGTGTATCGCGAGGCCGACCGGCTGATCCCGATCGTCACCCGCGCGCCCGAGAATGAGCGATTGAATGCCCGCGAGATGCTGGGAATCCAGATCCCGAGTTCAACCACCGGACAAGTTGTTCCGCTGGTCGAAGTCGTCGATAGCATCGATCCGATCTGGCGCGATGCCATGTTGCGGCGGGTCGACCGGCAATGGACAATCAATGCGCAAGCAGACCCGGCCGTTGGTGAACTGGCTTCAGACCTGTTGGACCGCGTACGTCCGCAGATCGAAGCCATCCCGCGCCCGCCAGGCTACAGTTTTGAATGGGGCGGCGAGTACGGCGATAGCGCGGAAGCCAACGGAAACCTGGCCTCGACTTTGCCGCTGGGCATTCTCGCCATGGTGTTCGTGGTCGTTGTGCTGTTCAACGCGCTTCGTCAGCCCATGCTGATTTTCCTGGTCGTGCCGTTGGCTTTGATCGGGGTTGTGCTGGGGCTGGTGCTCACCTCGACGGCGATGGAATTCATGGCCATTCTGGGTCTGCTCTCGCTGTCAGGTCTGTTGATCAAGACCGCCATTGTTCTGGTCGATCAGATGGACCTGGAAATCAGGGAAGGCAAACCGCGCTATGATGCTGTAGTCGACAGCGCCGCGAGCCGTGTCCGGCCCGTCATGATGGGATCTCTGACCACGGTCCTGGGCGTGATCCCTCTGTTTGGGGACGCATTCTTCCGATCGATGGCCGTCGTCCTGGTCTTCGGTCTCAGTTTCGCAACGTTGCTGACCCTGATCATTGTTCCGGTGCTGTATGCGGTCTTCTTCAATATCAAAACCAGTGAAACCGTCCCGGTTTCTCAACAGGAGTGATTTCGCCATGCTCAGAATATCTCTGCTTTTATCGACAGCGCTCCTGATTACGGCCTGCGCCAGCGTTGAGCCTGGGCGTGAGGAGGCACGTGAGATCGCCTCACAGCAGGTGCCCGATACGCCGGATTACTGGACCGCCGCTGCGGCCCGCGTGGGTGAGGTCGA
>JABSQB010000035.1 GCA_013214545.1 Henriciella sp.
ACCATCTTCGCTGGGAACTCGAACCCCGGCTCGTCATTAAGATGAAGCTTGCAGTGAATTTGCCACCACCAATCTCGAAGTATCGAGCTCTGATGAGAGAAAAACGGATGGCATTGAGTTTGCCGCTGTGCCCAGTCTCGCAAATCGTGGGTCCGCATCATCGTGAACGGGCCGCCAAGACCAACGAGTGTCCCGAGCCAAACCCCGATTTTTTCGAGAAAGTCGGGACAATCAAAGCTCTGATGAATGAGCTTTCTATGCATTCCTAGCGAGTGACCAAGACACAGCGTAATTCCGCAGAGCATGAAAAATGCAGCAACGGCGGTCCAAGAGAAAAACAGCGAGCCACCGACGACCCAACCAGTCGCCATGGAACTGAAAAACAACGACTTTGACGGGCTCCACTTAACCACGCCTTGATGAGCGTTGGTTTGGCGGTGCTCTAGGACCCGCTCATTTTCGTAGGCTTGCGGATCATTCGCCACGCTGGAACTCCCTAACGATAACTTGATCGACGAGATAATCCGCGCTGTGCGAGACGGCGAACTTCTGCATAGGTCCGAGATACCAAGCCGGATCTAGAAGTCGCTCATAGTGAATCGTCAGAGCGATCTCCGTTTGATTATTGTTAATCGGATTGAACTGAACTTCTGTGCCTTGGATGTTGAGATATTTAGCGAGATAGCTGGTATTTCGCGTCACCGTCGTTTTGACGCGATCATCTGAAACCTCGTCTATTCTCAGGTGGAATTCGCCCCGGTCGATATTGGTAAAGAACCAACGCTTGTATATGAAGTCGAGTTTGTGGACATCTCCGGGATTTAGAGTTCCTGCTTGGATATCGACTGGCAGCGGAAAGATCGACAGAAACCAGTGCCGTCGGGCGGATAAATTGATTTCGGCAGCCATGTTCGCTTTGAGCTGATCGATAGACGCATTTACGACAACTGACCTCGTGACTTGGTTTTGTCGTTCGAACGACGTGGAGGGAGACAATCCCTCAATCGCAAGTACCGCGACCACCAGAGGTAAGACCGACGCTTTCAGCTTGTTTCGTTTGCCTCGCTCATTTGTTCTGGTCAGCGCTTCAGCTCCAAACCCTAGCGACACGATCAAATAATAGATGGGCATAAACATCAGCACGCAGATAAAGCCCTCGAAAAGAACCACGGACGTTGCGAGCATGATGACCGTCGCGTCTCTTAGGTGTGCCAGATACCTCATCCAAAGCCGTCTGCTTTTCGGTTTCTCGGTAAACTGAAAAATCGCGAATGAAACCAGGAATGGGATCGCCACATAAAGGACTGCTGAATTGGCGAAATTAGAATCCAAAATTAATCGGATCAAAAATGAGAATACACCGACAGTGAAAAGCAGATAAGCCCATCTTGGATGCTTGAGGCCAATCATACAAAGCCCTCCCACGCCAATAAGCCTCACATTTCGTCTTCGACAACACAATGCGACGATTTGAATTGGAACGTATCGGACCCGATTTCAGTTTCCTTTCAAGGGCACCCTGAGCCGCACGCCCACGTCCGCCCTGGCGCCGAAATCACAGGCATCTCGCCCGCGCTTCCCGCAAAAATTAACCAAAAAGGACAATCTCACGCATCTGTGTGGTCGTTTTTTCATTTGTTTTGTGCCAAATGGCCCGGAAGTGGCATAAGTGTGTGAGATGTCAGACAAGCGTATCCTTCTGATTATTGGTGGCGGAATTGCTGCTTATAAGTCTCTGGAACTGATCCGGGAGCTATCCCGGCGCGGGATCAAGAGCCGCTGCATTATCACCAAGGGTGGTCAGGAATTCGTCACTCCGCTTTCGGTCTCGGCGCTGTCTGGCGAAAAGGTCTTCACCGAATTGTTCGACCTCGATGACGAGGCCGATATGGGCCATATCCAGCTGTCGCGTTCAGCCGATCTGGTTGTGGTCTGCCCGGCAACTGCCGACCTGATGGCCAAGGCGGCTGGCGGTCTCGCCAATGACCTGGCTTCGACCACGCTGCTGGCGACGGACAAGCCTGTGCTGATGGTCCCGGCGATGAATGTCCGCATGTGGCAACACGCGGCGACGCAGCGCAATCTCGAAACCTTGCGCAGCGATGGCGTCGAAGTCATGGACCCGGACGAAGGCGATATGGCCTGCGGCGAGTTTGGCCCTGGTCGCCTGCCAGATCCACTTGCCATCGCGGACCGGATCGAAGCGAAGCTGCAGGGCGGCGCCGTTTTGTATGGCCTCGACCCGAAACCGCTGGCCGGGCGGCACGCGCTGGTCACGGCTGGCCCGACGCGTGAACCGCTCGATCCCGTACGGTTCCTGTCCAACCATTCAAGCGGCAAGCAGGGCTATGCGATTGCCGGCGCGCTCGCAGCAGCTGGCGCCCGGGTGACCCTGGTGTCCGGACCTGTCGAGGTTCCGGTTCCAGCCGGCGTCGACCTGGTGCCGATCGAAACCGCGCGCGAAATGCTTGAAGCGTGCGAGACCGCGCTGCCAGCAGACGTCTTTGTCTCTGTGGCCGCCGTCGCTGACTGGCGCCCGAGCCGTGCCGCGGCGAAGAAGATGAAGCTGAAAGAGGGTGAGGGCGATCCGCATCCGACGTTGGAACTGTCGGAAAACCCGGACATCCTGGCCACCTTGTCGCGCAAGAAAAAGCGTCGGCCGCGTCTGGTCATCGGCTTTGCCGCCGAAACGCATGATGTCGAAGATCTGGCGGTCGCCAAATTGAAGCGCAAGCGCTGTGACTGGATCGTTGCGAATGATGTCAGCGGCGATGTTATGGGCGGCGCTATGAACCAGGTCTCGCTGGTCACCCGTCAGGGCATCGAAGATCGCTGGCCGCGCATGACCAAGGAAGATGTCGCTGTTCGCCTCGTCGCGCGCATAGCCGACGAGTTTGGCGATGAATCCGACCAGATCGCCGCGCAATAGTCAGGCGGTCGCCAGCTCTCGCTTGGCAAAGGTCTCGAACCCTGCATGGAAGACCTGATCCCAGCCTGGGGAATAACCTGCATGTTCACGCTCCGCGAGATCGCCGAGCTGCTCCCAGTTTGAGTGGGTCAGCGTCACCTGCGTGCCGCCAGCATCAGCGCGCTGAAAGGTAACATCGATCTGGGTAGCCTTGTCTGGATCGTTGCCGGGATGCCAGGTGAAGCTGACCTGCTCGCCCGGCTTCCAAACTGAGACGCTCCCCCAATCTTCGGTTTCGCCCGTGTCACTCGTTTCGTAGAGGCGTCCGCCTTCGAACGGTTCGAACTGAACGTTGACGGACGTGTCGCCGCGGCCACTGATTACCGAATGCGTGGTCAGGGGCCACCAGTCTGAGATGCGCTGCGTAAACAGCTCAAATGCACGGGCTGGCGTCGTGTCGAGGGTGACGGTCTTGATGATGGGGTCGAGCATTAGTCGTCCTCTCGTGCTTCATCTTTGAGGTTTTGCATTGCTGTATCCCAGAACGCGTCGAGCCATTGGCGCAGCGCCTCCAGCCCTTGCGGATTGATGCGGTAAATGCGGCGCGTTCCTTCGGCTGTGTCAGTTGCCAGATCAGCCTCTTTCAAGGCTTTCAGATGTTGCGACACAGCAGGACGCGAGACTGGCAATCGCTGCGCCAGCGCCGAAACGCTTTGCGGTCCGCGGGCGAGTTCCTGCAGCAATAGGCGCCGCGTCGAATCCGCCAGCGCATCAAGGGACCTTTCGTAAGTCATGGCTTACGGTAAGCCATAGCTAACATTAAATCAAGCCTCAGATTGACTGCGACTCAGTCTGTCCTGTGCTAGGGATGGTCGCGCACCGCGTGGGAGGACTTTAAATGGCACGCCCAATTCCGACAGATGAAACGCTGCTTGCCACCATTTACAAACGCAATCTCAAGACCTTTTCCGACTGGTCTGAAGAGAACAAGACAAGGGTCACCAAGATCTGGGTGCCCATTGATATTGATGCGCTCGGCAAGAAATTTGGCTGCGATCCCGATCTGATCTTTGGCCGCCTCTACTATCATATGAACGAGAAATACGGCTCCAGCACCGGCGATGGCCAGGACGTCAATTTCTTCAATATGCGCCTCGCCAATGATCGCCACGTGGTGAATTTTCCGCTGCTCACTTCGGTGCTGGCCGACCTGCAGGACAATCGAAAGCGGTTCATCATATCGACCCGGCTTGCCGCCTTGTCCCTGGTCGTCTCGGCGATTTCGATCGGAATTGCGGTGATGACCTAAGCTGCCAGGTGGAGCGTGTAGACGTCAAAGCCGCCGACCTTAACCGTTCAAGAACGCTGCATAGATTGAAACTCTACGCTGCCGTGTCGACAACACTGGCTTTAGCGGATTCCAAAGTTTGGAGCTGTTTTAGGGTTTCCTCAAAGCTCTTTGGGCGACTGAGCCCAAAGCCTTGTAGATAGTCGCATCCCAAAAGAGACAAGGTCGACGCCATGTCCTCATTCTCGACGCCCTCAGCGACGATTCCGGCACCGAATGACTTGGCTAAGGTGCAAATTGTTTGAATCATTTGGCGCGTGTCTTGAGCGGTCTCGACGTCCAGTACGAGCTCGCGCGCAATCTTGATCCGCGACGGCCGCAGCTTTTTGAAACAGTAGATTGAGGCATGGCCGGTTCCGAAGTCATCGATCTCGACTTCGAGCCCCTTGGATGCGAACTCGGCGACGCGCTTGGTCATATGTTCCATATGTCGCTCAAAATCTACCGACTCGCTGATCTCGAGGGACAAACCAACAGATGGCAAGGAACAGGCGGACACGCGCTCCATGTAATCGGTATCCATCATCGAGGCTGCAGAGACATTGATGGCGACTTTAGGCATTGGCGTGCCTCTGGCCTGTGCACTTTCAATATCTTCCAGGACGCGTGAAAGCACGATCTGATCGAGTTTTGATGAAAGGCCTAGGCGATAAATGTGTTCCATGAACTCGCCCGCAGATTTCGTTCCATGCTCAGGATGTTCCCAGCGAACGAGCGCCTCCAGGGAATTGATCGTGCGTGTCCGCGAACAGAAAATTGGCTGATAGTGAACGGTGAATTGATGTTCCGCGAAAGCGATGTCCAATTCCTGGGCGACAGCTTTCTGCGTGCGTAACTCTTCCAGCAAATCCATCGCGAACAAGACGGCGCCGCCTCCATCGCGCTTCGCCCGTTTCAGCGCAATATCCGCATATGGAAGCAGCTTTTGCGGTGAACACTCCTTAAGGCGCGTCGAAGCAATTCCGATACTCGCGCCGATATGGCATTTGGCCGCCCCGATATCGATCGGCTTTTCGATCAGCGTCCTCAGCGCACTCGCAAATGTTTGAAGGTCTGCTTCTGAAGCGTCAGCGTTCAGAGCAATCAAAAACTCATCACTCCCAATTCTGGCGACGAGATCTGGATTTTGCGCACAGCCCATAAGCACATTGGCCACGTGTTTTAGCACGAGGTCGCCGCTCTTTTGGCCGTAAGCATCGTTGATCAATCGAAATCCGGTCAGATCTATGTGAAAAACGCTCAACTGACTGTCGGGTGCGCCATAATTGCTGGTAAGCTCAGTGAGCGCGAAATTTATCCCGAGACGATTTGCCAGACCTGTGAGGGGATCTCTTCGTCGATCGCTTTCGAGTTCATCCTGCATCTTCTGCAACGAACTATTATGATCGCGAACCTCATCATTGGCTTGGCGCAAAGCTTCGGAGTTTTCTTCGAGTTTCGTGATGAATCGCGTGACCGACAATTGGGCCGGCAGGAAGATCAAAACGGCTTCTAGAAGCAAAATCACGATTGCGGCATAGAGCGACCAATTTTGGATCGATTTAAGCCGCTCAACGTCTTTTCCCGCCATGCTCTCGATTGCAGTGACCACCGCATCGAGATCGTGGAGCAACGCCGTGGAATCGAATGCGCGTAGGTCGCGATACGCACTTTCAGTATCAGCCATCGGATCTGCGACAACGACAGCAAGGAGCGAAAACTCAAGTACGCGGTCGTTCAATTCCGTGGACGAGCCATACAGTTTGTGCAGCTCCGAGCGCACGCGTGGATTTTGTGTAAGCTCGTTTTGAGAGTCCGAAAACAATTGAACCGTGTCGTTTAGCTCAGCGGCCGTTTCCGGGTCGTAGGCTTCCGCCATTTGCGAGCTGAGGACCAAAATTCGCTGGCTTAGCATCCGCTGTCGACCACTTTCATTGATCAGTGCCGCATTCTTCGCGTTCGCTTTTATCGACCATTGCGGTGCCTGGTGGGATGTCATCAGCAATCCGGCAACCAGCACCAATGCGATTATGTATCGCTTCCAAATGCGTCTTGGATCGCCTGCAAGAAGAAGCGCTGATGTCATGGTGACTGTGCCCCAGGGAACTCAGAATTCTACTAACAGTTGAAAGTTGAATTATCTTGAACAGAAACCTGCAAATGTGTGGAGCTTGCCAACTCGACTGTTTTGTCCGCTCCTACCCCAAAGCAGACAATCCAGACGTCCGACCTTCAGCGTTTCAACCTTCCCAGCCTCAATCAAACGCTGTCGCACTTGACTCCTCGCCCCGACTCCGTCGCTCTGCAAACTCATGACTGATGTGACTGTTGCAGTGCGGCCATTGCCGCATTTCGAGGGGCTGGATCTGCCCGCCTATGAAACCCTTGGCGCCGCTGGCATGGATGTTCGCGCCGCTGTACCCGAGAGCGAGCCCATGGTGCTCACGCCCGGCGACCGAGCCATGGTGCCAACCGGGCTCAGCGTGGCCATTCCGCAAGGCTATGAAATTCAGATGCGCCCGCGCTCAGGCCTCGCGGCCAAGCACGGGATTACCTGCCTGAACACGCCGGGCACCATCGACAGTGACTATCGCGGCGAGTTGAAAGTCATCCTGATCAATCATGGCACCGACGCCTTCACCATCGCGCGCGGAGAGCGGATCGGGCAGATGGTCCTCGCGCCGGTCACCCGCATTGTCTGGCAAGAGGTGGCATCGCTGGATGAGACTGAACGCGGGGCCGGTGGCTTCGGCTCAACCGGAAGATAAATCCTTGCGTTTTTGTCCAGACACGCTATATATCGAATAACGATAAAGTCAGGACAAGAAAATGGATATCGATAGCCCCTTCACAATGGTGGTGTTGATCGTGCTGATCGCCGTCGGTGCTGGCGTCATCAAGACCTGGATCGAAACCCGCGCCAATTCCACTGCGGATGAAGAAACCAAACTGCGTATGGAAGACCTCGAGCGCGAAGTCATCCGCCTGCGCGACCGCGTCAAAGTGCTGGAAAAGATCACAACCGATGGCGATAATCGCCTGCGGGAAGAAATCTCTCGCCTGGCCTAGTGCTCACCCTCACTGTCAAAGCCTTTGCCAATAATATGTGCAGCATAGGCGGACACTGAGAACCCAACGATTCCGATACCAGACGCGTAGAGCGTCGCGAGATTGGTGCTGCATTCAGGGCCACCCTCGGTGCAGCTGCCAAAGTTCAACGTGTAAAACATGTAGATCGCGGTCAGCGCCGCGAACACAGCCAGCGCAAACATGGCGCGCGACAACCATTTGAGAGCAAGAGCGATCATTCGGCGGTATCCTTCCTGATATCTTTTGATAGCCACGTTAATGCGGCTTCGGCGATTTCGTCAGGCCTTTCCGGCAACAAGGCATGGCCAGCGCCGTCCAGACGAACCGCCGTTACGCGGTCTGGAAACGCGCGTTCCAGAATGTCGATTGTGTCTTCGGGCGGCGCAATCGTGTCTTGCATGCCCGCGATCACAAGCATCGGCGCGGTGCCGGCAGAGGTCCATTCTTCTGACGGGGTTGCCGCCGTCGCGGCGCCTTGCAAGCGGGCGGTTCCGGCATGCCAGCCCCGCAGCCAATAATCAGGGATTTCATTGTCGCCGGCAAAAAAGCCATATCGGACCGCAGCCTTGCGTTTGCTGATGGTCAGGCGCGGATCAAAGGATTGGCGCAGAGCCGTTGCGGCCTTCTCGGCGATCGGCTTTTGTCCTCCGGAGGCGATCAGGATCACCCCTGCGACCTGCTCATCGAACAATGTTGCGCTCGCTCGTGCGACACGATTGCCAAACGCATGACCGACGAAGACGACCGGCCCGCGCGCGGCGTAGATGCCGTGTGCGTCTTGCGCCAGGTCGAACAGGGTCGGGGCTTCCACACTTGCAACAGACTCCCCAATGCCAGGCGCTTCGATCATGAGGATGGGGTAGCCTTCCCTGTTCAGCGCGGTGGCAAGTTCGTTGAAGTCACTGACCTCTCGTCCCGCGCTCGCAAACATCACGATAAGGGGACGGTCTGAAAGGGGACGGTTTGAGGAGGGCGCTGTCAGTTCATAATAAGAGACGGCTGTGTTCAGATTGCCATTGGCCGGGTAGAGCTGAGCGACAGAGCGGTCTCCCACCGCGTCGCGCGCCTTTAAGAAGGGTTGCGGATAGGTCATCGCGATCGCTCCCAGAATTAAGGCGAGTGCCAGTCCAGTCAGGCCAATCAACCATTTCAATTGAAAAACTCCGTGCTGCGCGCACGCTGGCACCTGAGCCGCGCGGGGTCAAACCATTGGCGACTTCTGCAACTCTTCGGCGAGAATATCGTAGACGATCCGGATGCGCTTGCTGGTGTGCAGCTCCCGGTGTGTGACCAGCCAGACCGGTACGGGCAGAATGAGCTCTTCAGGCAGGATCGGCTTCACGCGAGGTTCCAATTGCTCGATATCACGGGTCAGAAATCCGATCCCGAGGCCGTTTGCGACCAGTTCCCGCATCACCGTCCCTGACCGAGAGTTCAGGGTGAAATTGCGCTGGGTCAGATGCAGCCCGTGCCGGACCATCTCTTCGATCAGCCCATCATTGCGGTCAAAACCAATAAAGTCTGCGCTCTCGAGATCCTTTAGCGACGTGATCGGGCCGATGGCGCGGATATAATCCTCTGAGGCGTAGAGATGTGCGGCTGTGTCGCCGATCAGTTTGGCAATCAGATCAGGCTGGGTCGGACGCGCGTGACGGATCGAGATGTCAGCTTCGCGGCGGGTCAGGTCCTGCACCTCGTTCGAGGTGACGATATCGATGGTGATGCCGGGC
This sequence comes from Henriciella sp., assembly GCA_013214545.1. Lineage (GTDB taxonomy): Bacteria > Pseudomonadota > Alphaproteobacteria > Caulobacterales > Hyphomonadaceae > Henriciella. Next base: position 9,056 of record JABSQB010000035.1, read on the forward strand.
GCCTGGTCCCGGATCTTTTTAATGATCGGCGGCAGATAGTAGGTCGCCAGGGCGCCGGTTGCGGTGATCACAACCTTGCCTTCGACGGTTTGCGATTGACCAGAGGCGGCCAGAGAGACCTGCGTCGCGGCATCCGCCATCACGCGGACATGTTCCAGCAAGTCGCGTCCGGCTTCGGTCAGTTCCATCGCGCGTCCGGCCCGTTCGAACAGGGTGACGCCGAGATCGTCCTCCAAGGCCGAAACCTGGCGGCTGAGCGTTGGCTGCGTCTGTCCAAGCGCCCGTGCGGCCGCAGAAAGCGACCCTTCCTCAGCGGTTGCGAGGAAGGCGCGCACCTGATTCCAGTCAAAGGAGATGGCCTGCCAGTTCATGGATTTCTGTATACGTCTCTTTGAGATTTCCGCAATTCCTGTTCGATCTGCGAATAGTTATCTGCGGGTCATGCAATTTGATCATACATGTATCCCGCGCCGCGCGGGACTGGATAAGGAGGCGATCATGCCTGACAAAGCAAAATTCTGGGATGGGACAGCGGAGAAATACTCCAAACAGCCCATCGCCAATCAGAAAGCCTATGAGGTCAAATTGAACCTCACCCGCGAATATTTCACGCCAGACTCGCAAGTGCTCGAGTTTGGCTGTGGGACAGGCTCGACTGCAATCCTGCACGCACCTTTCGTCAAGCATATCGACGCGATTGATGTCTCGTCTGAGATGATTCGCATCGCCAAGGACAAGCTGGACCCTGCGGGCATTCAGAATGTGACTTTTCGGGTCGCCGATATGGACGGTTTCCAAGCCGCGCCGGAGAGCTATGACGCTGTCTTGGGGCTCAACATTCTGCACCTGTTGGACGACCGAATGGCGGCCATGCGGGAAGTTTACCAGGCGCTGAAACCGGGCGGGTATTTCGTATCCACGACGCCTTGCCTGCGGGAAAAGTTCATTTTCTCACTGATCGGCCCGCTGTTTCCGCTGATGCATGCGCTGGGACGATGGCCAAAAGTGTTCCGCTTCTCAGCCAAACGGCTGCAGCGCGACATTGAGGAGATTGGCTTCAAAACCGTGCATTACTGGCAGCCGGACAACGGCATGTCGGCGTTCATTGTTGGACAGAAGCCGGAATAGAGCCCCGCCCTAGACGAGGACGTCGTCATCCTTGGCGAATTTGGCCAGCAGATAAGCGTCATTGTCCTCAATCGGATCGAGCTTTCCGAAGGCAAAAGCATTGCGATCCATCACCAGATCTCGCGGGCGCAGGGCGCGCGAGATCTCTAACCCTTCTAGATTACGCGCCCGCGAGAACGCCACGTAGGACTGGCCGTGCGCAAACATCCCCCGATCGAGGTCGATATAGACCTTGTCCAGGGTCAGGCCCTGCGCCTTGTGAATGGTCACAGCATAAGCGAGCCGCACCGGCACCTGCTTGAATGTGCCGACCACTTCGCGCGAGACTTTCTTGGTCTCCGGGTCGAGCGAGTATTTGTACTTTTCCCAGGCCGCCGGTTCGATTTCATATTCGTGACCATCGAGCTCGACCAGAACGTTGCGCCCGGACCAGCCAGAGACCGTGGCCAGCGACCCGTTCACCCAGCGCCCGTCCGGATCATTCTTGATCAGCATCACCCGCGCGCCTTCCTTAAGCTCCAGATCGGCCTCGGTCGGGTAGGTCTTCTCGTCAAAATCGCCTTGGACGCGGGCTTCAAATACTTTCTCAGGCCCCGGCAAGTCTTCCAGCCGCGCCTGGTTGATCCGAAAGGCATTGGCATTGTTGGGGGTCAGGACAATGTGGGTCTCGCTCGCCTCAACGGCGTCGCGGTCTGAGACCACGCTGCGCAAGACACTCTCATCCGCGGGCGTCAGTCGGCCCTGTCGCATGGCGCCAAGCAGGGCGAGAAAGCGTGGATCCTCCTGACGGAACACATGTTTCAGGGCGAGCAGCGCGAACTCTGCTTCTTTGAAGGCGGGTGCATTGAAGAAATAATGCCCGCCATAACGCTCCTTCAAGATCGGATCTTCATCCCCGCGCACGACCGGCGGCAATTGATGCAGATCACCAGACAAGATCATCCGCACGCCGCCAAATGGGCGTTTTGAGCCGCGATTGAGCTTCAGACTGCGATCAATCGCGTCCAGCATATCGGCGCGCACCATCGAAATTTCATCGATAATGATCGTCTCTGCGGCTTTCATGATCCGCGCCGTGCGCAGGCGTTTGACGTCCTGCGGTTCGATCAGACGCGGTGGAAACTTGAAGAAGCTATGCAGCGTCTGTCCGCCAGCATTCATCGCCGCGACCCCGGTCGGCGCAAGCACAATAGCGCTGTCGCCGGCTTGCTCGACAAATTTGCGGAGCAGGGTGGTTTTGCCGGTCCCCGCGCGGCCGGTCAGAAACAGATTGCCTTGCGCCCCGGCGCCCTGGCTCACCCATTCGGCTGGCTTGGCATAGATCGTATCGGGCGTCGCGGCACCGCTGAGGGCAGGCAAATCGGTCATGAATGGCCAGCCTTAACGAGCTTTGCCGGGCTAGGGAATATTCTCGCACTGGACTGTACTGGTCGCACGGCAGGCGCCGTCCAGATCTTCAACCAGAGATTTCGGTTTCGAGGCGAGGATGCCGCCGCGCTCGAAACAGGTATTGATCGCCTTCACGCGGGCATGCTCGACATAGATGGTGGAGTCCTGATCGCAGTTCTGGCTCGGATTGACCTCGATCGTTTCGCGGATCGGAAAGGCGCGCAGCTGGCGCTGCAGGACCGGGATCGTGTAATCTTCAGGCAGGCCCTGAAACTCGACCATGAAATTGCGCAGCAGGATGGTGGGATCTGCGATGTCGCGCTCGCTCGGATCGACATAGCAGGTGCCGAGCGTCCGGTACGCGTAGCGTTCCCCTTCCTGGGACATGGCCGTGGCGCAGGCGCGCTCGGCCGCGAGCCGCCGTTGATGGAAGTCACCGCTGCGCAAACCTTGATATTCGTCCATGTCGAGCTTCAACCAGTGCTGCCAATGCGCACTTGCGGTCGCTTCGGTGAAATCCGGGTGCTTGGCTTGCGCTTCTTCAGGTGTACGGATCGTACTTTCGGCCAAATAGGATTAGGCGGCCATGCAGCGCATCGGGGTGGCGAGGTTTTCCACCGAAACCGTGACGTCCTCACCATTGTCTTCATCTAGCCGCTCAGCAGTCGCGATAGGCAGAGTGACGTCCTGGCGATTCTGCTCATAAATTGCGCCTTGTTCGGTCATAGGCAACGGGTCAACGGCCGCACCGTTTTGGGCTTCCGCGACAGAAAATGAAGTGATGCATGCTAGCGCCGCAAGACGCAATTGGGCTAGACGCATAATGACCCTTTAGTGTGAACTCTACTCTCAATAGCAATTGGTATGCGGGATTCCGGGGTTTCTCAAGGGCGAAGATAAGTTAAGGGGCATTAACAATGCAGTTGTCTGAAACCATGGTGGAAATGGATGCCTATCTGGAGGTGTCCCTTTTGCGCGATGACCCGGTGCTCGATCAGATCGCCAAACGCAGCGAAGCGGAAGGATTGGTGCCGCACGCGGTCACGCCGCTGCAGGCAGAGTTCCTCGCTATGCTCATTCGGCTGACCGGGGCAAAGCGCGCGCTCGAAATCGGTTGCCTGGGCGGATATTCGGCTGTCGCCATGGCGCGGGCCATGTCAAACGATGGGTACATCCTCACAACCGAGATTGATACGCGCACCGCAGGGGTTGCACAGGCGAATATCGATGCTTCAGGTTTCAGCGAGCGGATCGACTTGCGGGTCGGGCCGGCGATGGAGGTTTTGCAGCATCAGGTTGAGGCCGGTGCGACGTTCGATTTCGTGTTCATCGACGCCGATAAGGTCAATCACAAGAATTATCTAGAAATGGCGCTGAAACTCGCGCGCCCGGGAACCGTGATTGTCGCAGATAACATCGTTCGTGGCGGCGCTGTGCTCGCGGCTGACAGCACTGAAAACAGCGTGCGCGGTGTCCGGGAAATGCTGGCTTTTGCGCGAACTCTGGACGGCGTTGAGATGACCGCGCTGCAGACCGTCGGTGCCAAAGGCTATGACGGCATGGCGCTGTTTCGGGTCACGTCTGAGCGCTAAAGGTCGCGCCAGGTCACGTCGACGCCCAGTTCATCGAAGACTTCGTCCCAATAGTCTTTCAGCGCGCCGCGCTGCATATCGACATAGCGGGCGCGAGGAATCAGACGGATCTCGAGTTCGACGCCGTTCAGACTGTCGCCAAAGCGGCGCATGGTTGTATCGGCAACGCTGATCGCATCCGGAATGTCGGCAGGCAGCGACCCGCCGCCGCCATAAATCGTGAAGACGTCAGAGTTTTGCAGCATGTCAGAGATTATGACGATCCGGCGCGCCGGGGCGCGGCTCGAGAAGGCATCCGTCTGACCGAGGCGCGCCAACGCCTCGAGGACAGGGCTGTTCGGCGCTTCCTTAGGCTCGACAAGATCCTCCAGAATGTCTTCCAGCGGCTGATTGAATTTCTCATTGAAGCGTTCTTCGATCTGCGCCGGATTGCGGAACAAGGCATTGACCTGATCGCCGCGACCCGGATTGCACAAGGAGAAGCGTCCGCGCGGATCAAACTGTCCAAACTGATCCAGTTCAAACAGTGTGAAGCGCTCGCCAATCTCGAGGCGATTGCGCGATCGTCTGATCACTGCTGCAATCAGATCAGCTTGCTGTTCGCTATACTCGTCCGTCTTGTCGATGATGACGGCAGTGTGCGGCGGTAAATCATCAGACAGTTCGCACAGGGTCAGCTCGTCATAGGGTTCAGGTTGCAGGGCGTAGAATGAGAAGCCGATAATCGCCACCGCAAGACCGGCCAGCACGAAATTCAGGATCGCCTGATTGCGCTGTTTCTTCTGTCTTGTTCGCCGGCGCCGTGCCATGCTCCATAACCCCCTTACTGCCCGTCAGTTTTGGGTTTAACCCTGAACTGATCCACGATCTCGTGATCAAGACCAAACTCATCTGACAAACCATCATCTGTGGTGCGAAGCAACTTGATGTAAGGTGCCACCATATCGCTCATGGTGCGGTGGATCAGCATTTTTTCCTTAGGGGTCAGGTCGCTGCCTTTAACCTCGACGACTTCCTCTTTGATGTCTTCATAGCTGTCTTCGAACATGTAGAGCGCGTCGCGCAGCTCAGCCCGGGCACGTTCAAGCCCGCGCGCGGAGTCACTGAAGCCCGGGAATGGCGAATCGAGACGGCGCCCTTCGAATGCTGCAAAGGCGGCAATCGCCAGTCCGAGCGCGAACAGCACCATCGCATCGAGCGAATGCAGCGCGAATGGACGGCACATCGCGTTTGTCGCGGCGCTGCCAATCGTTTCGCCCAGCGGCGAGCTGAGTATCTTCTCACACACAGCCGGATCGACAATGAAGTGCGGCAGGACCTTGGTCGGCAGATCCGCCGGTAATTCCTGTCCGAGCGCCTGCATATCGAGGATGTTACGATAATGCGCGGCTGACAGGTTCACCAGGAAGACGAGCGACAGGCCAACGATAATGGCGATCAGGCCCATCAGCACATAGAGATTTCGTCGACTGAATATGTTCTCAAGGTCGAGTGGCATGGAGATGTGGCGCATGCCCCAATAGCCGACAATGAAGAAACTGGTTGCGACATTGGCGAGCGAGACAGCCGCCGCCTGGAATATACCACCGGCCAGGCCAAACTCGCTTTGCTTGGCAAAGAAATAGGCGTTCGCAGCGCTCTCAAAAATGATCATCAAGGCAATGATCGACATCTGGAAGAGTGGTACTTTCGGGTGGCTAGAAATATAATGCACGCCGCGGCCGGTCGACTCGCCGAGTTTCAGCTTGCGGTGGTGGTACTTTTGCGGCGCTTCCGGATCGTTTGCGTCAGGCGTTTCCTTGATCCGCTTGCGCTTGGACGGCAGGTGATAGTCGCCGCCAAGCTGACGAAAGCGATAGAAGCTGAGGGCTGCACGTGTTGTATAATCAGCTTGCAGGACGACTTCATTAAATGCGTCGCTGGGACGGCGGGTCAGGTCGACAATGTCCTGATCTGTCAGGGCGCCGGACGCGCCTTGTGCGTGGTCATTCATCAGCCTACCTCCCGAACTCAGACCCTATGGTTTCGTTAACCTTTTAGTAAGGATTTTTGTCAGGCATTTGATGAATTAAGACAAAGACGTGACGAATCTTGGCGTGCAGCATTCGGGCTCGCCACAATTCGCCTGGAGCGATAGACAGCCAGTATGAGCTTGAATTCCGACCAGATTGAACGCCACAAGCGCCATATCCTGTTGAAGGAAATTGGCGGGCCTGGCGTGGCCAAACTGAAGGCTGCCAAAGTCTCCATCATTGGGGCAGGCGCCCTGGGCGGGCCATGTGCGCTCTATCTGGCGGCGGCTGGAGTGGGCAAGATTGAGATCTGGGATGATGATACAGTCGATCGATCCAATCTGCAGCGTCAGATTCAGTTCGCTGATCAGGATATCGGACGGCGCAAAGCGGACTTGCTGAGCGCGCGTCTGACGGCGCTAAATCCGGATGTTCGCGCCGTGGCGCGTCCTCAACGGTTCTCTGAGGCGAGCACGCCATACGGCGACATTTTGATTGATGCGACCGACAATTTTGAAACCCGGTTCGCGCTCAATCGCATGGCCCATGAAACAGGTCGCTATCTGGTCTCTGGCGCCGCCAGCCGCTGGAGCGGACAAGTCGGTGTGTATGCTTCGGGCGTGTCGCCCGACGCCCCTTGCTATCAGTGTTTCGTGCCAGACATGCCGCCGGAAGCTGAAGCCTGCGACGAGGTCGGGGTCGTAGGGGCCGTAACCGGGATGGTTGGCGCCAACATGGCGTTGGAAGCGATAAAACTTATTGTCGGCTCCGGCGAAGCCCTGATTGGGCGATTGCTCATAATTGACGGGCTTACCGGGGAATCGCGCGTCCTCAAGCTTCGTCCGAACCCGGACTGTTCGGTCTGCGGACAGTGAATCTTTCCTTTGACAGGGTTAATTTTTGACGGTTTTACGACAGTAGGGACCTGTGGAGTACTCGGATGTTACGCAGAACGCTCGCCGTTATTCTCACCATTGTCGCTGTGCTCGCTGCCGGCTGGCTGGCGCTGCGCCGCGCAGATATCCCCTATGATACGCTCGAGACGATTTATTCGACGCCTGATACCCAGTTCATGACGCTGGATGACGGGCTGAAGGTCCACTACACCGATACCGGGCCAAAGGATCGCTCAGCGCTGGTGCTGGTGCATGGATTCTCGTCTTCTCTGCACACCTGGGAGGCTTGGAAAACCAGTCTGGAAGTCGATTATCGCGTAATTACGCTCGATTTGCCGGGGCACGGACTGACCCGCGCCGACGATCCGGTTCAGCCGACCATCGAACGCTTTGCCAGTGTCGTGCACGAAGTGACCCAAGATCTTGGCGTCGACCGCTTCACGATTGCGGGCAACTCCATGGGCGGCAACACGGCCTGGTCCTATGCGCTTGCGTATCCGGAGACGGTGGAAGGCCTTATTCTGGTCGACGCATCGGGCTGGCCGGAAACCGATGAGGACAATGAGAACAGTCCGTTTATCTTCACGCTGCTGGCCAATCCGCTCGCCAGAGCCGTGATGAAAGACCTCGACATGACCTCGCTGACCCGGTCTGGTCTGGAAGATTCCTACACCGATCAGAGCTTTGTCACCGATGAACTGGTGGAGCGCTATGTGGCCCTGTCACGGGCGCCTGGCCACCGTGAAACCCTGCTCGGCATCATGGCGGGCGACCGCGTTGAAGCATCGGCTGAAAAGCTCAGCGCGATCACCGTGCCGACGCTGATCATGTGGGGTCGGGATGACAATTTGATCCCGGTTTCCAGCGCGCAGAAATTTGCCGATGCCATCCCGGGATCAACGCAAGTGATCTATGACGGTGTTGGGCACCTGCCTCAGGAAGAAGAAGCAGAACAATCGATCGAGGACGTTCGCGCTTTCATGCTGGAAGTTGAGTGGAGCGCGCTCGATGAAGAGGAAATCATCCCGGCTGGCGATCCGCGCATGGATGCCAACCGTGGCGATGGCGAAAATTAGAGTATTTTGAGCTGTGTCAGGTTACGCGGTCGCGTCGGCGGTCTGCGGGCAGAGAAGGCGCTCAATCGCTGACAGCTCATCGGTATTGCGCAAGGCTTCACGCAGATCTGCGTTTCTGAACGTGCGGCTCACCTGAGCCAAAGCACGCAGATGATCAGCGCCAGAGGCGTTCGGTGCCAGCAGCATGAAAATCAGATCGCAAGGCCGGCCGTCAATCGCGTCGAAATCGACGCCTTCTTCCAGCTTCACGAATGCGCCAATCGGTTTTTCCAGGGCTGGAACGCGGGCATGCGGAATGGCGACGCCTTCGCCAACACTGGTCGAGCCAAGGTTTTCGCGCTCAATGACGGCGTCAAAGATATCACGCCCGTCGATTCCGGTTTTGTCACCAATCGCTGATGCCAGGGTCCGCAAAACCTGTTTGCGGCTGTCGCTCGTTTGCGACCCAATGATTACGCCCTCCGAGAGGAGGCTTGAAAGATCATTTGCCATTTTTACTCTGACCTATCGGTTCAGCCGGTGGAAGAATGTCCAGCCGGATCAACCCACCCGATATTGCCGTCTGCACGGCGGTACACCATGTTCAGGCCGCTGTGTTTCACATTTCGAAACAAAACGGCAGGGGTATCTGACAGTTCCAGCTGCATAACAGCTTCCGAAACAGACATGGTTTTCACGTCTGATGCGGATTCAGCAACAATCAGAGGCGCTTCACCCTTATCCTCGGGTGTTTCATCATCGCTTCCTTTAATAATGAAAGCGTTTGCAGGCTCACTCGGAAGCGGTGACCGTTTGTGATGGTCTTTGAGGCGACGATGGTAGCGACGCACGCGCTTTTCCATCTTCTCGAGTGCATCCTCCAAAGAGGCATATGGATCATGAGCAGATCCGGTTGACTGCAGCACAATCCCGGACGGGAGGTGTACATTGCAGTCCGTAATCACTTCGTGCCCGCGTTTTTCCACGGTGACACTGGCATCAAAACTACGATCGAAATATTTGGTGACAGCGGCTTCTAGACCATCAGAAATGCGCTCGCTGAGCGCGTCCCCTACATCCATATGCCGTCCTGCGATTTTTATCGTCACGGAGAACTCCGTTTATTAAGTGCCCACTATAGCGAGCATTTTTTGCAAATCGAGCCCCATCAGCAATAAAACGATGGATAAACTTGTGAATGCAAGCCCTGTTCCGATGACGTCCCCGTCATCTCAACCATGGTTAATCGCGCAAAAGCTCGTTGATCCCGGTTTTTGAGCGGGTTCGCTCATCAACGGTCTTGATAATGATGGCCGCCGCCAGGGCCGGACCGCCATTATCGCCAGGCAGGCTGCCGGGCACGATGACAGAATAAGGAGGAACCTCGCCGTAGCGGATCTCGCCGGTCTGGCGGTCAACAATCTTGGTCGATTGTGACAGGAAGACTCCCATTGCCAGGACAGACCCTTCGCGAACAATAACGCCTTCAGCGACCTCGGCGCGCGCGCCAATGAAGCAATTGTCTTCAATAATGACAGGGCTCGCCTGCAAAGGCTCGAGCACGCCGCCAATGCCAGCGCCGCCTGAGATATGGACGTTCTTGCCAATCTGCGCGCACGATCCGACGGTTGCCCAGGTGTCGACCATGGTGCCGCTATCGACATAGGCGCCAATGTTCACAAATGACGGCATCAGTACTGCGCCCGGCGCGATATATGAGCCGCGGCGGACCGTGGCTGGCGGCACGGCGCGAAAGCCAGCGGCTTCAAATTCCGACGCGCCCCAACCTTCAAACTTGCTGGGCACCTTGTCCCACCAGGTGCCGCGATGGCCCGGGCCGCCATCCATGACGACGTTCGGATTGAGCCGGAAAGACAGCAAAACCGCCTTTTTGAGCCATTCGTTGACGGTCCAGCCGCCATTGCCATCGGGTTCAGCGACGCGCACTTCACCGCTATCGAGCAAGGACAGCGAAGCTTCAACGGCTTCGCGAATTTCACCTTGGGTGTCGGTGTTGAGTTCGGAGCGATCTTCCCAGGCAGAATTGATCAGAGCGGCTAAGCGGTCAGGCATCGTCGTTTCGTCTTTCTTGTCGTCGTTCAGGCGTTGATTGCACGCAAGAACCCAGTGAGGTCGCGCGTCACATAGTCGATATGTGGGGGCAGGTCATCCCCTATTCCAGCTGGACGTGCTGACGCAGGCTCATGGCTCCAATCCTTGCCTGACTGCACCAGCACGGTGGCGAAACCCATTGTGTGTGCGGGCGCCAGATTTCGGGCCAGGTCTTCGAAGAAAACAGCCTGCCTCGGATCGATGCCATACAAGCGATTGAAGGCCTCATAGGAGGAGAGGTCAGGCTTTGGTTTGAAATGGCTGTCTTCAATCGCGAACTGGCCGTCAAACACGTCGCCGAGCCCCATATAGTCGGTCACCCGGCGCGCATGGCCGCGCGAGCCATTGGTGTAGACAAATTTGCGGCCGGGCAAAGCACCAATCGCTTCGGCTAGCTCTGGCGTGCGGGGCAGGGGGGACAGGTCAATCTCGTGAACATGGTCGAGGAACTCATCGGGCTGCATGCCGTGCATGCTCATCAGGCCATTCAACGTCGTGCCATGTTCGGCATAATACTGCTTCTGAACGGCGCGCGCTTCATCCCGCGGCAGGCGCAGAAAGCGCGCCACGAAATCGGTCATGCGTTGGTCGATCTCTGCAAAAAGATCGCATTCAGCCGGATAAAGGGTGTTGTCGAGGTCGAAGACCCAGACCTGCCGATCGATGAGCGCTGACGCGGATCGCTCGCCGTCAGCTGGCATCAATCGGGTCTCCGAAATCACGTTCAAAAAACTCGAATACCAGTTTGCGATTGACTGGCGCCGGGGTCGCGACAAACCGGCCGCTGCGATAAGCTGCTTCCTCGCAGGCTTCGCGTCCGGTGATCGCAAACTTGGCTTTCGAGACGCAGAACGTGTCGCTGCCTTTGGTCAGGGTGCGGATTTCACCGTCGCCGGTTTCCATCTCAGCATAAGCAAACAGCCCGGCTTGCAACAGTGGCTCGTCGATCACGCGGGCGCAGCCTCCGGCTTCAAGCAGCCACCAGCCGCGGCTCTCCCAGCCCTCGCCGCGCCGCCGCGCCATCGCGCTCCAGATGCGCTTATTGGTGCGATTACAGAACGTCAGGCCAACATTGCGGGCCCGCTCAATTGCGGTTTGTTCCAGGATATCTATCAGATCGGCATCCGTGGTTGAAGCATCGAGGCCCTTGGAGGACAGGAAATCACCGATGGCTGCGCGCGTCTTACGGCCCAGATAGCCGTCGATGCGGCCTGAATAGACGCCGGCATTATCGAGCAGACGCTGAACACCCGCGGCGCTTGCCTGTTCGAGGTTGCGCTTGTCCGTTTCAGTGAAACTGGTGCGCCAGCGCCGCGAGTCCTCAACAAGGACCGGGCGAAACTCCCGCGCTTCGAGGCCCATCACGGAGCAGTCCGGAATATTCTCGACCGCGAAGCTCCCGGTCGGGTCGATGCATAATTTGCTCTTGCCGCCCCAGACTTTACGGCCACCGCGGTGAGCTGTGGACGAGCGGCCAAACAAGTAATGGACGCCCGGTTGTAACGTCCCTTCAACCACTTTCTCACAAGCGCCCGGCCGCAGGCGGGTCCAGCCTTCGACCACGACGCCCTGGCCTTCATAGCGGCCAGTCGAGGCTTCGATAATGTAGCTGGTTTCGTTGCAGACTTCCCAGCCATCGGAATTGGCCTGCGCCGACGCGGTGACAGGTAAAGCAGTGGTTAACGCAAAGGCGAAAAACCCGAGGATCAGCTTAATAAACAAAGGTACCTGCGCCATGTTCTGTGAACAGCTCCATGAGAAGCGCGTGTTTTGCACGCCCGTCTAGAATTACTGCCCCGCCAACGCCCATGTTGACGGCTTTCGCCGCCGTTTCAAGCTTCGGAATCATCCCGCCAGAGATGGTGCCATCTTTCATCAGACTGTCAACGCGGTCACGCCGGATCTCGCGCATCAGCTGGCCCTGCTTGTCGAGCACGCCCGCGACGTCTGTGAGCAGCAATAGTCTTTTGGCCTGAAGCGCCGCTGCCACGGCCCCCGCAGCGGTATCGGCGTTGACATTGTAGCGCCGCCCGTCCTCGCCGACGCCAACTGGGGCAATGACGGGAATGATGGCTTTCTCGCTGTCCATCAGGGCGTTTAGAACCGAGATGTCAATTTTTTCAGGTTCACCTACATAGCCAAGATCGATGACTTTCTCGATCTCGCTGGTGGCGTCTTTGGTGGTGCGGGTCGCCTTGCTGACGCGCATCAGGTCGCCATCTGCGCCGGACAGTCCTACCGCTTTGCCGCCTGCTGCGTTAATCGCGCGGACGATCGATTTGTTGATCGGACCGGACAGAACCATCTCGACGGCTTCCATCGTCGCGTCATCGGTCACCCGTAAGCCGTCACGAAACTCTGACTGGATGCCAAGCCGCTCGAGCAGATTGGCGATTTGCGGCCCGCCGCCATGCACCACGACTGGATTGGCGCCGAGATGCTTCAGCAGAACCACATCACGGGCAAAGGCCTCGGCCAGGCCTTCATCCACCATGGCGTGGCCACCATATTTGATCACCACCGTGCGACCGGCATAGCGCTGGATGTAAGGCAGGGCTTCAGACAGCGTTTCAGCCGTCAATTGGGCAGGCGGGATCGGGGCGTCAGTCATGGCGCAGGCTCTTAGCCGGATTTGTACGGGATTGGAAACGTTTTAGCGCTGCGCTCAAAGCGTCTTGGTCATGAAGACACTATTGGGATCTTCGACATAATCCCCGAATGGCGGGCAGATGTCGAAACCGAAGCTCTGATACAGGGTCCGTGATGGCTTGAAGCCGTCCATACTGCCGGTCTCGAGGCTAAGACGGGCATACCCGCGGTCACACGCCGTCGCGATGACATGCTCAAGCATTTTGCGACCCAGTCCCGCGCCGCGATACCTGGCCAGCGTGTGCATGGATTTCACTTCGCCATGGGTGTCGGAGAGGTGTTGCAGCGCGCCGCAGCCGACTAGGGTCTCACCATCGCGCATCTCCCAGACCGTAACATCCGGGCGCTTCAGGCCGTCCATCGGCAGGAAGTGGCAGCTGCCGGGCGGTGACAGGCTCAGCATCAATTCAGCATGGGTATCGATGAGGGCTGCGAATTCAGGCGTGTCGAGATTGGCGCTTTGAATGCGGACCGACATGCTCAGTTCTCCACGATTTGCCCGATTTCGGCTCTGAGTTCCGGTATACCGTAGCCCTTTTCAGACGAGGTCACACGCGGAATTGGATGAGCGGCCGGGTTTTTTTTGAGCTTTGCCTCAATCTTGGCGGTGACGGCCTCCAACTCAGTCTTCTTGATCTTGTCGGCCTTGGTGAGCACGATTTGATAATTCACGGCGGCGGTATCCAGCATCGCCATGGTCTCCAGATCGGTGTCCATCAGGCCGCGGCGGCTGTCGACCAACAAGAAAACCCGGCGCAGATTGGCGCGCCCGCGCAAATAACGTTTGGTCAGCTGTACCCATTTGGCTTGTTGGTCGCGGGAAACTTTCGCATAGCCAAAGCCCGGCAAGTCGACGAGCCACAGCCTACCGGGGCCGACATCGAAATAGTTGAGCTCCCGCGTTTTACCTGGCTCGGCTGACGAGCGCGCCAGGTTCTTGCGATTGAGCACAGCATTGATCAGCGACGATTTGCCGACATTGGAGCGACCGGCAAAGGCGATCTCAGGCCGGTTGCCATCTGGCAGCTGGGTCAGGCTGGCGGCGCCGAGCACAAACTCGACCGGGCCGACGCAAAGCTTACGACCGGCTTCGAGCGCTTCATCAGAAAAGGCCGGCGCGTCGGTCATTTACTCTGCCGGGGTTGATGAGCCCCGCCCGATTAATCGTTTTATCAGTTTGTCGAACTGCGTTTCGACGCCGTTCCTGCGCATGATGAAATATTGCTGGAACAGGGACAGGAAGTTCGACCATACCCAATAAAGCACGAGGCCGGCTGCAAATCCGCCAAACACGAACATGAAGACAAATGGCAGCGCCATCATGATCGTACGCTGAGTTGGATCCGGTGGTGGCGGCGATAAAGCCTGGATCGCGGCCATGGTCACGCCGTACAGGATCGGCAGGATGCCAATGCCAATAATGAAGCCAAGCAATGGAATGGCCTTCACATCAGCCGCCGCCCAGGGCAGCAGGCCAAACAGGTTGCCGATCGCGGTTGGATCTGGCGCTGACAGGTCACCAATAAACCAGAACGCGGTGTGGCGCATCTCGATCGTCACATAGAGCGTCTTATACAGCGCGAAGAAGATCGGAATGGTCAGCAGGATTGGCACACAGCCGGCCAGCGGATTGGCTTTTTCGCGTTGGTAGAGCTTCATCACTTCTTGCTGGCGGCGCTGTGGATCGCCTTTAAAGCGCTCCTGAATCTCTTTCATCGGCTCGGCCAGCTTCTTCATCTTGGCCATCGACTTGTAGCTTTGATTGTAAAGCGGGATCAGCGGTGCACGGACCAGAACGGTGAGGGCCAGAATGGCCCAGCCAAAGGACCCGATCTGCGTTTTCAGCCAGTTCAGCAGGGCGAAGAATGGGCGCGTGATATAATAGAGAATGTTGCCCCAATCGATCGAGTCATCGAAGCGCGGAACGCCGTCCGCCTTATAGCCGCGCACGACATTGTATTCCTTGGCGCCAGCAAAAATCTGGTTGGTGATGGTCACCGATTGACCAGAAGGGATCTGCACATCCTGCGCATCTACAACGAGTTCGAGCAGGTTTTCCTTTTGCTGAACCCGCGAGCGGAAACTCCGGCCTTGTTCGGGGATCAGGGCGGCCATCCAGTACATATCGGTGAGGCCGATCCAGCCACCTTCCTCAGCCGCTCTGAAGCCGGTCTGATCAGCATCCTTGATGCCTTTATTCTTGGACAGGTTCTTGTAATTGCGCATGGTCAGGCTGCCATCGAAGACGCCAATCAAGCCCTGGTGCGCGAGCCCCATCTTGCGCGATGAGCCCGGGTCAGTTTCTTCGAGGAAGTCCTTCCAGGCGCCATAGCGGCGGACATACCCGTTCGGGCTGAGGGTGAAGTCACGCGCGGAATTATTGGTGATCGTGTCCTGGAAGGTGAACTTATAGTCTTCATCGATCGAGATGACGCGCTGAATTGCGAGGCCGCCGCGATCGAAGTTCAGCGTGACAGTTTCCCCGTCCGTGATCGCGTCGGTCGATGCCGCCCAGGAATCCTCCGGCCGGAGGACCTGGAAATAGGTCGGGTTCTGCGGATCGCTGTCATTCAGCACGCTCCAATTCCAGGTCGCCGAATAGCCGCTCGTCTTGCCTTCCAGCGTGGTGCGTGGACGCAGCAGGCGCAGCTCTTCCTCGCGCGCGACCGTCTTATAGTGATCCTTCAGATTGAGATCATCGATTTCAGACGTCTTGAGCAGGAAAGAGCCATCGACGCGGCTCATGTCGAACGCAATGCGCTCTGTGCCCGCCAGAGCGTCGTCGATCGACTCTGGCACTGCGGGCGCGGCTTCCACGACGATGTCTGTCCCGGGCGCAGTCGAATCGACTGTTTCCGTGATCCCAGCCTCAGCCGCGGCGGCCTCGCGTTGTTCGGCGGCGCGCTTGGCCGCGGGATCGAGCACGAAGGCCTGATAGCCAAACACAAAGACAATCATCAGCGCCATGGCGATGATGAAATTGCGCTGGTCCTGGGGGTCCATACCGTTTTGCTGATTGGGCAACATGGGCAGATCGGGTCCTGCAAATAAAAAAAGAGGGGTCAGGCTGGCCCTGTCCCCGCCGGAATTTGTTCGGCGAGGCTTATCAGCGCGCTTTCCATATCGTCAAGCAGGCGCTGCCAGCCAATCGTCGCAGTGTCCATTCGGGCAATGAACACATAGTCAGCGCCGACCCGTCCGTGAAGAGGCAGAAGCACGCGCGCTGCTTCGCGCAGACGTCGTTTGGCGCGGTTTCGCGTGACTGAATTGCCAACCTTCTTGGTGGCGGTGAAACCGGCGCCGATTGTCTCAGACCCCTTGCGGGCACGGGCCTGGACAACAACGGTCTTGCGCCGCTCTGATTTGCCACCTCGGACAAAAAGAAACTGGGGCCGTGTCTTGAGACGGACGACCCCAGTTTCGGATGTTTCTTTATTTGCCATGGGAAACCCGCGGCGGGTCAGTCTTAAGCAGACAGAACCTTACGGCCTTTCGCGCGGCGGCGGGCCAGAACCTTGCGGCCATTTTTGGTCGCCATGCGAGAGCGGAAACCGTGTGTACGGGCGCGCTTCAGGCGGCTTGGCTGGAATGTGCGTTTCATGGGCGTCTCGCCTCAATTGAAATGTGTTGAACTCGAAAGCGCGGCTAATACGTGGGCCGATACGTCAGGTCAAGGGAAATCCGGCAGGATTTACAGGTCAAACACACCGATCGCGCCCCGTTCACGCATCAGTGATGGATCGCGACCGGACTGTGTCGTGCATTGCAACAGGCCGGCAAATATATCGACCCCGAACAAAGTTTTATCGGGAAGACAAAAATATGCTACGCACTTTACTGACTGCTGGAGCAATGACCATGACACTGGCTGCCGGATCTGCTGCAGCAGACGACACCGAATTGCATCAACCCTGGGACGAGCTGCTGGGCACCTATGTCAGTGAGCATGCAGATGGCATCAATCGCTTCGATTATGGCGGCCTGAAGGACAATGCGGCCGACGTCGCCAAGCTGAACGCGTATCTGGACGGGTTCGCTGATCTTGATTTCGACACCCTGACTGAGCCGGAACAGTTTGCGGCTTATTCGAATGTCTACAATGCGCTGACCGTGAAGCATATTGTTGAGCGTTACCCGACCAAATCCATTCGCTCTGGCTATATTGTCGGCCCCTGGAAGCGCGTGTTCACGACAATTGACGGCGAAGAGCGTTCATTGGATGCGATCGAGCATGAAATCCTGCGCGTTGAATGGGACGACCCACGTGTTCACTATGCGATCAATTGCGCCGCCTATAGCTGCCCGAACCTGCAGACCGATGCCTGGTTTGCTGAAACGCTGGACGAAGAGTTGGACCGCGCGGCCCGCGAATATGTCAACGACCCACGCGGCGTCACCATTCGCCGCAATGGCACATTGCAGGTCTCGACCATTTATAAATGGTTCCGCGAGGACTTTGGCGGATCAAATGACGGTGTGATTGACCACCTGCTCGAATATGCTGAGCCGGAGCTCGCGACCCAGATCGAAGCCAAGCGCAGAATTACAAAACATGAGTATGATTGGGGCCTGAATGATGCCAAAACGGCGCCGGGTTCTTAGGAGGGACATTCGATGACTGAAGACGTTGAAACAAAATCCAGCCCGATCTGGATCAAGCTTTGGCCGGTCTATGTGATTATTGCCGGCCTCGCGCTCGCCATCTCACAGGGCTGGCATCAATACCTCACACTGGAAAGCCTGTCCGAAAACGCGGTTTGGCTGGACGAGCTGGTCAAGAATAACCTGTTGCTCGTATTTGCCGTCTACATTCTGGTCTATGCGGCCGCGACGACGTTTATTATCCCAGGCGGTGTCCTGACGATCGCGGGCGGCTTTCTGTTTGGCCTATACATCGGAACTCCGGCGACATTGATTGGCGCGACGCTAGGGGCTTCGATTCTATTTTTTGCCGCCAAAACCTCGATTGGCAGCGTCTTGCGCCAAATCGCGGGCCCCTTTCTTGAACGGATGGAGAAAGGCTTCAATGAGAACGCGCTGTCCTACATGTTTGCACTGCGCCTGATTCCGCTCTTCCCGTTCGCGGTTGTGAACATCGCGCCGGGATTGCTGGGCGCGAAATATCGCGACTATTTCATCACCACATTCTTCGGGATCATTCCAGGAACGCTTGCCTATACCTGGATTGGGGCGGCCATCAAAGGCACGCTGCTTGAGGGCGGCGAGGTCGACATTGGCAGTCTGGCCGCCAACTTCCTGCCAGCCTTCATTGCCCTCGGCGTCGTATCGCTGATCCCGGTCGCCTATAAGAAAATCACCGGCCGCAAGACCGACCCTGTGGAGGCATAAATGTCAGACACGATTGCAACACCAGCCGCCCGGGTGGCGGAAACTGAGCTGATGGAGACAAAAACAATGACACAAGCTCCGCGGGAAACGGGCGTTAAACGCAAGCTCAAAGCTGATCTCATCGTTATCGGTGGCGGATCAGGCGGCCTCTCGGCGGCGGCTGGTGCGGCAATGCTGGGTCTGAACGTGATTCTGTACGAAAAGCATGAAATGGGCGGCGATTGCCTGAACTATGGCTGCGTGCCTTCGAAGGCCCTGCTGACCACGGCGAAGTACGCGCAAACCGCGCGCGAGAGCGCAAAGTATGGCATCAGTGTTTCGGCGCCGACCGTGGATTGGGAACAAGTCAAAGCGCACGTCCAGAAAGCGATTGATACAATCGCGCCGGTCGACAGCCAGGAGCGCTTCGAAGGCCTCGGCGTCACTGTCATTCGCGAGCACGCACAGTTCAAGGACCGCAAGACCATCGAGTCGGCGACCACAGAAGCGACCGCTCGCCGGATCATCGTTTCGACCGGGTCGACCGCGTTCATTCCGCCAATTCCGGGGCTTTCCGAGACGCCTTACATCACCAATGAAACCGTCTTCTCGCTGCCGGAGCAGCCGAAGCACCTCGTCATTCTTGGCGGCGGCCCAATCGGTATGGAAATGGCGCAGGCCTTCCACCGCCTGGGCTCTGAAGTCACTGTGATTGAAATGGGCCGCGCAATGGCCCGCGCAGAGGCAGACCACGCCAAGATCGCCGTCGATGCGATCCGCGAAGAAGGCGTCACCATTCTGGAAGGCCACAAGGCGGTCAAAGTCACCGGCGCTGACGGGTCTGTCTCGGTCGACACGGAAAGCGAGGACGGCACCAAGACGATTACCGGCACACATTTATTGGTGGCGGTTGGCCGCCGTGCCATGCTGGATGGGCTCGAACTGGAAGCCGGCAAAGTTGACTTTGATCGCCGCGGCATTCAGGTCAGCGACAAGTTGCGGTCGGTTTCAAACCCGCGCGTCTGGGCGCTTGGCGACATTGCTGGCCAAGGCCAGTTCACGCACCTCGCCGGGTGGCATGCCTCTGTCTTCACCCGCCGGGCTTTCTTCAAACAAGGCAGCAAGGCGAGCGATTTGCCATTGCCGGCTGTGACCTATGTCGCCCCGGAAGTCGCGCAGGTTGGTCTCACCGAAGCAGAAGCGCGCGAGCAGTATGGGGACAGTGTCACGACCTCGTCTTTCCCGTTCCACGAGAATGACCGCGCGATCGCAGAAGGCAAAACCCTTGGTGAAGCCAAGCTGGTGATCCGCAAAGGCAAGATTCTCGGCGCGTCTGTGGTTGGCGACGGCGCTGGCGATATCATTCAGATTGTTGGCTATGGCATGTCGAACAAGCTTGGCGTACAATCGCTGACCAATTTCATCTCGCCTTATCCGACCCGCGCCGAAGTGGTGAAACGCGCTGCCAGTGCGCACTTCACGCCAACTGTGTTTGGCAAAGCGTCGCGCACCTTGGTCGGGTTGCTGCAACGCATCCCTTAGGCTAGTGCCCGAGGGGTGACTGAATCGCAGGATCAAAGTGCGCCCAAGCGCAAGCTGCGGTGGCGAGACAGCCTATCCTTCAGGCTGTTCATGATCGCCATCGCCAGCGTCCTTGTGGTCGAGGCGCTGATCTTCGTGCCGAGCGCGACAAACTTCCGGAACAGCTGGCTGAAAGATCAGATTGAAGCCGGGCGTCTGGCGGCGCTGGCGCTGGAAGCGGCGCCGAGCCGTATGGTCTCCGAAGAACTTGAGCAGGACCTACTGGAAAGCGCCATGGTGCTGGCGGTGGCAGAGCTCTATGACGAGCGCCGCGATATGATCCTCAATCCCGGAGAAGAGATCTGCTGCACGCGCAAGATCGTCCTCTATGATGAGAGCCTCGACTTTTCAGAGGTGAGCGACACGCTCGCGACCTTTTTTGCGCCGCGCGATCGTTTCCTTGTCATTCGCGCAGCGGGCTCGCGGCCAGGCCGGGTGATTGAAATTGTCGTCGACGAGGCCGGCCTGCGCGGCGAGTTGGAAGATTATGGTCGCAATATTCTTGTGCTCTCCTTGATCATTTCGGTCTTCACCGGCGGTTTGATTTATCTGATGCTGGTCATGACCGTGGTCCGTCCGATCCGGCGCGTGACGCAGTCCGTGGAGCAGATCCGCGACGAGCCTGGCAGCTGGAAGCGCCGCTTGTCGCCGACCCCGCGCGCGGATGAGATTGGACGCGCTCAAAATGCGCTGTCAGATATGGAAGAGGCGGTGTCGAACGCATTCCGTCAACAGGAACGCCTGGCCCAGCTCGGCGAAGCGGTGGCCAAGATCAACCATGATCTGCGCAACTCCCTGGCGACAGCGCAACTTGTGTCTGACAGTCTGTCACGCTCTGAAGACCCACGGGTCGCGAAGAGCTTGCCGCGTCTCGAACGCGCGCTCGAGCGGGCGATCAATCTCGCCAGTGACACACTGAAATATGGCCGCTCTTCGGTGCCGGACTCCAACATCCAGAAAGTGCGTCTGTTTGATATCGCAGAAGAAGCTGCCGCTGAAGCGTTGGCGGCGCATGGCGAGGTCACGTTCAGCAATGAAGTTGATCTGCAAGCCGAAGCCGACGTCGATCCGGATCATCTGCATCGGATCTGCGCCAACCTCATTCGCAACGCTGCTGAAGCGATGGAGGGCCAAGGAGCCATCTCTATCGGTTTTGATGGCGCAGCGCTGAGCGTCGCGGATACCGGCCCGGGACTGCCTGAGCAGGCGCGGGCCAATCTGTTCAAGCCCTTTGCGGGCTCCACCCGCCGTGACGGGACCGGGCTTGGCCTCGCTTTATCCCGCGACCTGGCGCGCGCCATGGGCGGGGATTTGGATCTTGGCGAGACGGGCGCGAGCGGGACCCGGTTTGTGATTGTCCTGCCGAAAGGCGATCAGGACGCATAAAGCGCGGCGACCCCGGCGGCGGCCAGGGCGAGGGCAAACCCCATCCACCCCCACCACGGCGCGAACCGTTCGCGGGGCAAGGGCTCTGGCTCCGGCGCGTTCAGTTTGGCCTCGAACTGGTCCATCACCTTGGGCAAGCGTTTCAGGCGATCAGCGACATCCTTGACGTTCTGCGCCACAAGCTTAGCAGCGCCAGCGGGGCCGAGGTTCTGCGCGATCCAGTCTTTCACCACAGGCTCTGCGGCAGACCAGATGTCGTGGCCCGGATCAATTGAGCGCGCCACGCCTTCCACCTGAACCATGGTCTTTTGAAGCAAAACCAGCTCCGGGCGCAGCTTCATGCCGAACGTATGGGTGAAATCGAGCAGCTGTAGCAGCAGACGGCCCATGGACACATCGCTGGCGGATTTGCCGTGGATCGGCTCTCCGACACTGCGCAGCGCTTGGGCAAAATCGCCAACCGATTTATCGGCCGGGACGTAGCCAGCTTCGAAATGAACCTCAGCGACGCGATGATAATCGCGCTTGAGGAAGCCCCAGAGGATCTCTGCCAGGAAGCGGCGCTCATTCAGGCCGATCCGGCCTATGATGCCAAAATCGACCAGCGCCAGGCGGCCATCCGGCGTGACGATCATATTGCCTTCATGCATGTCGGCATGAAACACGCCGTGATGGATGGCGTGATCGAGGAAGCCGCGTGTGACGGCATTGGCCAGCGCCGCGCGATCCACGCCCGGCGTGTTGGCCGCTTCAGGATCGGTCAAAGGCAGTCCGTCGACCCATTCGGTGGTCAGCACGCGCTTTCCGGACCGCTCCCAGTCGACTTCCGGGATGTAATAATAACCAGCTTTGAAGGAGAGCTCGCGCATCTCATCGGCGCCGCCGGCCTCGAGGCGCAGGTCGAGTTCTTTCTCCATCGCCTCGGCGACGGTCTCTGTGAAGGCGACGGGTGCCAGGCGTCGGCTTTCGACATTCACCCGCTCCACCGTGCGCGCCGCGCGTTTAATGGCGCGCAGTTCACGGTCGATCAGTCGCTCAACCTTCGGGCGCAGGATCTTGACCGCCTTCGCGCCATCTGCGGTCTGCATCCGGTGAACTTGGGCCAGCGAGGCAGCAGCAATCGGCTCTGACAGGTCCGGGAACAAGCGCTCCGCCTCATCGCCAAACTCTTCATCCAAAGCGGCCTGCGCGGCCTTCATCGAGAAAGGCGGTAGCTTGTCTTTCAGGCGAGACAGATCACTGGTGGTCTCGACGCCAAACACATCGGGCCGGGTGGCCAGGAATTGCCCAAGCTTGATGTAAGCAGGTCCAAGCTTTTCGAGCGCGGTCGCGAGGCGCTTGCCGGGACGCCCTTTGGCGCCGCCGCCAAAAATGCGCAGCGTCTTACCCGCGAGCTTTGCCGGAAAGGGCAGGCGCGAGTGGTACTCACCCGGCAGAATGACATCATGGCGAGCGAGCGCCGTGCCCGCGCGCAGAAGCCGTCCATAGTCTGCCAGCGCCTTCAACATGACTTAGATCGCCCAGCCAAAGTGCAGGGCCGCGATCCCGCCGGAAAAATTGGTGATGCTGACATTTGAGAAGTCGGCCGACTCAATTTCGGCCTTGAACGTCTCCTGATCCGGGAACTGGCGAATGCTCTCGACCAGATATTGATAGCTATCACGGTCGCCAGTGACGATCTTACCGACTTCGGGAATGACATTGAAACTATAGGCGTCATAGGCCTTTTGCAGCATCGGCGCGGTCATCTGGCTGAACTCGAGCACGGCCAGACGGCCGCCCGGTTTCAGAACGCGCTTGAACTCTTTCAGACCGGCGACGCGATCTGCGAAGTTTCGGATGCCAAAACTGATGGTCAGCGCGTCAAAGCTGCGGTCCGGGTAGGGCAGAGCCGTGCCATCGGCGCAAACCCAGTCGAGCCGGTCGCCCCATTCGGCATTGTCGCCGCGCGCCTTGCCGGCTTCCAGCATCGCGTCATTGATGTCGCAGACGATCGCTGTGGCCTGTCGGGTGTCGCCGCGGCGTTTGCCCGCTTCATCAGCGAGGCGGAGAAACGCGCGCGCCAGCTCGCCCGTGCCGCCCGCGACATCCAGATGCCGCTCGCCGGGCTGCGGGTTCACGCGATTCATCGTGTCATGCTTCCATAGGCGGTGCACGCCTGCAGACATGAAATCGTTCATCACATCATACTTGGACGCGACCGAGCGGAACACGCCTTTAACCCGGTCGACTTTCTCGTCCGGGGTCACTTCTTCGAAGCCAAAAGAGACTGTGTCTTGCTCGCTCATGGCCTGCATCTAAGCAGAGATGTCTTAAAGAGCCATGCGCAGAGGTGTCGCGGAACTGGAATATTTTCCTTAAAGCGTCCCCCATGCGCCCCCAAGACCCCCGCCGCTATCCAGGCGCGAGCTGTTCGATCAGCGCATCGCGGGTAAACACCTGCAGGTCTCTCAGCGCCGCATAGGTTTCCGGCCGGGCCCGTTTTTCCTGCGCGCTCTGGCCCCAGGGGCGCGTAAGACGCAATGGAAATGGGCCCAGCCCGGCCAGCCCGCGTGCCAGAAACCGGCGCATCCGGGCAATATGCCTGTCCGGTTCGCGCATCACGCCGATCAGGGCCTGGGCCCGCGTCCACAGCCTTATGGTGGCAGGTGTGAGGGCGGGGAAAGACGCGGGAACTGGGGTGAGAAAAGACGTGGGGAAAGCCGCAGAGAGATCCGCGGACATGCAGACGGGCGCGCCCGCCGCCGGCACTCGCACCGGAATTGGCGGGCCGTCTTGCAAGGCGAGCCGCCGGACCGGTTCGGCTGGCAGGGCGGCGCCAGGTGCGGCCTTGGACTTGGGCTCCGGATCCGCGAGGCGGAAGAGCGGCAGGCGAAGCCCGCTCGGCGTCCCCATATCAATGCCGGGAAAGCCGCCGCCTGAGCGCTCCGGGCGCGGCTCTTTCAGCGGGTTGGCGCAGGCGCTCAGCACCAACCAGCGCCGCACCAGGCCCTCGGCCAGGCGCACCAGCCGCAGGGCTCTGAGGTGCTCCACTCGCGCCAGAGGCTTGATCAGCGAAACCATCACGCCGATCTCCACCACCAGCCGCACAATCAGCGGCCAGGTCTTTTGCAAACAGATGCGTGCGTCGGGGGTCATGCGCTGGAGTGTAGGGCCGCGCGACATCGGTCGGATTGAGAGGGGATTGGGGGGGTGACTGGTTTCGGCGTTGGAGGGGACGCTTGCGAGCGACATAAGACGCCCGATACTGTTGAAAAACTCGGAGTCAAAACGACCGAATTCTGATTCACTGATTTTCGAGCAGATCGAGGAGATGCGCGATGATGGGACGACTGGAAGAAGACGCAGCGAAGCTCATCTATGAGTTCTCTCTAGATAAAATGGTCCCAGCGGACCACTTGCTTCGGAAGATTGATCGGTTCCTCGACTTCGATGACATCCGGGCGCATCTAAAGCCGTTCTATAGTCACACAGGTCGCCCGTCGGTTGATCCTGAACTGATGTGCCGGATGCTAATTGTTGGATATTGCTATGGCATCAGATCGGAACGTCGTTTGTGTGACGAGGTTCATTTGAACCTTGCGTATCGATGGTTCTGTAAGTTGGGCATTGAAGACCGGGTCCCAAACCACTCGACTTTCTCTAAGGCGCGTCACGGTCGGTTTCGCGAAAGTGACCTCTTCAGAAAGCTATTCGAGCAAGTCGTGTTCAGCTGT
>JABSQB010000036.1 GCA_013214545.1 Henriciella sp.
CCCAGAAGACCACGGTCACGGGTGTGGAGATGTTCCGCAAGCTGCTCGACCAGGGCCAGGCGGGCGATAACATTGGCGCGCTGATCCGCGGGATCGACCGTGACGGCGTTGAGCGCGGTCAGGTTCTGTGTAAGCCGGGCTCAATCACCCCGCACACGACCTTTGAAGCGGAAGCCTACATCCTGACGAAAGAAGAAGGTGGCCGTCACACGCCATTCTTCACCAATTATCGTCCACAATTCTACTTCCGTACGACAGACGTGACCGGTGTGGTTACCCTGCCAGCGGACAAGGAAATGGTTCTGCCAGGCGACAATGTGAAAATGAGCGTTGAGCTGATCCAGCCCATCGCCATGGACCAGGGCCTGCGCTTCGCCATCCGTGAAGGCGGCCGCACCGTCGGCGCCGGCGTTGTGGCGTCTGTCTCCAAGTAAGCGACAGACCAAACCCAATCAGAAACCTCGTTGCGCCAGCAGCGGGGTTTTCTTATGGGCGGATGCCGTCAGCTTGCATGTTCAGTCCGGCGGCGCCGCCATCTTCAGTGTCGACCTCGAACGTCTCGAGGAAGCGGCAGACCATCATGTAATAGCCGGTGATCAGGGTCAGCTCCTGCAGCACCTCGGCGCCGAAATGGGAGAGGGCGGGTTGGAAGGTCGCGTCCCCCGCTTTCACATTGATGACCAGATCATCGACATAAGCAAGGGTGAGGCGCTGCTCGTCGCTTAATCCGTCTGCTTCTGGGCCAATCTTCACGGCTTCGATCAATTCGTTTGACATGCCAACATCGCGGCCGATCTTTTCATGCTGGGCAGTCTCGTAGCTCGCCTTGGAAATGTAGCCGACGCGCAAGATGGCGCATTCTCGCGTCACCGGGTCGAGCTTGCCTTCAAACAGAAAGGCGCTGCCGAGATCGACAAAGGGGCGCAACAGGCCTGGTGCATTGGCCATCATTTTAAAGATGTTAAGTGGCGCCATCCGGCTCAGCAGATGCACTGTCTTGTCATCATATTGCGCCGGATCGGCATAAGGAATGCGGGCCATGGGGTCTCCTTGTTGTACGGCGCCGACTAAATCACGCCTTTGAATGGTCTCAAAGCAGATTACAGTTTGTAAAAGATCAGATCGGGAGAGCAGGTGATGATAAAGCGTATGATGGCGGCTATGGCCGTAGCGGGCGCAGTGACAAGCGGATGGGCCATCGCGGACGAAGTCTGGAGTACGGAAATCGGCGATGTGATCTATGAGATCGACCTCGAAAACGGCATGGCGGTCTTATCCTATCCGACCGACATGGAAGAGATTCGCGGCCGCGCCTATGTCTCTGGTCTTGCCGGCGTCTATACAGGCCGAACCGGCTATGAAGGCATCTGGATTGAGCCGGCCACCGAGGCAGGCACCTGCGATGTGGAAATGGTCGCGCCGGATTCTGGTGAGGCCTCCAATAATTGGGGTCGCATCCGGGTTGTTTTGTCGATCCGGACTTTCCGTCGACCTTTGTCGCCATGCGCGGCGACTGTTTCGATGAGCCGAGCCAGATGCTGGTGGCGCGGCCCGTGACGGCGTTTAATCGTTAGACCGCGATTTCCTGTTTCCACCCCATTGCATCTGCGCCCCGCTTGGGGCACATAGGCGCCTCACTGGACGGGTGTAGCTCAGTTGGTAGAGCATCGGTCTCCAAAACCGAGGGTCCCGGGTTCGAGTCCTGGCGCCCGTGCCAGTGTAGGATGCGCATTCTCCAAATCATCAGTCGTCTAGGTACGCGGTTTCGGCACGAAACTTTCAATCGATTCATTGCCGGAAAGTGGCGGGTAAGTCGTCTTTTGGGTGCGCACAAAGGGCCATGGTCAGCGTGCGTCTCACCGCGCCTCGGCGGAGGTTCCATTCTCGCGACTGAACACCGTCACAGAATCTGCACACAGGGCTGTTGACGAGGCGCTCTGATTCCCGTACAGGCCACACTTCGCAAGCTAGGCCGTGCCGTGAAGGCAAACGCTGGCAACCGAAACGAACAACTGGATTTTCCTCGTGTCTGGGCGCTCAGAGAGCTGTGCGGCCTGGATATGTGGTTTTATCGTGAATGGACATCGCAGGATGGAAAAACAGAATATCAGGATCCGGCTCAAAGCCTTCGATCATCGCGCGCTCGATTTGTCAGCGCGGGAAATCGTTTCGACTGCCAAGCGCACCGGCGCGGAAGTGCGTGGACCAATCCCGCTTCCAACCCGTAAAGAGCGCTTCACAGTCAACCGTTCACCACACGTGAACAAGAAGTCTCGTGAGCAATTCGAGATCCGTACGCACAAGCGTATTCTCGACATTGTAGACCCAACCCCGCAGACCGTGGACGCGTTGATGAAGCTCGACCTGTCCGCTGGTGTTGGCATCGAGATCAAACTCGAGGGAGCTCGCTAATGGCGCTTCCAGCTCAACGTTCTGGCGTGCTCGCCCGCAAACTGGGCATGACACGCGTATTCAGTGACGAGGGCCGCCACGTGCCTGTCACTGTTCTGGCGCTTGACGGCTGTCAGGTCGTCGGCCTGCGCACCGAAGACGAGCGCGACGTGACCACCAAGAAGGGTGGCCAGGTCAAGCGCACCGACGGCTACACTGCCGTCGTGATGGGTGCCGGTGAGAAGAAAGCCAAACGCACCGCGAAAGCCCAGCGCGAGCAATTCGCCAAGGCAGGTGTGGCGCCAAAAGCAAGAGTTACAGAGTTCCGTGTCAAGCAAGACACCACTCTGCCGGAGGTCGGCGCTGAAGTTCAGGCCGACCATTTTGTTCCTGGTCAGAAAGTCGACGTTGCTGGCGTTTCCATCGGTAAAGGTTTTGCCGGTGCGATGAAGCGTTGGAACTTTGGTGGTCTGCGCGCCTCACACGGTGTGTCGATCTCTCACCGTTCGCACGGTTCGACCGGTCAGTGCCAGGATCCAGGCCGGGTTTTCAAAGGCAAGAAAATGGCTGGTCATTACGGCGTTGCCCGCAAGACCGTCCAGAACCTGGAAATCGTCCGCACTGATGTTGAGCGCGGTTTGCTGCTCGTCAAAGGTGCGATCCCAGGTGCCGAAGGCTCTTATGTTGAAGTCCGCGACGCGGTGAAGAAGGCGATCCACGCTGACGCACCAGCTGAGGGCTCCTTCAAAGCTCCAGCCAAAGGCGACGCGCCTGCTGCTGACGTTCAGATTGAAGGCACCGCCGCAGACAATATCGTTCTGGTCGACGGCATCGGTCCAAAGACTGAAGAAGCTCTGAAAGAGAAAGGCCTCGGCACGCTCTCTGGCTTCGTCGCGATGGCTGACGATGAGCGCGCTGCTCTGCTGGAAGAGCTCGGTGTCGCCGAAGATGCTGCGAACGAAGACTGGGTAGGTCAGGCGAAAGACATTCTGGCCGGTGGTCAGCCACGCGCCAAGACCGACCAAGAGCTTCTCGCGAAACTCCTGAAAGAGGGCGCTGAATAATGGAACTCTCTGTCAAAACACTTGAAGGCAAGGCCGCTGGTAAAGCCACTGTTGATGATGCTGTGTTCGGGATCGAAGAGATCCGCGGCGACGTCATCCAGCGCATGGTTCGTTACCAGCTCGCCAAGCGTCAGGCTGGCACGCACAAAACGCAAGAACGTGGCGACGTGTCTGTGACCACCAAGAAGTACATTCGCCAGAAGGGTTCTGGCGGTGCACGTCATGGCTCCAAGAATGCCAACATCTTTGTTGGCGGCGCCGTTGCTCACGGACCTCGCGTCCGCAGTCACGCACACGCGCTGCCTAAGAAGGTTCGCAAAATGGCTCTGGCCCACGCCCTGTCTTCCAAGGTCAAGGACGATGCTGTCCTGGTCCTCGACAAGGCTGAGCTGAAAGACGCCAAGAC
Organism: Henriciella sp.; assembly: GCA_013214545.1. Taxonomy (GTDB): domain Bacteria; phylum Pseudomonadota; class Alphaproteobacteria; order Caulobacterales; family Hyphomonadaceae; genus Henriciella. Next base: position 3,862 of record JABSQB010000036.1, read on the forward strand.
CAAGGATCTGTCTGCGAAACTGACCAAGCTTGGTCTGTCTAACGCGCTGATCATTGGCGGTGCCGAGCTCGACGCCAATTTCGCCAAGGCCGCTCAGAACATTCCAAACGTGGATGTCCTGCCAGCCGCCGGTCTCAATGTTTATGATGTTCTGCGTCGCAAGACCCTGGTTCTGACCAAGGATGCGCTGGAAAGCATCGATGCGCGCTTCAATGGCGCCAAAGCGGAGGCTTAATCCATGGCTGATATCAAGCCTCACAACTATGACATGCTTCTGTCTCCGATCATCACGGAGAAGTCGACGCTGGTCGCTGAAGAGAACAAGATCATTTTTCGTGTTCCTCTGACTGCCACCAAGCCAGACATCAAGGAAGCCGTTGAGAACCTGTTCAAAGTCGACGTCACCAAGGTCAACACGATCCTGGTGAAAGGTAAGACCAAGCGTTTCCGCGGAAAGCCTGGCCGTCGCTCTGACTTCAAAAAGGCGATCGTGACTCTGAAAGACGGCCAGTCCGTCGACATCACGACGGGCCTGTAGGAGATTTAGATGGCTTTAAAGACATACAAACCTACCTCGCCAGGTCGTCGTCAGCTGGTCCTCGTGGACCGCTCAGAGCTGCACAAAGGCCGTCCGGTGAAAATGCTCACCGAGGGTCTGACCAAGACCGGTGGTCGCAACAATAAAGGTCGCATGACGGCTCGCCACAAAGGCGGCGCTGCCAAGCGTCTTTACCGCAAGATCGACTTCAAGCGGAACAAGTGGGACGTGCCGGCAACGGTTGAGCGTCTGGAATATGATCCGAACCGCACCGCGTTCATCGCGCTGATCAAGTATGAAGATGGCGAGCTGTCTTACATTCTTGCGCCGCAGCGCCTCGCAGTCGGTGACACGGTGATCTCTTCCAAGACCGCTGACATCAAGCCGGGTAACGTTCTGCCGCTGAAGAATATCCCAGTTGGTACGATCATCCACAATATTGAAATGAAGCCGCTGAAAGGCGCCCAGATGGTGCGTTCTGCAGGCTGCTACGCTCAACTGGTTGGTCGTGACTCTGGTTACGCTCAGATCAAGCTGACTTCTGGCGAACTGCGCATGGTTCCAGACCAGTGCGTTGCCACGATCGGAGCTGTGTCCAACCCGGACAACATGAACCAGGTCATGGGTAAAGCCGGTCGCAACCGTCACAAGGGTAAGCGCCCACACGTTCGCGGCGTGGTCATGAACCCGGTGGATCACCCACATGGTGGTGGTGAAGGTAAGTCCTCAGGTGGCCGTCACCCGGTTACGCCGTGGGGTAAGAAAACTCGCGGGCCTAAAACCCGTCGCAAGCAGGCTTCGGATCGTCTGATCATCCGTCGCCGTAACTCGAAACGCTAGGGAGACGTAGAGAATGTCACGTTCCGTCTGGAAAGGCCCGTTTGTCGACGGCTACCTCCTGAAGAAGGCTGAGAAGGCGCATGCGTCAGAACGTCGTGAGGTCATCAAGACCTGGTCACGCCGCTCGACCATCCTGCCACAATTCGTTGGCCTGAACTTTCAGGTTCACAATGGCAACAAGTTCGTCCCTGTCCTCATCAGTGAGGAAATGGTGGGTCACAAGCTTGGTGAGTTCGCACCAACCCGTACCTATTACGGACATGGTGCCGACAAGAAAGCGAAGCGGAGATAGTCATGGGTAAAGCCAAGAATGCTCCGAAGCAGGCTTCGAACGAATCTCGTGCCGTTCTGCGCATGTATCGTTCCAGCCCACAGAAGCTGAATTTGCTGGCTCAGCAAATTCGCGGACTGCCTGTGCAGAAAGCAATCGATGAGATGCAATTCTCTCGTAAGCGCGCTGCTGCTGACGTTCGTAAGCTTCTGAAGAGCGCCGTTGCGAACGCTGAAAACAATCACGATCTGGACATTGATAGCCTGGTCGTTGCGGAAGCGCATGTCGGCAAGAACCTCGTCATGAAACGTATTCGTGCCCGCGCTCGCGGCCGCGCAGCTCGTATCATGAAGCCATTCTCGCAGATGACGATTGTCCTGCGCGACACGTCACAAGAAGCGGAGGCCGCGTAATGGGTCAGAAAGTTAATCCTATCGGCTTGCGCCTCGGCATTAACCGGACGTCGGATAGCCGTTGGTATGCAGACAGCGAAGACTTCGGTCGTCTTCTTCACGAAGACCTGAAGATCCAGAAGCATATCAAAGCCAAGCTCGGTCAGGCCGGTATCTCACGGATCATCATTGAGCGTCCGCACAAGAAATGCCTCGTCACCATTCACACCGCACGTCCAGGTCTGGTCATCGGTAAGAAGGGTGCGGACATTGAAAACCTGCGCCGTCAGCTGGCAACCATGACCGACGACGAAGTTCGTGTGAACCTGGTTGAAATCCGCAAGCCTGAGCTCGACGCAACTTTGGTTGCTGAAGACATTGCACGCCAGCTTGAGCGTCGCGGATCTTTCCGCCGCGCGATGAAGCGTTCGATCCAGAACACCATGCGTCTCGGCGCTGAGGGTGTGAAGATCATGGTGTCTGGCCGTCTCGGCGGAGCTGAGATCGCTCGGACTGAGCAGTATTCTGAAGGATCTGTGCCGCTGCACACGCTGCGCGCCGATATCGACTATGGCACAGCCGAAGCGCTGACCACTTACGGTATCATCGGCATCAAGATCTGGATCTATAAGGGTGAGATCATGGAGCATGATCCGATGGCGCGTGATCGCCGTGCGGAAACCTCCGGTGAGTCTCGTGCCCGCTCTGGTAATCAGCGTGGTCCGGCTTCGGGCCCACAGGCAGGAGCATAAACGATGCGTCAGCCGAAACGTACAAAATTCCGCAAGGCGTTCAAAGGCCGGATCAAAGGAAACGCGAAGGGTGGATCTTCCATCGCTTTTGGTTCCTTTGGCCTGAAAGCGCTTGAACCAGAACGCGTCACGGCGCGCCAGATCGAGGCAACTCGTCGGGCCGTTACCCGTGAGATGAAGCGTCAAGGTAAGGTGTGGATCCGTGTCTTCCCAGACACGCCGGTCACCGCCAAGCCAATCGAAGTTCGGATGGGTAAAGGTAAGGGCTCTGTCGACCGTTGGGTCGCCCGTGTTCAGCCTGGTCGCATCTTGTTTGAAATCGACGGTGTTCCGGATGAGGTGGCGCTGGAAGCGCTCCGCCTCGGCGCAGCGAAGCTGCCAATCCGCACGAAGATCGTCCGCCGGATTGAAGGAATTTAAGCATGGCTAAAGCTTCTGATTTCCGTTCGAAGAGCCCTGATCAGCTGAAGGAAGAACTTCTGCAGCTGAAAAAGGAACAGTTTAACCTCCGCTTCCAGCAGGCCACTGGCCAACTGGAAAAGACCGCCCGCATCAAGGTCGTTCGCCGCGATATCGCACGCGTCCAGACCCTGCTTCGCGAGCAGGCCCGCGCGGACGCTGAGGCGTAGGAGATAAGATATGCCTAGACGTGTTATGGAAGGCGTTGTGGTCTCTACCAAGCAGGACAAGACCGCTATTGTGCGCGTTGAGCGTCGTTTCCTTCACCCGCTGCTGAAGAAAACCGTGCGTCGCTCTAAGCGTTACCACGCCCATGACGAAGACAATGCTGCCATCGAAGGTCAGACGATCACCATTCGTGAGTGTCCGCCGCGTTCGAAGCTGAAGCGTTGGGAAGTCATCTCATCTGAGGGAGGCGACGCATGATCCAGATGCAGTCCAACCTACGGGTCGCGGACAATTCTGGCGCCCGCCGTGTTCAGTGCATTAAAGTGCTGGGCGGTGCCGGACGTCGTTACGCTTCTGTGGGTGATGTCATTGTGGTTTCGGTTAAGGAAGCGATTCCAACCGGCCGCGTAAAGAAAGGCGACGTGCGCCGCGCAGTCGTCGTTCGTGTCGCCAAGGACATTAACCGCGCAGACGGGTCGACCATCCGGTTCGACACCAATGCCGCTGTCCTGATCAACAATAACAACGAGCCGATCGGCACTCGGATCTTTGGGCCTGTTCCTCGCGAACTGCGCGCCAAGAACCACATGAAGATCGTCTCGCTCGCGCCGGAGGTGCTGTAGCTATGGCTGCGAAAGTGAAAAAGGGTGACCGCGTTATCGTTCTCACTGGCCGTAATAAAGGCGCAGAGGGCGAAGTGCTGAAGGTTATTCCAGCTGAGAACCGTGTGGTTGTGCGCGGCGTGAACGTTGTCAAACGTCACACCAAGCCAAGCCAGCTGAACCCACAAGGCGGCATCAACTCATTCGAAGCGCCAATTCACGTTTCGAACGTTGCGATGATCGATCCTCGTGACGGCAAGGCGACACGGGTTGGTTTCAAAACTGATGAGCATGGCCGCAAGTTCCGCTATGCCAAACGTTCGGGAGAGGCTCTAGATGTCTAAAGACTACACTCCGCGCCTCAAGAAGAAGTATGACGAGCAGATTCGTGCCAAGCTGAAACAAGAATTCAGCTACACGAACGACATGCAGATCCCAAAGATCGACAAGGTCGTGATCAATATGGGTGTTGGCGAAGCTGTTGCTGACTCCAAGAAGATCAAGACGGCGCTTGCCGAAATGGAAAAGATCGCAGGTCAGAAGCCGGTTGCGACCAAGGCTCGTAAATCTATCGCTGGCTTCAAGCTGCGCGAAGACATGCTGATCGGTTGTAAAGTGACGCTCCGCCGGGATCGTATGTACGAATTCCTGGATCGTCTGACCAACATCGCTCTGCCACGCGTGAAGGACTTCCGTGGTCTGAACGGCAAGAGTTTTGACGGTCGCGGCAATTTCGCCATGGGTCTCAAGGAACAGCTCGTGTTCCCAGAGATCAACTATGACGATGTCGACGATATTCGCGGTATGGACATTATTGTTTGTACCACCGCCAACTCGAACGAAGAAGCCAAGAGCCTGCTGTCGCAGTGCGGCTTCCCGTTTCGGAACTAGCACTGAGGAAAGACGAAGATGGCTAAGAAGAGTGCTGTTGAGCGGAATGATAAGCGCAAGCGCATGGTCGAGAAGTATGCGGCCAAGCGTGAAGAGCTTAAAGCGATCGCATTGAACGAAGACCTGCCACTGGAAGAGCGTTTCAAAGCGCGTCTGAAACTGGCTGAGCTTCCTCGCAACTCTGCCCCAAACCGGGTGCGCAATCGTTGCGAGGTGACCGGTCGTCCGCGCGGTTATTACCGCAAATTGAAAATGTCCCGTATCGCACTGCGTGAGCTTGGCTCACTCGGTAAGATCCCGGGCCTCGTTAAGTCTAGCTGGTAAGGAGGGATAATATGTCGATTTCTGATCCCCTCGGCGATATGCTGACTCGCATCCGTAACGCGCAGATGCGCGGCATGGACAAAGTCGTAACGCCTGCCTCTAAATTGCGGGCGCGAGTCCTCGAAGTGCTTCAAGGTGAAGGCTACATCCGTGGCTACACCGAGATCGAGAAAGACGGTCACAAGCATATCGAGATTGAACTGAAATATTTCGACGGTACGCCGGTGATCGCAGAGATCCGTCGTGTGTCGAAGCCAGGTCGGCGTGTCTATTCTTCGAAGAATGACATTCCTCTGGTTCGCAACGGTCTTGGGATTTCGATCCTGTCCACTTCGAAGGGCGTGATGTCTGACAACACTGCGCGCAACGAGAATGTGGGCGGTGAGATTCTCTGCCGCGTATTCTAAGGGAAGGGTGAACTGATATGTCACGTATTGGCAAACTTCCAATTTCTGTCCCGTCAGGCACGACGGTCACGATTGAAGGCCAGCTTCTGAAAGCCAAAGGCCCGAAAGGTGAGCTCTCTATGGAGCTGCCGGAAGTGATCTCGGCTGAGCTGGAAGGTGAAGAGCTGCGCATCTCTCCGCGCGACGACATCGTCAAAGCTGCGAACGAAAAAATTCGCATCAATGACGAGAAGGGTCGCAAGAAAATGACCTTCGCGCAGGCGCTTGATCCATCGGCTCGTACGCTTTGGGGCACAAGTCGCTCAAACGCTGCAAACCTGGTTCAGGGCGCAGCCGAAGGCTTCAAGAAAACCCTCGAACTGGTTGGCGTTGGTTACCGGGCCCAAATGCAGGGCAAGGACCTCAAGCTGGCACTCGGTTTCAGCCACGACGTCGTCTACAAGGCGCCAGAAGGCATCGACATCAAGTGCGCAAAACCAACCGAGATCGAGATATCTGGCGCTGACAAGCAAACTGTTGGTCAGGTCGCCGCTGAAATCCGCAATTATCGCCGCCCAGAGCCATACAAAGGCAAGGGTGTGCGTTATCAGGGCGAATATGTCCGCCGTAAGGAAGGCAAGAAGAAGTAGCCATGTTGACGTCACGCGAAAAATTCCTGCGCCGCCAGCAACGCAGCCGCGCCAAGCTCCGCAAGACTGCGGAAGGCAAGGCCCGTCTGTCTGTCGCGCGTTCAGGCAAGAATATTTCTGCTCAGATCATCGATGATGAGAAGGGTGTCACGCTGGCCTCTGCCTCCACGCTGGAAGCAGATGTCCGCAAGGGCCTGAAATCAACGAGCACCATCGAAGCGGCTGAAAAAGTCGGTAAAGCGGTGGCTGAGCGGGCGAAGAAAGCCGGTGTTGAAGACGTTGTCTTTGATCGCGGCGGTTATGTGTTCCATGGCCGGGTGAAAGCCCTGGCAGACGCCGCCCGCGAGGGCGGTCTGAAGTTCTAGGAGGCCCACCATGGCAGAAGAAAGAGGCAGAGGCCGCGGACGCCGCCGGGATCGCGAAGAAGAGCAATCTGAATTCGTCGACAAGCTGGTCGGTATCAACCGCGTCGCCAAAACCGTTAAAGGCGGTAAGAACTTTGGTTTCGCCGCGCTCGTCGTGGTCGGTGACCAGAAGGGCCGCGCAGGCTTCGGTAAGGGCAAAGCCCGCGAAGTGCCTGAAGCGATCCGCAAGGCCACCGAAGAAGCCAAGCGCAACATGGTTCGCGTGCCGCTTCGCGAAGGCCGCACCCTGCATCACGACGGCCGAGGCCGTTGGGGCGCTGGTAAAGTGGTTCTGCGCGCAGCACCTCCCGGTACCGGCGTGATTGCGGGCGGTCCAATGCGTGCCGTTATGGAAGTTCTGGGCATCCAGGACGTTGTTGGTAAGTCAATCGGCTCGTCCAACCCATACAACATGGTTCGTGCGACCTTTAACGCGCTCACCAATCAGGCGAGCCCACGTTCGGTTGCTTCCAAGCGCGGTCTGAAGGTTCAGGACATTGTCGGTCGTCGCACCGATGGCGCCTCTGAAGCCGGCATGGCCGAAGCGACAGAAGCTTAAGAAAAGAGGATCTGACCAATGGCAAAAGCAAAAGCCACTGTCACTGTGCGCCAGACCGGTAGTCCGATCCGTCGCGCACCAGATCAGCGTCAGACGCTGGTCGGCCTTGGTCTTAACAAGATCGGCCGCACCCGGACGCTGGAAGATACACCTGCCGTTCGCGGCATGATCAACAAGGTGTCTCACCTTGTCGAAGTCGTCGAGGGATAGACAATGAAACTCAACGAACTCTCTCCTGCAGCAGGGTCGACGAAGAACCGCCACCGGATCGGTCGCGGCGTTGGCTCTGGCAAAGGCAAGACCGGTGGCCGCGGGGTCAAAGGTCAAAAGTCACGTTCTGGTGTTGCCATCAATGGCTTCGAGGGCGGTCAGATGCCGATCTATATGCGTCTGCCAAAGCGCGGCTTCACAGCCCGCAACTCGAAGAACCATGCCTGGCTGAACCTCGGTCTGCTGTCCAAAGCGATCGAAGCTGGCAAGCTGGACGCCAAAAAAGAGATCACGGAAGAGATCCTGGTCGCAACCGGTGTCATTCGCCGCGTTAAAGACGGCGTGCGCCTGCTGGCCAAAGGTGAGGCCCCTAAAAAGGTCAACATCACGGTCACCGGAGCGTCCAAAGCAGCGGTCGAAGCGATCGAGAAGGCGGGCGGAAAGGTCACTTTGACCGGTCCTGTCCGGACAGAAAAAGCAGAATAACCCTCTAGCTTTTTCCACTAAACGTCTTCACAAATCAGCTTTCGCCGCCAATCTTGGCGGCGAACGCGTTTCCGGGAGAAGGAGTCCCCCTTGGCTACAGCTGCTGAACAACTCGCACGGAACATGAATTTTGGGTCCTTCGCCAAGGCGAAAGACCTTCAGAACCGCATCCTGTTCACCCTGTTTGTGCTGTTCCTGTATCGGCTGGGGACTTATATCCCGCTGCCGGGCATTGATCCGGACCAGTTCGCCCAGCTATTTGCCAGCCAGGAAGGCGGCATGCTCGGCAATATGAATATGTTTGCCGGCGGCGCGATCGAGCGGATGAGTATTTTCGCGCTCAACGTGATGCCGTACATTACTGCCTCGATCATCATTCAGATGATGACCTCTTCGGTTCCATCGCTGGAAAAGCTGAAGAAAGAAGGCGAATCCGGCCGCAAGCAGATCAACCAGTATACGCGCTATCTGACCCTCGCCTTCGCGGTGGTGCAGAGCTTCGGTATCTCCATGGGCCTGTCCGGGGCAGCCTATGACACCATGCCTCAATGGTTCTTCGTCCTGACCGCGGTCACGACCTTTACTGGCGGTACCATGTTCCTGATGTGGATGGGTGAGCAGATCACCGCCCGCGGCGTTGGTAACGGGATCTCGCTGATCATCTTCGCTGGCATTATTGCTGAGATGCCGCGTGCGATCTTCAACCTGTTCAGCGGATCGCGGGAGCAGGGTATCAATGTCGTCTTCGTGCTTGGCGTTGCTGCATTGGTCATCGCGCTGACCGTCTTCATCGTGTTCATCGAGCGCTCGCAGCGCCGTGTCCTGATCCAGTATCCAAAGCGTCAGCAGGCGGCTAATCAGGCGGCGCAAGGCCAAAGCTCATTCATGCCGCTGAAGCTGAATACCTCAGGCGTGATCCCGCCCATCTTCGCGATTGCGATCCTGATGCTGCCACTGACGGCCGTCGGTTTCATGAGCGGCGATACTGCCGCGGCGGCGCAAGGTGCTGCCGATGGCGGCGTGGTTGCCTGGATCGCGACCAACTTCTCGCCCGGAAGCTGGACGTATATCATCACGTACGGTGTGCTCGTGGCGTTCTTCACGTTCTTCTACACCTCGATCATGTTCAACCCGGAAGAGACGGCCGACAATCTGCGCAAGTATGGCGGCTTCGTTCCCGGCATTCGTCCGGGACGCAATACCGCGGCCTACTTCGACTATGTGCTAACTCGACTCACCACGATTGGTGCGATTTATCTGGTCTTCGTCTGCCTGATGCCAGAAATCCTGCGCCGCTATGTGCCGGGCATCCCATTCTATATTGGTGGGACAAGCTTGCTCATTGTGGTTTCGGTGACCATGGATACGGTGACGCAGATACAATCTCACTTGATCGCCCACCAATATGAGGGTTTGATCAAGAAATCGCGGCTGGGAGGCAAGCGTAAGAAATGAACCTGATCGTATTTGGGCCCCCTGCGGCTGGTAAAGGCACGCAGGCGAAGAAACTTGTCGCAGAACGCGGCTTCATTCAGCTCTCAACCGGCGACATGCTTCGCGCAGCCGTCGCGTCTGGTTCAGAGCTGGGCAACAAAGTGAAGTCGATCCTGGAAGAGGGCGCACTGGTCTCTGATGAGATCGTGATCGCGCTGATCGATGAGCAGCTGGACGCCAATAAGGGCGCACCGGGTTTCATCTTTGACGGGTTCCCAAGAACGGTCGGTCAGGCCGAGGCTCTGGATGAGCTGCTGAAAGGTCGCGGTGAAGCGGTTGATTGCGTCATCCGTCTGGTCGTCGATGAAGAAGCGCTTCTGGCGCGCGTCACCAAGCGATTCGAAGAGCAGGGGCGTAAGGATGACAATCCGGCGACCTTCTCTGTGCGGCTTGAAAAGTACAATGCTGACACGGCGCCGCTGGTGCCGATTTATGCAGAACGCGGCATTCTTCGAGAGGTTGACGGCATGGCCGCAATCGATGAGGTTAGTGCTGGAATTGAGGCGGCCTTAAAGGAGGCTGTTTGAGACTGCGTGAACCACTGATTCAGTGGTTGACGTACCAATTGTTGCGTCTATAACGACGCACTTCGTTAAGAGGATGAGTCTGCAAGCGTGCAGCGGTTTTTTTGCTGTGCGAACTGCGGCTTTCTTTTTGGACTATTAGGAGACTGGCTTTGGCCCGTATTGCAGGCGTCAATATACCGACGAACAAGCGCGTTCCAATCGCGCTGCGTTACATTCATGGCATTGGCCCAGCCAAAGCCGACGAGATCTGTGAAAAGATCGGCATCACCCCAGAGCGCCGCGTGGCGGACCTGTCGGATGCAGAAGTGATTAAAATTCGTGAGACCATCGACAGCGATTACATGGTGGAAGGTGACCTTCGCCGTGAAGTTTCGATGAACATCAAGCGTCTGATGGACCTAGGCTGCTATCGCGGTCTTCGCCATCGTAAGCGCCTGCCGGTTCGCGGCCAGCGCACGCACACAAACGCTCGGACCCGCAAAGGTCCAGCTAAGCCGATTGCCGGCAAGAAGAAATAGGATCCTCGAGAGATGGCCCGTCAAACAACTCGCGTAGCACGCCGCGCCCGGAAGAATATCACTTCCGGCGTTGTGCATGTTAATTCCAGCTTCAACAACACGATGATCACCATCTCAGACGCGCAGGGGAATGCCATTTCCTGGTCTTCTGCTGGCGCGATGGGTTTCAAGGGATCTCGGAAGTCCACACCTTATGCTGCGCAGGTCGCTGCTGAGGACGCTGCAAAGAAAGCCATGGAACATGGCATGCAGACTGTGGAAGTGAACGTTCGGGGACCAGGCTCTGGCCGCGAAAGTGCGCTGCGTGCGCTGCAAGCTGCTGGTTTGACCGTGACCGCCATCCGCGACACGACCCCAATCCCGCACAATGGCTGCCGCCCGCCAAAGCGCCGCCGCGTATAGTCTGTTTGAACTGAATTTACGGAAAGGCTGAGCATGACCGAAGCCGAAGAAATGGTCGTCAACGACCGCAATTGGAAAGCCCTAATCCGCCCCAACCGTCCGGTTGTCGAAGCGGGTCGCGATCCTAACCGTGTTGCCAAGCTCGTTGTTGAGCCGCTGGAGCGCGGTTTTGGTACGACTCTGGGCAACGCCCTGCGCCGCATCCTGCTGTCGTCTCTGCAAGGCGCAGCGATCACTGGTGTTCAGATTGATGGCGTTGTGCACGAATTCTCGTCCATCCAGGGCGTTCGTGAAGATGTCACGACCATTATCCTGAACCTCAAGCAGGTTGCCGTCGACATGGTTTCGGATACGCCGAAGCGCATGATCCTCAAGGCATCTGGCAAAGGCGAAGTCAAAGCCGGTCAGATCGAAACGCCAGGCGACGTCAAGATCCTCAACCCGGATCACGTCATCTGTACGCTCGACGATGGTGCCAACCTGCACATGGAATTCACCATTGCGACGGGTAAAGGCTATGTCCCTGCGACTGAGAACCGCCCGGAAGATGCGCCAATCGGCTTCGTGCCAGTTGATGCAATCTACTCACCCGTTCGACGCGTTGGCTATCAGGTTGAAGACACCCGCGAAGGTACAGTCCTCGACTATGACAAACTGACCCTGACGGTTGAAACCGATGGTTCCATCACACCTGAAGACGCCGTGGCCTATGCAGCGCGGATCATGCAGGATCAGCTGCAGCTGTTCATCACCTTCGATGAGCCAGAATCTGAAAGCTCTAGCCAGACGGAAGAGAGCGACCTGGGCTTCAACCCAGTCCTGCTCAAGAAAGTCGACGAGCTGGAACTGTCTGTCCGTTCGGCAAACTGCCTGAAGAACGACAACATTGTTTACATTGGCGACCTGATCCAGAAGTCCGAAGCGGAAATGCTCCGCACCCCGAACTTCGGCCGCAAGTCGCTGAACGAAATCAAAGAAGTCCTGGCGGGTATGGGCCTTCACCTCGGTATGGATGTGCCAGACTGGCCACCAGAAGATATCGAAGCACTCGCCAAGAAATACGACGACCACCTATAGGAGTGTATGCCCGAGAGGGCAGACAAGGAGACCAAAATGCGCCATGGCATTGCACATCGTAAGCTGAACCGCACCGCCTCTCACCGCAAGGCGATGTTCGCCAATATGGCAGCATCTCTGATCGAGCACGAGCAAATCGTGACGACCCTGCCTAAGGCGAAAGAGATGAAGCCGTTCATGGACAAGCTGATCACGCTGGCTAAGCGTGGCGACCTGCACGCGCGTCGTCAGGCTGTTTCCAAGGTCCGCGATGAGGCGGCTGTGAAGAAGCTTTTTGAAGTCTTCGGAGAGCGTTACAAGGATCGCAATGGCGGATACACGCGCGTACTGAAAGCTGGCTTCCGTCACGGTGACAACGCGCCTCGCGCCGTCATCGAACTGGTCGATCGTGACGAAGATGCCCGCGGCGCTGCCGATCGTGCGCGCCACGAGGCCGAGCTTGAAGCGATGGAAGAGTAGATCGCGACAAGTTTCCGATTTCGAACAAAAAAACCGGCCCAATAGGCCGGGTTTTTCATGGGTCAGAAGACCGACTTAGGGTTAGGACGCCAGCCGAACCGGCATTTTCTCAAGTCCGCGCACACCCAGACGCTTCGACCATTTCAGTCCCTCTCCAAGCGTGAGATTTGGCCATCGTTCGACAATTTTCGCGAGTGCGACTTCTGCTTCCATCTTGGCGAGATGTAGCCCGAGACAGATATGCGGACCACCGCCCCAGCCCGTATGACGGTTTGGCCTGCGCGCGAGATCCAGGGTCAGCGGATCGTCGAACACAGCCGAGTCGAGATTGGCCGCGCTCAGCACGGCCATGACTTTGTCACCGCGTTCGAAACGCTCACCGGCGATTTCTGTATCGTGGATAACAAAACGCGGCTTGGTCATATGGACCGGCACGGAAAAGCGCATCAGCTCATCGACCGCCACGCGCCAGCCATCTGCATCGAGCGTCTTTGCTGTCTCCCAGACGCCTGGCTGAGTTTGCAGATCATACAGACCGGCGGAGAGCAGATTGGTCGTTGTTTCATGACCGGCGACGAACAAGACCAGGACGAGCGACACCAACTCATCTTCGCTCATCTGGCCGCCTTCTGACTCGGCCTGGATCAGCTCGCTCAGGAGGCCAGGCCGCGGATCGCGGCGGGCTGCTTCGATCTCAGCTCTCAACTGTTTGACCACACCGCCCATGCCAGAGAGCGCGCGCAGGATTCCGAACGTGGACGATGTGCTGGCAAAGCCGGACATGATCTTGATCAGCCGCTCCTTTGCGGCCTCTGTCATACCCAGCAGGTGCGTGATGACTTGAACAGGGAGGGGCCTGAATATGGCTTCGGCGAGATCGGCCTCTGGGGTGTTCTGCTGGGAGACACGTTCAAGCAGATCCTCAACCAGCGCTGATACGCTCTCTCGCCGCGTTTCAATCGCCGCGCGGCGAAACGGTGTATCCGCCAGGCGCCGAATGCGTTGATGATCAGGATCATCCAGCGCCAGGATGTTCTCCGCCAGCAATCGGAAGGATTTTGGCATGAATGGAAAACCGAACGGCTTTTTGTGACCCGCATTCCGCGCGTTGACCGCAAAGCGATCTGAATCCTTCAACACGGCCTGAACCGCTTCGTGTGTGAGCGCGGCGCGAATGGAACCAAAGAGCGGGACTTTTACCAGCGCGAATGGTCCGGCTTCCCTGGCCTCCGTCAGGGCGACATGCGGAGCAACCTTGAAGTCCGGGGTGTGCAAGTCGAGTTTGCGCATGGTGACAGCGTAGTCGCGAAGCGCATGCCTCACAATATGCGCGCCTCGCGAGGGCTCACTTTGCGTAAGTTAACCATAAGTGGCATAGTGCGGTTCGGAGGCAGGCGTGCCTTCAAGAATAAAGGGGACGCACATGACACATTCTCACCGCGCCGCCCGCGCGATTCTTACCGCTATCGGACTGACCGGCTTGATTGCCGTGCCACTCGCGCAGGCCGAAGAACAGGACGTCATTCTCGTCCTCGATGGGTCAGGCTCAATGTGGGGACAGATTGAGGGCGAAGCCAAGATCACAATCGCTCGCTCTGTTGTCGGGCAGGTGATTGATGATTTGCCAGATGATCAACGCCTCGGCCTCGTTGCTTATGGTCACAACCGTGAAGGCGATTGCTCAGACATTGAGGAAGTCGTGGCCGTCGGGACCGATCGCGATGCAGTGCGCAGCGCCGTCAATGGGATCAACCCAAAAGGCAAGACTCCGCTCAGCGCCTCGGTTCAGTTCGCAGCAGAGAAACTGCGCTATACAGAAAACAAGGCCACCGTGATCCTGGTCAGTGACGGCCGTGAAACCTGCGACCTTGATCCCTGCGCCATCGGCAACGCGCTGGAACAGGCGGGGATTGATTTCACTGCGCATGTCATAGGCTTCGACGTGGTTGAGCAGGCGGATCAAGAGCAGCTGCAATGCTTGGCGGACAATACGGGCGGCACTTATCTCAACGCCTCGAGCGCCGAAGAGCTGTCTGATGCGTTAGAGCAGACCGTCGCCGAAGTGCTGGTGCAGGAGCCGGTCACCGAGACGCGCATGGTCTTGCGCGCGACAGATTTGGCTCAGGGGCCCGAGATCGAGACCGGTTTGAACTGGCGGATCGTTCAATCGGGCGGCGGTGATGAGATCTTCTCCATCAGCGATTCCGGTCGCAGTGAGGCCGAGGTTGCGCCGGGTGTCTATGACGTCTTTGTCGAATGGCCTGAGCGCGGGCTGAGCGGATCCGCCGAAACCGTCCAAGTTGCGCAATCGATCGAGAAGACGGTCACCATCGCGCTGGAGCAGAGCTTCGAAGCCACCTTGCGCACGGAGCCAGAAGGATCAGCGCCGGTGAGCTCAGACCTGGTCGTCTACTGGACCGGGCCGCAACGGCAGAGCGACTGGGTCACTATCACGGAAGTCGGCGGGACACCCAGTTCGTACAAGACTTACAAATATGTCGAACAGGGCGGCAATCCGCTGGAGCTGCGTATGCCAGCCGAACCAGGGACTTATGAGCTGCGCTATGTACTAGGGCGCCCGGCGCGGGTGCTCGCCAGTATGGAGATTGAGGCCACGCCAGTGGGCGCCAGCCTGGACGCGCCGGACACGGTGAATGCAGGGGCCATGTTCAATGTTACGTGGAGTGGTCCCGGCTATAATGATGATTGGGTGACCGTCGTTCTGCCCGATGCGGGCGACAAGGCCTATACCAACTACGCCTACACCCGTAACGGTGAGACG
Organism: Henriciella sp.; assembly: GCA_013214545.1. Classification (GTDB taxonomy): domain Bacteria; phylum Pseudomonadota; class Alphaproteobacteria; order Caulobacterales; family Hyphomonadaceae; genus Henriciella. The sequence goes on from JABSQB010000036.1 coordinate 19,053, forward strand.
TTGAAGCTGCGTGCCCCGCTGGAGCCGGGTGAGTATGAGCTGCGTTATGTGCAGGCTGGACAGGAAGTGATCGCCCGCCGGGCGCTGACAGTCACTGCGGTGGCGGCCTCCATGGATGCGCCGGACACAGTCGAAGTTGGAACATATCACCAGATCGGCTGGACCGGGCCGGGTGACAATAATGACTGGCTCACCATCGTTCGTCCAGGCGAGGCGGCCAATCGCTACACCGATTACGCCTATACGCGGGAAGGCGACTTGCTGACCCTGCGCATGCCGCTGGAACCCGGCAATTGGGAGCTGCGCTACGTCCAGAATGGCCGAAAAGTATTGGCGGTGAAGGAGATGCAGGTCACCGATCGCACTGTGCCGCTCGTCGCTGCTGACAGCGCCGTGGTCGGCAGCGCGGTTGAGGTCGGCTTTGACGGCACAGCTAACAAGAATGACTGGCTCACCGTGGTTGCCCCGGACGCCGCTGAGAACCGCTATGGCGATTATGAGTATGCCCGCGAAGGCTCACCCGCGACGCTGAAAATGCCAGTGGAGCCAGGCACCTATGAGCTGCGCTATGTGCTGGATGGGCGGCGCGTGATCGGCCGCAAACCGATCATTGTCGAAGACGCTGATGCGAGCGTGTCGGGTCCGGCCAGTGTGACCCGTCAGCAGAGCTTTAGCGTCGATTGGAGCGGCCCCGGCAATCACAATGACTGGATCACGATCGTCGCGCCGGATGCTGCTGACAATCGCTATGGCGACTACGCTTACACAAGAGAAGGCAATCCGGTTCTGCTGCGCGCGCCAAAGGAGCCGGGCACTTATGAATTGCGCTACGTGCTCGACAATAAGCGGGTGATTGCGCGTAGCTCGATCACGGTCGACTGATCTGATTGTCGAGGTGTCTCTGCTTTCGGGTAGAGACCCCTCAATTGCCCCAACGACTCCATTGCCAAGCGTCGTGCCGTCCCTAGGCTGTCTTGAAAACAAGACAAAGGACAGGGAGGTCGGAAGATGCAGGACTTTAGCGGAAAACTCGCGGTGATCACCGGCGGCGGGACCGGCATTGGCCGGGCGCTAACCAAACAATTGGCGTCTGAAGGCTGCAGCGTCGCGATGTGCGATATCTCACAAGCGGACATGGATGAAAGCTGCGCTTTCGCCATGGACGGCGCGCCGCAAGGGGTCCGCGTGACGGGCTTTCTCGCCGATGTCGCCATGGAGGCTCAGCTGGAAGCGTTTCGCGATGATACGCTGGAGCGGCATGAAACCGACCATATCCATCTCTTGTTCAACAATGCTGGGATTGGCGGCGGCGGTAGCATGATCAACACGCCCCGGGATGTCTGGGAGCGCACCTTCGGAGTCTGTTGGTACGGCGTGTATTATAGCGCCAGAGCCTTCTTGCCGGCACTGATGCGCTCCGATGAGGGCCACATGATCAATGTCAGTTCGGTCAATGGCTTCTGGGCAAGCCTCGGACCTGAAACTTCTCATACCGCCTATTCGGCGGCCAAGTTCGCCGTCAAAGGGTTCACCGAGGCTCTGGTCAATGATTTCCGCAACAATGCGCCGCATTTGAACGCCAGCGTCGTCATGCCGGGGCATATCGGGACCAATATTGCGCTCAATACAATGCGTGAGTTTGGAGACCTTTCTGAAAGCGACATTCCGGCTGGCGATCCGGACCATGAAGGTGACGCGCAATCGCGCGGAGAAGCGTTTCGCGACAATGGTCTGGACCCGGAGGAGGCCGCGAAGATTATCTTGCAGGGCGTCCGCGACGAACGCTGGCGGATTCTGGTGGGCATGGACGCAGTCGCGCTCGATAAGGCCGTGCGAGAAGCGCCGGAGGATGCTTATGAGCAGGAATTTATGGACACGCGTGTAGTGCCAATTCTACCAACGCTGATGAGTGTGACCGACTAAAACAGCGATGGGGATCAGATGAGAGCTTTTTACGCCGAGCAACAATCAAACCACGCCCCCGCGCTAGAGTTGCAAAACGGCGAAATGGTCCCGCATGCTGAATCTCAGGCGCGGGTCGAAGCGATCAAAGCAGCGCTGCCTCAGCTCGAGACCACGCGTGATTTTGGGCTCGCGCCGATCCTTGCTGTGCATGACGCGGCTTATGTCGATTTCCTGAAGCGCGCGCATCGTGATTGGGTCGAGGCGGGGCGGCCCGGCGATGCGTTTCCCTATGTCTTCCCAGTGCGCGGACGCCGGCCACTCTCGCTCAGCCGGATCGATGCAGAGCTTGGTCAATATGCCTATGATTGCGGAACCCCGGTCGCGCAGGGGACATGGGAGGCGGTCTACTGGAACGCTCAGACGGCGCTCACCGGTCTGCACGCCGTGCTGAACGGCGCGCGTCACGCCTTCGCCTTCTGCCGCCCGCCGGGACATCATGCCGGGCGCGACTATATGGGCGGCTATTCCTATCTCAACAATGTTGCGATCGCGGCGCAGCAGGCGCTGGCACAAGGCGCGGGGAAAGTGGCTGTGCTGGACGTGGACTATCATCATGGCAACGGGACGCAGGACATTTTCTATGCCCGAGGAGATGTACTCACCATCTCTCTCCACGCGGACCCAAAGACCGATTACCCCTTTTATTGGGGGCATGCTGATGAGCTTGGGGAAGGCCAGGGCGCCGGGTTCAATCTCAATCTGCCTATGCCGCGCGGCACGCAGTGGTCAGACTATAAAACCCGCCTCGCGGACGCGCTGGACAGGATTACACAGTTTCAGCCAGATCTCCTGATCGTGCCCTATGGCGCAGACACTTATGCGGGCGACCCGATCAGCTTTTTCAGTATCGAAACAGGCGATTATACTGAGATGTCGCGCATGATTGCGGGAGCTGGTTTGCCGACACTGATCTGTATGGAAGGCGGCTATGCCGTCGATGCGCTCGGCGCCAATGTTGCTGCGTTTCTGGCCGGGTTTTCTAGCTAAGCCCAGTGCGCTTTGAGTAAGCCCGCCAGTACGTCCGCGCGCTCAATCACAGACCAATGACCCGTCTCAGCTTGTTTCTCCAGCGCTGCGCCCGTGTGTGCGCAGAATTTCTCTGCCACCCATGTCGGCACATAAGGGTCGTCTTCGCCCCAGAACACCATACCGCGTTCGGGCAGGTTTCTTGTCTCGTCCCACCACTCGCTGCCCGCCGTCTTGGCAGAGCGGTACAGTCTCAGGATCGATTTGCGCATGTGCGGCGACCAATGGCTGGCCTCTCTTGAGGCGAGATCGGCGGGTATTCCAGCCGCGTGCAGCGCCTTGCAAAGCGCTTCCTTGCGGCTGAGCGCCATAATCAGCTCGCCGATAACAGGCGTCTGCCACAACCGAGCCATGCGATGCCACTTATACTCTGGATGCGGCAGCGCATTGGCCACGCACCAGCTATTGATCAGCTCAGGTCGCAGACTGGCGACCCGGATGGTGATGATCGCACCCCAGTCATGGCCGACAAGATCGACCGGTCCGGACTCCGCATGCGCGCGCTCAATCTCGCTGATATACCAGTCGACATAAGCCTCTTTGGTGGCGGGAAAATCTGCAGGTGAGGGATCAACAAAGCCCGGCATGGCAGGGGCACGATAGTCGCCATCGCTCAGCCCAAGCTCAGCGATCAGCGGCTCCCACATGGCTGGCGTGTCGGGCACACCATGGAGAAACAGTTTCAGGCCCATGCAGCCTCCCCCTAGGTCAGACTTGTTTCGAGCCAGTTTGAGGGACATTGTAGCCGAGAACAAGGAGGATCAACGCATGAAGACCGCCATCACCGAAATGTTTGGTATTGAGCACCCGATTATCCAGGGTGGCATGCACTTTGTAGGCTTTGCTGAAATGGCTGCGGCTGTGTCCAATGCGGGCGGACTGGGGATCATTACCGGCCTGACCCAGAAAACACCTGCGGATCTCGCCAATGAGATCGCCAAATGTCGAGACATGACCGACAAGCCATTCGGCGTGAACATCACGTTCCTGCCGACGCTGAACCCGCCAGATTATCCAGCCATCGTGAAAGCTGTGATCGATGGCGGCGTTAAAGTCGTTGAGACAGCCGGTCGTAACCCGCAGGAGGTTCTGCCGTACTTGAAAGACGCTGGTATCAAGGTGATCCACAAATGCACCTCAGTTCGTCACTCTTTGAAGGCACAGGACATTGGTTGTGATGCGGTTTCTGTCGATGGTTTCGAATGCGGCGGCCACCCGGGCGAAGATGATGTCCCGAACATGATCCTGCTGCCACGTGCCGCCGATGAGCTCGACATTCCATTTGTCTCATCTGGTGGACAAGCCGACGGCCGCTCGCTGGTCGCTTCGCTCGCCATGGGCGCGCAAGGCATGAATATGGGCACTCGCTTCATCGCTACGAAAGAAGCGCCTGTGCATGACAACGTGAAACAGGCCATTGTTGCGGCTTCAGAACTCGACACCCGCCTCGTCATGCGCCCGCTGCGCAACACAGAGCGCGTGCTGACCAATGAAGCTGTTGAGCGTCTCCTCGAGAAAGAAAAAGCGCTCGGCGCGGATCTTAAGTTCGAGGACATCATTGATGAAGTGGCGGGTGTCTATCCGCGCATCATGATGGAAGGCGACATGGATGCCGGGGCCTGGTCGTGCGGCATGGTTGCGGGCCTGATCTACGACATCCCAACCTGTAAAGAGCTAATTGACCGGATCATGGCGGAAGCCGATCAGATCATTAATGAGCGCCTTGCTGGCTTCATGAAGGGCAAGATCGACGCTTAAAGGCGGCGCACAGGTGATATCAAAGCGGCCTGCTGGCACCCCTGGCAGGCCGTTTCTGTTTTGAAGGATTTGAACATGAGCGACATTCAAGGACGCGTAGCGTTTGTAACCGGCGGCGCGAGCGGGCTCGGCCTGTCCATGGCCCGGAGCTTCCTGAAACGCGGCGCAAGCGTGATGCTAGCCGACCGCGACGCTGAGGGGCTCGAAAGAGCTGTGGCTGAGCTGTCCAGCGAAAGCAATCAGGTCACATCCGTGGTCTGCGATGTGGCAGATGCGAACGAGATTGAGAAAGCGGCGCAGGACACGATCGATCATTTCGGCAAAGTCCATATTGCCGCCAATAATGCTGGCGTTGGCCTCGGCGGGCAGCCGGGTGAAATCCCGTTGCAAGACTGGCGCTGGATTGTCGACATCAACCTGATGGGTGTCGTCCACGGTGTCGAAGTGTTCACGCCGCTGATCCAGTCACATGGCGAAGGCGGACATTTCATCAATACCGCCTCCATGGCGGGGCATGTCGCGCCGGGCGGTATGGGGCCTTACAATGCCACCAAGTACGCCGTGGTTGGCTATTCTGAGAGCCTGAAAGCAGAGCTGATGCCGCACAATATTGGGGTCAGCGTCCTTTGTCCGGGCTGGGTGCGCACCAACATCCACACGACAGGCTTCGGCCGCCCGTCAAATGATGTGCCAGTGGAAGAGGCCAAGAAAGATCCTCAATTCCAGGAAATGGATGCGGTGATCAAAGGCGGGCTCGATCCGGACAAGGTCGCAGACTGGGTCGCCGAATGTGTGGAATCCAACCGTCTCTACATCTTCACGCACCAGATGATGAAAATCGGCATCGACATGAAATATGCTCAGATCCAGGCGGATTATGATGCGATTATTGAGGACGGGCGGTTCAACGACTAGTCCGGGTCCCCGAACAGCCGCCATTGCTGGTCGATATGATCAGCCACGCTTTGCGAATTCATGCAGGCCCGTGCCTCAGCGAGTGTGGCCTTAGCAGCCTTGGCGTCGCCGCGCGCGTCGGCGAGCTTGTGGCGGGCAAGGTGGTAGCCTGTGAAGCTTTGGAGGGCTTTGGCCGGGGCGAGTGCACTCAGTAGCGTTTCCGCGCGGTCCAGGTCCCCAAGCATGATCAGGCTCACCGCCCAGTTCACTTTAATCGCCGGCGAACTCGCATGCTTGTCGAGCAGCTCATAGAGCTTCGCGATACTTGCCCAATCCGTGGCTGTAAAAGAGGGCGCACGCGCATGGATGGCGGCAATCCCGGCTTCAAAATGATATCGGGTCAGGTCCGGGCTGTTCTGCGCTGCTCCCAGTTGCGCGAAGCCATCTTCAATCATCGCGTCATCCCAGAAGCTTCGATCCTGCTCTTCGAGTGTGATCAGCGTACCATCTGGACCAAAACGGGCGGGAAGCCGGGCCGTCTGAAACAAAAGTAGCGCGTGCAGAGCATGGTGTCCGGGCGTCGTCTCTGGAGCCCGCGCCATCAGGCCTTCGGATAGACGGATCGCCTCGCGGCAGAGATCTTCGCGCACGAGGTCTTTCCCGCGGCGGGGCAGATAGCCCCAGGCAAACATCAGATAAATGATGCGAAGCAGCAGAGGCAGCCGCTGCTTCAGGGCAAAGCGCGTCGGAAAGCGCGCCAGTTCGCCTGTCTGCTCTCTTAGCCGACGCTTCGCGCGCGCCAGGCGCTGGGATAGCGTATCTTCCATTAAGAAGAGCAGGGCGCTGGTTTCAGCAGCGGTGAAGCCGCTGACCGTTTTCAGAGCAAGGATGAGTTGATCCTGGGGTGCCAGCTCCGGGTCGCAGCACAGCACCATGAGATCGAGCTCCGGATCGCTGAGCGATGGCGTAATCACGTCTTCTTCCGGGGCGGTGAAATCCCAGCTTTCGTCGAGGCCAAGCTCGCGCGCAGAGCGACGTACACGGTCGATCGCGGCATTGCCGGCTACGCGTCGAAGCCAGGCGCGAGGATTGTCTGGAATGCCTTTGTAAGGCCAGGTCGCCAGCGCTTTGACGATCGCGTCCTGAGCGACATCCTGAGCCAGATCGACTTGCGCCGGGCCGAGCCGGGAAACGAGGCTGGATATCAACCAGCCTCGCTCGCGGCGCACTGTCTCGTCGAGCAGGCGATGAATTGCTGCGGCGTCAGACATTAGTCGTCGGCTGATGCATCGGTCTGACGAATGATGATCGTCTCATTGTGCTTCATATGTGGATGCGAGCGCGCAATCTCGACTGCTTCGTCATAGTCGTCCGCATTGATCACCATGTATCCACCGAGGATTTCAGCAACTTCGGTGAACGGGCCATCGTGCACTTCGATCGCACCGGATTTGTTGGTGACCACCTTACCGCCTTCGTCGAGCAACTTTTCACCGCCCTCGAACTTCCCCTTGGCGCTCATTTCTTCGACCCAGCCGATATAGTCTTTCATGAGGTCCATGAATTCGGCTTCCCCGAGCTTGGTGTAGCGATCCGGGGCGTGCGGCAGCATCAGAACAAATTTAGGCATCGTGTATCCTCCCTTCAGAGGTCTGGAGTGAAGATCCTGCGTGATTGCTGGATCTGTCAACAAGACGATTGAAGGGAGAGAATCCTGACATGCGTCAGAAAAAAAGTTCTAGGACAGCGCTGCAGCCTCAGAAATTGCGGCAGTGATCGCCGCTTCATCCATGGATTTGTCGACGGTGGAGATGACCTCGCCGGAACTGAGGTCGATCAGATAGAGACGACCGGTCTTGATCTTGTCGCCGAACGTCGCGCGCATGGTATCGCCAATACCCAGCGTTTCGGCGTCGGCATAGAACGCATCCTTGTTGCGCGAGGTGTAATCAATGGTGGCAAACTCGACGCCGCTAAATGTGCCTGCAGCTTCGACGGCTTTGACCTTCGGGTCGAGCGCTTTGCAGCTGCCGCACCAATCGGCATAGCTCAGGACGGCCAGGATACGTGTCGCTTCAGCTGGCGCCGTGACGGCGGCGCGTTCTGTCGCCGGGACGGTCGCCTCACTGCAGGCAGCGGCGAGAGCAGTTGCGGCGGCGGCTAAGAACAAACGCATGGTAGGAACTCCTGTGAAACGGAAACGGTGTCCTACCATGAGAGATGACGCGTCGGCGTCACATTCATGTTATCCGCGCGCTTCTTCAGCGCCAAGCCGGGCAAGTTCGTCGGCTTTCTCATTGCCTTCATCGCCCGCATGGCCTTTGACCCAGACCCATTTGATCTCATGGCGGTCACACGCCGCTTCCAGCGCTTGCCACAGATCCTTGTTCTTCACCGGCTTCTTGGCTGCGGTTTTCCAGCCATTGCGTTTCCAGCCATGAATCCATTTGGTCAGGCCGTCTTTGACATAGGTGCTGTCTGTGTGGAGCGTGACCAGGCTTGGTTTTTTCAGGGCGTTCAGAGCCTCGATCGCGGCCATCAGCTCCATACGGTTATTGGTCGTATCGGCCTCACCGCCATGGATTTCCTTACGCTTCTTACCCGCCACGAGCAGCGCACCCCAGCCGCCGGGGCCAGGATTGCCGCTACACGCGCCATCGGTCCAAATCTGTATTTCTGGTTTAGCCATAGCGCTTCAGGTGGGAGGATTTGACGGCCCGGTCAAGGATACCGCGTGCAGATCAGAAGACGTCGACCTGTATTCGGCGAACCTGTTCCGCCGGGCGGACAATGCCGCGAAAGATCGCCCCGCAGAAGAGGCCCGCCAGCCCGCCAATCGCTGCGCCGGTGAGCGCCGCGCTCAGCGTAGCCCATCCCCGTTCGTCTCCAGCGATGAAATAGGCTGCGATCCCGGTCGTTCCACCAACCAGAATGGCGCCCCAGATCGCGCCCCATCTGTAATAAGGCTGGGCATGAGTGATTCCGCGGCGCGGGAACCGGCCGAGCGAGAATAAGAGGACGATGGCGGCAGCGGGGATGGTGAAATAGCCGAAGTACCAATTCATTGCTGACATCAGCACAGCCATGCCCATGCCTTGCAACAGGCCGGTTTCACCGAACAGGATGCCCGCATCGGTGCCAAACAAGTCAGAGATCTGGAACGCCAGAAACAGGAGAATCACGCCGATCAGCGCGACGGAAAAACAAGCGCCGATTCCGCAAAGGAAACTGGCAAGGCCGATCCGTTTTATTCGGGTGCGGGTCTCGACCGTGTAACCAGCGCGTGGCGTTTCTGCCTGCACGTGTCCATTCTCGCCAAACTCGGCCATGTTGAGTCCTCCGCGCCCTTTAGAGTGGGTCAGAATAGCTAAATACTCTGTAATCAGGCACCTTCGAGGCTGTATTGAGGTTTGATTCTGATTGCATTTCATGACGCCTTTGCTTTAGGCACAGCGCATGACGAATGCGCCTACCGCTGCGATCTGCCTGATCGGCGATGAACTTCTTTCCGGCAGAACCCGGGATATCAACACTCAGACGATTGCCAGATTTCTGGCGCCTTATGGCATCCCGGTCCGCGAAGTGCGGATTGTTCCAGACGAGCAGGACCGCATTGTCGAGGCGGTGAATACGCTACGCGCAGCCTATACGTATGTGTTCACCACTGGTGGCATTGGCCCGACGCATGATGATATCACAGCCGATGCCATCGCTGCGGCGTTCGGGGTCAGCATTGACGAGCACCCTGAGGCGGCGGCGCTTCTGGAAGAGCGCTACGCGTTGATGAAGACTGAGTTCACCGCTGCCCGGCGACGGATGGCGCGCGTTCCAGACGGTGCCAGCTTAATTGCCAACCCTGTTTCAGGCGCGCCGGGCTTTCAAACCGGCAACGTGTTCACCCTGGCGGGGGTTCCACAGATTGTTGAAGGCATGCTCGGCGATATCGGGCACCGCCTGCAAACCGGCGAGATTGTCCGCAGCGTCACTGTGCGCGGCGCGGATTTGAGGGAGGGGGACCTGGCAGAGGCCCTGTCTGAACTGACAGCCCAATTCGAGGGGATCAGCATTGGGTCTTATCCCTGGTTTCGCACTGTCAATGATCACGGCGTCGCCCTGATCGCGCGCGGCACCGATGAGAAAAAGCTGGGTGAAGTGCGCGACGCGCTGGAAGCGCTTGTGCGCGCGCAAGGTGTCGAACCAGAATGTCTGGACGGCGAAGCCTAGGAGGTCACCATGCGGTCATTTCTCACAGACGGTAAAACGATTGTCTGGTCGGGGCTGGCCTTCGTCGCTTTGACCATCGGGTTTGGCATATGGATCCAGCAGAACGATCTCCACATCATTGATGAAATCAGCGACCCGGATCAGATTCGAGCCGTGGTTGAGGCGATGACACCAGAGCAGATGTCCGCCCATTGGTGGATGACCCTGGTGCTCGATTACTTCTACCCACTCGCCTATGGCACATTCTTCGCCGGGCTGGCGCTGCGCTATTTCGGGGTCTCCGGGATATGGATTGCGGTGCCCTCCATTATCGTCGTGCCGGCGGATATTGTGGAAAACACAATCCAGCTTTTCATCCTGTCAGGGGATTTCTCACTGATCTGGGTCAAGGCGATTGCCACCCCGATTAAGCTTGTGAGTTTCATCGTGGCAGCCTTGATCGCGCTTGGAGCGCTCGCATTTGCCGTATATCAGCGCCTGACAGGGCATGAACAGGGATTTGAGGAGAAATAAATGTCAGAACAAATCGTCTTGGTTGAACGCGATGGCCCGGTTGCCATTGTAACTTTGAACCGTCCGGATGCGCTAAACGCCCTCAGCCGAGCGCTGCGGACGGAGCTTGTGAAGACGTTCGCCGCGCTCGCTGAAGATGATGAGATTCGCGTTGCGGTGCTCACGGGAGCAGGCCGGGCATTTACGGCTGGCGTTGATCTGAAAGAAGCCGGGCAAACCGGGTTCGCGCTCGGCGCCGATGGCGGGGAGCTCGATCTCGCCAAGGGTCTTGCCGCGTTTCCATGGCCGATCATCGGTGCGATCAACGGATTTGCGATCACTGGCGGGTTTGAGCTCGCCCTGATGTGTGACGTGCTGCTGGCCTCTGAGAACGCCAAGTTTGCCGATACCCATGCCCGTGTGGGAATCATGCCGGGTTGGGGCCTCAGCCAGAAACTTTCTCGCCTGATAGGCATTAGCCGCGCCAAGGAACTCTCCTTTTCGGGGAATTTCCTGGATGCGGAAACTGCTGAACGTTGGGGTCTGGTGAACCGCGTCTATCCTGCAGATGAATTGGTGCCCGCGGCGGTCAAACTGGCGCATGAAATGGCGTCCTGCGACCCGGTGCTGCTGCGCCAGTATAAACAGGTCATTGATGATGGATTCGCGATCGGATTCGGGGAGGCGCAAAAGCTCGAAGTCGCTAGATCTGCTGAACATGCTGCAGGAGTCACGGCAGAAGGCGTTGAAGCGGCCCGCCAGGCTGTGACTGCGCGAGGGCGAACTTTGAACGATTAACGACGCACAAATGTCGGTCGCGTGTCAGCTTTTTGGCAAAATAGAGACGTGCGGAAAATTACACAATCTTGCTGTTGCAAATACGACGCGCCAGACTAAAAAAAGCGCGGGAATGACAATCTTCTACAGGCTTGGCCTCGCGCGTGCATTCAAAATTGCGTAGGGTCAAATCTACGGAATGGTCCGTAAATATTCCTGCGGTCGTGGAACAATGGTGTTCTCACGGCAGACACAAGGGGAAGAGTATGAAAAAAACTCTCATGTGCGCAACCGCCGCGGCCGCACTTGCCGCAACTGGGTTTGTCGCCCAGGCGGAAGACGGCTGGTATGGTCGCGCCGATGTCGGGTACGTCTTTGATGGTCTGATGGACCACGACGCTGAAAACAACGTTCTGTACACTCTGGGTGATAATTCAGATCCAAATGATGCAGTTCTGTATGGCCTGGGTCTGGGCTACGGGTTCGATAACGGCTTCCGTCTGGAAACCGCTATTTCGAATCGCGAAGGCGACCTGGATGTACCATCTGCAATCAATGGCGGTCTTCCGGCTGCTGGCGGCGGCGTCGATTTCGCGCTGAACCCAGAAGGCGATGTTCGCTCTTGGGATCTGATGGTCAACGCGCTTTACGATTTCAATCGCGAAGGCAACTTCAATCCTTATATCGGTGCCGGTATTGGTGTCGCGCAAATCAGCGCTGACGCCCGCAACATTGCAGCTGGTGACTTCGGTGTAGGTTCAACCTTCGCTGGTGCCAATGGTTTCCTCGATCAGGAAACTGGTTTGGCTTATCAGGCGCTTGCAGGTCTCGGGATCGGCGTAACGGATCAACTGACAGTCGATATTGGCTATCGTCTGTTTAACGTTGGTGACCTCGACATGACGGGTGTAACCCCGTCTGGTGGCGCAACGTCTTATGAAGTGGA
>JABSQB010000037.1 GCA_013214545.1 Henriciella sp.
TCGCCAAGCCTCAAACAATGAACTATGGAAAGGCCAGACTCTCATTATGAGTGAGGGACCCAAGGGTCTCAGGTCAACATCAATATCGATCGCGGAATCGTCCAGCGTGACGCGCGTCATCCTGCGCGGATCACTGACATCGACCACGTCCTCGTCGTCGATAGATAAATCGAATGCTTGCGCGGTCCCCAACATAGGATTTGCTTATAGGCAAACGTCCGAGTGCTGTCGAATCGCTATGCACGTTTAACGGGTATGAGGGGTGGTGCGCGTGGAGGTTGCCGCATCTATCGCACGTTTGGTGGCGCACAGATACCAGAGGATTTTAAATAGACCACGGCGATTTGATTGAAGAATTCAAGCCCGGTCTCTCCTTTTTCATTCGCGGGTCGGTCGATCAAGGTGAGATTGTTTGTCATGTGAGCGTAGGAATTCCATTTTTTGGCGGTCACGACAAAAAACTGCTCTTCAGGCTTGCTTTCAGTTATCATGGCGGCGGTGTTAGAGGCGCGATCCTCTGCTAATAGCTTATTGTATGCATCACTCTGTGCACGGTTTCGTCGACTGTCTTGATATTCGAGCGTCGACGCGAAGCCCATGACCTCGATGTCTACTGGCGCGTTTGCGCGCGCACAGTGCTCAAGCCTCGAATACAATCTGGACAGTTGTTCGGCAGACTGATCATCGACCTCCCGTTCGTCCTTGTTGAAGTATACGACAAAGATTGCGTGTCCGGTTGTCACTGAAGTTTGCATATTCGCCGGTAAAACTGGTCCTGGTAAGACCAGTAAGGTGTTAGAGTTGGTCGAGTCTTCTTCAGCGTCCGAGATAGTATGTCCCAGAATCGCAGTGACGATTGCAAGCATTGAGAGCGCGATTCCCACGACGCCAACAAATCGCGTCCATGCATGTATCGTCCGAGCCTCTTCCGTGGAGGTTTTCAATTCGACCAGCAGATCGCGGACTGAGCGTGAAATGCTGTCGCGACTCAGATTCCCGCTGGCAAGTAAGCGCGTAATTTCGCTGACTATTGCATCAGCACGATTTCGAGACTTGTTCGAGAAGAAGATCGCAATTGTAAGGATTGCGGCACCTACAATGTAAATTGCGAGATCGCTGCCTGCGTTCGTAGAGAAGGACACGAGCCGAGTTAGTAGCGAAATGCCCACATATGTCGCAAAAATGATGGCGATGATGAGTACGGTTGCACCTGCGAACCATATGAATCGCTTGAACGATAAGACGGCATTTAGTCTCTCTTGAGTCGCGCGTTGGTCTAACGCTTCCAAAGCTTGCGCGCGACGAGCCTTCGCGATGAATGGTTTTCGTTGCCCTTTAGACCCTCCGAGATCGACAGAGAGCCAATTCAAGCCGCGTTTGATTCTTTCTAGCAAAACACTCCCCCAGTGATCATCAATATACAAGATTGTTTTGCTATCGAAACATAATGTATGCAAGTAAAAAACTTGATAGGGGAAAGTTGAGTCCGATGGAGCACAAAAGGAAAACCCCAGCCGGGTCTCGGCTGGGGTCCGTGAGCCGGATGGCTCTTGAATCCTTGGCTGCGTTCAACTCTGCGGGGCGGGAGCCGTCGCAGGCAGCCTCAAAACAGTGTCAGAGGGTTCGAGGAGGCTGCTCCATGAAACCCTTAACACAAACGGATCCAATCACCGTTCCTGGTTTCTCACTCGACATTGGATCACCTCCTTTCAGCTGTTGAACGACTATGCCCGGACTGATTTGATTCCGGACACCATGAATTAAGCATGACTCGTGCGTAATGAAAGGTGAACATGAGGCGATCACGGGATAATTTAATCTTGTGATCAAAAAACACCCACAGAGGATCCGTCTGCGGGTGTTTTCTGTTCGGCGCGCTGGGCGCGGCCGGAGGGGGAGGGCTTAGTCGGCTAGGGCGCCGATGACGAGACCGATGATCGCTCCGGTGGCAATTGACGCCAGAATGGCATCGCCGCTGTCATAATCGTGCACCCAGTGGTAGCCGTGTGGCGGATCGTAGAGGCCCCAATAATCATAATCACCAATGATGATCGTGTTTGTATGGTAGCCGTAGTAACCGCCGATCCGATAGCTCGGCACATAGTGGCTGTTATAGACGAACCGGAAGGTTGGCCGAGAGTAATAATAGAATGGCCGGTGTCCGCCATAATAGTAAGCGCGCGGCGAGTAGTGTCGGAAATTGTGGCGGCGCCAGTGCCGACGATAATGATAGCCATTATGATAGCGATAGTGCCGGTTGAAATTCCGGTGGTGGCGCCAGTAGCGGTCATGGCGATAATTATGCCGGGCCTGATTGTACCCGCGATCATAACCACGATCATAGGACCGGTTACGGATGCGGCGATTCTCTCTGCGGTTTTCCGCGCGGCGCTCAGCTCGGCGATCCTGCCGACGTTCGAAGCGGCGGTCATCCCGTCGTTCAGCACGACGCTCTGCGCGGCGTTCCTGACGGCGTTCAGCGCGTCTCTCTTCACGTCTTTCTATGCGGCGCTCATCGCGGCGCTCGGCGCGTCTTTCCTGACGGCGTTCGAACTGACGATCATCGCGTCTTTCAGCTCTGCGTTCTGCGCGTCTGTCCTGTCGGTTCTCGAATTGACGAGCATCCCGCCGTTCCGCGCGTCGCTCTTGTCGGTTTTCGAATTGACGAGCATCACGCCGCTCCGCCCGTCTTTCCTGACGACGCTCGACCTGACGATCATTTCGACGTTCTGCCCGGCGTTCCTGGCGGCGTTCACCGCCTCGCAATTCACCCGTATCGCGCCGCGAGATGCTGCGTTCGCCGCGCGGTTCGTTGCGCTGAGGTCTGACATCGCTGCGATTCTCGCGCCGGAAGGCGCGCTCGCCGCGATCGCGTTCACCGCGAGCCCGGTTCCTTTGTTGGCGTTCCTGCCGACTTTCAGCGCGTTGTTGCTGGACTTGTTGTCTCATGTCTCGGTCGCCGCGTTGCCCGCGATCGGCATAAGCGACCGGCGCAAGCGTGCCCGCGGATAGCGCAATAGCGGCAACAGTAGACGTCAATTTTGAGAGGATGGACATCAGGCGTCCTCCTTTCCTGTTTCGGCGCCCCCTGGACGCCCGCAGTTACGGCTGCTCGTGACAAGCCTTGCAGCTCAACCTAGTTAGGGCGCCTGAATTGACCCTGAACGGAGCCTTCATGTCGAAGAGCGATCACGTGTTTGTGACAGAAAGCATCCAGATCCCCGAATGGGAGCTGAGTGAACGCTTTATCCGTGCTTCAGGGCCGGGCGGACAGAACGTCAATAAGGTCTCGACCGCGGTTCAGCTGCGCTGGAATGTGCTGGCAAGCTCAATCCCGGCGCCGGTCAAAGCGCGGTTTCGGCGCCGGTACGGTGCGCGCCTCACCCAAGACGGGGATCTGGTGCTCGACGCCAAGGATCATCGCAGTCAGGGGCTGAACCGTGAAGCGGCGCGCAAACGCCTCGCTGAAATGGTTCGTGCCGTCGCAGAACCGCCGCGCAAACGGATCAAGACAAAACCGACGCGGGCGTCCGTCCGTCGACGGCTCGACTCCAAGAAACAACGCGGCGCCGTAAAGGCTCTGCGCGGCAAGGTTGGCCGCGAGGACTAAACTGCCGCTTAAGGCCGGTTCAATCGGCCTGCTTGATAGGCGGCAATACAGTCGGCGGAATCGCGCTTCACATGGCTATCCGTGGTCAGGATGGACCGACCATCGCCTGTGAACCGATTATCGTCGCAGGTGTTATCATCAGCGTATTCACCAGAATTGTCGCCAAAATCGACGTAGAGCGTCAGCGATCCGTCTTTATAGAGCGATCTGCAATCGGTTGCGTCGTGCAGGACATGCTCGCGCTGATAGTCCCAATCGTCGCCGTCATCGTGGAATCGCGCGTCGTCACAGGCATCATCATTGGCGTATCTGCCAGTGTCATCGCCCCATTCGATCTGCTCAGCGGTGAGAGGTTCATCTGTTTTATTCTCGTCCTGAACCTGGCTCGCAATCGCCGTGGTGGTGACCATGTTCAAGCGTAGATTCTGCAGCGTCTGACCGTAATCCAGAATCACGTAGCGCGACATCATCAGCGCGCCGGAGTCCAAGCGAAGCGCCTTGATGGCTGACCATCGCTGATTGACGCTGTTGGCATAATCAACGTCGAATTCACCGTCGAGAATGACGAAGAACTCAACGCCGAGGCATGGCTCCTGGTCCTGATCGTCGCCGCTACAGGCCTTGCCTTGCGTGCCAAAAATCAATTCCTCATCGGTGGTGCCGACATAACCGATCCCGGAGGAGAGATCCTCGGTCACGGTATATCCCGCGGATTCGATGACATAGCGCATGTCAGTTTTGGTGATTGAGGTGATTTGCTCTGCGTCGCGGCTTGTGTCCTGGGCTTGCGCCCCAAGGCAGCATCCCAATGCGAGCAGGCTTGCGGTTACGAGTCTCATGATCGTCCCTCTCATTTATTGCGCATCGCGCGGTTCTCCGAATCCCAGGTCAGGGTCACACTTCCATGACAAAATGGCAAGGAATGGGCAGCGGCTGAATTTGATGAATGCCACCCGAATGCGACGCTCAGGCTGGGTTGAAAAGGTATATGTATTCCTGCAGCCATGATGAAACGCATCATGAAGCCCCGAGCAGCCGCGCTTGCCCTTGCGGCGCCTCTGCTCTTCACCGCTCCGGCGCTCGCCGATTCCGGCAAGTCGAGCAAGAATGTGCGCGGCACAGTCTCGATCCAGACCGGTAACGGCGGCCTGTATCTGAATATCGGTGACCGCGGCTATCGCTCTTATGGCTACGATACCCATCGCTATCACGGCTATAATGACCGACGTGACTTGCGGCGCTTGAAGCGCACCGCCATTCGCGCCTGTCGCCGGGCCATCCGTGCCGAAGCCAATTATCTCGGCTTCCACGATGTCGACTTTGACGATGGCCGCTACGCCGAACGGATTGGTCCGCGTGGCTTCCGGGTCACCTTCAATGAGGTGGAGTTTGAAACCCGTCGCCGCGAGATTGAGCGTCCGGTCACTTGTATCGTCCGACGCGGCGATCATGTTCGCGAAATCTACGGCATCCCGGAACGCCGTCATCGCGGCCACAAACGCGGACATCGAGGCTATTACTAAGAACTAGTCCTCACTTTCAGAATGAAAGGCATCAGACGGGCTTCCCCTTGGGGAGGCCCGTTTTGCTATTCTGGCGGCTTGCTCTTCGCGAGCGCAGCCTTAAAACCCCGTTCACGGACAAAGATTTGCGGGGAGGTGACCCAGATGCAGGACGTGATTGAAGCGCTCGAGGCCCGACGGGAAAAAGCTCGGATGGGCGGCGGCAAGGCCCGGATTGAACGTCAGCATGAAAAGGGCAAACTCACCGCCCGCGAACGTGTGCAGCTGCTCCTCGATGATGGCAGCTTTGAAGAAACCGACATGTTCGTCGAGCATCGCAGCCACGATTTCGGCATGGAAAAGCAGCGCATTCCGGGCGACGGCGTGGTCACCGGCCTCGGCACTGTGAATGGCCGTCTGGTCTATGTCTTCTCCAAGGATTTCACTGTGTTCGGCGGCTCGCTGTCGCTGGCCCAGTCAGAAAAGATCGTAAAGGTGCAGAAAGCGGCGGCGAAAGTCGGCGCGCCCGTGATCGGGATCTTCGATGCGGGCGGTGCGCGCATTCAGGAAGGCGTCGACAGCCTCGCTGGCTATGCCGACATCTTCATGGAGAACGTTCTGTCCTCCGGCGTGATCCCGCAAATCTCGGTCATCATGGGGCCTTGCGCGGGCGGCGATGTCTACTCGCCTGCGCTCACTGACTTCATCTTCATGGTGAAGGATACCTCCTACATGTATGTCACTGGCCCGGACGTGGTGAAGACGGTGACCAATGAAGAGGTCACGCACGAAACGCTAGGCGGCGCCTCCGTCCATGCGGCGAAATCCGGCGTTGTCGATGGCGCTTTCGAGAATGACATTGAAGCGCTGACGCAAATGCGGCGCCTGATCGATTTCCTCCCCGGCTCCAACCGCGAAGAGCCGCCAGTGCGCCCGACCTTCGATACGATTGAGCGCGAGGATGCGAGCCTCGACACGCTGATCCCGGACAATCCGAACCAGCCCTATGACATGAAAGAGCTGATCGAGAAGACCGTGGACGAAGGCGACTTCTTTGAAATCAGCCCGGCCTTTGGCGCCAATATCATTTGCGGCTTTGGCCGGATGGAAGGTTCGACAGTGGGCTTCGTTGCCAACCAGCCGATGACGCTGGCTGGCGTGCTCGACATTGATGCCTCCCGCAAAGGCGCGCGGTTCGTGCGCTTCTGTGACTGTTTCAATATTCCGATCGTCACGTTCGTCGACGTGCCGGGCTTCATGCCAGGCACCAAGCAGGAATATGGCGGCCTGATCAAACACGGCGCCAAACTGCTCTTCGCCTACGCCGAAGCGACGGTGCCCAAGGTCACCGTGATTACCCGCAAAGCCTATGGCGGCGCCTATGATGTGATGAGCTCCAAACACCTGCGCGGCGACGTCAACTATGCCTGGCCAACGGCTGAGATCGCGGTGATGGGCGCCAAAGGCGCGGTCGAGATCATCTTCCGCAAGGATATTGGCGATGAAGCCAAGATTGCCGAGCACACCCAGAATTACGAAGACAATTTCGCCAATCCCTATGTCGCCGCTCGCAAAGGCTATATCGACGACATCATCATGCCCCACTCAACCCGGCGCCGGGTGGCCAAAGCTCTGCGCACGCTGAAGGGTAAGGAGCTTACGAACCCTTGGAAGAAGCACGATAATATTCCGCTTTAGGTTGGTAGCCTGCCTTGACCGATGTACTAGTTGATCAGCGCTGATGAGATGGTTGTTCGACGAAAGATGATGATCGGTTACCAAAATGAGTGACGAAGAACTCGAAAGACGACAAAGTTTATCGTTTCTGGAAGCTGAGGGGCTAAAACCTCTACCGCAACTCCAAACAGGGACTGCGATCACACCAAGGTTTCGTGCTTTGGCATACAACAAATTGATCGAAGCCGTCGGTTACAGGGCCTCTGGCGTTGGAGGGATGTATCCCACTCAACGATCAAAGGACCTCTGGACACTTTACTTTGAAAGATTTGAAGACGAGCTTCCAAGATCTCATTCAAAATTCGCCGATATCGTGAAAGCGCACATCAAAGATGATGCGAAGTTATACGATATTCTTCAGTTTTGCGCTCGAGTTCGTCTGATCGACTCGCAGCAGTATTCAACGATATCCAAAGCGATGCGCGGTGAGCTGCTAGGGTTCCGATTTGTGGGCAGTTACCACGACACCCCCACTTTGATGCCGGTAAGCGACGAGGCAGAAGCTAATGCAAATCAGGCTGATTACGCTGAGATGCAGAAGTTCCCTGCCGCAGCAGAGCATTTTCGACAATCCATAGAACATATCCGCCAGGGACATTTTCGAGGGAGCGTCACCGAGAGTATCAGCGGCGTGGAGAGCGTCGTTAAGTCTCTTACGAATGAAAAGTCCGCGACATTGGGCGCTGGATTGAAGCTTCTGTCGAAACAATCGGATTTGCACCCCGCATTGAAATCAGGTCTGGAAAAAATCTACGGGTGGACGAACTCGCCAAATGGAATGCGGCATGCGTTATCTGATGATGCGACCCCAGTTTCGGAAGCTGAAGCGCGATATATGTTATCTGCTTGCCTCGCATTTGCTGCTTGGCTTAAGCGTTCCAGCGCCGATTGAGTGAAAGGCCCTCACCCAACCCCAGCCAACTCGCACAGCACCGCCCGTGTCGACGGGTTCAGCCGCTGGAACGCTGCTTTGATCTCTGCAGGCGAGCTCTCTGAGCAGCCGGCTTTGGCCAGGGCGACAATCGTGTCGGAGTGATCCTGGATCTCGCCATCCGGGCCGATGACCGGGCGCATCCTGTGCCACTCCCCATTCTGGTCTTTGACATGCACGGCGCGGCCGCTGAGCTGCGCGACCATGACCTGAGTGGCAACTTCCGGCGGTGCGGGCAATTCGACAATGAACGGGCCGCGATCGTCAATATTGAAGGTGCTTTGCCCAGGCGCCTCACTTAATTGATCGGTGGTGCGGTAGAGCTCCTCTTTCGCCATCAACCGTTCCTGGAAGCCAATGAACAGCGTGACAAAGGCGAGCACAGCGATTTGCAGCCAGCGATCGTAGCGAAAGGCGTCCCAGAGGCGGTTCAGCATAAGGCAGTCCTGGCGGCTTAGTTCACCAGGGTCAGCTGTGACAGCTGGCTTGCAATGGCGTCATAGGCGGCCAGCAGCTCGGTGCCGTCACTGGCGTCGAAGAAGCGGCTATCATCGCCGGTGCAATCCTTCAGCGTGTTCTTGGCCGAGGTCGGGGCCTGGAAGGCAACCGCATAGACGCGAACGCCTGCATCGCGCATCTTTCCGCACATCTTCTTGGCTTGCGTATTGCTGTCGCCCATGCCGGCATCATAGCTGGTATTGAACTGGCCATCAGTCATCAGCACGACAGCTTTGACAGAATGCGGCTCCGTATAAGACAGCGGCGCAGACGCGGTTGGCCAGATATCGTCCCAATCCGGAGCCAGCAGGTACCATGACCAGGCAACCCCTAAGTGGCCAGCGGTCAGACCGCCAGCGCTCAGGCTGTCAATCGCGGTGTCGAAGGCGGTCAGGTCATAAGTCAGCGGCAGCAGGCTGGAATTCGGGCAAGATGGGGCATCATCGCCGACATATTTGCCGAGCTCCGGCTTATCATCATTCCACGCGGCGGTGCCGATACGCTCTGACACACAGACTTTGTCCAGGCCGTCGCCATCAGAATCATCATTGGCAGGTTTGCCTTGTGCCGGGTTGCCATACGCGCCCGCATTTACAGCGGCGGCGTAGCTGACAAAGGAAATCCGGACGCGGTCGCCAGAACTTGGCGTAACCAGCGTACGTGCGGTTTGCTTGGCGGCAGCTTTCAGATCAGTGAGCTTGGTGCCGCCCATCGAGCCGGATACGTCCAGCATGAGAGCCAGATCCAGCTTGGTCAGGTTGGCGCGCGCCGTTGACTGGCTGACAGAGTCCATATTGGCCCGGGTCAACGCTTCGCCGAGCATGGTCGGGGTCTGGCAAGATGCCTGGACCATGACGGTGCCGGTCGCGCGGTTCACGGTGACAGTGGAGTTGAGGCAAGCGACATCGCCATGACGGCCGAGCAGGTTGGCCTGATAGGCGCCTTGCGCGATCGCCTTGATCTCGTCGTCGGACTTGGTCGCATCTTCCAGCGCCCGGGCACCGGCCAGCGAAGCGGCGTCAATTGCAGCCTGCAATTGCTGATTGGTGCTCAAATGGCGCGAGCTGTCGATTGCAAAAGCACCTACCAGAAGCAGGGGCACTGCAATCAGTGCAAAAATCATCGCTACATTGCCACGCGTATCGCGCGCAAATTCTACGCAGTTAGTCCACATCACGTGCGTCTCCCGAGTGCCATAAGGGCACATCCACGTTGTACTCGCGTGAGAGGCGAGCAATCAGCGTGCCAGTTCGCCTTTTAGGAATTAGGTAACCCTACTGCGACGCTGAGGGGGCTTGTTGGACGGTTTGGAAGCGCGATAAAAAACCCAAATGAATCTGATCTCTGCCTTCAATCACAGCCTCGAAGTGGTGGCCGATCGCTGCGAAGACGTGGTGCCGCCCGTCTATGCCGAATTGTTCCAACGCTACCCGGAATTCGAGGAATTGTTCGTTCTCGATACAGATATGGGCGCGCGCGGGCACATGCTGAACGAAGCGCTGGTCATGGCTGAAGGCCTGTTGCGAGACGACCCGGTGGCGGTCAGTTTTGTCTCTGCTGAGCGTATGAACCATGAAGGCTATGGCATTGGTGATGACGTGTTCGAAGGCTTCTTCATTGTGCTTGCCAGCGTGTTCAAGCAACTCGCCGGTGAAGCCTGGTCAGACGACATGACCGCGGCCTGGGTGGCGGTCACCAAAAACGCTGCATCTGCAAAACTTTAAACAGGCTGCATCCAAACCGGCACTTATTTGCATCTCTATCGGTAAGCCCACAAAATGGGCGGCAAGATAAGGACGCAAGACCATGGAAGATGTAATCATTCCAATTTTCATTTTCACCTCGATCGTCGCGGTGATCTGGCTGTTTAGCCATTACAATTACAAAAAACGCCTGACCGCGCACGAGACGCTGCGCCTCGCCGTGGAGAAGGGACAGGAAGTCTCGCCGGAACTGGTGGAGCGCATGTCCTACCTGAACGATCCGGCGAAATCAGACCTGCGCCGCGGCATTCTGCTGATCGCCTTTGGCACGGCCTTCATCTGCTTGGGCCTAATTGTTCCGCATGATGAGCCAGAAGCCTTCCGCGGAATCATGGGCGTTTCCTCCTTCCCGATCATTCTCGGGATCGCTTATCTCGGTCTGTGGCGGTTCAGCCACGACTAGGGCTAGGACACGAGGAGAGCGACACGAAGAGAGGGTAGGGGCATTTGGTGACCACCGATCTGGATCTGGCCTGCGACGCTGCCTCTGGACAGGAGGCAGCGTTCGAGACCCTGGTGCGGCGCTATCAGGGCACCGTGCGCGGTCTCACCCGCCGTCTGGCTCCGCGCCCGGTTGAGGCGGATGATCTCGCCCAGGCGGCCTTTCTGACGGCATGGCGCAAGATTGCCACCTATCGCGGCGGCTCGTTCAAGGCCTGGCTCTGCACGATTGCTTATCGTGAGTTCCTGCAGGCCCGGCGCAAGCAGAAGCCAGAGGTCGAATTTGACGAAAGCGCGCATGTCATCGCCTTTGACGTCTCAGCGACGCGCATGGCCGAGCATATGGACCTCGACCGGGCACTTAAAACCCTGCCCGAAAACCAGCGCATTTGTGTGGTTCTGTGTGTCGCTGCCGGGCTCAGCCACAGTGAGGCGGCCACGACCACCGGAATGCCCTTGGGTACGGTCAAATCGCACGTAAATCGCGGCGTCGCGGCGCTTCGGAAACAGCTTGCGCCAGGCAATGTCGCGTGATGGAGTAGAGAGAATGGAAAACGAAGAGCGATATGACGATCTGACCGCGTTGTTTGAGGCGCAGGATGAGGCGCTGCAAAGCGATGCTTTCGTCCAGCGCGTGATGACGCCGATCAAGAAACGCTCGCGCTGGCGCACGCCGCTCTTGTTCGGCGCTGGCGGTGTCGGAATCGGGGCAGCCCTGTCGCAGATCGGCGGCCTGTGGGATCTGATCAAAACCCGCACGCCAGAGCTGGATGTGACCTTCGAAACGGTCCCCGCCGCGCCGATGACGTTCGATATGCAATCGGTCTGGCTGATCGGCGCCGTCCTGGTCATTCTGGCCTGCGCCGCAATCGTTGCGACAGAGCGCGCTTAGTCAGGCCGCCACCGCGCACAGATCGAGGTCGGCAGCAGGCGATCATCATTCGCATGCGGGATCGCCATCTCACCCATTTCCATCGTCCCACCCAGGTCTTGCAGGTGACTGCCGAGCGCCTGCGCCAGCGCGATATGTGACAGGCGCACCGCATAGGCCGTCAGGATCACAAAAAGCGGCTCAGGCGAGAGCAGGGCGCGGACATTCTCCAGCAGGCCCGGCAAGTCTTCTTCAAACCGCCAGGTCTCGTTCTTGGTGCCGCGTCCAAATTTGGGCGGGTCGAGCACGATGGCATCATAGGTGTTGCCACGGCGAATTTCGCGGGCCGTGAACTTCATCGCGTCATCGGCGATCCATCGGATGGGCGCATCGTCCAAGCCGCTCATCGCGGCGTGCTCTTTGCCGTATCCATTAGATTTCGGGCTGGCATCGAGATGCGTGACCTCTGCCCCGACTTGCGCTGCCGCGAGGCTCATCATGCCGGTATATCCAAACAGGTTGAGCACGCGGACTTTGCGTCCCGCCTTGCGGATCTGGTCCTGCGCGAAGGCCCAGTGAACGCTGTGTTCCTGAAACAGGCCGAGATGACGGAAAGGGGTCCGACGCGCGTTGAGTTTCAGGCCGCGCCACTCGATTGGCCAGGCGTCGGGCGCCGCCGGATTGATCAAGCGCCAATTGCCGCGATCATCGTCCCCGGCCTTGGCATCAAAGCGGGCATCGGCTTGCCAGCTGTCGACCGGGCGGGCTGGTGTCCAGAAGGCTTGCGGATCGGGTCGGATAATTGTCTGCGCGCCGAACCGCTCCAGCTTGTGACCATCGCCGCTATCAAGCAGCGCATATTCGGAGGCGTCCCATTGATCAGCGAGAAACAGGGTGGAGGTCGTCTTCATCAGGCAAACCCTCGCTGACGCCAGCCTTCATACAGCATGATCGCTGTCGCCTGCGCCAGATTGAGGCTGTCGGCGCCGCCGCGCATCGGGATTAGGCAAAGCGTGTCGCAAGCCGCTTCGACAGCAGGCGGCAGACCAGCTTGCTCATTGCCCATCAGGATCAGGCTCGGCTGAACGAAGTCGACGCCATCATGTTGAGTGTTGCCATTCACGCTCGCCGCGACCATGGCGAGGCCTGCTTCGCGACGCCAGGCATTGAATGACGCGAAATCGGTTCGCGCGAGGCGAACATCAAACAAGGACCCCATCGACGCCCGAACGGCTTCCACGCTGTAAGGATCGCAGCATTGCTCAATCAGGATTACGCCCGCGGCGCCGGCGCAATCGGCGGTTCTGAGGATGGTGCCCAAGTTGCCCGGATCGCGGCACTCATACAGGCCAATCCAAAGCCCCGGATCATTCTGGTCGAGGTCTGTGAGTGCGAGGTCGCGTTGACGGATCGCGGCGATAACGGCTTGCGGATTGTCCTTTCGGGCAATCGATCCGGCGAGGCGATCGGGCACCTGCACCACCCGGGCGCCGGTGCTCGTTGCTTGCTTGCAGAGCGCCCGGACATAGTCGCGATCGGCGCCGGAATTGGAAATGACGAGCGTCTCAATCTCCCAGCCCTGCGCCAAAGCCTGCTCAATCAGGCGCGCGCCCTCAGCCAGGAAGAGACCTGTTTCGTTTCGGTTTTTTTTACGCTCCAATCCCCGCAACTGCTTGATCAGCGGATTGCTGGCTGAAGTGATTTGATCGAAAGAATCCGTCATATCCGCCCTGTAACACGCACTTGCCTGATTCCAAGGGATAAGGCAGACCTGAAGCAGTAATGCAGTGTTGATCAGGGGAGAAACTGCATGGGTGCGTACGATACGATGGTTGCCGGCTTGAGTGGTGCAGGTCTTGCGCTGCTTGGCATCATCACCGTTCACGGCACGTCGGAATACCACCTGAATGCCGCGCAAATGCACGAGCAGCTGCAATCCTCTGCCGAAACCGCGCTGGCCGAGGCCGGGCAAAGCTGGGCCGTGCTCGAATTGAATGGTCAACGCGCAACCCTGACCGGATCACCCCCGAGCGTCGAAGCCGCCGAAGCTGCTCGAGTCGCTGTCCTGCAATCCTCCGGTGAGGGCGGGATCCTCTGGGGCGGGATCTGGAGCGTCGAAACCGCCTTTGACGAAATACGGCCGATCCCAACCGTTTCCCCTTATGTCTGGCGAGCGATCAAAAGCCCGGATGGATCGATCATCCTGGTCGGCTCTGCGCCGGATGATGAGATCAAAACCGCGCTCGCCACCTATGCGGCGGATCTTTCGGGCCGGGCCCCGGATGACCGGGTGACCCTCGCACTCGGCGTGCCCGAGGGAGACTGGGCGGGCACGGCCCGGTTCGGCATGGATCAGCTGGCTTTGCTCGACAGCGGCGAAGCGCGCCTGACTGATTATGAGCTCAAATTGAGCGGCATCGCCATGGACAGCACCGCGCGCATCCAGGCGGCGGCGACAGTGGCCAATCTGGTCGAGCCCTGGCGCGGCGTGCCCAATATTGATGGTCCGAGCCTCTGGAAAGCGGAACATGTCGACGGCACCCTGGTTCTGTCCGGCAGCTGCGAAACCCTGGAAGAGCGAGCCGAGATTGCAGAGATCGCGGCGACCTATTTTGACGGACCGATTGTTGATCAGATGTCCGTCGCCTCGTCCGACTATGAGCAATGGATCCAGGGCGTGCGCCTTGGCCTGCCGCATTTCAGTCAGTTTGAAAGCGGTGAGATGGAGTTCCAACCGGAAGGTCAGGGCTTCAAGTTCGAAGGCGAAGCGACCAGTTCGACATTGCAGTTCCTGCGCGAAGACATGGCGTCTCTGGAAGGGGATTATGCGGTCGCCATCACGGCCGAGACGGTGACGGTCACGCTTGATGAGATTGCGACAGTGGAACTCAGCGAAGATCCGCTGGAGGCCTGCCAGACCTCATTTGACCTGATCATGGATGCCAATGCTGTGGTGTTTAATCGCGGCAGCGCTGAGATTTCCCGCGAGAGCGGCCTGACGCTGGACAAGATCATGGCCGTCTCCGCGACCTGCGCGGATACGCTGGCCTTCGAAGTTGGCGGACACACGGATAATTCGGGCGATCGCACGGCGAATGTGACGCTCAGCGAAGCGCGCGCGCAAGCGGTCGCCAACTATATGGCAGCGACAGGATTTGATACCGCGCGCCTCATCGTCCAAGGTTATGGACCAGATCAACCGAAACTCGACAATGCGACGCCAGAAGGGCGCGCCGCGAACAGAAGAATCGAGTTCAAAGTGCAGGAGTGGAACGAGTAGATGCAGTGGCTGATTGCGAACATGTGGATGGCACTGGCGGCTGCGACCGTCCTCGGCCTGTTCTTCGGTTTTTCTTTTCGTGGCCTGCTGGTCGGATCGCGGGTGCGCCGCGCCCAGATCGAACGGGAGATTGCCCGGACTGAGCTGACCCAGGCCAAGGCCGAGGTCGAAGCGCTTTATGCTGCGCAGCGCAAGCGCAAGGAAGACAATGCCCAATCTGTCGGCGGCGATGAAGGCTTGCAGGCAGAACTGGAAGATCGCGAAGCCCGGATCTCTTCCCTGGGCGATGAGCTCGCTGCCGCGCGCGCCGAACTGGAGCAGCTGCAAGCTGAAAATGACAGCGGCGACGGTGTTGTGGCGGCTGCGGGCGCCGCTGTTGCTGGCGCTGTCGCGGGTGCCGCGCTGTCTGATGGTGATCAGGAAGAGCTGACGCAATTGCGCGACCGTAACACCTGGCTTGAGGAACGCGTTGCGGCGCTGGAAGCTGACGGACCGGCACCTGCTGCCGAGGCTCCGGTCGCCGCTGCGGCGCCAGTGGCTGATGACGGCCCGGCAATGGATAAGCTGAAATGGCAGGCCGGATACTTGCGGCAGCGCGTCGATGTGCTGGAAGCCAGAATGATCGCAGCCCGCGGCGCTGAAGCACCTGCGGCGGCTGCCGAGCCCGCGGCGGCTGAACCTGCCGCTTCGGAGCCATCTGCAGAAACCGATGAAGAAATGGCGCGTCTGCGCTGGCGTAACCGCTATCTGGAGGGCCGTCTGGCTTACTTTGAAGCAGGTGAAGCTGAAGCGGCGGAAGCGGCGGATGCAGAGCCTGAAGCCGCGCCTGAACCTGTCGCCGAAGCTGAGGCAGAGACTCCTACGGAACCGGAACCAGCTGCAGACCCGGAGACTGCCCCAGAAGCTGCACCAGAGCCGGAAGCGGCCGCAGCAGCTGAAGCTGATGTGCATCCGTCCGAGGCGATGCTGGCAGAGCTGGAAGGCGTGCAGCCGGAGCAAGTCGACAAGCCAGAGGATGGCGGTGATGACCTTACCGCGATTACCGGCATTGGCCCGCGCATTGGCGAGGTATTGAACGAACTGGGCATATACCGCTATGCGCAAATCGCTGCCTGGACACCAGAGAATGAGACCTGGATTGAGAACCATCTCTCATTCAAAGGCCGTGTTAGCCGGGAGAACTGGGTCGAACAGGCCAAGGCACTGATGGCTGAATAAAGCGCCTTCGGTCGCTTCATCCAGCATTCACGTGACGCGTGCGAAATTCTGTGCGAGCATCACCTTAACCATATTAAGTGTGGGTTGGTGAACGGGTCGCGCTCGCGGCCGGTAAAAGGGAGACAGGCGAATGGAAAAACTACTGATTACAGACGAGATGATCGAAACTGGCGAGCGCATCGATGCGCCGCGCGATTTTCTGGAGACCGCACAGCGCATTCCAATGTCGCGGCGCCGAATTCTCTCAGGTCTGGCGGCTGGTACGATTGTGCCTCTGGTGGTCGGATGTACGACCAATCCTGTCACCGGCGCGAGCCAGCTGATCATTCCAGGTTTCGACAATGCGTCGCTGGCCAGAATGTCCCAAGCAGCCTGGGCCGACATGAAGGCTCAGACGCCGCAAACTGGCGATTCAAGACTGCGCAACCGTGTTCTGACGACTTGGGATCGCACCGCGCGCGGCCGCTCTACTGCGCTGACGGATATCTATAACCAGCAAGCCAATTACACTCCGAGCGAGTGGGAGATCGCGGTCTTCGATACTGACGTGGTGAACGCATTCGTCATGCCGGGCCAACAAGTCGGCGTGTATCGCGGCATCACTGAGCTGACCGAGAATGACGACCAGCTGGCCACTGTGCTCGGCCATGAGGCAGGCCATATTGACGGTCAGCACTCTGCCGAGCGGGCATCGATGCAGGTGGCTAGCCAGGTCGCTATGGTAGCCGGATCAATCGCGATCGCGCAGTCAGATGAGTTGAAGCAGTACGGCAATTCGATTGTCGCTCTTGGCGGCGCGGCCATTCAGTTCGGCGTGCTGCTGCCATATAGCCGTCGGCACGAATATGAAGCGGACCGGCTTGGCCTCGATTACATGGCGAAGGCAGGTTACGACGTGACGCAAGCGCCGCGCTTGTGGGACCTGATGGATGAGCGCAGCGCCGGAAACCGGCCGCCGGAATTCATGTCGACCCACCCGGATCCGGGCAATCGGAAACAGGCGCTGATCAATTACATCAATTCGCGCGGTTACGCGTTCATCTAGATCCAGCGCTTCAGACAAAACGAAACCCGCGGCTGCAAAGCGCGCGGGTTTTCTTTTGTTTCAAATGCTTAGAGCGCGCGG
Source organism: Henriciella sp. (assembly GCA_013214545.1). Taxonomy (GTDB): domain Bacteria; phylum Pseudomonadota; class Alphaproteobacteria; order Caulobacterales; family Hyphomonadaceae; genus Henriciella. The sequence goes on from JABSQB010000037.1 coordinate 16,978, forward strand.
CAGGAGACGCCGGGCAGGTCGATCCGTTCGCCCGTGCTGCTGCGTTCAGCATAGCAGGTGTCACCCGCCAGAAGCAGGCGATACTCGATCGGCAATGCGGTGCTGCGCGTTTCCAGCGGACCTGGCGGCGGCGGCACGACGGTGACCAAAGAGGTCTGGGTGAGATCGGCATCGGCCAGGCGCACACCTGTCTTGTTCAGCGATGCTGCGAGCGCAGACTTTAGCGATTGCATCGTCGCGTCCGACATATCGTCCAGAACAGCCGGAACCGGATCGTCGCCATTATGTTGGCAGGCGGCCAAGACTGTGACCGCAAGCGCCAGAGCAGAAATGCGGATCAATTTGGCCTCCTCAGGTCACGTACGTCTCGAAGATAATAAGCGCTTGTTTCGAGCGCTGGTCCAGCCGCGTCCGGCCCGGACTTGCTCGCGACCAAAGTTTTCGGCGCAACTGTGTTCGCTGGACACGTTCCATTGAGACGATAGTTCAGCGCCGCGGCAAGCAGCGCTTCAGTTGGATCGCCGAGCGCCTTGGTGAAATCATCCGCTACCACGCAGCCTGGAATCTTGACCCCGAAGACGGCGCTTGAATTGTTGGGGACAAACCCGTCCGCATAGGCGGCAAAATCCTTATTGTTCGCGCCCTGGAACTGGATCGTGTAATAGGTGCGACCGCAATTATCCTGCGGGACGAAGCCGTAGGGCTTGCCGCACGTCGTATCGCCGATCAGAACTACCTCCACATCAATGCCGCGCAAGCCATTGATCACGGCTTCACTGGCGCTGCACGTGCCGCCGGTCGAAAGGATATAGACGCGATTGAGATCAAGATCCGGTAGGAACTGACCAAAGCTCAGCTGATTGGTGGTGAGCGGGACGCCGAAATTCAGTACGGTGTTGAAGAATGGAAACGGATCGTTCGGCGTGCCGTCAATCGGGTTCAGATTGCCCGCATCATCATTGTAAATGAAGCGTTCGAAATCATTGCCCGCCGTGCGAGAGGAGCCAGCGATCATATAGGCCGTCTGCGCTGCTACGGCGAGCAGGCCGCCGCCATTATAGCGCAGATCCAGAACCAGATCGTCGACGCCGGCGATTTGCATATCGCGCATGGCCAGGATGATTTCTTCCTGAGACGCGAATGGGCTGAACGTGTTGAACGCGATATAGCCAACTGTGCCGCCACCGGTGGAAATAACCTGAGTGGTCAGAACCGGCTTTTCAGTAATGTCGGCGGTCGTGATCGTGAATGATCGTTGGGTGCCATCGACATCTTGCACCAAGAAAGTCCGGTTCTCGCCAGAGGTGGACGGAAACAAAAGCTCATTGAGCGCCGGCAATTGCGCTTGCGTGTTGAAGCCATTGACGATGTCCTGCCCATTGATCTCCAGAATTCTGGCTCCGCGTGGGAGGGGCACAACGCCGGAGATTGGCGTGCTGGCGGGCGAATTCGGTTCGGTATAGGCGACGCGGATGTCGCGTGGAGGTCCACCGCGTATGATCGCGAATTCGGCACCATAGCCAGGATTGCCGAAGGAGTTGCGGCGAATGAGGAAATCCGTGGTGAGCTCGCTGAAATGAAAATCATCGCGATCTTCGCCGGAGGGTTCCACAGCATTGGTTTTCAGGACATCAAAATAGGCCTGCGCCGTCGCAAACCCGTTTGGGTCCTGATCCACGACTTCATCATTCCAAAGATAAGTTTCTTCGGTCCAGGAGCGCAGCCACAATTTTTCCTCGATCAGAGAGCCTGCCTGATCCGGAAACGTATTGCCCTCAATATCGGTTCCGCTTCGCGGTGACTGGCACTGGTCTTTGAATGTACTCGCCGGTTCAAACACGTTTTGAGTCCAGGTCGGACCCTGGCTCGCGGGGGGAGGCGGCGGCGATACCTGTGTCGGAGGTGGCGGAGGCGTGCTCGCACCGCCTCCTCCTCCACAGGCCGACACAAGCGCGCTCGCCGCAATGGCCGCTGAAGTTGTCGCAATTCGCACAATTCTAGATTGCCCCATGAACTCCACACTCCAATAAAGTTCGTACTCTTCTGTGACTCTATTCGCACCACAGGGTGCCAGTCGGTTGCAACAACAATATTCAGAAAATGAAGCAAATTTGATCAGTTTGGGACAGAGCGAGTGCTTGACCCGGCTGCTGGGACGTGATTTACGACGCGACTTGTCCGTATGGGCATGCAAAATCGTTTGTGGGAGGGGCCGCCAGCCCGGACCACGAACCCTCTAAACCCTGGCGTCTGGATCGAAAGACCACCAGACACCGTAACTGCCAGAGAGGCTATCATGGCGAAGAAACTGCTGGGGCAGCTTAAGCTCCAGATTCCTGCCGGTGCTGCAAACCCGTCGCCCCCTGTTGGGCCGGCGCTCGGCCAGCGCGGAATCAACATTATGGAATTCTGTAAGGCCTTCAATGCGAAGACCGAAAAGATGGAGAAGGGCCTGCCACTGCCCGTCGTCATCGACTATTATCAGGACAAGTCGTTCACATTCATCGTGAAGACTGCGCCTGCATCTGTTCTGCTCAAAAAAGCTGCGAAGCTCAAAAAAGGCAGCCAGGAGCCAGGTCGTTCTGTGGCCGGGTCTGTGACCAAAGCGCAGTGCCGCGAAATCGCGGAAGCGAAAATGGTCGACCTGAACGCCAACGATCTCGATCAAGCAACCAAGATCATCGAGGGCTCTGCCCGTTCGATGGGTCTCGAAGTGGTGGAGTAAGATTATGGCTGGAAAACGTTATCGCGCTGCCGCTGAAACGATTGATGTCGATGCCACATACAGCGTCGCCGACGCCGTAAAGTTGGTAAAATCCAACGCCAAGGCGAAGTTTGACGAAACCGTCGAAATCGCCGTTAATCTCGGTGTTGACCCGAAATATGCTGACCAGATGGTCCGCGGTGTTGTTTCGCTGCCATCCGGCACCGGTAAAGACGTTCGCGTGGCGGTCTTCGCTCGCGACGCGAAAGCTGAAGAAGCAAAAGAAGCTGGCGCTGAGTTTGTTGGCGCAGAAGACCTCATGGAAGAGATCCAGAACGGCAAGTCTGACTTCGATCGGGTCATCGCGTCGCCAGACATGATGTCTGTTGTTGGTCGTCTTGGTAAGGTCCTCGGCCCGCGCGGCCTGATGCCAAACCCGAAGGTCGGCACGGTCACTCCAAATGTCGGCCAGGCGGTTAAAGACGCAAAAGGCGGTTCAGTTGAGTTCCGAGTTGAGAAGCTCGGCATCATCCATGCTGGCATCGGCAAAGCGTCCTTCACCGAAGATGCGATCGAAAAAAACGTTCGCGCCTTCATCGAAGCGCTGCTCAAAGCCAAGCCTTCAGGCGCCAAAGGCACCTATATGAAGAAAATCGCGCTGAGCTCGACCATGGGCCCAGGCGTGGCGATTGACACAGCGGACGCGATCCCAGGCTAAGCCGGGATCCACATCCAATTTAAAAGGCCCGCCGGATCGTCTCTGGCGGGCGTTTTTTAGTCCTCTTCCTCTTTCGGGCGCTCAAAGCTCATCGGCAGGATCAGGATGATCAGCAGCACGTAAGCAAGGAATTGCAGGATCAGCAGGAACTTCGTCAGATAGCTGGTCGGCGACATGTCTGAGAATCCGGACGTCATGACCGCCATGGCGCTGAAGATCATTCCATTGATGACAAGCTCTCGCCGGTCTTCGGTTTGCTCCATGGACTTGATGTCCCAATAGAGCATTTCGGTGAGATAGGCAGACAGGACCAAATCGAGCGGTCGCAAGTCGCTCGCGAGGACGCCGGGGCGCGCGTCAGGTGCATCCCAGCCTTGATCGGAAACCAGACGGGCGAATTCCGGCACCGGTTCGCATTTGCCGTCGATATAATCTGGCTTAGCGTATTGCGCGCACAGCAACGTGTCTGCGACGGCGTGCTTTAATCGAGAGAGCCCATCGTCGCCGGTTAAAACGCGTTCGCTGGGCAGCAGGCTATTTGTTCGTGCACCATCTTCTCGCAACGTCGCCTTTGCGACGTCTGAAAGATACTCGATCATCGCGCGCCGGTCGGTTCGAAGCGGAGATGTACGCTGTTCTGTCTCCAGGCCGTAGACATAGGTCAGCAGAGCGCCCCCGCTATTTTCGAAAAAGATGGGTTTCGGATCGAGCGGCAGCATCGCCGCGACTGCAGAGTTGCGGGTGTCGCGCGAGCGCATGATGTAGAGCGTTTCGATGGAGCGATCGATTTCGAACACCGCGTCGAACAGGCGCTCGGCCTTGAACAGCTGTTCGTCCGAGCGCTCAAATGGTCGATCCATCTTGCAGGTGTAGAACAACAGCAACGCTGTCCCCGCATTAGGGCAAGGGCGCCAGCGTAGTTCCCGCTCAAATGGGTAGCCCTCCGGCTCTGCCGCTCCGCGCTCAATTTCGGATGCAAAGTGAGCGTTGAGTTTGCCGATGGCGTCGGCGTGGCTGTCAGACAGGATCCGCGCAGCCAGACGCCGTTCATTGAAGTCTGCGGCGTTGGAGTATTGCGAGAACCGGAAGTGGCGCACGGAATCGCTGGACAGGAGTGTTGCCGCATAAGCCGAACCGAAGACCTGGGTGACGGCAATGATCGAGGCAAAGCTAACAATCAACCGCCGGCTTGACCGAAGGTCTCTGTTATAGAGCATAACCCAGACCAGCACGCTGAGATTGAGCAAACCCCAGGCGAGGCACAGACACTGGGTCAGGAAGTTCGGGCTGAGAATAGCGAGCAGGGCAGGGCCGAGGCAGATCAGAAGCGACGCGAGTGGGTGCGTTTCCACCCACAGACCTGCGCGCTTGATGAAAGGCTGGCGAGGAGGCGCGTCTGCTGGGGAAACATCTTCGACCTGAGCGGGTGCTGTCTCATCTGCTTCTGTCATACCGTCCCCCATTCATACGGTCCCCTATTGATCACCGTATTCGAAACACCATTTAACAATCTGAGCGCAGCATCAAGTCGACGGGTTTCGGAAGAAAACGCACATTACCCTTGACTTTTCTGATTTTAGGGGTTGCGCGCGCAAGGTTCAAAGGTTAAGGAACGCGGCTCGCGGGAGATTGGCGATTCGTCGGTCTCCCGTTTCCTGTCCGAGACCATGGGTGGCTTATTTTAAGTTTAAATCCCTTGATAGACGGGGTGAGGCAGGTTGGTCTGTGGTTTTCCGCAGTTCCGCTGGTCTGCCAGGCCCTGGGCAGGCGCTGGAGGCAGTGTCTTGACGCCGCCAAAGGCAAACCCAGGCGCCCGGATGGTCCGGTCGCCTTATTGAAGGAGATCCGTAATGGATAGAGCCGGAAAAGCCGAAGCCATCAAAACGCTGGAAGGCGTTATTGCTGACTCTGGCAGTGTCGTCGTGGCACGTTATACCGGTCTTACAGTTGCGGAAATGACCCAGTTCCGTGGCATGTTGCGTGAGCAAGGTGCGACAGCGAAGGTGGTCAAGAACCGTCTCTTTAAGAAAGCGCTCGATGGAAAAGGTGGCGACGCAGCAAATGCGCTGTTCGCAGACCAAACCGTCATCGCTTACGCAGAAGATCCTGTGGCATCTGCCAAGGCTGCTTCTGAGTTCGCCAAGGAAAACGAAAAGCTCGTTATCGTTGGCGGTCTGATGGGCGAAGAAGTTCTTGATTCGGCGGGCGTGGAAGCGCTCTCGAAAATGCCGTCTCGCGAGGAACTTATTGCTTCTGTGGTTGCCCGTCTTATGGGACAGGCAAGCCAGATTGCTCAGCGCATCAACGCACCTGGGCAGCAACTGGCCGGCGCAATCAACGCGATTGGCGAACAGGCAGCGGCATAGGTCGGACCCCAACAAGAAGATCAACCAAATACCCTCAACCCTTAAAGGACATCAGAACAAATGGCTGATATCGCAAAACTCGGTGATGAGCTTCTCGGCCTCACCATCATGGAAGCAAAAGAGCTCAACGACTATCTCGAAGAGCGTGGCATCAAAGCCGCTGCAGCAGTTGCTGTAGCTGGCCCAGCTGGTGGCGGCGACGCTGGCGGCGCAGCTGCTGAAGAGAAAGACGAGTTCGACGTCATTCTGACCGCTGGCGGCGACAAGAAGATCAACGTAATTAAAGTTGTTCGCGAAGTCGTTTCTGGCCTCGGCCTGAAAGAAGCGAAGGAGCTCGTTGAAGGCGCTCCTAAGCCAATCAAAGAAGGCGTGTCGAAAGACGAAGCTGAAGAAATCAAGAAGAAGTTCGAAGAAGCTGGCGCAACCGTCGAGCTCAAGTAAGGCTTCTGCCCTCGCATGAGGGTCGTAAAGTAAAACGAGATGGTGTTTGCGCGAGACACCCTTTCGTCAGAATTAAGCGCGGCAAAGTCGATCTGGCTTTGCCGCGTGCGCGCGTTCTAGGCGACACGCGGCTTGGATCCCTCGTCCAGGCGGCCCAAAACGGAAGACAAGATGGCACTCTCTTTCACTGAAAAGAAACGCATCCGCAAATCCTTCGGCAAAATCCCCGAAGCCATCGATATGCCAAACCTCATCGAGGTTCAGCGCTCCTCATACGAACACTTCCTCCAGATGCACACGCCACAGGCCGAGCGGACCGATGATGGTCTCGGCGGTGTGTTCAAGTCTGTGTTCCCGATCATTGATTTCAATGAGCGGGCCTCTCTGGAATATGTGTCTTATGAGTTCGAGCCGCCAAAGTTCGATACAGAAGAATGCATGCAGCGCGACCTGACTTATGCCGCACCTCTGAAAGTGCGTTTGCAACTGGTCGTGTTCGACATTGACGAAGACACGGGCGCCAAGTCCGTCAAGGAAGTCAAAGAGCAAGAGGTCTATCTCGGTGATATCCCGCTGATGACCAATAAAGGTACGTTCATCGTGAACGGAACCGAGCGCGTAATCGTGAGCCAGATGCACCGGTCGCCAGGTGTGTTCTTCGATCACGACAAGGGCAAAACCCACTCATCGGGCAAGCTGCTCTTTGCCGCTCGGATCATTCCATATCGTGGTTCCTGGCTCGACTTCGAGTTTGACGCCAAGGACATTCTGAACGTCCGCATCGACCGCAAGCGTAAGCTGCCAGCGACTACGCTGATGATGGCGCTTGGTTATGATGCCGACCAGATCCTCGACATGTTCTACACGCATTCGATCTACCGCCTGGACAAGGCCGGCTGGATCACCGCGTTCAAGCCAGAGACCTGGAAGGGCGTGAAGCCTGCCTTCGATCTGGTTGATGCCAAGTCTGGCAAAGTGATTGCGCCAGCTGATCGCAAGATCACAGCGCTCGCAGCCAAGCGGATCGTTGAAGGCGGCACGGAAGAGCTGCTGCTGCCAACCACGGCGCTGGAAGGCAAGTTCCTTGCCCGCGACATCGTCAACCGCAAGACTGGTGAGATTTACGGCGAGTCCGGCGATCTGCTGGAAGAAGAGCTGCTGGCCGAGCTGCGTGAGCAGAAAGTCAAGGCGATTGAAATCCTCGACGTCGACAATGGCGGCCGCGGTCCGTGGCTGCGCAACACGCTGAAAGCCGACAAGAACGACACCCGCTTTGAAGCGCTGTCTGACATTTACCGTGTCATGCGCCCAGGTGAGCCACCAACCCAGGAAGCTGCCGACGCGCTGTTCAATCAGCTGTTCTTTGACGGCGAGCGTTACGACCTGTCAGCTGTTGGCCGGGTGAAAATGAACACCCGTCTGAAAGTGGCAGTCCCAGGCTATGAACCAGCTGAAGACACCGAGCGCACGCTGCGCAATGACGACATTATTGGCGTCGCCAAAGTCATCCTCGACCTGAAGGACGGCAAGGGCGAAGTCGACGATATCGATAACCTTGGCAACCGCCGCGTCCGTTCGGTCGGTGAGCTGATGGAAAACAATTACCGCATCGGCCTGGTTCGCATGGAGCGGGCGATCAAGGAGCGAATGAGCTCTGTTGATATCGATACGGTGATGCCGAACGATCTGATCAATGCGAAGCCGGTTGTCGCGTCTGTGCGCGAATTCTTCGGCTCTTCGCAGCTGTCTCAATTCATGGACCAGACCAACCCGCTATCCGAGATTACGCACAAGCGTCGTCTTTCAGCGCTCGGCCCTGGTGGTCTGACGCGTGAGCGTGCGGGCTTTGAGGTGCGCGACGTGCACCCGACCCACTACGGTCGGATCTGTCCGATTGAAACACCGGAAGGCCCGAACATTGGTCTGATCAACTCACTCGCCACCCATGCGCGTGTCAACAAGTATGGCTTCATTGAGAGCCCATACCGCAAAGTTGAGAATGGCAAGCTGACCGACGAGGTCGTCTACCTGTCAGCGATGGAAGAGCAGCTCTACAAGATTGCTCAGGCCAACACACAGGTCGACAAGAAGGGTGAGCTGGTCAACGAGTTCGCCAACGCCCGTGTGAACGGTGAAGCGATGCTCGTGCTCAAGGAAGATGTTCAGTACATGGACGTTTCGCCGAAGCAGGTTGTTTCTGTTGCTGCAGCGCTGATCCCATTCCTCGAGAATGACGACGCCAACCGCGCTCTGATGGGCTCGAACATGCAACGTCAGGCCGTGCCGCTGGTGCAAACCGATGCGCCGCTGGTCGGTACCGGTATGGAAAGCGTCGTTGCTCGCGACAGCCGCGCGGCGGTTGTGGCCTCGCGCAGCGGTGTCATCGAGCAAGTTGACGGCGTCCGGATCGTTGTTCGCGCAACTGAGGATCTGGAAGGCAAGTCAGGCGTGGACATTTACCGCCTGTCCAAGTTCCGTCGTTCGAACCAGAACAGCTGCATCAACCAGCGCCCAATCGTGAAAGTGGGCGATGTGGTCCAGAAGGGCGACATCATCGCTGATGGCCCATCGACAGACCTTGGTGAGCTGGCACTAGGCCGCAACGTCCTCGTCGCGTTCATGCCTTGGAACGGCTACAACTTCGAAGACTCGATCCTGATTTCAGAGCGCATCGTGCGTGATGACGTCTACACGTCGATCCACCTTGAAGAGTTCGAGATCGCCGCGCGCGATACCAAGCTCGGACCGGAAGAAATCACCCGCGACATTCCAAATGTGGGTGAAGAGGCTCTGCGGAACCTCGATGAAGCCGGTATTGTTGCGGTTGGTGCAGAGGTCAAAGCTGGCGACATTCTCGTTGGTAAGGTGACACCGAAAGGCGAAAGCCCGATGACGCCGGAAGAGAAACTCCTGCGCGCTATCTTCGGTGAGAAAGCTTCCGACGTTCGCGACACCTCGCTGCGTGTGCCTCCGGGCGACGCGGGTACGGTTGTTGAGGTTCGGGTGTTTAACCGCCACGGCATCGACAAGGATCAGCGCGCGCTGCAAATCGAGCGTGAGCAGATCGAGCAGTTGCAGGAAGACAAGGAAGACGAGCAGTCCATCCTTGAGCGCAACACTTATGACCGTCTGCGCAAGACGCTGACCAATAAGGAAGCCGCTGCCGGGCCAAAAGGCTTCAAGACCGGCAAAATCACTGCTGGTTCTCTGGAAGAGCTCAGCGATCGCGACCTCTGGGAAATCGCGCTGAAGTCTGAAAAGGCTCAAGCCGAGATTGATGGCCTGCGCGAACAGTTCGACGAAGCCATTCGCGAGCTGGAAGCCCGCTTCAATGACAAGGTCGACAAAGTCCAGCAGGGCGACGATCTGCCTCCAGGCGTGATGAAAGTCGTCAAAGTCTTCCTGGCTGTGAAGCGTAAGCTGCAGCCTGGGGACAAGATGGCTGGTCGCCACGGCAACAAAGGGGTGATCTCGAAGATCAATCCGATGGAAGACATGCCATTCCTCGAGGATGGCACACCGGTCGATATCGTGCTGAATCCGCTCGGCGTTCCATCGCGTATGAATGTCGGACAGATTCTCGAAACCCACCTGGGTTGGGCGGCGGCTGGCCTCGGCAAGCTGGTGACCGACTCGCTGGAAGAGTGGCACGCCAATAATGACGGCAAAGCGCTGCGCAAGACGCTCGAAAAGGTCTATGGCAAAGGTGAGCCTCTGCCGGAAACCGATGAAGAGCTGGTCGAGCTGGCGGGCAACCTGCAAAAAGGTGTGCCGTTCGCGACGCCGGTCTTTGACGGCGCACGCGAGCCGGACATTGTTGAGATGCTGGAACGCGCTGGCCTTGATGGCTCGGGTCAGTCCGTGGTCTTCGATGGCCGCACGGGCGAGCAGTTCAAGCGTCCGGTCACGGTCGGGTACAAGTACCTTCTCAAACTGCACCACCTGGTCGACGAGAAGATCCACGCCCGTTCAACCGGTCCTTACTCCCTGGTCACGCAGCAGCCTCTCGGCGGTAAAGCCCAGTTCGGTGGTCAGCGCTTCGGTGAGATGGAGGTCTGGGCTCTGGAAGCCTATGGCGCCGCGTACACGCTGCAGGAAATGCTCACGGTCAAGTCAGACGACACCGCGGGCCGTGCAAAAGTGTACGAAGCCATCGTTCGCGGGGATGACACGTTCGAAGCCGGTATTCCGGAAAGCTTCAACGTATTGATCAAAGAGATGCGGTCTCTCGGCCTCAATGTTGAGCTGATCGGAGACAATGACGGAGACTCAAACGTGGCGGCTGAATAGCCGTCACACCTTGAAAGAGGACAGTAGAGTTAACAGGTTCAAAGGTCGGTTTTTCGGCGGGGAAATCGACCAAACCCTCCCAAGGAGTGGAAACATATGCGCCAAGATGTAGCCAGCATTTATCGTCAAAAAGAAGAAGTCCCTAGCTTCGACGCGATCCGGATCACGATCGCCAGCCCGGAAAAGATCCGCGGTTGGTCTTCGGGTGAGATCAAGAAGCCAGAGACCATCAACTACCGGACGTTCAAGCCTGAACGTGACGGCCTTTTCTGCGCTCGGATCTTCGGACCGATCAAGGATTACGAATGCCTTTGCGGCAAATACAAGCGGATCAAGTATCGCGGCATTATCTGTGAGAAATGCGGCGTGGAAGTCACGCTCGCCAAAGTGCGCCGGGAGCGTATGGGACACATTGAGCTGGCCTCGCCGGTGGCTCACATCTGGTTCCTGAAATCCCTGCCATCCCGCATCGCGACTCTGCTCGACATGACGCTAAAAGATGTCGAGCGCGTGCTGTACTTCGAGAGCTATGTCGTCACCGAACCTGGACTGACACCGCTCGAGCCGAAGCAGATGCTGACCGAAGAAGAGTACATGGATCTTCAGGACGAGCACGGCGAAGACGCGTTCACCGCCATGATTGGTGCGGAAGCGGTCAAGGAAATGCTGGAAGGTCTCGACCTGGACCTGCTGGCTGACCAGCTGCGCGAAGACCTCGCGGAGTCGACCTCAGAGCTGAAGACCAAGAAATACTCCAAGCGTCTGAAGGTGGTTGAGGCCTTCCTCGCATCTGGCGCTAAGCCAGAGTGGATGATCCTCAGCGTCGTGCCCGTGATCCCGCCAGATCTACGCCCGCTGGTGCCGCTGGACGGTGGCCGCTTTGCGACCTCTGACCTGAACGACCTGTATCGCCGCGTGATCAACCGGAACAACCGTTTGAAGCGCCTGATGGAGCTGCGCGCCCCAGACATCATCATCCGTAACGAAAAGCGGATGCTGCAGGAATCTGTCGACGCTCTGTTCGACAATGGCCGCCGCGGTCGGACCATCACTGGTACCAATAAGCGTCCTCTGAAATCACTTTCAGACATGCTGAAAGGTAAGCATGGCCGGTTCCGTCAGAACCTGCTTGGGAAACGCGTCGACTATTCTGGCCGTTCGGTCATCGTGGTTGGCCCGAACATGAAACTGCACGAATGCGGTCTTCCAAAGAAGATGGCGCTCGAGTTGTTCAAGCCATTCATCTATGCCCGCCTCGACGCCAAGGGCCTCGCCGGCACGGTGAAGGCAGCGAAGAAACTGGTGGAAAAAGAGAAGCCAGAAGTCTGGGATATCCTGGAAGAGGTCATCCGTGAGCACCCGGTTCTGCTGAACCGTGCGCCAACGCTGCACCGTCTTGGTATCCAGGCGTTTGAGCCGAAGCTGATTGAAGGCAAGGCGATCCAGCTGCATCCGCTGGTCTGCGCCGCGTTCAACGCTGACTTTGACGGTGACCAGATGGCCGTGCACGTACCGCTGAGCCTTGAGGCCCAGCTGGAAGCGCGCGTCTTGATGATGTCGACGAACAACATCCTGTCGCCTGCCAACGGTAAGCCGATTATCGTGCCGTCTCAGGACATCGTTCTGGGGCTGTACTACCTGTCGCTCGACAAACCGAACGAGCAGGGCGAAGGCATGGTCATCTCTGACATGGCCGAGCTTGAGCACGCGCTGAACTCTGGCATGCTGTCCATGCACGCCAAGATCAAAGCGATGTACCACACGATCGACGAGAATGGCGAAGCACTGTCGAAAGTCATCGACACGACGCCAGGTCGTTTCATGATCGCTGACATCTTCCCGCGTCACCACCGCATCGATCCTGAGGCTCTGCTCAACGATGTGATGGTCAAGAAGAATATCGGGAAACTGATCGACGAGGTCTATCGTCACTGTGGTCAGAAGGCGACGGTGATCTTTGCCGACCGTCTGATGGGCCTTGGTTTCCGTGAGGCGGCAAAAGCCGGTATTTCGTTCGGTAAGGACGATATGAAAATCCCGGCCGCCAAAGTGAAACTGGTCGAGCAGACCAAAGAGCAAGTGGCTGAGTATGAGCGTCAATATGCTGACGGTCTGATCACCAAGGGCGAGAAGTACAACAAGGTTGTCGACGCCTGGTCGACCTGTACTGACAAAGTCGCGGACGCGATGATGGACGTTGCCGGTGAATCCGAGACGGACAAGAAGACGGGACGTCAGGAAGAAACCAACTCGGTCTTCATGATGGCCCACTCTGGTGCGCGTGGTTCGAAGAACCAGATGAAACAGCTGGCCGGTATGCGTGGTCTGATGGCCCGTCCGGATGGTTCGATCATCGAAACACCGATCATCTCGAACTTCAAAGAGGGTCTGACCGTTCAGGAGTACTTTAACTCCACCCACGGCGCTCGTAAGGGCCTCGCAGATACCGCTCTGAAAACCGCGAACTCTGGTTACCTGACCCGCCGCCTCGTCGATGTGGCGCAGGACTGCATTGTTACCGAAGACGATTGCGGCACGAATCAGGGCATTGAGCTGTCTGCCGTCATGGAAGGCGCTGATGTTGTTGTCTCGCTGAGCGAGCGCATCCTCGGCCGGACCACTGGCGAAGATGTCAAAGCGCCAAAGTCGGAAGAGCTGGTCGCACCTGCGAACACCTATATCGACG
>JABSQB010000038.1:0-5903 GCA_013214545.1 Henriciella sp.
TGTTCGCTATTGGCAATCCGGACCTGATTGGCGTTGATTTGAGCATTGGCCTGCACGATTGCAGTTTCGTTTACTGCGATCGCGTCGGCATGACTCTCGAGGTCATTCTCAGCCGCATGCAACCGCCCGTCATGATCGGCGAGTTCGGTCTCGGTTTTGCCCAGCCGATTGTCATGATCTGTCATCTCCGTCTGGAGCTCAACAATATCCATGCTGTGCTCCGAGAGGTCAGACTGATGCTGTTCGAGCCTAGCCTCATGAGACGTAAGCGTGACAGCGTTTTGCGTGATGCCCTCCGCGTTGGTCTCGATCTTCACGGCATTGCGCTCGACCGCGTCGGCAGTTTCAGCAATCGACTGTTCATTCCGATCTATGGCCGCAGCATTCTCTTGATGGGCCAGTTGGTTTTGCTGGATGCCTTCAGCATTCAATTGGATCGCATCGGCATTCTCATTGACCCGCTCCGAGGTGTCTTCGATCGCTTGGAGATTGCGTTCGGTCGCGGACCGGTTTTCAGAGATGTCGTTCTGCGCGGTCTCCATCTCGGCTTCCAGCCCGGTGATGGCGTCGGTGTTTCGCTCGGTTTGCGCCATATTGTAATCTGACCGCCCGCGCAGATTCTCAATGGCGAAACTGTTCTGATCGACCCGCGCATTCGTGTCTGCAATGTCCAACTGGTTTTGCTCGATACCGTCTGCGTTGGCATCAATGCGTTCTGCGTTTTGGGAGATGCCGCTTCGATTCTCTGCGATAGCATTCGTATTCTGGGCGACGTCACCTTCAAGCGAGACTATCGCATTCGAGTTTTCGGAAATGGCGCGCGTGTTGCCTTCAATGCTCTCCTGCTGCGCCGCAAGCGTTGATGTGTTCTCTGAGACCTGCTCCTGCGTTTCAGTCAGCGCAATCTGCGTAAATTCGAGCGCTTGAGAATTCTCCTCGACGCGCCCTGCCGTCGCGGCGAGCAAATCAGACGTCCTGGAAATGACCTTTCGATTATTTGCGATCGCATCGGTGTTCTGATCAATCGCTGTTTCGGCAGCGCTCGTTCTGGTGCTGAGGTCGCCGATATCCTGAGTGTTTTGGGCAATGGCTTCGGTGTTCGCCTCTGTCTGTTCCCGGAGGTCTCCCAGCTCGCCCGACCCGTCGATGATGCGATCGGAGAGATCGTCTATCGCCTCTCGATTCTCCAGGATCGCACCCGCACTCAACACAATCTCGTTGCTGTTTCTTGATACTCTTTGCCGGTTTCTGTCGATTGCATCCGAATTGTCCGCGATATCTTGCTCGGCAGCATCCAGACCAACTTGCAGATCTTCAATCTGCAACGTGTTTTCGTCAATATTGGCCATGTTCGCCTGCGTCTGAGAACGCAGCTTTCTGAGCGCCGAATCCTGCGCGACGTCGTTTGACTCCACAGCGTCCAGACGCCCGCTCGCCGCTAGGATTTCGAGACTGTTATTGTTTGCCGCCGCGCTTGTCTCCGCGAGAGACGTTCCGAGGCTGTCGAGTAGAACGTCAACATCATCGACACGTGATGAAACTGCGCCCAACTGGCTCATATTGACCACGTCGTACAGGTCGCGCCCATCAGCGACGTTCACGATTCTGCGTCGCAAAGCTCCGTCCGCGGTGGACGAGTCAGAACCTCCAGAGCGCCCAACTGAAACGGTGTAATTGTCGCTCGCAACGGAGTTCGCTCCCAGGGCGACTGCATAATCGCCTTCGGCTCTCGCGCTGCCGCCAATTGCAGCTGAGTCGGTACCGGTGACCGTGCTGCTTGCGCCAAGCGCCAACCCTGCATTGACGGTCGGCCCGACCTCAGCATTGTGCCCCAGCGCTACAGACGAGAAAGAAAAGGTCCCGACGCTCGCTGACGGGCCTATGACGAGGCTTTGAAAGCCGCTGCTCGTGGTACCATAACCGATCGCGATACTCTCAGGCGAACCGGCGCTGGAGGACTCACCGATGGCAATCGAGCGAGTCCCTAGTGCGTTCGCCGCAGCCCCGTCGCCATCGACATCGATATAGTCGGAAACACCCTGCAACTGACTGATGACATCGTCCTGTTCCGCGATGGCTTGAGCGTTTAAGAAGATTGCGAACGCATTATCAGTGATCTCGATATTGCTTTCGGTGACGCGCTCATGGGCAGACGTGATGGCGGTCTGCAAACTCGCGACAGTGTTCCCGCCATCGCTGGCGAGGTTGCCGTTCGCATCCGTGGTGACAAGCTCCAACGCCCCTGTTTGCCGGCTCTTGGACCTGTCATTGGTGAGGCCTGCCAAAGTGAAAGTATGTTCGTCCGTCCCCAGCGCGAATTGATTGTCGAGCGAAGCATCAGCGCCGAGCCCCAAGGCTACGGCTCCGTCGCCACCCGCGCTCGCGCCATCGCCGAGGGCCAGAGCGTTTGCCCCAGTGGCAGCGCTGCTATAGCCGATTCCGATTGCTCTTTCCCCTGCTGCAGAGGCCGCTCCGCCGATCGCAATCGCTTCAACGCCTGTGGCGGCCGGAAGGCCTGCCGCAGAATTGATCGCGACATACTCGGTCGCATCCGCAATCTCTGCGCGCATCGATGTATCGAGGGATTGAATGGCCGTTGAATTGGTCGCGGCAGCCGCGGCATTATCCAGTATATCGTCAGCGTTCTTCAAAACGCTGGCATTGGTGACGGATAAGCTGGCTGCATTGGTCTCGGTGCTTGCCTTATTGGTCGCGATGTTTCCGGTATTGGTGCTGGTGGCCGCCACCGTTGCGGCGAGCCCCGCACTAGTGGCGGAAACGACGCTCGCCTGATTTGAAATCGCGGTCGCATTCGTACTGGCCTTGGTGTCGACAGTTTGCAATTGTCCGAACGTCACAGCGTCTGTGGCGGCAGTTCCGTCAGCAAGATTGGTGATCCGTCGCTGCAGCGAGCTTGATCCAACTGAGACCGTGTTGTCCGCGTCGGCGATGGATTCAGCACCCAAGGCGACGGCGTATGACGCGCTGGCGTCAGAATCCGCGCCAAGTGCCAAGGCGCGTGATTCAGAGGCGTCGGCGTAGGCCCCAATCGCAACCGATCGCGTTGCAGTTGAATCAGAACTCGCCCCGAGCGCGACGCTCCGCATGCCCGAAGCCTGAGACGCCTCTCCGATAGCCGTCGCTCGTTCGCCGGCGGCTTCTGCCTCGCCGCCGAGCGCTACAGCGCGCTCCGCACTCGCGCGCGAATCCGCCCCAAGTGCGACCGAATAGTTATGAGTTGCAACGGCGACCGATCCGACCGCGACAGCGTGATTTCGATTTCCGAGCGGGTCCACGGCGCTCGCAAACTCTCCCAGGGCGACGGAACTCGGGCCAGCCTCCGCCCATAATCCGCAAGCGACGGCCGTATCGTCTTCACCTGAGTCTGCATCAAGATCCGTATCGGCCGACCCGCCGCCACCGGCCTTTCCATTTCCGGTTGTATCTAGGATGCAATCATCTGCAGCAGCCATTTGGACCGAACTCAGCCCTGCTGCCAGACTGATGACGCCAACGATAGTCAAAGAGTGTTTCAAGACACATACTCCCACATGAATGGAGAGCGCCGCCCTATCCGCAGGCAGGAATGCTGCAGATCGTTCCCAGGATTGTCTGTGTAGAATGGTCAATCACTGGACAGGATGTCATTGTCCGAGTGTCTCAACAAAATTATCCGAGCATCTCAGTTTTTACATTAAGAAGTAGCCGCAACACTCTGTTAATAAATTGGTAATTCGGCAATTTTGAGTTACGACAATGTCTCGTCAGAGAGTCTTTTTTTAGCGAATGCTGGCGCTATCTTCTCAAAATATTCCGCGGTCTTGCGAACGAAACCACTCGGCAAAAGGATCATTCTCAATGAACTGATCGCCGAGCGCGTCCAAATCCATCTTCGCCGTGACGCTGGATCTGAACAATACTCCAGGCGGTAGTCCGTAAGCGATTTTCACGGCGCGATTGAAGTTTGCATCCGATGAAAACCCCCAGCGCTCAGACACCTGGCTCAATCGTCCGCGCTTTACGCCGGAGGTTGCCAGATCCCAGATCGCAGAGTGTAAGCGCCGATCCTGAATTCTCCGCCGAACCCCGCCATCTTCTTCAAACATTCTGTACAAAGTCGCGCGTGACATGTTGAAGAGTTCACAGATTTGGACAGGTCCCAGATTCGGATCATCAAGATGCGTATCAATGTATTTGCGGATCAGATTTCGTCGACCGTACCACCACTCTTCGCGATCTGAGTTCGAACGCCAGGTTTCCTGAATCTCGGCGATCAATAGCGCCTGCAAACGCGAATGCGCCTGCCGTCTCGTGCCAAATGGATCTTCTGCGAAGAAGCGATCGAATTCGGCGGCGAGTTTGCCCCCGCGCTCGGTTTCTTCAAACAGGATGATCGGCGAAAACGGTTCTGCATCGGTGAGGCCAAGCGCCGCGCGCGGAATAATGATCTGTTCAATGACCGCCTCATGATGACTGCCGCGATAAGTCTGCTTCAGATCTGAAATAATGATCATGCCCGGGCGAAGAACATGATTGCAGTCCGGAAACTCCATCGCGGAAAACCCTTCGCGCACATATTGTACAGCGATCACTTCTCCAGAGCGCTCAATCGCAGCGCCATTGTGATGGAACATTTCACATCCGGTCGCGTAACGAACGCCAACGGCGTCCCCCCCGGCTGACGCTGTGCCAGAGATTGAAGCCGTCGGCTTCGCGCGGATGCAGAAGGTCAAGACTATGGACGGGCGCCCAGAGCGCCGCCCATTCCTGCATGGAAACCGATCTCAAACCCCACGACGTGATTAAATCCGAATATCCTCGGAAATCAGCGTGGACGACGTTCTGGTCTTTAAGTAGTGCGTGCATGAACTAAGGAGTATCCGAATTCTCACCCCCTGAAATTCTCATCACGTCTCAAACTCATAAGAATTCCGGCCGTTAATACTTTATTAACCACAGTAATCGGGAAAAAATATCGATTTTCGGGCAACATTGAGACGTGTGGATAATGACCCCACCGAGTCTTTCGCATACACAAATACTGCACCGCGGATCAAACGGTTCGGGGTGCACGTGAATAGCTCTTAACTTTCTTTTGGTCGCGGTAACTAACGTCCCCTAGTACTCACGTGATCAGAAGATGCGCCTTAGCCGTTTACGCAGTCGGCCAAGGCGCAATTTTTATGCGCCGATGACGAATACAAGCCTATGCTTGCGAAGACTATCCTGCAGATAGCGCTTTGCTTGCAAAGTTGCGGCTATGATCGATTGGAAGTGCGGTTCTTGGGATTAGCAGCGTGTGCGACTATCGCGGTCAGAACAAAGCGTATGAGGCTCGAACCGTCCGGTGTGATCGCTCGGCGCATTGCGTAGTCCGCCGCTAACGAGGTTCACGCGAACGCGCCGAAGCTTTTCAGGCGTATCTTTGCTGATTGTCTTGCGCATAGCGCCCTACCCTTGATCCGTCGCGTTTCCAACGCCTTCCGGAACGATCTAGCAAAGCGTCTTGCGCAAAAAAAATCGTGGCGTCTCAAATTTCAACCCAGGATAGAAGCTTGCGAGTTCCGACCAAATTGACTATCAGGACGCCATGCGCTCGCACTCTGCCTTCCGACAGCAAACCAGCCGCTCTTCATTTGCGGCCTGGACGCGTGCGCACAAAGATCAGATTTGACCCATTCAACCTAGCTGTTCTTTTCCACCAACCTCGCCAAAAGCGGCGGGGTTTTCTGTTTAGGGGTCCGTCGCGGCTTGTCTCAAAGGACCTTTCCCATGCCGTATTCAACCGATGCCGAAATCCGCGCCCTGACGCGCCGTTTCATGACCCGAACCCTCCCCAAGCCCGAATGGACCCATGCGGCGCACTTTGCTGTCGCCCTGTGCTTGCTCAAAGATCGCGGCGC
>JABSQB010000038.1:5913-29833 GCA_013214545.1 Henriciella sp.
ACCTATGCCGAGCTACCCACCCTGATCCGAGCCTATAATGAAGCCACTGGAGTCGAGAATTCTGATCATGAAGGATATCATGAAACGATCACAGTCGCATCTCTGAAAGCCGTGGACGCCTGGCTTTCTCTGACGGCGCGCGACCGCTCGCTGCATTTGATCCCCGCTGACGTTCTGACGTCGCCGCTTGGTCGATCTAACTGGTTGCTGAAGCACTGGTCGAAAGATCGATTGTTTTCGGTGGAAGCCCGCCGTAACTGGCTCGAGCCTGATCTGGAACCGCTCGTTTTCGATCAGCTGCCTGTGCCAAGACCCTGATGCTTGAAAACCGATCGCGGCCGGGTTGCGCTAGGAATAGTCGGCGATCCGGCTCAGCAACCGGCCGCGAAATTCAAAAAAGCTCGCCCCGCGGATCTTCACTGTTTCTCCGGCCCGAACGCCGTTTGGTAGATCAACCGCCGCCTTGCCTTCAAACTCAATCTCAGCGGAGGCTTTGCCCTCGCCAATGATCAGATTGATCATGCGCTGACGGCGATAGGAAAAGGCATTGCCAGAGAGCCGCGCCACTTCGCCCATCTGGTCACGCCCTTCCAGGCGCATGGACTGGCTGGCATTGGAGATGTTCTCAAAGATCACGTCCTCTGTGACGCAGTCGAGCATGCCCTCAATGTCGCGATCATTATAGCTTTGAATGTAACGATTGATGATGTCTTCGTGCATGGCCGCCATCTCCTTGCCATCTAAATCGGTTGTAACCGATTCTTTTCAACAGGTCTGTTTAGTTGCGCTGCAACAATTCCCGTGACATAGGGGCGGACCAATTTTTGTAAGGAGGCGGGCCAATGGCTTTGCGCGTGGCAATTGTAGGGGCAACCGGTAATGTTGGACGGGAATTGTTCAATATTATGGATGAACGCAATTTCCCCGCTGACAAAGTGCACGCCGTCGCCTCTCGCCGCTCGATTGGTCGCAAATGCTCGTATGGCGATAAGACGATCCTGTGCGAGGATCTCGAGGCATTTGACTTCAGCCAGGTTGACCTCGTGCTGATGTCTGCAGGTGGGACCATCTCAAAGGAGTGGTCGCCCAAGATCGCCGCAGCTGGCGCCATCGTGGTCGACAATTCCAGCGCCTGGCGCATGGATCCGGACGTGCCGCTGGTCGTGCCGGAAGTGAATGGCGAGGCGGTTCTGGACTATGGCAAGAAGAACATCATCGCCAATCCGAACTGCTCGACCGCGCAGCTCGTCGTCGCGCTGAAGCCGCTGCACCAGGCAGCTGGCATCAAACGCGTCGTCGTTTCGACCTATCAGTCCGCCAGCGGCGCCGGGAAAGCCGGTATGGATGAGCTGTGGACTCAGACCAAGGGCATGTTCGTCAATGACAGCCCGACGCCGGACGTGTTCTCCAAGCAGATTGCATTCAACGTGATCCCGCAAATTGACGTGCCAATGGAAGACGGCTCGTTCAAGGAAGAGTGGAAGATGCGGATGGAGACTAAGAAGATCGTCGATGAGTCGATCGAACTGGTCGCAACCTGCGTCCGCGTGCCGGTCTTTGTCGGCCACTCCGAAGCCGTCAATGTTGAGCTGGAAGACCCGCTCAGCGTCGAGGATGCCCGTGAGCTCTTCCGCAATGCGGACGGCGTCCAGCTGGTCGACAATATTGAAGAGGTTCAGTTCATCACACCTGTCGACTGCGTTGGCGAGTGGGCGAGCTATGTCAGCCGCGTCCGCAAGGATCCGACGGTTGAGAATGGCATCATCTTCTGGAACGTCTCCGACAATTTACGCAAAGGTGCGGCGCTAAACGCTGTCCAAATTGGCGAAGAGCTGATCAAACGCGGCGTCCTGCAGCCCGAAGCGGTCCCGGCTTAAGGCCAGCGCCGGTGCAGCGCATTCTCTTCGTTTGTCTCGGGAATATCTGTCGCTCACCGGCGGCAGACGGGATTGCCCGGGCCATGATCGCTGAGCGTGGGTTGAACTGGCGGATCGACAGCGCCGGGACCGGCGCCTGGCATATTGGCAATCCGCCGGACAATCGGATGGTCGCCGCTGCAGCCGCCCGCGGCATAGATCTGTCACCCTTGCGAGCCCGCCAGGCAGAACCCGATGACTTCCTGCGGTTCGATCACGTATTCGCCATGGACGAAAACAATCTCACCGATCTCCATGACATCCGACCGATTGAAGCGACGGCGAGCCTCAGTCTGTTCCTGTCAGATGCCAGCGTGCCAGACCCTTATTATGGCGGCGAAGACGGGTTTGAACATGTGCTGGATTTGATCTCTGCGCGGTTGGAAATCCTGTTTGATCAGCTCGCACAAGGCTGATGTAAAAACCCGCTTTGCGCCCGCTTTTTCCCCTTGCGCGGGGACCTGTTTTGCGGTTTATGGCGGCTTCGGTCGCGAGACAGCGTCCGACATACCCATAGGACGCGGGCGTAGCTCAGGGGTAGAGCACAACCTTGCCAAGGTTGGGGTCGTGAGTTCGAATCTCATCGCCCGCTCCAAAACACCAAAAACTTAAAACCTTAAACCACTGAAATAAATGCCCATTTCAGAATCCATCCTACGTCGAATCTCCTTTAAATGAAATTTGGGCTACATTTATGATACAAAATGGGCTACAAATTGCGAATGGCGCGATCCAAGGATGACGAGAAATACCTCAAAAAGCGAAACGGTTGGTACTACTATTACCGGCGCGTTCCGACGACGCTCCTACCCTTTTATCCAAGCAAATTTATACGCGTTGCTTTGGATACAAAGTCTAACGAGGTCGCGAAGGTTCGTCGCGATGAACTGTTAGAAGCCGATGAAGATTATTGGGCTCAATTGAAGCTCTCCCTGAAGCTAGAGAAACTCGGCGAGCGCATGGACACAACGCACGCTCAATCTCGCTATGAAATAGCGAAAGCGAAAGCACTCGCTTCCGGTTTTAAATTCCGCCCGATGGAACAACTCGCTGATCCAACCCAAATCGAAGAAATCGTGAAGCGGGTGTTGGCCGTAGATGACAGTCAAACGTCCGATGGACGCCTCAATCCCATCTTAGTAGATGCCGTGTTGGGCGGAGTAGACGAGCCGGCTGTGACGGTCACCGATGCGATGACTGTCTATCAAAATGAAATCATGACATCGAGCTTGCGGGGTAAATCTCCAGCGCAACTGAAACTATGGCGACAAACGAAAGATCGCTCGCTTCGATACTTCGTCGATGTGATGGGTGATTTACTCATCACAGAGATTGGTCGCGACGAGGCGCGGGCCTATTTCAAATGGTGGAACGACCAAGTCATGCCGCTAGATCCGGATGAAAAACCAAAGTCACCAAAAACCGCGAACAAGCACTTTGGTGACATGCGCGACTTGTTCCAAAAGTATTACACGTTCATGGGTGAAGAGGATCGCCAAAACCCTTTTCGCAACTTGAGCTTTAAGACCAAGAAATCACAACAGAAGAAGCGTCTACCGTTCAGCAACAATTGGGTGCGAAATAAGATCCTATGCACGGGCGTCATGAATGGATTGACGCCAGAAATATTTCTCATCACCTGCATCGCGATTGAAACAGGTTGTCGCCCCGGTGAGATTATAAATCTCCGACCAGAGGACATCTGCGTGAATGAAACAGTTCCGCACCTAAAAATTGCCGAAAGGAATGACCGTCAGCAAAAGACCGACGTAGGCTCTATCCGTGAAGTGCCATTGATGGGCGTCGCTTTAGAAGCCGCTAGACGCGCACCAAATGGATTCCCAAAGTACCACGACAAAATCAACTCATTTTCAGCTGCGGTAAGCGCCGCTTACACAAGGCGCAAATTGTTCGAGACTCCCGATCATGTATTTTACTCGTTCAGGCACGCGTTTGAAGACCGGATGAAAGAGGCGGGACTGGACTATGAATTACGCATGCTCATTCTGGGACACGACATTAAGCGACCAGAGTATGGCACTGGCGGCTCGATGGCTTATCGGCTGAAGGAGCTTCAAAAGATCACGCACCCCTATCCTTCCAACTTCTTCGACGCCTTTGACGCAAGTCGCGCAGCTTAGACAAGTCAGTCCTAGAAACTGCGTTACGGATTTTTTGTGCACGCTGCTCTCGCTTTTTTACTTCAACGTCCAGAATGTCGAAGAGCAACGCATATTTTGGATCATGCGTGGCGACGATTTCTGCCACGACATCGCGAGCGTGTCTTACGTCCTCATCGCTAACGGACATGATCGGGATCCGAGCCAAGTTTGGGATGCGGACGTGGCATGAAGCGATTGATCTGCATTCGACTATTCTGCCGCCACCGGGGGATGCTCAATCTGCGCAAAGTCGTCTTCGCTAAACACAGCATCTGCAAGGGCTTCACCTAAGAGCTTACGCCCCGAGTTGATCCGTTCAGCAACGTGCGACCGAAAGCTCTCGACACCTGAGTTTGCTCTCGCCTTGGCTGCTTGCTTTTGCTCAGGCGTCATCGGAGGTGCAAAGGCGAGCTGATACCAAGCGAGCATATCGGCCATTTCCATAACTGCATTTTGATCCCGTTCGATCCGAGACATTTGACGGATCATCTCATCCTGGCGTTTGATCAGCGCAGCATCTCGCTCGTGATGACTCGAGACTGAAAAGTAGACCGCTAACGCATCCTCAATCACTGAAGACTGGGTCAGACCCTGCTTCTTTGAAAGCGCGACGACTTTCGCGTGCAAGTGCGATGGGACGTATGCAATCAAGCGCGGCTTCACAGGCCTAAGCCTTTGAGATAAATGAGAAACTCTACACTCATGAGCCTAAGTCTGCCGAGCAGATCGCGCGACCGTCAAGGCGGAAAATCGTGTATTATCGTGAACAATCGTGTACAATTGCGCAGGTTTGCGTGGGCTTAGACGCACTTGGATATTTTCATACTCCCGTGACAAGGGAAATGATGAATTTGCGAGCCTGCAATCCGGGGAACACTCAAATGCTGGCGAAATATGGATCTCAAATTCGCCTATCAGGCGAGTTGGGTCCGAACTCTAATTTTCGCGCTTTAAGACATCGCTAGCGACTGAGCCCTCGAGAACGACCGAGTGTCCAACTAATATCGAGAGACCGTGACATCGAGATTTCAATTTGGCGACCGCGCAATCGCTCCAGGCTCGGTTTCCAGGGTACCAAAGCAAACTCTCGTCCGCGCTCGACAATTCCGTACTTTCCATGTGGCGTTTTCAAAGTGCCTGACAGCGTCCCCTCAATCGGCTCTCCTGGCTCAAGCATTCTATGCGCTTTTCCAGATTGCTTGGCATAGTCGAGAGACGCGTAAGTCAGTCCCTCTTGTTGCAGAGACTTCAACTGCGCAGCACTCAGTGATTGAGCGTTGCGATCTTTGATCAGACCGCGATCAACGAGAACCTTCAATCGCTTGCCCATCGCCGCTCGAACGTCGCCGCCCAATCCGGCTTCGGCTAGCTTCTCTTCAGCGACACCAGCGAGCTGCTGATCCAACCATGTCTCGCCGAACGCACGGACCTGCTGTTCAAACGCTCGATGCTCAAGCTTACGCACGATATTCGGCGAGCGCTTCGCCGCTTTAGCAAAGTGGCGATCCGCGCGTCTAACAAAGTCAGGCGCAACAGAGAAAGCGTCGCCATGAAAACGCTCAATCAGCCCCGCCCGTTCTAACGCGCCCAAACGGTTCTCGATCATACTGAAGTAACGCAGCCCCGCGTCCGGTTTAAATGCCTTGTGACGATCGAGACTGTAAACTCCGCAATACTTGGCCGCGACATCCGCAATGTGTTGATCCAAGTTCAAAGCACCAGGGGAGCGAGCTTTGATTACGACCATATCGCCCACGGTTAGATCTTTGGGGTTGGAGACGCCGAGATCAAAGTAATGAGCGCGGCCGTCTAACCCATCCACCACCGCATAACGGCGATCCAAAAGCTCGTTATCGTACCCGACTTTCAGCAGGCGTCCTCGCACAGCGTTGCCATGATCATATTCGCCTTGCGCATGAGCGCTAACCCGTTCAACTCCAGCTGCTCGCACCGCATCTTCGATCCGGCGTGCAATGGTGTCGGATTTGTCGAGCGTATTTAGGGTGACACCCAGCTGGTCATCCACGCTCCAAATCGAACCTGATTGGTGCTGTGCTAATCCCAACTCCTTCAGCACCTTCAATCGCGCTTGATAGTAGTCTCGGTTCCGCTTCAGGTTTGGAAGATCGATCGCGCCGTTTCGGTGCATTTCTCGCATCAGAACCCGGTCCATTCGAGTAACTTTTCGATGGCTGATTTCAGCATCGAGTTTGGCAGATAATTCGGATGAGGTTTGTAATCCCAATTCTCGCGTCAAAAGCGCGCTGCCGCGTTCCCGCATGCCATATGAAAGATAGTCTTTCGGGATCACGAGATCTTTTCCATCATCTCGTTTCCCACTCATGACGATATGGGTGTGCGGATGCTCGGTGTTGTGATGATCGACTGCAATCCAATCGAGCTTGGTTTCAAGATCAATTTCCATCTGAGAGACCAAGTCTCGCACGAAGGGCTTCAACTCTTCCAGTTTCTCTCCATCTTCAGACGAGACGATGAAACGAAAATGGTGGCGATCATCGCCGTGGTCTTTTAGCCATTTCTGACCATCAATCCCTTCCGACAGCTCATCGTAGAATTCAGCCGGCTCCCGGTCTTTACCCGCGCCGTCTCTCTCGAGGTAAGAAATATGTGCACGCTGCGCTCCTCCCCCACCTCCAGAAAGGCGGTGGACTCGAGCCTTGATCATCACGCGGCGTGCGCCGGCAAACGCTACCGATCGACCACCGCCTGAACCAATCTTCCCAGACTTCTTCCGAGCACCTTTCAGGAAGGACTGGATGCCCTTGGGCTTGAACCGGCCCTGCGATCGAATGCGCCCGAGCCGCGGCTGGAAGTCGAAATCGCCTGCGTCGCTCATGGCTTGCACCATTTGGCGCCCTGTACACGCT
The DNA here is from genome assembly GCA_013214545.1 of Henriciella sp. Lineage (GTDB taxonomy): Bacteria > Pseudomonadota > Alphaproteobacteria > Caulobacterales > Hyphomonadaceae > Henriciella. Next base: position 12,880 of record JABSQB010000038.1, read on the forward strand.
CATTTCTATTGAGATGCAATGTGATTGGGCGCCAGTTTTGCACCAATTCGTGTACAAATCCGACTCGTGCGTATTCGCAGCATTGGTGGGGGATCGCGAGAAATCCACGAGTCGCTAGCATTACTCCAGTGACTCGCGTTAACGCCCCATCCCCATTGGCAATCTGTGGCCGTCGGACACAGTGGCTTTTATCTTGCGTTACTCCGCCCTTTGTTCCTTCCTCTTCTCTCCCTTGCAAACGACAGATCCAGTTCATGACACAGACCTCGCTCTCGCGAGCGCTTCGAAAACTTTTGGATTGTAGGGCTCAGGCTCATTATTCTTTGAGATTTGCAGGTGAACATGCCGCCAATAGGCAGGAGCAATTTCATGCAAGACGTGCGCTTCGGAGAGCATATCAATCACGCGAAGCGCTCGTTTTGCTCTCGTTTTTCCAAACGCGTGGAGCAACAAATACGCCCCGGGATTCACGCCAGGAATTCGGGTTAGTCGCTCCCCGGGGCATCCCGCTTGAGCGACAACAACCCGCCATGTTTGGGTGCCAAATTGATCGCCGCGCCAGCGAACGAAGCCGAAAGTTTGAAGAGGTTTGAAACGCAACTCCTCCTGCTTCTCGGAGGGGCGAACTGACTGTTTCGGCCGCCCCAAGAGCAACCGATCGTTCCCCTTCTCCCCCGCGCGTAATAGCGAAAGACGAGTAACTAGCGCCGGTTTTGTCTCCGAATCCATGGGGCCAGTCACGCAAGATGGAGGCCAAAATTCTGTCTACAAACCCATAGTCAACCTGCTACTTAGGTCACGTATGCGAGCAAAAGCAGACGTTAGCTCTTAGGCTTAATTTGCCCTAAAACTGCCGCTCAATACCTGACACCAAGCTCAACACCAATAACGCGAGGCTCCTCAAAGACGCCATACAAGATCCCATCCGTGATGAAGAATGCGCCTGGATTACCGATGCTGCTCACCCTGCGTTCATCCGTGAGGTTTTCACCAAATACACGTAGAGACCAATTGTCTGCTTCATACCCGAACTGAAGCCCAAGTTTTGCGACTGCGTCCTGGACATTATCCTCAACGTTCACGACAAAACGCTGCGCGCCTTCATTCAGGGCCGTATCGCCAACAAAGTCGACTTCTCCGCGGAGAAAGAAGCCTGAGGGATGTTCGTAACGAGCGGCAATGTTTGCATCATATTCAGGCACAAGTTTAACCGGGTTACCAACGACATCGGCCGCGGTCGCTTCAGCATAGTCTGTGTACTCAGCTTCGATGATCCCTAGATTACCGGTGAACGTGAGCTCGTCCGTTGGGGCCCATTGGCCTTCAATCTCGAAGCCATAACTCTCGGTCGCAGCTGTAGATCCGATGAATGAAGTGGACGCTACGTTTCCATTTTCATCAATGAGATCATTGATCTCTTGAAAGTTCTCAGTCTCGATAAAGAAGATTGCGCCGCTTAGAAAAGCGCTTCGATCAGGGGACTGCCAACGCGCGCCGATTTCGTAACTCCAAAGCGTCTCCGCTTCAAATCGAATTAATTGATTGCGAAGATCCGCCTGAGCGGCCGCTAAGTTGAATCCACCAGGCAAGTATCCTCGCGCGATATTCGTATACATCGTGAAATCATCGGTGAACTCATAACGTGCCGCGAAACGCGGAAGCCATTCTTCGAACGTTTCTTCCAGCTCGAGCTCGTCGAAAACAAATTCTGCGAAGCCCAGGTCTAGAGTCCCTTCTTGTTGCGACGATTCTCGTTTTGCATTGTCATAGCGCAACCCTGCCGTCAGCGTGAGCTTGGGGAACGAAACGGGCGTAAAGCTCGCAGATCCGAAAACGCCAAAATCTGTGCTGCTCCGGGCCTGTTCCGGGGAGAAAATATAATCTGTAATCGTGCCCGGACCAACCAAAGATCCAAGCGATTCTGTTTCATCGTCTGTGTAGTAGGATGCCCCAAGCGTGTAGACGAGCGGTTGATCGTCGGGCGACTTCCAGCGGATTTCAGCATTCCAAACGTCGAGGTCGTTTATGGCTGCGCCCGCAAGGAATGGGCCATTCGTCTTATCGATATCAAAACCGCGATCATCGCTCTCTTCGGATCGATAACTAAGAGACGCTTCGATGCGTCCCATTCCGGTATCATACTCGGTGCTCAGCCCCGCCACTATATCTTCTAACTGGGCACTCTTAGGCGCTTCGCTGACATACTGAAATTCGCCGATCCGGATATCGCCATTCGCCGGAGGAATCGCGAACGGGTCAGTCGGGTTGGCGGGGTCAAATAGAATGCCGTCGGAATAAACCTGATTGTAACGCTCAATGTCGATGGGGAAGTTGTCGGCGGTGTAGACCCCGGGGGCGTCAGTATCGATGATGTAAGCGGTTGCGTTGAGCGTGAAGTCTTCATTCGGTGTCCACCGAGCGCGGCCTTGCAAAAAGAGTTCTTCAATCTCGCCCGACCCCTGCACGGTAGATCCGATGTTCTCCATGAAATTGTCGCGGTCCGAATACCGAAACGACAACGATCCTGCGAGTTGATCTTCTGCCAACGGACCACCGACAAAACCTTCGACCTGATAAGCATCACCCGTATCGAATGTGCTAGCTGTTACTGAAGCGTTTGCTTCCAGATTGTCGCCGGGCGCTCTTGTGCGGATGACGATAAGTCCGGTTTCTGTATTGGCACCATACAGGGTTGATTGAGGGCCGCGTAGAACCTCGACCGACTCTAATTGTGTCAGAACCGAATTGCTGAGTTCTCGAAACGGAATGCCATCAATGTAAACCGCAGCGCGGTTTACGATGAAAGGATTTGACTCAACGCCTCGGATTGTGACGAAAACACCTCCAATCGCGCCGAGCTCATTAAATTGAACATTAGGCGCGAGATCATCAATACGGCGAATATCAGTGACCCGAGCGTCTTGCAGCACGGTTTCGGACAGAACAGTTACCGAGACATCAGCGTCTTGAAGCGTTGTATCGCGCTCAGTGCCAGTCACAATAATTGTATCCAGTGTACGGGTCTCATCTGTCTTAGGAGGCTCTTCTTGAGCCATTGCGGGCGTGCCAAGAAAAGCAACTGTGGAAAACAAAAACGATGAGAATGATAGACGTACTGAACGAGATAGAATGACCAATTGTGATACTCCACGTGATGCTCGAGACGCGTGTCGCGTAACAAGAGAAATTGAGAATGCTTCTCAACCTCGGGTATCAAAGTGTGGTTTGATGGCCAATTCGCAGATTTAGGAGAAAGGCCGAAAAAGTTAGGGATTTGGCCGTTTCTTGAGAAACGCGCTTGGGGGTTTACCGAAGCGCTTTCGAAACGCGGCTGAAAAAGTGCTCAAATGCTTGTATCCAGCCAAACGGGAAGCTTCTGCAACGGTCATATTCCTGATCTCCAATGCCTCCCGCGCGCGGTCCAAGCGGACATCCCTCAGAAACGTGATCACTGGCCGGCCAAAGAGGAGCGGGAATTTCTCCTTCAAGGCGCTCACGCCCATCCCCGCCACGGCCGCTAATTCTTCCAAATTATAGTCTGCCGATGGTACTGAAACTATTTGGTCGCGCACGCGCAAAAGCTTGCGACGATCGGCAGCTAACAGGTGGTCGGTTGAAGGGCCACCAGGACCGGCCTCTTGAGTGAGAACCAAGCGAGCAATCAAATCAAAGGCAATGCTTTCGGCCGCGAACTGACCTGCGAGCGATCCGCCAATGGGCTCTTGAATCAAGGGAAACATGCTGGATGTCTCGGAAAAGAACGGAAACTGAATGACTCTAGGAGCCTCACAATAATCTCGCACCACGGAGGCAAGCGCTTGGTCTTCTAACAGGTCCGCAAACAAGCGGAGCCGCACCACAGAATTCGTTTGGCCCTTTTTGTAACGGCCATACAATCTCGCCTTATCTTTGACAGCCAGAACGAACGCCTGATTTGTCGTGATTTGCTGGCATTCACCCGATCCAAATTGGACCCCAACAGTTCCTGGGCCGGACATCACCACGATATTGAGCGATGCATCAATCTCACCGTCCATTTCAAATGTCTCTTTGGTCGTCAGGTTTGTATAAAGCATGGACAAACCAGACCTCATTGGAAAACTGCGAGCGACACCTTCAAATTGGATATCGTTGAACTTGTGCGCCTCGTTGATGATTTCCAAACCACCGCGCGGACCAGAAGCTTCGCGTGAGAGGCGGGACAGTTCTTCAACTGTAAAGGTGCTGGCTTCGGACATTCGCTCCTACTTGATTGAAATGAACAAATTTAGTCCGTTCGCTACCATTGGCAGATAGCGTCAGTCAAAGAAAGTCAGACTTCATAGTTCTGTGGGTTGGAAATGGTCGATTGAGTTCGGTTCACAATGAGCAATCGAGTGGCTTAACTTCGCTCCAAACAAAACACTCAGCTTTTCCGCAACGCAAGCAAAACCGGACATTAGCTATGCGGCCCAGGCCGCTCCTAGGCTATAGTAGCTCCAAAGTAAAATCGTCTCCGATAGCCTTAAAAAAAGCAGATGGCACCGACTCATGATTGTATAAGTAAATTGAGGACAATCAGATTTCTTTGGACGAGCCGCTGCGGCGCACGATTAGGACATGGACGAGAGCAAAGACATCCGAACCAAACTGGCGACGGCATCCAAAGAAGGCGCATTACTAAATGCGATCGCCGAGATTGAGTTCGATCAGCTCGAAACCGCCGGTTCAGCTCTCGCAGACTTGCACCATAAGAGCGCTACAAATGGGTTCGCTTATTTTGAGTCTCTGTCATGGAGCGAATTATCCAGCCGCGATCAGATGCGTAATGCGACCGTGTTAGAGGCTTTTCTGAGCAATCTTGAAGCACCGGCCGAGCGCATTAGCATTTTCATTCAAGCTGTGGCAGGTGAGATTCATCAGCACAACGCCTATTATCTGCAGAACGGTTTCCAGAATTGGGCTTCCGCCAATGGCAGTCAGCTTCCGGCCCTCGCGGATCTCATCTCCGCGGGTGCAGATGACAGCCCATTTCTAACGCCGCTTTTGCATGCCTGGTGGGCGAACGCACCTCAAGACGCTTTGGCCACCGCAATTACGTTCTGCGACGATGCAAGACCGTAAATCAGGCACGACGCCATCTTTGCGCTCGGCGCTTTCAAACATGCCGATACGGAGAGCGCCGCACCTGCCATCGCCAAGCTGAGCACGCTTCTGGATTCGCAAACAGATGCGGCACGCCTCACAGCGATCGCGGCAAGCGCCAGACTGCTCGATCAATTCGAAGACCCAGTGGATGAACTTACCGCAAAACTGGAAGCGCTCTGCAAAGACCCCGATCCCGATACGCGGCATGCGCTGATCGCGGGACATGTTCACAACAAAACGGCTTATCCGGAACAGCTGAAACACGCAGTCTTTGCGCTAATGAAAACCGTCACAGCTGACTCTCTGGGCACGCTCGATCTGATCGACCTAGCACTTTACAGCTTGGATCTGGATAAAGATCGCGAGACAATCTTCGACACTCTATCCGCTCTGCTAACGCAGGAGACTGATGCGCCCACGCTGGAGGTGTTTGATGCGCTCACGCATAAAATCGAAACCGCAGATCATAATCTCCTCTGCTGGTACGCGACACGCTGGCTATTAGACGGCGATATAGACATCTGCAGGCAGCTTTCGGCGTTGTTTCCGCCGCTCGATCGTTCGCCGTACGATTTCGATCTCTCATCGTTCAACCTGACGCCCGCTGAAGTGTTTTATCTCGTCAGGAAGATCTACGTCTACTTGATGTTCAATCATGGCGGTGGCGTTTCACTATTGATCGCCTGCCTCATGGCGTTGAAGCTCGAACTCCGGAAACAACTGGAAGCCGATATTGCAAGCTTCTGGCTACGTAACTTTCCCGGCGACATCGAGATTTTCCAGGCTGCAATCAAGGCGACGCCGCGCAAGGGCCTAAAAGCGTCCGTTGCGCGTCTCAGCGCTCATATCGATACATACGAGAAACCGCTTCAAAATCTATCAGAGAACCCGGCGCTGCGACCATCGACAATGGAACGGCGCGTTCAGGCGGAGATGGCGCGCGAGCGCGGCCGGGATGTCGGGCGCATGGCGATGAAGAAGTCGATCTTGGGCGATTTGGTCCATACAAGCCATCTGCTCTATGGGCGCACGTCCGTGACATATGTTTATCGCGGTGAGGGGGAAGAACCGATCCGGCAAGTCATGCCGATGCAGAGTTTCCAAACGTCTGCTCCTCTGCCGAAAATGGATGTCCTGTTTCCGACGCGGCTAAACTATCTCCTATATCGATTTCGTCGGGAGAAGCGCCCGACATGAAGTTGTTGCTTAAACAGTATCTCGCTTCTCTCAACGAACGTGATGAGCTGGATGTTATCCTGCCGGATATCATGAGCGAGGTTGGCTACACGGTGATTTCCCGGCCGAAACGGGGAACGACCCAGTATGGTGTGGATGTCGCTGCAACGGGACCACACCCAGAGACTGGTGAAAAAGCTATGTTTCTGCTTTCGATCAAATCTGGTAACCTGGCCCGCGACGAATGGGCGACCGGAAAACAGGCGCTGCGCCCGTCGCTGGAAGAAATTCTCGACGTCTACATCCCGAAGCACGTCTCTAAACGCTATCAACAAATGCCGAAGATTATCGCGCTGTGTTTCGGCGGCGACATTGAGGAAGACGTGCGCCCCCGCATTGACGGGTTTATCGACAAGCAAACGGTTCCCAACGAAATAGAGTTCGCCGAATGGAATGGCGATTATATCGCCGACCTGATTGCAAGTGGCCTGCTACGTGAAAATATCTTCTCCAAAGCGCTTCAGACCTCCTTTCGAAAAGCCGTGGCTTTGGTCGACGAACCGGCTGTCTGCTATTCGCATTTTCGCGATCTTCTCGACGGCCTAACCGCCAACGCGCCTCAAAAACCCGCCGACCGCCTGCGCATCGCCCGGCAGATCTATCTCGCGACATGGACAGTCTTCGTCTGGTGTCGGGATGCGGACAATCTTGAAGCCGCCTATCGTTGCAGCGTGCTGGCGACACTGCGTATGTGGGATTTGTGCAAGGAACATTTCAGTCCGAAAAAAAACGGGGCAAAGACTTGCTGAAGCAATGGACAAAATGGTTTCGCTTTTTCGAACCATCGGCGCGGCATTCATTGAAGAGCATGTGGCACCATTTGCGACAATCGACGATGGTCTCGGCGTCGCGGTGCCGTCCGTAGCCAGCGTCGATATCAATCTCAAACTTTTCGAGCTGCTGGGCCGCGCTGCCTTGCATGGGCTCTGGCTGATACACACAAAGGCGTTTCTTAGAGATGACGCCCCTGCGGAATTTGTTTCCGCATTGGATGCTGAAATTGAAAAGACACATCAGCTAATCGTCGATATGATAAATAACAATCCGGTCTATTTTACGCCGCTCAAAGACGATCACGCAATTGAGATCAATGTGACTGCGCTATTTCTGATGCAGGTGGACGCGCATGCGTTTCTGTCGAGCTGGATCGAGCAGATCGCCATGTCGTCGATATTCAGTTTTCGCAGCAATGCGGCTTACCCATGTGTGTTTCAGGACTATTCCGACTTGGCACAGCATCCAAAGTCATCAGAGAAGTATCAGGAGGAAGCAACGATTGGCAGCGTGCTTTATCCGACACTCGGTGTTTGGCTGTCGATCTTCAAAAACACCGAAGGCTTCGAGACGCTTGCAAAGTTTCATAAGGACGACATGGCGCATTCCACTTGGCAAATGTGGATACCAGATACATCGAGCGAAGAACACTATTACGCCAACAGCGACGTGCATGGTTCCGCAGTCACGCATTTGGACATGTCGAATGGACCCGATGGGCTGCTTGAACAAATTCGGAAAGAAATCATCGCTTGTACTGAGTTTACTGATCTTTCCCCAATCAGGTTCGGACATTGGGCCATTGTCTTAATGGCCAGTTTGCATCACCGACTTCCGGTCCCGCCCCATTTTTGGACGATGACGCTCTTGCCAACAACCGACTCTGCTCCAGGACAAAGTGAGGAGGGGTAAAGTTCACACCGCTGAGGTTTTGAGTTCTGAACTCCTTCATTAGATTTGGTTCAACTCGCTGCGACTAAGGCACTGCGCTCATGTTAGCTACTGCGATAAACACGACCTGAAAAGCGATCTGCTTACGTCCGGTTTTAGGAACTAGCTGTCTTGAGCACACATGACTGAACCCGCATTAGGCGGCAGCTGTTAATTGGAAGCATAACTTTGAATTATGAGGCCTTCTTTCTTCTCCCTAGCGCAAGGACAAGGAACGACTTGAGGCGCTCGAAATTGCAGATCAGCAATACGTTGATAGTGTTCTCAAATTCGGAAAGGTAAGCCCTCGGTGGTCACTGTGACGGTGCGTAAAATCAAAACTATTTCTTGACTTCAAATGACAAATCGCTTTGCCTTTAGCCTAAAGAAAAGCTGCGATGTTCAAGCCGGGTGAAAAATCAATATCTGGCGCGTCGCTAGAATCGAACTTCGCGCCCTTACGATTTACGCTCAAAATGATGATGCCGTAGCTCCTGATAGTAACAAACTTTTCTGTGACGGCGTTTGAGACATCCTCAAGCGCTTTTTTGATGAGCAGCTCCTATGGAAGTAACAATTGAAAACATTGCCGATGTCCTTCCTTTCGTAAGAGAGGATTCTGGTATCATAGTTTCTAGGCGGGCCGATCACACCGTTATCGACTATGTCTACACCACGAACGATATGTGGGACTCTGACATCGCGCTTCAGTGCCGTGGTTTGAAATTCGATGCAGCGGGCAAGATCATCGGTCGTCCATTCCATAAGTTCTTCAACATCGGTGAAAAACAGGCTCCGCAAGATATCGCGTGGGACGCTCCCCATATCGTGCTCGACAAACTCGATGGATCAATGGTCCACCCCGTCTATCTAAACGGTGAATTGCTTTTTATGACGCGGAAAGGCGCGACTGAGCATGCGAAACAAGCTCAATCACACGCCCAGGCGAGTCTGCTAGAATTTTGCGTTTATTGCCTGGATGCGAATTTGACGCCAATGTTTGAGTTCACAAGTCCAAACAATCGGATCGTCGTGAGCTATGATCGACCAGAGCTGACGCTTTTGGCCGTTCGCGAAATGGTTTCGGGCAGATACCTCTTATACCCCGAGCTTCAACATTTGGCGCGGAAGTTCAACGTGTCGCTTGTCCAGAGTCTTGGAACTGTGGAAGACTTTGACCATTTCATAGCTGAAGCACGCGCCAAAGAAGAGATCGAAGGCTATGTAGTTGTGTTCGATGACGGTCACCGCTTGAAGTTAAAGACGGAACACTATGCTCTCCGTCACAACGCGCTCGCCAGTGTTACGCTAGAGAAGAACGTCCTCGAATGGGTTCTGAGAGGAAGCGTCGATGATGTACTCCCGCTTCTTGCCCCGAAAATCGCTGAGATAGTTCGAAATTACAATGACGCCGTTCACGATGCAATTACGAAACGAGAGCAAGAAGTTGTGTCGTTCGTCAACAATAATCTAGGCCTGTCGCGTAAGGACTTTGCCGCTAAAGCAAAAGTGAACTTGGACCCCCGGTTGGCTGGTGCTGCATTCGCGATATTGGATGATCGCCCGCCCAGAAAGACTCTAATCGATAATCTGCTTAAAACGGTCGGAAGCATCAATAGAATTGATACAATGAGGGATTTGTACGGGTTCGAATGGAGTTTGGACGGGATCACGCTACCTGAAGCCTAAGCGCGCGTGCTTTTTAAGCTCGCCCCCGATGCGTCATCGGCAATAGCTTCAACGCTTTGTGAGGCTGATTCTTTAGTAACGACCTCATTGAGCGTTGAGCAAAGCGTCGACGTGATCTCGCAAATCATCGGATGCAACGGCGGCTGTCTGGGACCTTTGCGCAGGATTGGAAGCTTTTTGTATATTGCGTCCGTCACGCCAGAGAGAGCATTCAAGACGGACGATCCAACCACCGTTCCTACCCTGCTCCACTGCCTCAATCTTTTCGACATTAGCTGGATCGATCTCTGAAACTGCTTGTGAGACATCTTTGGCGGTCAACAGTTTTTCCATGTTTTCCGGACCACTAATTCGCTCTCCGTTATCGTGGGAGAGGCGCACCTGACCGCCTCGGCAAATTGAGTATTCAGCAACACGCAAAGCGAGATTGGCAGCGTCAATTGAGGTTCCAGATTGAGTGATCAGTGCAGTAGCTTCCGCCTGCTTCAACTCATCTGGCAATCGCTTGGTGTTTTTGCTTTCTTTCCTGAATGAAATGCTAGTTTCGAACTTGGCCCAGTTTCCGGCGTTTCCAGCAGTGTAGCGGCGTGGGTCTTTCGCTGTGTACGCGAACTGCAAGTAACACCACGGTAAATTCGTTTTGTACGCTCCGCATTGACGATCCTGTTCAGACCACCAGAACTTCTTCTCACCCATGGGCACGGTATCTTGCCGCATATATGCGACGGCGTAATTGGGCGGAGATTCTACACTTTTATTGTTATCATGACGATTATATCTAACGTCCTGCCCAAGCGAGCATCCTGCGAGAACGACGATCGAGACGAGTCCGACTGAAGCGCGAGTTATTTTTTCAGCATTTGAAAGAGACATAGTGGACACCCAAGGATAAAACGATGGCTTTATCGATACGTAAAATGTCTGAACCGTTACTTATCAAGCAGATCAAATTTTGAGCGTTCTGGCCTATTTACATTTATTTCACAAAACAAACCAGCACCAACACAAATACTACTCGTGTGCATTATAATAAAATCTTCATTTAATCCACAAGAGCGACAACGCTAATAATCTCGTGGTGCCCGCGTCCGTTATCGCGGCGCCTTTCAAGGTTGAAAACGAGGTATTGATGCTCTCAAAAACAAGAAAAACGGGTGGCAGCGACGGCCGCGCACAAACGTTTGTAGACTATTCCATAAAGGGTTTGTTTTTGGCTGTAATGTTGGGCCACGTGGGAATCGTGAATGCACAATCCAATTCGAGAAAAGCACCCGCTTCTACAGATGCAGATTTGATCAGCACCGCCGCTCCTCTCTCGCAAGGTTGCACCTCCTTTGAGACGGCATTGATGCTCTCAGTTGAGCGAAGCCCAAATGTATCCGCCTCGAGCGCACGCGTAGATCGAGCTCAATCAGAAGCGACAATCGCAAGGTCTTTAAGCCGCCCTCAACTATCGGTGTTTGGGCGCACGCAAACAGGCGATGGCGGCTTGACCGGTAACGCTTTGGAAAACCAAATCGGTCTTCGGGCGTCGCAACGAATTTTCGACTTTGGAGACGCGCGTTTCGCAAGAGATGCCTCTAAAGCACGTATCAATTCCGCGATGGAGAGCCGACTGTCGGTAAAGACACAAACGGTCCGCCAAACCGCACTCTCATATCTATCGGCATTAGAGGCTCTAGCGCGACTGGATATTATCAAAGACCGAGAGACCTTTTTCCAAAAACTACTTGTGGCCAATCAAAGCGCACTCGAAAACGGCTATGTCACGCGCTCTCAGGTCGCAGCCATTTCTGCTAACCTTGCTGATGCACAGGCAGAACGAATTGAGTTTGAGTTCTTGATCGACCGTTTCACGCATGAAGTTGCGATCGATATAGATGAACCCATGGCTATCTGCGCGGGACAGGTGCCAAGCTTCTCCTTTTCAGAACTTGAATTCGACGACACCGACGTTGAGGCCGCGCTCTTTAACAATCCCGACATCAAGCGAGCAAACGAAGACGTTGACGCGCTGGACTCTGATCGCAAGCGAGAACGCCTCAACCGTACGCCTGTTATTGAGGCGGTCGGTATCACCTCGTACTCTTATATCGATCAGCGCAATGAATGGGAGTATCGCGACCGGATTGGCGTTGATGTGTCTGTCCCACTCTTCTCTGGGTCTGCCTTGTCAGCCCGAGTGCGTGGTGCAGAAGCGGACCTCTCGCGAGCTCGGTTCGAACGCGATCAAATCCGGCGTGATCTCTATGAAGACATCACGCTCACACATCGAGACCTTCTCTCTATCTGGGCGCAATATGAGCGACGAAAACATGTCGAGGCCATGCAGCTTGAGAAGTTTGAAGCCGCGCAGTTGGAATTTGAAAGCGGAATGAAAACGCTGCCCGATTTGATTGAAGATCGCCTCGAATATGAGCAGTCTCGCCTCGTCACAGAGAGTTTGAAATATGAGCGTCTACGGCAGCAAGTAAATCTCATGGCCCTAACCGGTAGACTTCTCGACTAGTCCTTACTCCCTGAAGGTCTTCGCAATTGCGTCTTGCGCCGGCTTGATAAGGTAAGAGAGTACCGTTCGGCTCTCAGTCCGCACCAAAGCATCAACGGGCATACCCGGATAGAGCTGCACATGTGCGGGGAGGTCTTCGGTCGAGGGCAATTGAACCACCCCATTGTAATAAGTAAAGCCCAGGTTTGGATCTTCCATCGCATCTGCGGAAATCGTCAAAATTATCCCGTCGACTTCCGGCGTCGTATTCTGATTGAACGCCGAGAGTCTAAGCGTCACAGTTTGCCCAGGGGCGACTTTATCGATGTCCTGGGTAAGGACTCTAACATTTGCGACCAAACGATCATCTTTCGGCACAATATGCATAATGGGCTCGCCGGGGGATATAACGCCACCCAAGGTGTGAGTTGTCACACCGACGACGCGGCCCATTCTCGGCGCAACGATCTCGACGCGTTTTAACCGGTCATCCACAGCGACGCGTTGTTCAATGAGTTCGACGATCTCGGTGTTTACGACAGAAAGCCTCGCAAGCACCTCCTCCCTGAATGTATCTCGGATCCGAATACGTTCGATTTTGGTTTCACCGATTTGTACGTCTATTCGCGCTAGCTCTGCAGTTTGAGCTTCTATGGCGCCTTCTATAGAGACCTTCTCTCTACGGAGCGCCAAGACTTGAGCTTTCGGTGCCAGCTGCTGGTTCGCCATGAATTCAAGTGAAGTAAGTTCCTCGCTCAAAATTGAGAGTTGCTCCTGCTTGGAAGTGATATCGGCGCCGACCCCAAATTTTTGACGCAGAAGCTGGTCTTCTCGATTACTCAGAACAGAGTTTTGATTGGCGAGGCTCGTGCGCCTGGCGATACGGTATTCGGCCTGACTTCGGAGAGATTGCTCTAACGCAGGCCCGAGGCCCAAATCTTCAGATCTTGCGCGGAGCGCTTCGGCATTCAACCCATCTCGTTCAGCGACAAGTCGGGCTTCCTCGGCGAGTAAGTCAACAAGCTTAGCATCCATAGCGGCACGCGCTGAAAGAATGGCCGTATCATCCAATGAAATTAGAACCTCACCGGCCTCAACCAAATCACCTTCTTTGACGTGGATATCTGAAACAATTCCGCCTTCGAGATGTTGAATAGCCTTGTTCTGAGACTCAACAACAATTGTCCCTGATGTGATGATGGCTCCTTCAAATGGGGCGAGTATCGACCAGGTTAGCAAACCACCAAAGACAAATCCAACCACTAAAGACGCCGCAACGAAGTAGCTACGGACACTATTTTGGTTACGGGCTCGGGTCATGCGAGTTCTCTTATGTTTGAGACATTACCTTGAGGCTTACCGGAGAGCTTTGCGAGCACCTCACCGCGGTCTCCAAACAACCGACATTCGCCTTGATCGAGGACGAGCAGTTTCGAACAGGCGGCTAGTACGTTGGGGCGATGAGCGATCACCACGACCGTTGCGTTGCGCGCTTTCAAGCGCTCCAAACAATCAAGCAGCGCTTTATCTCCAACCGAATCCAGATTGGCATTGGGCTCGTCTAGAATAACAATATTTGGCGCGCCGAAAACAGCTCGCGCCAGGCCAATCCTTTGCCTTTGTCCGCCAGAGAGATAGGCCCCGCCTTCGCCGATTTCGGTTTCATATCCTTTGGAGAGTTGCAGGATGAGTTGATGGCAATCGGCCTCTTTGGCAGCGGCTAAGATGGCTTCATTATCGGGCTCAGCCGCGAAACGGCAGATGTTCTGTGCAACGGTTCCGGACATCAGTTTCACTTCTTGTGGAAGGTAACCGAGCTGCGGCCCGAGGGACTCTGATGGCCATCGTGAAATATCGCCTCCATCAAACCGAATGAGGCCTCGCTCAGGGCTCAAAGTCCCCGCAAGGGCACGCGCGAGCGTAGACTTCCCTGCGCCGCTACTGCCGAGGACACCGAGCACATCCCCTGGCTGAAGCGCAAAACTGATATCTTTCAATATTGGGGGCTGGCCTTCGCTTTTTAGTACATAGAGCTTTTCCATTGAGACGTGTCCCTCGATTGGAGGGAGTTCTAATACCGGCTCTTCATCAGGCATGTCATCCAGCGCCTCTTTGAGAGACGTCCAAGCTTGGCTGGTGGTAACAATCATGCGCCACTGATTTAGTGTCTGCTCGATTGGTGCGATGGCGCGTCCCATCAAAATTGACGCAGCGATCATTGCACCTGGCGTGGAGAGCCCGATGATTGCGAGGTAAGCGCCGAGACCAAGAATTGCCGATTGCATGAAGAGACGAATAGCTTTGGTTGAGGCTGTAAACCGCGCGAGCAGCTTACCTGCTTTGTCATTCTCCGCATCGGCTTGATCGAATGTTGCTCGCCATCTCGCTTGGAGCCTCGCGCGCATGCCCATCGCATCAATAACATCGACGTTTGAAGCAAGTTCGCGCGCATACTTTTCTGCTGCGCGGTCTCCAGCATCCGCGCGAATGCTGGCGGTCTTGGTCATGAAACGGTTCAGGAGGGCAATACAGACAAGAACCAGTGTCCCAAATAGCGCCCAGAGCCCCAGGGACCAATGCAGCATGAAGAGAGCGATGTAAAAAAGCGGCGCCCAGGGCAAGTCTGAGAGTGCGGGTAAGGCGGGGCTACTTACAAAACGCTTTATGGCTTTGAGGTCGCTGAGTGTCTTATTCGATGATTGCCCTCGGTCTGACGCCGCTTTTTGTAATACGGCGGACAGAGACGAATCCGCCAAACGATCTTCGATTTGAGAGGCCACAGTGCTGAATATGCTTGAGCGGATCCAATCCAATATCGCGAGCGTCGCATAAAGCGCCCCAACGAGGATCGTTAGAGAAACCAGAGTTGGCACCGAACCGCTGGCAAGGACACGGTCATAGACCTGCAACATGTAGAGCGGCCCTGTAAGCATCAAGATGCTTATAACGAACGCTAGTGCGCCGAGCCCAATAAAGGCTCGGCGAGACTGTTTAACGGCAGCGGAGACCGCCGACTTTTTACTTTTCTGCCTCGACATGGGGACCTAAGCGATCTCCGCCCAGAGCGTATCAGTGACGAAGTCTGGTACGACATGCATTGGGATTGGTGCGTCCGCATCTTCATCGCTGTCAACCGACTGGACATCATACTGGCTGTCCTTGCCGTCTGAGTACCAGTCATCGTCCCGGCTGAGCTTGATCGTGTGCAGACCATTGCTGTCCGTGACGCTGAGATCGATCTTGTCATTGAGCAACAAAGCACCGACGAATGCTTCTTCATCGAAATCGGCGCCAGGTTCGTCAACCATTTGGGCCGACTGTTTCACTGTGCTCAAGACATGACCCGAGGCATCGGGCAGTTCGATAGCATCTTGCTCGAGCCAAGCGTCTAGAAGATCCATGAACTCGCCGTCATCGCGCTCGATGAACTCATATGGACGCTGAATGCCCCAACCGAAACTGTAAGGTTCGATCGTATTGAAGTATCCGCGCGTCTCCGCCAGCATGGCATCGAAGTGAGCCGTGATCGCTTCAATCCGTGCATCGAGCCCGCTGACCGCGAGCGGTTCTCCTGAGACTTCTGCATAGTCGAGTGCCGCATCAGCTACATCGACGCTGTGACCGTCTGAGAAGACAGCAACTGTCTCACCGAAGATCGTGGCGTTGGCATTTGGCTGAGCGCCATCGAACGATGAGCTTGAAAGCGACAGGGCTAAGAGGCCGGCATCAGCCACACTCTGAAGCTCGCTATTTTGGCTGACCCCATCACCGTTGGCATCGGTCCAAATCACAAACTCGGAGAATTGGTCATCCGCGGCACTGAACAGGCCATCACCATTGGTGTCAAAAGCGGCAAGCCCCTCTAGATCAGTCCGTGCGCCGGGCAAATCATCCACGAACGAGATTTCAGCTCCGCTAGAGATCTGACCATCGCCATCGCGGTCTAGAGCAAGGATCGCATCGCCTTGGTCGATCCAGGCTCCGGTCTCAATCTGCGTATCGCTATCAAAGTCAAACGAAATCGACTGATCACGGAAGTAAGATCCATCGCCATCCATATCAAAGATGATTGGAGGAAGTGAGCCACCTGTTAGATCACCGATGGCAAACCATTCACTCGTTTGGTCAAACCAAACTGCTTCGATACCGATCAGCGTGTCAGTCTCACTGGTTATGGTGTTCGTTGCAGTCACATCACCATTCGATTGCTCAACGAATGTATAGTCGGTGGAAGCTGCGTTATAGAATACCGCAGTGTCGTATCCTGCTCCGCCATCCAGCGTGTCGGCGCCATCAGAGTCTCGCAACTCATCATCACCGCCGAGACCGTTCAACAGGTCGGCGTTGACGGTTCCGACCAGAGTATCATCCCCAGTCGTTCCATCGACGACATTCGGACCACTTGGGGGGACTGCGAGAGTGGACTTGGACTTCCCCCGGTTTGATGGACAATTTTTGATCTATCGAACAGGATGTTTTGATGCCGAGAACGAGGAACCCGTACCCTGCGGAATTCAGGGAGCATATTGTTGCGCTGGCCCAATCGGGGCGCAGCGCGGAAAGCTTAGCGCGAGAGTTTGAGCCGTGTGTCGCGACGATCCATCTCTGGATCAAGCAAGCCAGAGCCGATGCTGGCCAGGATGAGGGCGGCATCACAAGTGATGAGCGCGAAGAACTGCGCCGACTGCGGCGCGAGAACAAGGTGCTGCG
>JABSQB010000039.1 GCA_013214545.1 Henriciella sp.
CAAACGCGCTCGCGGGCTCAACCTGGTTGCAATCCAATGAGCGGTTCGCGATGTCGGGCAATATTGGTTATTTCGGCGGCAAGACGGCGCTGGCCTTTTCTGGCGCGGCCCGACTGCGAACCAATTGGTCAGCCAATATGGCAGTTGGTATTGTCCCGGACCGCAATGAGCTAGGCGCCCGCGCGGGTGTTCGTTGGGGCTGGTAGGCGCTTTAGAAAGAGATCTCGGTACCGGCAAGCTCTGGCAGCTGAAGCAGGATCACGAGATCTCTAAGCTCCTGGCGCGCGGCGACATGGCTCATTGTGAAGGAAACGTTCGAACCACTTTCAGTCAGGTCGAGCAGCGTCAGGCCAGCCGGAAAGAGTTCGCGATAAATTACGCGCTCTGAAAGGCCCGGGGCGAGGCGGAAGCCAATCCGTTTCGACAGATTGGACAAGGCTTCGCCGACTTTTTGTTTGTTACGCGCTTCCAGGGGCGACACCCGATTGCGCATCACGATCCAGTCAATCGGCTGGCGCGAGGTGCGGGCTTTGCTCTTACGACACTGCCAGACCATTTCGGAATAGAAGCTCGGACGCAGAACTTCTAAAGTCTGCGGGTTCACATCGCCCAGCAGATCAAAATCGACAAAGGAGTCATTCAGCGGCGTCACCAGCGTATCGGCGGCCATATGCGCGATCCGCGAGAGATAGGTATCACCGCCAGGCGCATCGACGATGATGATTTCGCACACTTCCTTCAAGCGATCGAGCGACGTGTGGAAGCGTTCGGTCTCTTCTTTTTCGGCAATGTCGAGGTCGCGTTCAGAGCTCGCGTCGACCCGGATGATCTCCGGCATCGGAAGCTGTGCGCCGGTGGATTGCATCCAGCGCATCCGGTTTTCCAGATAGCGGGTCAGGGTGCGCTGGCGAACATCAAGGTCAATCACGCCTACCTTCAAACCCATGCGCATCAAAGCGATGGCGAGATGAACCGAAACCGTGGACTTACCGGCGCCGCCTTTTTCGTTTCCTACAACAACAACCCGGCACTGTTTCTGTGCCGGGATTGATAGTGTGAGAGTGTCGGCGGAATCGCCTAAATGTCCATGTCCGTCGGGCATCGCCGGGGCGCCTCTTTATTAGGTCATCAGGCGGCTTGCTGCTGCGCCGGTGCCTCGTCCTGGAAGCTTGGCGTATCGCCGAACAGGAAAACTCCTTCGCCGCCGCTGACTTCTTCCTGCGCCGGGATGAATGGAGCTTCGACTTCGCCCTCGAACAGGACGTCATCATGGTGCACGATCGCACATGGGGTAAGCGTCGTGGCTTCCACTGGGAATGGCGTTTCGCCGTGGATCAGGGCAAGCGTCTCGCGCAAATCAGACAAGCTGTCGGCGAGACCGTTCATATCGGTAGAAAGTTCCATCCGCGTGGCTTCATAAGCCGCTTCAGAGTCGAACAACCAGGCTTCATCATCCGGCTGTTGTTTGATTGGCGAGGGCTCAGGCGTCGCCTGGCGATTTGAGACCGTAGCACAAGCTGCACGCAGCAGCGACTTGAAGCGGGGAAGGATGGGCTTTCTCATGCGTTAAAATTTCGCCCCAAACGGTTAATGGCGCGTTAACCACACGAATTTGTAACAAATGAATTCGGCAGGCGATGTTCGCGGTCTTCAATTTAAGCGTGTGGGCGCAGAGAACCGCTTTTCTGGTAGTGAAATGGTCGCCGCAATAAACAATAGATTGCTGCAGGCTTCTGCTCTAAAGCAGTGCGCGATGACTGAGCAACCGATACGAATTCGCACGCTGGCAGAGCTTCGCGACGTGCTTAACGAGCATCGACGCGCCGGGCGCCGGATCGGCTTCGTGCCAACCATGGGGGCCCTGCATGACGGCCATATCTCGCTGGTTGAGCGGGTTAGGGAAGACTGCGATGTGTCCGTGGTCAGCATCTTCGTGAACCCAACGCAGTTTGCGCCAGGCGAGGACCTCGACACCTATCCGCGGACTGAGGAGGCGGATATCGCGCGTCTGACAGAGGTTGGCACGGATATCGTCTATTTGCCCTCGGTAGAAGAAATGTACCCCAGCGGATCGGTCACCAATGTCCGCGTTGAGGAAATGTCGGATCTGCTCGACGGTTTGCATCGACCGCACTTCTTTTACGGCGTCGCCACAGTCGTTGCGCGCCTGTTCGTGCACGTGCAGCCAGACGTTTCTGTGTTCGGCGAGAAGGATTATCAGCAATTACAGATCATCCGCCGCATGGTGCGCGATCTTGGCTTCGCGATCGACGTGGTTGGTGGTGAAACCGTGCGCGACGCGGACGGGTTGGCCCAGTCTTCCCGGAACACTTACTTGCAAGCCGAAGAGCGCGCCAAGGCGAATACGATGAGTAGCGCTTTGCACCGCGCGGCGTCTCGAATTTCTCTCGGTGTTCCAGTGGGCGAAGCGTTGGAAGAGGCCCGCGCACGGATCGCGGCTTCCGGCTTTGATCAACTCGATTATGTCAGCGCCGTCGATCCGATGAGCTTGAAAGATCTTCCCAAAAAGGAGGTCTCGCTAGGGTTCGAAGGCCGCGTCTTGGCTGCTGCCTGGATGGGGAAGACACGACTGATCGACAATATGGGCTTCAAGCGCCTCTGATCACAAAATTCTGACACCGCGACGGAAGGGCTTGCCGGAATAGTCCGAGCAGCTCATCTCTGAGCGAAGACTTGCAGGAGCATCGCTGTGCTGAAAACACCTATTCGATCAATTCTTGTATCTGGCCTGACCCTTGGCACCCTCGCGGCCTGCGCCACGACTAAGGTGGTAACGGAGCCTGTTGTCGTCGATACGCCGCCTGTGGTGGCTGAGGTCGCGCCTGCAGCGCCGGCATCGATCGATTTTTCAGCGGAACGTGTTGCCGCGCTTGAAACTGCGATGGGGGACTATATTCGAAACGGACGGCTCTATGGGATCCACACGCGTCTGGCACATAAAGGCGAGACGATCAGTGACTATTATGCAGGCGTCCGCGGCTTGGAGAGCGGCGCGCCGATCGAGCAAGATACGATCTATCGGATTTACTCGATGACCAAGCCGATCACCGGCGTGGCGATGATGATGCTGTGGGAAGATGGCAAGTTCGAGTTGGATGATCCCGTCACCAAGTTTGTGCCTGAGTTTGAAGGGTTACAGGTGCTCGCGGGCATGAATGAGGACGGCTCGCCCATTCTCGTTGATATGGACCGTCCGCCGACAATGAGTGAATTGATGAGCCACACCTCGGGGTTTGCCTATGGCCTTGGCGGCGCAGACCCAGTGAATAGCGCTTTTCGTGACAAGAAGGTCCTGGAAGCGCCTGACATGCAGACCTTCATCGATCGGACCGCTTCAATTCCGCTGCTCTATCAACCGGGTGAGACTTGGTTCTATAGCGTCGGCATGGATATTCAGGGGCACATTATTGAGAAGCTTTCCGGGCAGACATTCAGTGACTATTTGCAGACCCGTCTGTTCGGCCCGCTCGGCATGATTGATACCGGCTTCTATGTGCCGGACGCCGATTATGATCGGTTTAGCGAAGTCTATGGCTTCGACCCCGAAACCGGAGCGCTGGTGCCCGTACCGTTCCCGTCTGTTCAGTTCCGTCAGGAGACAATTGGATTTGAATCTGGCGGCGGCGGTCTTGTGTCGACGATGGATGATTATAGCCGGTTCGCACAGATGCTGGTCAATCGCGGGGAACTGGACGGCGTGCGCGTCCTCAAACCGGAAACCATCGATGTCATCACCAAGGACGTGATGCCGGAAGGCGCGGTTATGAGCTATGGCGGGGCACCGCTGCCCGGGCTGGGCATGGGCCTGACCTTCGGAACCGTTGAGGATGGCGACGTCGCCGAAACCCTGACGCCGGAAGGGACATATTTCTGGGGCGGCGCTGCAAGCACATGGTTCTGGATCGATCCCGTGAACGAGCTTTACTTTATCGGCATGGTGCAGATCTTCGACCAGGGAAATCCGAATGGTCCGCTCGATCTTCGCGGTGACTCCACGCAGGCCATCTATGGGCCGATGAGCAGCGAATAGTGCGGTTAGCTGTCGTCCTGGTCTTCGGGCCAGGCTTCAACGGTGCCTTTTAGCTTCAGCGTCAGAGGATTGCCTTTGCGATCCACGGCTTTGCCTGCGGCGACTTTGATCCAGCCTTCGGAGATACAATACTCTTCGACATTGGTTTTCAATTCGCCATTGAAGCGAATGCCAACCCCGCGGAGCAAGAGTTCCTCATTGTAATAAGGGCTGTTCGGGTTCACGCTCAGGCGGTCAGGCATTTGATCAGTCATAAGCGCGCATTAAGCCTAACCCTGACGACTATTCAAGCAGGTCTTGAAGTTTTGGCGGCGCGGCATGGCGCCAGGACATTTTCAGGGCCGATAGCGCCGTGGTCTCATCCACAGCGGCCAGGGCAATCGTGGTCGCGCCCTTGTCGCCCCATTTGTTCGGCACCTTTGAGAAGATCGCTGGCTCTGCGCCGATCAACATGTCCTGTTCTTCAACGGACAGGAAAACGTTTGCTGTCGCATCAGACTCCAGCAGCGTGGCGATCGTCTTGCCGCGCGGCGCGTCGACGCGAAAGCTGGCGCGCTCGAAGTGCGGTTTCTCAATGGCATGCGGCAAGGACAGGGCGAGCGCCCGAAATTCGTCGACAGTCATGGCTCAGCCCTCCCGCTGCGTGCCGACAACATACAGGAAAGTTCCGCCTTTGATGAGGGGGATGATCCGCTCCGCCACCTCGCGCTCCATGGCAGGGCAGCCCCAGCTTCGGCGCAGCACTGTGCGTCCGGCATGCACATAGTCTGCGCCGTGAATAACTATGAGGCGCTTTTCGGCGAGGTCGTTCTGCGGGCTCAGCCCCTTCAGTTTCAGCGAAAGCCCATGTGCGCCATAATAGGTCGCGCCGGTCACAAAGGCGCCGAGCGAGCTCATTTTGGAGCCTTCAATATTGGAAAACCGGTCGGCCATGCCATCAAAATCCGGGTCCGAGCCACGCCCATGTGAGACCAAAAAGGCTTCTGCCGTCATGTCATCTGTATCGATCAAAAAGTAGCGCGGCACATTGGATGGCACGCGATAGTCGATCACGCTGATATAGCGGTCATTGCCAATCTCGCTGGTCGCATCGTTCTTGGCGCGCAGGGCTTCCTGCAATAAGGCTTCGCCCATAAGGTCGCCAGCAGGCGCGGCATAGGCGGTTGAGCCGAAGGCGGCCAATAGGAGCCACGCGCATATCCCTCGAAACGCAGAAAGCATGTCATCAATAATGACATGCTTTCCGGCGAAATTATGATGGGTAGAGCGCGGTGCTAGAAGACGCGGGGACGCTCGACCTTGTCGATGTGCAAACCGCACTCGGACTTGTCCTGACCTGCCCAGCGACCAGAGCGAATATCGTTCGGGTCTTCGGCTGGCTTGGTGCAAGGCCAGCAGCCAATCGACGGATAGCCTTGTGCGACCAGCGGATGGCGCGGCAGTTCGCGACGTTTGAAATAGGCTTGGACATCTTCTTGCGTCCAGCCAGCCATTGGGTTCACCTTGAAGCGACCATTGGCGTACTCGAACACAGGCAGGGACATGCGCGCGCCGCCATGGAAGCGTTTACGCCCCGTGATCCAGGCATCGAAACCTTCCAGCGCCGGTTCGAGCGGGCGAACCTTGCGCAGCGCACAACACGCATCCGGATCGGTTTTCCAAAGCGTGTTCTTTGGATCTTCGATTAGGCGCTCGTCTTCGGCTGGCGGAATGTCGCGCACATTGGTCAGGCCAAGGCGTTCGATCAGCTCTTCCTTATAGTCGAGCGTCTGTGGGAAATGCATACCCGTCTCGAGAAAGACGATGGGCAGGTCCGGGTCGACATCAGCGATCAAAGCCAGCATCACTGCGCTTTCCGCACCGAAGCTCGACACATAGGTCAGCTCGTCACGCCACTCGCGCAGGATCGAAGCCCGCAGAATGGTTTGCGCAGATGCTTCGCGAAGTTCGCCGTTCAAGCGCGCAAGGCGCTGTTCGACGTCTTCGTCGATCCGCAGTTTGATGTCTGAATATGGCATGCGCCTTAGACCTTAGAGTGGCGCCTCGAAAAGACCGATTGGTGGCCATCCGCGGCGGGTTGATAGAACGCTGAATACTCTTCCAGCGCTTTCAACACATTAGCTAGGTCGGCCCTGACGGTCTGATAAGCGTCAAACCCTGAACGGTTCATATAGAGAATCTGATCTCTCAGCACGTGCCCCACCGCACGAAGCTCCCCGGCATAGCCCAAACGCCGCCGCAGCAGTTGTGCCTGGCTGTAGCCGCGGCCATCCACATACTTGGGAAAATCTATTTCAATCAAGGCGATACGGTCGAGAAACGGCGTCAGATCATGCGGGTCATCGGCGGGCGAAAGGCGCACGCCGATCTGCTGATTTCGCGCCAGAAGTGCGTCTGCATCTTCTGTTAGCTTAGCTAAAGGGACTGTTATACATCCTGAAGATGGGAGGTCCGCGCCGTCCTCGATGAAGGTCCAGGTATCCTCGATTTCGGTTCCGTCTTTAATCAGTGGCATAGATCGCCTCCTGGAACGGTTCGACGCCTACGCGCTCCACCGCATCAATAAATTTCTCGTCCGCGCTGGTGCGCAGGTCGCGATAAGTGTCGACAATTGTTTTGACGGCGCCGGGCACTTCTTCATGGCGCAGAGCCTTGCCGATGATTTGACCGACCGCGGCTTTCTCGTCCGCGCGACCGCCGAGCGAGATCTGATAATATTCCTCACCTTTCCGGTCGACGCCGAGAATGCCGATATGGCCGACATGGTGGTGACCGCAGGCATTGATGCAGCCGGAAATATTGATGTGCAGCTTGCCGATATCCTGCTCATAAGCCGGATCTTCAAAGACTTTCTGGATCTCTTGCCCGACGGGGATCGAGCGGGCATTGGCGAGGTTGCAATAGTCGAGACCGGGGCAGACGATCATGTCTGTAATCAGGCTCTCATTCGCTGTCGCAAGCCCGGCCGCGGCGAGTTCGCGATAGACCTCATAAAGATCATCCAGCGCAATATGCGGCAGCACAACATTCTGCGCATGGGTCACGCGGATATCGTCAAACCCATAGCGCTCAGCCAGGTGCGCCATCACCATCATCTGGCTATCGGTGGCATCGCCGGCGAGGCCGCCAATCGGCTTCAGGCTTGTGGTGACGGACGTGTACCCGGGCACCTTGTGCGGGTGCAGGTTGATCTTGGCCCAATTGGCAAAGGCCGGATCAGCCGTCTTCGCACGTTCGAACGCATCGCTCGTGGCTGATTTGTCCTCAAAGGCCGGCGGGGCGAAATAGGCATTGATGCGATCAATCTCGACCTGCGGCAGGGCAATCTTCTCGCTTGTCTGCTGGGCCGCATATTCTTCTTCGACCAGGCGTGTGAACTCTTCTGGTCCGGTCTCGGTGACCAGGATTTTGATCCGTGCCTTATACTTGTTATCGCGGCGACCGAAGCGGTTATAGACCCGCATGATCGCTTCGAGATAATCGAGGATCTCAGTCTCGGGCACAAACTCATTGACCATCGCGGCAATGATTGGCGTTCGGCCCTGGCCGCCGCCGACATGCACTTCAAAGCCGACCACGCCATCACGCTCGCGCATGTGAAGGCCGATATCGTGGACACGGATGGCGGCGCGGTCATGTTCCGCTGCCGTCACAGCAATCTTGAATTTACGCGGCAAGAAGGCGAATTCCGGGTGGAACGTGCTCCATTGGCGGATGATCTCGCACCAGGGACGCGGATCCATGATCTCGTCCTGCGTCGCGCCAGCAAAGTGGTCAGAGGTGACGTTTCGGATGCAATTGCCTGACGTCTGGATGGCATGCATCTCTACTTCGGCAAGCTCTTCGAGCACGTCCGGAGTATCCTTCAGCGCCACCCAATTGTACTGGATGTTCTGGCGGGTGGTCATATGACCATAGCCGCGATCATAGTCGCGCGCGATCTTGGCCAGCTTGCGCATGCGCGCGGCGTTTAACTGGCCATACGGGATGGCCACGCGGAGCATATAGGCGTGCAATTGCAGATACACGCCGTTCTGCAAGCGCAGCGGTTTGAACTCGTCTTCCAGGATTTCGCCCGACAAACGCCGTTCAACCTGGCCGCGGAACTGATCCACGCGTTCCTTGACGATCTGCGCGTCAAATTCATCATAGCGATACATTAAAGTGTCACCCCTTCTTTGGGCATGGCATGACCGATAGAGAGCGCGCCTTCAACCCGGCTCACCCAGCGCTCGACATTTGGAAATTCTGCAAGGTCAAACCCGCCCTCATGCGCAACGCGGGTATAGGCGACCAGCGCAATATCGGCGCAGGTCAGGTTTTCGCCAACCAACCAGTCGGTCCAGGTCAGCTGCATGTTCATCACGCCAAGAGCGCGGCGGCCCTTGACCATCAATTGCGGATCGATCTCTTCGTCGGGCAGTTTCAGATAATGCTTCTTGAACCGGCGCACAGCGATGGACGTCTCGTGCGAATACTGTTCCCAGAACAGCCAGCTATTCATCTGGGCACGTTGAAATGAGTCCTCAGGTATAAGGTCGGACCCTTCTGCCAGGTACAGCATGATCGCATTCGATTGCGGCAGCACGCGGCCATCGGGCCAGCGCGCGATCGGGACCTGGCCGACTGGGTTCAGGGCGAGGAATTCTTCGGTCTGGGTGCCGCCATCCAGAATGTCGACTTCGACCCAGTCATGATCGATATCGAGGTAGTCTGCCGTCCAGCGCGGCTTTTGGCAGTTACCGGAAATGCTGTCGCCATAGAGCGTGAGTTTAGTGATTTCGCGCGCTGGCATCAGATTATCACTCCAAAGGGAACTGTCGGGCCATTGGCGCGGATGCTCTCGCGGAGCGTCTCCCGGCCTGCGACTTTTCCGTCTTCAGTGACTTCCATGAAATAAGGGTCGGTAATCTCGCCTTCCTGAGACTTGGCTTTCTCAAGCGCGGCCTCGGCGTCATCGCCGGTAAAGACGCCAATCTCGCTGGCATCTTGCGTCCAGGTCAGATCAGCACGTAGCCAAACCACATTGCCGGACGCTGTTTCCCAGGCGGTCACTGTTTTCGGCGTTTCTGGTTTCAGTTTTGGACGCACGGATGTCATGCGGCAGCCTCCGATGAGAGTTGAGCCAGGGCTTCGGCCGGGATTGCACTTACCTCGCCAATTACCAGTAGGGCCGGGCCCTTGATGCCGGCGCGAGTGATCAGCTGGGGCAGCTCGGCCAGCGTGCCATAGACGCGGATTTCATTTGCGCGGGTGCCATTCTCGATCACCGCAACCGGCGTCGAACTTGCGCGTCCGGCATGGATCAGTTTTTCTGAAATGGTCGGCGCTGTGCCCACGCCCATGAAGACGACAACGGTCTGAGCCGGTTTCGCGAGCGCATTCCAATCCAGATCCGGCACTTGGCCAGATTTGGCGTGGCCCGTTACGAAGGTCAGCGTCTGAGCATGATCGCGATGCGTCAGTGGCAAGCCAGCAGACGCTGCGCAACCAAGCGCTGAAGAGATGCCTGGCACGACCGACGCTTCGATCCCGGCTTCGCGCAAGGCTTCAACCTCTTCGCCGCCGCGACCAAAAATGAACGGGTCGCCGCCTTTCAGCCGCACCACGCGTTTGCCCTCGCGCGCCGCCGCGATCATCAGCTCGTGAATCTGATCTTGCGGGACCGAGTGATTGGCCTTGGCCTTGCCGACCGAAACGCGGGTCGCATCGCGGCGGACGAGGTCCATGATCTCGTCACTGACCAAACGGTCGTGGAATACAATGTCAGCGTTCTGGATCAGTCGGAACGCCTTTAACGTCAGGAGTTCAGGATCACCAGGGCCGGCCCCGACAATGTGAACTGCGCCGAGGGCATTCGCGGGCGAGGCTGTTTCCTGAAGCAGCGCTTCCATCGCATGGCGGGCTTCGTCGAGCTTGCCATCCATGGCGAGGTCAGCCGGTTCACCATTCAGAGCGGCTTCCCAGAACTGGCGGCGCTTGGTGCCATCGTCCAGGACTTCGTAAACCCGCGGACGGAAGTCGCGGGCGAGTTCGGAGAGCGGACCCATGTTTTGCGGCATCAGAGCTTCAAGGCTGGTGCGCACACGTTTCGCTAGCACTGGCGCGGCGCCACCCGAGCCGACAGCGGCGACAATCTCACCGCGTTCCAGAATGCTCGGAACTGTAAAGTCGCAATCTTCGGGCTGATCGACGACATTGATGGGAATGCCATATTCACGCGCCCAGATGATGGACTGGTCGGTGTTCTCTTGGGTGCGGCAAGCGATGATCGCGAATTTGGAGCGGTCGAGCGCCTGGCCAGCCATATCGCGCGGAGCGATCGTGATCCGGCCGGCAAATTCCTCCGCGAAGCCCGGATCGATCTCGTTATCGATGACGACGGTAATGTTCAAAGTTGTCTTAGCCAGCAGGCGGGTTTTGCGCCGGGCTTCCTCGCCGCCGCCAAAAACGGTGACGTACGCATCGTCTGTATAGAAAAACGCCGGGAAGAGTCTCATGGAGGTAAAAGCCTGTTGGATCGATCTGTGCCGCAGAAATGAGTTGACGAGGCGGTTTCAGCAACCGAAAGAGCCTTATTCCATTGTTTAGAGAAACTACAATCAAAATCTGGTTATAGACGTCAATTATGTCAGATACGAATGATCGCCTCCCGCCACTAAATGCTCTACGCGCGTTTGAAGCCGCCGCCCGACGCTTGTCCTTCACCAAGGCCGCCGACGAGCTGAACGTTACACCGGGCGCGATTTCGCAGCATATTCGCCAGCTGGAAGACTATGCGGGCACGCCGCTGTTCAAGCGGACGGGGCGCAGCGTGCTGCTGACCGATGCGGCCCAGGCCGCGCTGCCATTGGTGCGCGACGCCTTCGATCAGATCGCCGAGGCTGGTCGCATCATGCAGGCCCCGGCGCGCAAAGGCCGCGTCATGGTCAGCTCCGCGCCGAGCTTTGCGGCCAAGTGGCTCGCACCGCGTCTGGATCGTTTCCACAGCGCCAATCCAGGCATTGAAGCCTGGGTCAGCGCGGATAGCGGGATCACCGATTTCACAACCGCCGACGCCGATTTTGCCATTCGCTATGGCGGCGGCGAGTATGACGGCCTGAAATCAGAAAAGCTGCTCGATGAAACCGTTCTGCCAATCTGTTCGCCGAAGCTGCTTGAAGGACCAGATGCGATCCGCAAGCCATCCGATCTCGCCAAACACACACTGATCCATGATGTCAGTGCAGAGGTTGATCCATCCTGCCCGGACTGGACCAGCTGGCTTAAAGCGCGCGGCGCCGGCGCCGATGTCGATGGCACGCGGGGGCCGCGGTTTAATCAGTCAGCGCTGGCGATTGAGGCGGCGGCGACCGGGCGCGGCGTCGTGCTCGCCAAGCGCGCAATTGCCTCAGCTGATATCGCTGCAGGCCGCCTGATCGCGCCATTTGCTGATGGGTCGATCAGTGTCGATTATGGCTATTGGCTGGTCTGGCCAAAAGGACGCCACCTGTCAGAAGACGTGCGGGCTTTCATCAAATGGGTAAAAGCGGAAGCCGCGGCTAGCGAAGTGGCGGGCGTATAGCCCTAACCTAAAACCGGGAACCACATGCCGAGCGTGGCCAGAGCGACGCCAACCGTGGTCGCTGCGGCTGAAATCCATAAGAACGCAGCCATCGCATATCGACTGGCAGAACCGCCATTCGATTTCAGCCAATGATAGAGCTCGTAAAGCGCCAGAGGCAGAAATTGCCCGATAGACATGACGTCCAGAAACCATCCGGTGCCGTCTGATGTGTCGATGCCAATGCCGCCGGTCAGCACAAACCAGATCATAATCATCACCCGGAAGAACCAAACGGCGCTGGCGGCCAGGAAGAGGCGCATGGCCCATCTCATATGGGTTGAGATCTCGCGCCGCATGGCATGGCGTATGGCGTAGTAAGTGAACCACAGGATCAGGATTGCCTGAACAATGAAGCCAAGCTGCAGCGGCCAGGCCCCGATTTCTCGGACAACCAGCATATAGGCGCCCGAAACAACCGCAATCATAACACCGATGGTGAAGGCTCGGCCGGTCCAACGGTGAAATGTGGGAAATCGCTTTCGCACAGCGGGGACGAGCTGTAGCGGTCCGCCAATATGGATGATGACGGCAAGTGCCAAATGGGCCACCACGGCGGCATTGCCGATGTCACGGCCCGAAACCCAGGCCTGGCTGAGATGAGCGTTCCAGCCTTCCAGATCGCCGACCACCAAGGGGAGGCCGTAGGCATAGAAGATATAGGCCACGAAAATGAACTGGCCGATCAGGACGGGGACATACCAGGCGGCGCCTGCGCGTGTCATCGCTCTAAGGCCGGTTCTGGGTGATTGTGTGGATTGGGCGGGTAGCGCGAGAGAATTACTCATAGCGCAAAAATATATTGTTATTCGATAAGTCGCAAGTTGTTTATCGATAAATTCGCAGCCATGTCCGCGATCTCGCTTCGGAGCGGAAAAGAAAAAGCCCGCTGCCTGAGGCCGCGGGCTTTTTCCGGATCTTTCGTTAGAGGAGCCGAGGCCTACTCTTCGTCTTCCTTGAGAAGTTCCTCTTTGGAAACGGTTTCTTCCTTGACCTTGGCGGTGTCGAGGATGTGGTCGACGACCTTGTCCTCATAGATCGGCGCGCGCAGCTGGGCCATCGCGTTTGGATCTTTCTGGAAGAATTCGATCACCTGACGTTCCTGGCCCGGGAAGTTGCGGGCTTCGCGGATCAGGGCCTGCTGGACTTCCTGCTCGTCGATCTGGATGTCGGCGACGCGGCCAATCTCGGCCAGGACCAGACCGAGGCGCACGCGGCGCTCGGCGATCTTGCCATATTCTTCTTTCAGCTCGTCGTCAGACTTGCCTTTGTCTTCTTCCGGCGTGCGGCCAGCATCCATTTCAGCCTGAACCTGTTGCCAGATCTGATTGAACTCCTGCTCGACCATTTTAGGCGGCAGGTCGAAATCGTGCTTTTCATCGAGCACGTCGAGCAGGCCGCGCTTGGCCTTGGCACGGGAAGCGCCATCAAACTCGTTCTTGATTTGCTCTGAGACCAGCTCTTTCAGCTTTTCCAAGCTTTCGAGGCCGAGGCCGGTGGCGAACTCGTCATCAATCTCTGGAGTCTTCGGTGCGCGCACTTCGTGCACTTTCACTTCAAAGACGGCCTCTTTGCCGGCCAGGTGCTCAGCCTGATACTGCTCCGGGAAAGTGACTTCGACATTCTTTTCGTCGCCAGCTTTGACGCCGATCAATTGATCCTCAAATCCTGGAATGAAGGAATTGGAGCCGAGCACCAATGTGTGCTCTTCCGCGGCGCCGCCTTCAAACGGCTCGCCATCCAGCTTGCCGAGGAAGTCGATAACGACCGCATCGTCCTGACGGGCTTTGGCAGTCTTGGCGCGCTTGTCATATTTTGGATTGGCTTCAGCAATCTGATTGAGACGGGCGTCAATCTCGTCATCATTGATTTCCGCAACGGGCTTGGTCAGGGTCAGCTTCTTGATGTCGACCGGTTCGAAATCGGGCATCACATCGACTGACATTTCATAGGCCAGATCCTCATCGCCCGAGAGGACCTTTTCCATGTCGCTTTCCATTTTCATTTCCGGCTGACCGGCAGGGCGCACATCGGCGTCCTCAATGGTTTTTTGACTGGTTTCCTGAACCAGGGCCTGGACCACTTCGCCCATAATGTCCTTGCCGAACATCTTCTTGACGTGAGAGGCAGGGACCTTGCCGGGACGGAAGCCCTTCAGGTTCATTTGCGGGCGGATTTCTTCGATACGCTCGTCGAAGCGTTTCTGCAGGTCAGCTTTGGCCACGCTTACCTTATACGTGCGGCTCAAACCTTCGATGGTCTCGACGCTTTCCATACTGGTCATTCCTTGTTGCGGGTCGGGCTGGCGTTTTGCGCTTGAAACCCGCGCCATTCATTGGCGTTTAGTCGACTGAAACGGCGCTCTATAGGGCAGGGGAAGGCTCCTGTCCACGCCGCGTACATGACCTTTTGCAGAGAAACGCATTTCAAGCAGAGAGCGATCTGTCCGCGATGTTAGAATTGTGCGCCGGGAGTCGGGAAAAAGGGCGACTTTTGCCATCGAAATTGCCGGACAAATCGAGCTCGCTGGGCCTTTCTGCTGTGCGCTTTGAGACGCCGCGAGAATTACCATTCCTGCATTGTGTGGTTCCATGGCGGTGAGGCGGGTTTACGCAGGACAGAGGCATGGCAGACAATCGGGTTCAGCAGCTGCGCTGTCGCTTGGAAGGCCGATTGTCATTGGGGTTTGGCGTCAGCGGGCCGCTCGCCACCCGGCTATACGCGTCGCATGAAGTCGACCGCCTGATTGGCACGGCGCGGGAGCGGGGGATCTCCATTTTCGACACGGCGCCGTCCTACGGTGCCGGGCTCGGGGAGCGCCGGCTGGGTCGCTTGATCGGCAACGATCCATCAGCGTTTGTGATGACCAAAGCCGGTTTAACCGCGAAGGGTTTATTGGATCGTGCCACGAGCTTTGAGCCGGCCAGCATTGTCCAAAGTGTTGAGGCTTCGCTGCGGCGCCTGAAGCGAGACTGCATCGACCTGCTCTGGCTGCATGGCCCTGGGCGTCATCAAATCAACGCTCCTTTGAAGGAAACGCTGATCACGCTGATGGATGCCGGTAAAGTGGCCGCGGTCGGGATCGCATCGCGAAACCCTCCGGCGTCGGAGATGGCCGAGACGGCGCCTTTTTCGGCGCTCATGGCACCGGTTTATGAGGGTGGCTCTGCGCTCCCGCGGCGTCCATCGAACAGTGTTCTGTTTGGGATTGAGTGTCTGAAACATGTCCCAACCGATCACGGCATTCCCCGTCATCGCAGCCAGTTGTGGCGAGCCACGCGAGCCTTTATCCGCAAGCAGCAGTCCGTACAGGCGTCGATTCCTGTCGATGCCGCATTCGATTTTGCCTTCGAAACCGCGCAAAGCGACATCGTCGTGACAACGACGTCGAAGCCGGCGCGGATCGAGCAAAATCACTTGATTTGTGAACGCATCATCGATCGGAGGCGGCGGTCTCTATCCCTCGACAAGCCGGGCCAGTTTCAGGTTGTGCCAGACCCTAAGGTGGCAGCGAACCAGATCCGGCTGTGAGATCCGCGAGCAACCTTTTGCAGAGAATTGGATCGTCAGGGGTTGAGGCGAATGGCGAGCGCCGCTAAATGCCCGGTTCTACTGCTGCGGATGTGACGGAATTGGTAGACGTGCCAGATTTAGGTTCTGGTGTCGCAAGGCGTGGAGGTTCGAGTCCTCTCATCCGCACCATTTTTTGTTTGATTATCAAGTCCGCCGGTGAGTTTCCGGCGGGAATCGTCTAAACCGGCTGCATGTCGAAACTCTACTTCACTTACAGCGCCATGAATGCCGGGAAATCGGCGATCCTGTTGCAGGCGGCTTACAATTATCGCGAGCGAGGTATGGAGGTGATGCTCTGGACCTCGGGCCACTATGGCGCCGACCCGGCGGCGACCATGGGCGAGATCGAGTCGCGTATCGGCCTGAATGCGGAAGCGCACCTATATCGGGGTGACACTGATTTGTTCGAGGCTATCCAAAATCAGCACGCGCAGACGCCGCTGAGCGCGATCTTCTTCGATGAGGCGCAGTTTCTGACCAAGGATCAAGTCTGGCAGCTCGCGCGGGTCGGGGATCATTTGAAACTGCCCGTCCTGTGTTACGGCCTGCGCACGGATTTTCAGGGTGAATTGTTCGAAGGGTCGTCGGCTCTACTGGCCATAGCTGACGATCTGCGCGAAGCGCGCACGATTTGTCATTGCGGGAAAAAGGCGATCATGACCGCCCGGCTCGATGAAGCAGGCAAGGTCATCACCGAAGGTGATCAGGTCAGCGTCGGCAAGGAAGTCTATGTCTCGCTGTGCCGCTATCATTGGGAAGAGGCGCTCGGGCGAACCTGACGGTTCTGCCCAATTTCCATGCCCATTGCTGCCACAATGAGTCTTTACTCACATTGGAACTGGTAGCGAAGGGAGTTTTCCGTGGCGCGTAAGAATGGTGTGAGAAACAGCCTGATTTGTGGCTTGCTTACGATTGCGACCTTTATCGGTATCGGCCTTGCCGTCAGCGCGCAGGAAGCGCCAGGCTCCGCTGAGATCGACTTTGACGGCTTCATGGAGCTAAGCGGCGAAGTCTGGGAAATGCGGGAGCAACGCCTGCTAACGCTCGAAGACTTCAACGCCATGGCGGCGGAGTCGAATACGATCATTCTGGACGCGCGCAGTCGCTATGCGTTCGAGCTGGGCCATATTGAAGGCGCAGTGAACCTGCCATTCTCTGACTTTACCGACGAGAAGCTCGCCGAAGTGATCCCAAACAAAGACACGCGCGTGCTGATCTATTGCAACAATAACTTCACCGACGATGCTGAGCCGATCCCGCTGAAGCGCATTTCGCTGGCGCTCAATATCCCGACTTTTATCAATCTCTATGGCTATGGCTACGAGAACATCTACGAACTCGGTGTGCTGACCGAAACGACAAACACGGATGTGAATTGGGTCGCGGGCGAAATACCGCTTTAGCGATCAATTTGCGTCTGGTCCGTCCTTTTAACGACCGATGCAAACGCTCAAGGACAATCGATTTTATATTTGTCAGCAGGCTTCTCGTTAAGCGTGCACCGATTGTTGTTTAGCGTCGTGCCTTTGGTCTTGTACGTCACCGTGCCGCCATTTTCATTATAGTAGAATTTAGTTCCGTCTTTTCGGCAGTCTTCATTGTCACCTGATTCAATCTTGACCTTGCCCCAAGCTTCATACCCCTTTTCCAGGCCATCTATGTAGCTGAGATCAATTGTTTTGGTTTGACCGGAATCGATCGTTTGGAAGTAGCCCACATCGCTCCATTCTTTGTCGTCTTTGCCGATATACTTGACGACGAACTCTTTGACCGCGTACGCGCCTCTATTCTTGTACTTCATCTTTGAGATTTTATAGCAGTTCGCATCCGCCGCCGCGGATCCCACGCCGATCGTGGCCGCCAGCACGGCGAGCCCGAGCAAGATTCGAAGTTTCATGGTTCAGGTCTCCAGATTTTGCGCTTCGTTGTTTTCAGCGGGGCGTGCGACTGCGGTGTGCAACACTCCCGCGCCACGCTTTGTTTTGAAGGAAAGGCGGTGTCCTATCGCGTCACGGCCAGCTGGACACCCGGCACCGGTTGTCGTTTAGCGTCGTGCCCTTGGTTTTATATTTCACGGTGCCGCCGCTGACTTTGTAGATGACTTTTTTGTCCTTCCTGCAGCCCTCATTTGAGCCATGAGAGATTTCAACCCGGCCCCAGACTTCCAGGCCTTCCGGGATATCGCCGTTCTGCAGGCAGGCATCGTTGCCATCAAAAATCTGCATCGTGTCGGTCATCGCATAGGTGACCGAGCCGCCATTATAGATGTTTGCCGAGCCCAACCCTTTCGGACGGACTTTGCAGTTTGTGCCATTGTCGAGATTGTAGCGGATGTAGAATTGTGCGGTGTAAGCCCCGTCATTTGCGTATTTCATCGTGCTGGCTTTGACTTCTTTGGCGAGCGCCGGTGGGGTCATTGCCAGCACCGGCACCGCGAGAAGCAGGGCTGTTAGAGCGGAACGCGACATAAGCGGGGCCTCCTTTAGCGAACACGTCTTTGTCAGCTTGCGGGTTCGCTCGCCCTCGCTCTACTGTCGAAATCGCCAGTCCAGCTTCATTAGCGCCTGCGGCTCTCAACCCCGTGATTTGCTTTAGCAGAGCTAATGCGTTCATTAGACCACTTGTATTGCGCCGCCAGATACTACATTTGCGCCGCTGAATATGTGTCTTAAGGAGGCTGCCTTGTCTGCCACTGCTGAAGCGCCCGTGAAGAAAGTGAACCCAAACGCCCCGACGGAAGAGACGGTGCTTTCGGTGCATCACTATACAGACCGGCTGTTCAAATTCACGATCACTCGTCCGGCAAGCTTCCGCTTTCGCTCGGGCG
The DNA here is from genome assembly GCA_013214545.1 of Henriciella sp. Lineage (GTDB taxonomy): Bacteria > Pseudomonadota > Alphaproteobacteria > Caulobacterales > Hyphomonadaceae > Henriciella. The sequence continues at coordinate 18,055 of JABSQB010000039.1, forward strand.
AATTCATCATGATCGGCCTGATGGGCGACAACGGGAAGCCCTTGCTGCGCGCTTATTCCGTGGCTAGCCCAAATTGGGATGACACGCTGGAGTTTTACTCCATCAAAGTGCCGGATGGCCCACTGACTTCGAAGCTGCAGAAGATTCAGGTTGGCGATCAAGTCCTGCTCGGCAAGAAGCCGGTCGGAACGCTGGTGCATGACGCTCTGGTTCCCGGCAAGCGGCTCTATTGTTTCTCGACCGGTACGGGCTTTGCGCCATTCGCGAGCATCCTGCGCGATCCGGAGACGTATGAAAAGTTCGAAGAGGTGATCATCACCCATACGTGCCGCGATGTCGCTGAGCTCGCTTATTCCCGCGAGACCGTGGATGCATTCCTCAACGATCCTGACATTGGTGAGATCGGGCAAGGCAAACTGCGCCTGTATCAGACGTGTACGCGCGAGGACTTCGATAAGCAGGGCCGCGTCACCGACCTTATTCGCTCTGGCAAACTGTTCGAAGACCTAGATGTGCCGCGCTTGGATCCGGCAACTGACCGGGCCATGATTTGCGGTTCGATCGAGATGACCAAAGAGCTGAAAGGCTTGATGGAAGAGCACGGCCTGACTGAGGGATCGAACTCCGAGCCGGCCGACTTTGTGATTGAACGCGCCTTTGTCGGGTAGCATATGTCGGGCATGATTGTCCGAGACTATACCCCTGCGGATGCGACAGCGTTTCGTGATCTCAATCTCGCCTGGGTGGAGAAGTTCTTCACGGTCGAAGCCGAAGACCGTGCGCAGCTCGAAGATCCTCAAACCCATATCCTGGACAAAGGCGGCGCGATTCTGATCGCTGAGCATGACTGTGAACCCGTCGGCACCGTTGGTCTTGTGCCTGGGCACGGTGAGGGCGTCCTCGAGCTGATCAAGATGTCTGCGAGAAGCGACGTTCAGGGCAAGGGCATTGGCCGCGCGTTGATGGAGGCCGCGATCACAAAATCGCGCGAAATGGGCGCCCGGGCGATCTGTCTGGAAACCAACACCAAACTGGAGGCCGCGCTGGCGCTTTATCGCAAGTCAGGCTTCCGCGAGCTCTCCGGCGATGAGCTGACAGAGACGCCTTATGATCGGTGTAATTGTCAGATGCTGTTGGAGCTATAGAAAAGCCCGGGCTGATGGCCCGGGCTCGTCACTTCTGAACAGGTCTGGCTCGAACTATTTCCCAAAACCGTAGACCAAAGACACGCGACTGATCGTGTCGGTGTCTTCGAAGCCGTCGACGGGATCCGTGTCGTGGCGCACTTCGAACGAAATACGCGCTGACAAGGCATTGGTCAGCGAAGCGGTCAGTGCAGCGATGTTGCCGATTTGCGTAGAGGTCTCAGCGTAAACGACGCTGGTATCATTGGTGAAACTGACATTGTCATTGAATGTGTGGGCAAAGTTCGATTGCGCCGTCGCACCAAAAGACTCTTCGGTCATCGCCGGGCTGATAACAGCCGCCGGCGAAACCGTGGTGTCGAGCACGGCTTCAATCTCATCGATCTTCAAACCAGGACCGCCGCGGACGGTCCATTGTGTGACATCGCCATTCAAGATTTCATAACCGAGACCGCCGCCGATGAATGCGCGGGACTCAAAACCGGAAAACTCGTCGCGCTCATAAGTCAGCTGACCAAATCCGAACAGGCGATCATTGAGCTGTCGGTCGAGATTGGTGCCAAGGAAAATCCGGTTCTTGGTTTCCTCGCCATCGGTTTCGCCATAATCGGCGGTGGCCTGGAACCCGATCGTCCAGACATTCATTTCGCGCGCGACATCGAGGCCGAGGCCGATATCGGTCGTTTCGGTGTTACCGGTCGTGGTGCCAGCACTGAGCGAGCCTTCACCGCTCCAGCCATTGCTGGTTTCTTCGTCCTGCGCGTGGGCGGGCAGGGCCAGGGTCATTGCGCCAGCGAAAGCGGTGAGTTGCAGAAACTGGGAGAATTTCATTGTCATGCTCCTATGGGATTAAGCGCGCGCGACATGCCCCCTGAAACATGAATCTCCAATGAATTACCGCAGATTTAGCTGCCGATCTGGCCGCGGTGTCGCAATTTTGCATCGGCGAGGACACAGGCCAGCATCGCCTCGGCCACCGGCACGGCTCTTATGCCAACGCAAGGGTCATGACGCCCCTTGGTGCGTACGTCCACTTCTTCGCCGTCGCGGGTCACTGATTTGGTCTCAGTCAGGATGGATGAGGTCGGTTTGATCGCCACCCGGACGACAATGTCCTGGCCGGTTGAGAGGCCGCCGGCCACGCCGCCATTATTGTTCGACAGGAAGCGCACGCCGTCATTGCCCATGCGCATCTCGTCGGCATTTTGCTCACCCGTGAAAGCTGCTGCCTCAAAACCAGCGCCGATCTCAACGCCTTTGGCGGCATTGATGCTCATCATCGCGGCGCCGAGTTCGCTGTCCAGCTTACCGTAAATCGGCGCGCCCCAACCGGCGGGCAGACCTGAAGCCTGCACTTCGACGACCGCGCCGACGGACGAACCAGCTTTGCGGACCTCGTCGAGATAGGTTTCCCAGATCTTGGCCATACCTGCGTCCGGGCACCAGAAAGGGTTGTCGCCGGTAATATCCCAGTTCCACTTGTCGCGATCGACTTTGTGTTCGCCAATCTGAACCACAGCCCCGCGAATTTGAATGTCTTCGCCGAGTACGCGGCGCGCAACGGCGCCCGCGGCGACCCGCATGGCTGTTTCGCGCGCGGAACTGCGGCCCCCACCGCGATAATCGCGCACGCCATACTTCTGATCATAGGTATAATCGGCATGGCCGGGGCGATAACGGTCGCGGATTTCGGAATAGTCCTTCGAGCGTTGATCGATATTCTCGATGATTAGGCTGATGGGCGTGCCAGTGGTCACAGGTCCGTCTGTGCGGTCGTCCTCAAACACGCCAGACAAAATTTTGACCTCGTCAGGTTCCCGGCGCTGGGTCACGAAGCGGCTGGTGCCGGGGCGGCGCTGATCCAGGAATTGTTGAATCCAGGTCGCATCCAGCGACAGTCCTGGCGGACAGCCATCGACGACGCAACCAATTGCAGGGCCATGACTCTCGCCCCAACTTGTCACGCGAAACAAATGTCCAAATGTGTTATGCGACATTAGGGCCGACCCGTAGTTACTTCTTGGCGGTCTCCTATATGCAAAAACGAAACCTGCCAAACCCCTAACCAACTCAGCCGAAAGAAGCAGATGACTGACGTGCCTGTCTCAATCCCTAAAAGCCCGAGTGCGGAGGACTATGTCGCCGAAGGGGATCGGCCGCTCATCCCTGATGTCGACGAGCCCTATGGCCTCTTGGAATCCTGGCTGCGCGACGCCAATGCACATGAGCCGAATGACAGTACGGCCATGTCACTCGCGACGGTTGATGGCGACGGTATGCCTGATGTCCGCATCGTCCTGTTGCGCGGGCTCTCTGCCGAGGACGGGTTCCAGTTCTATACCAATTATGACAGTGCCAAAGGCGAACAGCTTGCGGCTCATCCCAAGGCCGCCTTGTGCTTTCATTGGAAGAGTCTGCGCCGCCAGGTGCGCATTCGCGGTACGATCGAAAAGAGCTCTGCCGAGCAATCTGATGCTTATTTCAGCGCGCGAGCCCCGCAGTCTCGAATTGCCGCCATCGCCTCCGATCAATCGCGACCGCTGAGCGATCGCGAGGTGTTTAATCAGCGTGTCGCGGAGATTAGTTCCATCTATGGCGATGATGATGACATCCCGCGGCCGGAGCATTGGGGCGGTTACAGGCTCATCCCAGCAGAAGTCGAATTCTGGCAAGATCAGGCTTTCAGGATGCATGACCGACTGAAATTGGTGCGAACCGGCAAAGGTTGGACACGGTCTCGGCTTTACCCTTAGCCTTTGCAAAATGCGGCGAGCCCCTAAATCCTGTCCAGACTGGAATAGGAGGCGCTCATGTCTGACTTAAACTCATATCGTGGCAAGACTGCCATCGTGACGGGCGCTGGCGACGGGATTGGCGAAATGCTGGCGCGGAAACTCGCGGCTGCGGGCATGACGGTCGGCGTGCAAGATATTCGCGCTGAGGCGGCCGAACGTGTCGCGACTGAGATTGGCGGCGGAGCGTTCCCCCTCGTCTTCGACGTGTCAGACCGTGAAGCCTGCTTTACTGCCGCGGAAGAAGCATCAACCCATGGACCGATCAATCTGCTCTGGATCAATGCTGGGGTCGGCGTTGGTTCAGCCATCCTCACTGGGAAACCCAACGCCATAGAATGGGCGCTCGACGTGAATGTGCGCGGCGTCGTATGGACCGCCCAGGCCTTCGTTCCTCTTATGCAAGAGGCGGTGGGGCCGCGGCACGTCGGAGTTACGGCATCAACCGCGGCGCTGCGCCCGCCGGAAGGCGATTTTCCGCTCTACGCGACCACAAAACATGCGACCTTCGCGTTTGGAGAAGCCTTGAAAGGTGAGCTTGCCGAACAGGACATTGAGACGACCATCCTCTGCCCAGGATTGCTCAACACGAAGATCTGGGACGGTGCAAAAGCGCGGCCCGACCGCTTCGGCGGTGTCCGGCATATGGATCCGTCCATTTCCAAAATGTGGGATGAAGCCAAATCGCCCGACGTCATGTGGCCAGAGATCGCGCGCGTGATTGGACAAGGCGGTGGCTATCTGATCTGTTCCACGGATGAGGGCGAGACCAAAGCCGCGTTTGAACACCGCGCGCAGGAGATCTCGGCTGGCATCGTGGAGGTTTAATCGATGAAACTTGGATTACAGATTGGGCTGGGGATTCTATCTCTGGTCCCGCTTTTGTTTGCGGTGCTCGGCGTTGCTACGGGCGCGTCATACTTTATGCCTGACGGCGGTTACCCGGCCGCGCTCGACAACCAGCTGCGCTATCTGTCGGCGATTTATGCGCTCGTGACCTTTCTCCTCTGGTGGGTGATCCCAAACGTCGAAAAACATGGGACAGTGCTGATGCTGATCTGCGCGGCATTGTTCATTGGTGGCTTGTCGCGCCTGATTTCTCATCTGACGGTGGGACCAGGTCTCGAGATGCAATTTGCCGGGATGATTGCCGAACTCGCATCGCCCGTTTTCCTGATCTGGCACAGGGCGGTTGCGCGCAAGGCCGCTGCCGCCTAAACGGCGGGCCATGACACTAAAACTCGCCATCTGGGACATGGACGGCACGATCGTGGATAGCCGCGATGTGATCCAGACCGCTATGGAGCGCACGTTCGAAACGCTGGGGTTAGAGCCGCCAGCCTATAACGAAACGCGCAAGACGATCGGGCTCGGACTGCAGGAGGCCTGCAGGATTCTGGCGCCGGATTATCACGACATTGAAACCCTGGCCGCGACGTACAAACAGGCTTTCGTGGCGCAAAGGTCCGACCCATCGTTCAAAGAGCCTCTTTATGAAGGCGCGATTGAGACACTGAACCGCCTCTCGAACGAGGGATGGCTCATCGCCATGGCGACCGGAAAGTCGCACGCAGGCATTCGCGCCATCTTCGAAATGCATCCGTTGGAAGGCTTTTTCGATACGATTTGGTGTGCCGATGACGGGCCAGGAAAACCACATCCATTCATGTGCGATGAAGCGATGAAAGCGGTTGGCGCTGAGCCGCATCAGAGCCTGATCATTGGCGATGCCATCCACGATATGACGATGGGACTGAATGCGGGTATCCATACGCTGGGCGTGAGCTGGGGGTTCGGGACGGCGGATGAACTTCAGGCCGTCGGCGCCCATGAAGTGCATCATGATTATGCCACCCTGAATGCCAGCCTGGATGCGTTCGCAGAAAGGCTTGCTTAAATGGATAAGGTCACCAAACCAAAGCGCTTTTACAAACAGGCGAGCGTCGCTGCCTTTGAGGGTCAGTTTGCAGTCGAGTTAGATGGGCGGCCGATCAAGACGCCGGCCAAGTCCACCCTGCGTCTGCCCACCGCTAACTTGGCGCAGGCGATTGCAGATGAATGGGCGGCGCAGGAAGAGGTCCTGGATCTCCAAGCAATGACGCTCACGCGGCTCGCCAATGTTGCCTTGGATCGGACGCCGGAAACGCGCGCAGATCTAGCCGAGGAGCTGACCCGCTACGCGAGCACCGACGTCACTTGCTATCTTGCCGATGCACCGAGCGAGCTTCGAGCCCGGCAGGAAGCCGCCTGGAAGCCATGGCGCGAATGGGCAGGGCAGGAGCTGGGCATCGTGCTGGTGCCCGTGGTCGGCTTGATCGCTAGCCCGCAACCGCAGGCGAGTTTAGACGCGGTTCGCGCGCATGCCATCAGCCTCGATGATTTCCGCCTCACCGCGTTGACCTGGGCGTGCAGCCTGCTGGGCTCGGCGGTGCTCGCTCTGGCGGTGGAGCGCGGGGCGCTGACCGCACCGGAAGCGCTCGCGGCCTCGACCGTCGATGAAGACTGGCAGATAGAGCAATGGGGCGAGGACGAAGAAGCCATTCAAGTGCGCGCCGCCCGTTCCGCGGATGCAGCCGCTTTGCAACTGTGGTTTGAAGCTCTGTCCTGACATTCCCCTGTAAGGCGTTGTCCAGCTTGACGAAAAGGTGAATTTCGCGTCCAGTTCGAGGGTGGAGGACACTCATATGTTTCGAACGCTTCTGCTGACGGGCTGCGCGCTTGCGCTTTCGGCGTGCGCGTCGATCGGCAATCTGGCTGCTGTGAACAAGAAAGAGACCATTGGTTCCGGCTTTAACAGCAAGTCTCCAGCCGGTGTGTTCATTGATGCCGAGCAGCGCGCCGTTCTGTCGAACCGACGGGCAGATGAGGACCTGCGAGTGGTCTGCGCCGAGCCGGCGCCGGACGCTCTGTCGGCGATTGCGGCACAGGCTGGCGTCAGTGTCTCTGATATCTCCAATGCTGTTTCAGCCGAAGGCGGGGTATCCGAAGCGGCGGCAAATATCGGTCTGCGAACGCAGACCATCCAGACCCTTCGCGATGGCTTCTATCGGGTGTGTGAGGCCTACATGAACGGGCTCTCCCAGGAACAGTACTCAATCATGCTGCGCCGGTTTCAGACCAATATGATCGCCTTGCTTGCGATCGAGCAACTGACAGGGGCCGTGAAAGGCGGCGACGCAGTGGTCAGCGCCTCGGCCGGCAGCGGCATGGATTTCCGCGAGCAATATTTGCAACGCGCGGCCATGGCTTCTTCAGAGCAAACACGCCTGGCGACAGAAATCGAACAAACCAATGAAGAAATCAGCATTCTCGAAGATGTGAACGCGCAATGTGAGTCCGGCGGCTTTGGTGATGGCTGCTCAGCCTCAGATGTTGAACGGCGTGGCCGAGAGATCCGCGATTTGAGGGCCCAAAGACGGGCTATGGAACGGGCGCAAGCCTCGGCAGAAGCCACGGAACGCACCAATAACCTGCTCGCAGAATCCGCCCCTTCGGCGACCGATTCCAGCGCTGGCGGCATAACCGGCTCATGGCCATCGACACCGGCCTATCCGCCGTCTTATGCGGTCGCGGAAGCCGTGCGCGAGATCACCATGGCGATTGTTCGCAATGATTATGGCGTCCAGCTCTGTTTTGAGCATTTGCGCTATGTCGGAGAAAATGAACGCACCGCGCTCTCAGACGACTGCGAAGACGTTATGGATGCCTATGTCCAGCAACTGGTCGACGCCAATGCAATGCGGGTCGAGATGCAACGCGCGCAAGCGGCCTTGATGGAAAGCGTCGCCAGCGGTTTCATTTCAGCCGACGAAGCATCGACCTTTGCTTCCTCATTGTCGAGCTCGGGTACGGTTTCCTCCCCGACCACCGCGCGATCACTGACCCCATTCGGCGACCCGGTCACTGCCGCGGGAGAGGCGCCTCCTCCGCCGCCAACGCGGCAGTGATCATCGCGCTATCCCAGCGATAGGCTTGTTCTATCACCCATCCGAAATACCTCCACGAACAAGAGACTGTTCTAGGAGGACATGATGATTGTCGTTCACCATCTGGAAGATTCGCGTTCCCAGCGGGTCTTATGGCTGCTCGAAGAGCTGGGCATTGCCTATGAAGTCAAACGCTACAATCGCGATCCAGTGACCTCTCTGGCGCCGCCAGAGCTGTATGCGGTGCATCCGCTCGGAAAATCTCCGGTGATTTCCGATGGCGATATCACCGTCGCTGAAACCGGAGCGATCTTTGAGTATCTGCTCGATACCTATGACAAGGATGGCCGCCTGAAGCCAGCGCGCGGCAGCCAGGCTGGCCGCGATTACACCTATTGGCTGCACTATGCGGAAGGGTCCGCGATGACCAATCTGTTGCTCAAATTGGTCTTCTCGCGTCTACCGGAGCGTGCACCTATGCTGATGCGTCCCATCGTACGCCGGGTTTCAGCGAGCGCTGAAGACAGCTTCATTGATCCCCGCGTCGCCGAACACGCCAATTGGTGGAACACGGCGCTCGAGCGATCAGGTTATTTTGCTGGCGACGACTTAACCGCGGCTGACATCATGATGAGCTTCCCGCTAGAGGCAGCGGCTACGCGCGCGGATCTCTCTGTGTTGCCGAATATTCCGGCTTTCCTGAAACGCATTCACGCCCGGCCGGCGTATCAGACAGCCCTCGAAAAAGGCGGACCATACGCCTACGCTTAGGCGCGACGGGGCTTTACGGACGCTGCGCAGGACGCCATTGGCTTGTGAACTTAGCGTTCGACGGAGAAGCCACCCGTGTCAGACAAACCTGATCGCGCCGATAAAGTGCTCGTGGCGCGCGGTTACTTCGACAGCCGCGCCTCCGCCCAGGCAGCGATAGCTGCTGGAAACGTAAAGGTCTCTGGAGGCGTGATAAGCAAAGCGTCGGAAAAAATATCTCCAGATGCGCGGATCGAGGCTGAGAGAGAGCACCCCTGGGTCTCTCGCGCTGGTCTAAAACTGGTGCACGCACTGCAGGTATTTGAAATCGATCCGGCAGGAAAGCGCTGCCTAGACGTCGGCGCCTCAACAGGCGGCTTCACCCAAGTCCTGCTATCGCATGGAGCAGCTTCTGTGGTCGCAGTGGATGTCGGCCGGGATCAGCTGCACGCCAAACTACGCACCAATCCGCTTGTGAAGTCGCTGGAAGCCACGGACGCGCGTAACTTGACCGCCGACATGATTGGGTTGCCTCCTGAGATTGTGGTCTGTGACGCCAGCTTCATTTCGCTGCACAAACTGCTCGGCGTTCCGCTCTCTCTGGCGATCGAAGGCGCGGCATTGATCGCTCTGTTCAAACCGCAATTCGAGGTTGGCCGCGCGCATGTGGGCAAAGGCGGAATTGTCACGGATCAGGCCGCAACCGCGCGCGCAGAAGCCGCTTTTGTCGATTGGCTCACCGACCAGGGCTGGCACGTTCAGGCGAGCGCCGACAGCCCCATCAAAGGGGGGGATGGAAATGCGGAGCGCCTAATTTATGCGGTGCGGACTTAGCCTGCCGGGCCACGCGGGCTTGGGCCGGACTGACGCCGGTTGAGGAAGGCCAGACGCTCGAACAGAGCGACATCCTGCTCGTTCTTGAGAAGCGCGCCGTGCAGAGGCGGGGTTAGCTTCTCCGGATCCTGCTCGCGCAGCGTCTCCAGATCTACATCCTCGTTCATCAGCAGTTTTAGCCAGTCCAGAAGCTCAGACGTCGACGGCTTCTTCTTCATGCCCGGCACTTCGCGCATGGAGTAGAACGTGGTCAGTGCATCAGACACGAGCTTTTCCTTGATGCCCGGATAGTGCACGTCGATGATTTCCTTCATCGTTTGCTCGTCCGGGAACTTGATGAAGTGGAAGAAGCAGCGGCGCAGGAAGGCGTCCGGCAGCTCTTTTTCATTGTTTGAAGTGATGATCACGATCGGGCGCTGTTTGGCTTTGATCGTTTCATCAGTCTCGTAGACATAGAATTCCATGCGATCGAGTTCTTGAAGGAGGTCATTCGGGAACTCGATATCGGCTTTATCGATCTCGTCGATCAGAAGGATTGGGCGCTTCTTGGCGGTGAAGGCTTCCCACAGTTTGCCCTTCTTGATGTAGTTCTTGACGTCCTTGGCGCGCTCTTCGCCCATTTGACCATCGCGCAATCGCGACACGGCGTCATACTCGTACAGGCCTTGCGCCGCCTTGGTGGTCGATTTGATGTGCCATTCGATCAGCTCGCAATCGAGCGCTTTGGCCACTTCGATCGCCAGGACCGTCTTACCGGTGCCAGGCTCACCTTTGATCAGGAGGGGACGCTCCAGTTCGATTGCGGCATTGACGGCCACTCGCAGGTCATCGGTGGCGACATAATTCTCGGTGCCTTCAAAGCGCATAGGGCAAGTCCTCGGGAGTAAGGTTTACGTTTACGGTAAGGATAAGGTGTGGCGACGCAGAAGCAAGGGATTACGTGGCGGGAGGGGTGTGATTCGCTACACTACCAGAAATTGGATTTTTTTTAATTCGCCTAAGCTCCTGATTGCAGCGCACTTTCAGTCTATGGTTACCGATATGAAAGTCTGCGTTAACCATTGCGCGCCTAAATTGAGCCGTCTGAATGGGAGTGGTTTATGCCGCTGAAACTGTCGCTCAAGCCAAAGGAGGCGGTCGTCGTAAACGGCGCCGTGCTGCGCAATGGCGAACGGCGCGGGACCATTCTATTGCAAAACCAGGCCCGTGTGCTGCGCCAGAAGGATGTTCTGGATCCGGACGCGACTGAAACGCCACTTGAACATCTCTACTTCGCGGTGATGCAAATGTACCTGACCGGCGAAACCGAAGGGGCATTGTATGACCAGGCCGTGACCGCGATCGCGGCGGCGATGGAAGAGACGAAGGACGAAGAGGTGCGGGGACGCCTTGTGGAGATTTCGGCGGCCTGCGCGGCTGGCGAAACCTATCAGGCGCTGACCCGTTGCCGAAAAATGATGAAGGCGGCGGAGGCGGATAGTGGCTGACACGTCTGGCATGATTGAGCTTCCGAACCCCGCCCCGATCGTCTCGCTGGATGAAGGCATCGCTTTGATTGAATCAGGCGAAGCGCCAGAGACAATTTGCGTGGATATCGGACATGAGGTTTTGGTGCGGGCTGATGGGTCCAAGGGCTTGCAGGGTTTACTGCAACGTCTGCGCGGGCACCGCATGATTCTGGCGCTTTCGTCTGGGGAGACGGCGCCAAGTGTCGTGGCTATGCGTTCTGGCAAGCCCGAGTTGCATCCCGATGTGGCTGAAATCCTCGACGCGCTGAAAGATCAAGGATAGAGGGCAGCGTCATTTCAATTTGAGGGAGCCGCGGCCATGTCCGGTGAATTCATTTCGATCTTTCTAGCGTCCTTTGTAACCTTCTTCGTGTTGATCGATGCGCTTGGGGTTGCGCCCGTATTTGCGTCACTGACCGCACGTGGACCAGCCAGTTATCGCCGGTCCATGGCGATCCGTTCCGTGCTGGTTGGAACCCTGATCATCTTCGGATTTGCCTTTTTCGGGGCCTGGTTGCTCGACAAGTTGCACATTACGATTGATGCGTTCCGCGCTGCGGGCGGCATCCTGTTGTTCATCATCGCGCTCGACATGGTGTTCGAAAAGCGCACCGAGCGCCGTGGCAATCGCGCTGAGGCGGTCCTCGCAGACACTGATGACACGACTGAGCATCTCGATGACGTCTCGGTTTTCCCATTGGGTA
>JABSQB010000004.1 GCA_013214545.1 Henriciella sp.
CGCTGTCGGATTCGTGACCCTGTTGCTGGCGCGCATGCTGGTCGGGATCGGGGAAGCGGGGTGTACGCCGCCCGCCAATTCCATGATCAGCGACTATTACGCCCCCTCTGCCCGGCCAACGGCGCTTGGTATCTATGCCATGGGGGTGACCGCCGGCGGGGTGTTGGCACAGGTGTTTGGCGGCTTCATCCTCGACATTTTCACCTGGCGCGAGGCGTTCATCTTTGTCGGCGCACCGGGCATATTGCTGGGGATCATCTTCCTGCTCACGGTGAAGGAACCGCCGCGCGGTTATTCCGACCCACCGGGCACCGCCAAACTCGAGCGGGCAGGTTTCAAGGAAGCGATTGCCGAGATCTTCTCCAAGCGCACCTTCTGGGTGATGACGACCGGAGCGACGCTGGCCGCCTTTGCTGGTTACGCGCTGGTTGGCCTCCAGCCGCAACATGTCGTTTTTACGCAAGGATTCACGCCGGCTGAAACGGCCTTGATGTTCATGGCCCCGGTCGGGCTGGCTGGTACTTTGGGGGCCTTTCTTGGCGGTTATCTGACCGAGCTCGCTTCGCACCGCTCTGAAACAGCGGCGACCTGGGTGCCGGGCATCGCGTTCCTGTGCTGCGCCCCGATCTATGCGTCGGCCTTCCTAGTTGGCGACAGCACCCTGATGCTGGTCCTGCTGATGATTGCCAGCATGCTGCAATATTTCTATCTCGGCGCGCAGTATAATATCGCCCAGGTCGTGGTCAGCCTGCGGGTGCGGGCAACGTCCGTGGCGATTCTGCTCTTTATCGTCAATCTGATTGGCTATGGTATCGGGCCGCCAGCACTTGGTATTGTTGCCGATACATTGTCGACGAATTGGATCAATGCCAGCAGCTTTGCCGGACAGATTACCGCGACCTGCAGCCTTACCGATCCGAGCCTAACCGAGGAGCTGGTCAGTGCCTGCCGCGAAGCCCGTGCCTATGGCGTGAAATGGGCCTGCGTGGTGGCGACCAGTCTGTTCGTGTTTGCCGGGCTCGCCTTCCTTCTGTCAGGACGGTCGTTTGTGCGCGATCTCTTCGTCAATCAGAAAGCGGCTACAGCGAGCTAAACCAGCCTAGACCGGCTCGACCTCCTTAGGGACGGAGGCTTTCTTCCGCACCGCCTCTTTGCGCGGCTTGGGCAGAAGGCGGAAGCGGGTCTGGCACCAGGCAAAACCGACGCCGACATCGAGCAGTGCATCGCCGCGGCCGCAAGGGCAATCGAACGGCAATATGCCCCAGACGGTGTAGGTCTCACCCTGCACGAGCGGCACTTCTTCGCCGGTCACATGATTGGGCGAAGCATCAACGCACAGCACCAAATCGCCGGATCCAACATCATAACTCATGACGCGGAGCTGTATCACAATCAGCCATGCCCGACAAAGACCCTGCCGCGACGGCGTGAATGGACGTTCGTCAATGCGATCCTTAAACCTGCCGGTCAGGGGAGGTATGGGAGAGATTATCAAATGAAACGCATCAGCAGCGCCGCAATCCTATCACTGGCGGGCCTGTTGGCCGCTTGCGGCGGACCACCCACCCCCGAAACCAGTGAAACCGCGGCGATAGAGAGCGAGGCGAGTGCGCCGATATCGATGGCTGAAGCTGAGGCGATTTTCGATTATGCCTATCCGCTCGTGATCATGAAGATCAGTCAGGACCTGATGCTGACGGTCCCTTTGCGACCGCGCACGGACCCCAATCATTTCATCCACTTCCGGCGCCTGGCACAGCCCGAGCAGCGCGCCGTTGTGCTCGGCAATCGCAACACCTTGTACAGCGTCGGCTGGCTCGATCTCAGCCAGGGGCCGGTGGTGTTTCAGATCCCCGATATGGGCGAGCGGTATTATGTCATGCCGCTGCTTGATGCCTGGACCAATACGTTTGAGAGCCTCGGCTCGCGCACCACCGGGCAAGGCCCTCAAAGCTATCTGATCGCCAATGCAGCTTATGAGGGCGACGTACCAGATGGCACCACTCTGATCACCAGCCCCACTAATATGGTCTGGATCACTGGCCGCATTCAGGCAGATTCAGCTGAGGACGCGGTGTCTGCTGCGCAGCTGCAGGATCAGTATGTCCTGATGACGCTGAAAGAGGCGACCTCGGGAACCGACCCTTTTGCGGACTTTGAGCCTGATTTCACCTTCGCCAAGGTCGGCCTGCCCGTTCCATACTCTCTGCGCATGGAGGCGGCAGAATTCTACGATACGTTTCTGAAGATGTGGGCCAAAAACCCAGGCCCTTCGGACGATCAGGAGATGACGGCACTGATGGCCAGTGCAGGTCTCGCCCTCGGGGAGACCGCAAACTTCTTGGACTTGCCTGAGGCGACACAGACTGTTCTTGAGCAGGGTTTGAAAGCCAAGCAGGCGGCCTATTCAAAAGCCTTTTACGAGGGCACCGCGCAGACCGAAGCCTGGCTATTCAATATCGATCCCGCCATGGGCAATTGGGGGACAGACTTCGACCGCCGCGCCTATTGGGCGATGTGGGGCCTCGGCACGAATATTTCACAAGATGCCGTCTATGGCGTCACGCAGCTGGATTCCGACCTTGCCCCCTTGAACGGGCAGAACACCTACCAGATCCGCTTCGAGTCTGGCGACGTGCCGCCGACCAATGCGTTCTGGTCGGTCACCAATTATGACGCTGAAGGCTATCTCGAACGCAATGCGGAAGATCGATATTCTCTAGGCAGCAATCACGCGTTGAGCTTCAATCCGGATGGGTCACTCGATTTCTATCTGTCAAACACCCAACCAGAGATTGAAAACGTAAACTGGGTGCCAGCCCCCGCCGGCGACTTTAAGACCCTGCTGCGGATCTACTGGCCGCAAGACGACGTGCTGGATGGCACCTGGTCACTTCCGGACGTTCAGAAACTCGAACAATAAAGGCGCTTTGATCGAAACAAAAAAGCCGCTCCTGGATAGAAGCGGCTTCTCTGTTCTCGCATGGCGGAAAGGTTTAGCCTTCGCCTTCTTCGCCGGTTTCGAAACCGCGAATGCGCAGCAGCGGTTCAATGGTCGGGTCAGAGCCGCGGAAGTTGCGGTAAAGCTCATCCGCGGGGCGCAGGCCGCCTGACTCATAGACCCAAAGCTTCAGGCGCGCGGCGAGTTCCGCGTCCCAGATATCGCCCGCTTCGCGGAAGGCGGTGAAGCCGTCAGCGTCGAGAATTTCTGACCACAGATAGGCATAATAGCCAGAGCTGTATCCGCCCGCGAAGATGTGGCTGAAATACTGACTGCGATAGCGCGGCTCAATCTCTTCGATCAGGCCATAACCTGCGAGCACTTCCTGCTCGAAGGCGCGCGCATCGGTGATCGCCATGGCCTCATCGTGGCTGAGATTGTGCCACGCCAGATCGAGCAGCGAGGCGGCAATGAACTCCGTCGTGCGGAAGCCCTGATTGTGATTGGACGCTTCGCGCATCTTCTCGATCAGTTCGAGCGGAATGGCTTCGCCGGTTTCATAATGCAGGGCGTATTCCGCCAGCATTTCCGGCGCGCCAGCCCAATGCTCCAGGATCTGAGCCGGGAATTCGGTATAGTCGCGCGGACCATCAACCCCTGAGAAGTTGGAGTATTTGATCTGCGTCAGCAGGCCATGCAGACCGTGGCCGAACTCGTGGAAGAAAGTCTCAACCTCATCGAACCGCATCAGGGTCGGGCCGTCGCCAGCTGGCGTGATCAGGTTCAGATTGTTGGTGATGATCGGACGAACTTCGTCAGCATCATCATAATTGGTTGAGTTGCGATAGCTGCTCATCCAGGCGCCGCCGCGCTTGGAATCGCGAGCGTACATATCCATCATGAACAGACCGAGATGCTCACCGGTTTCAGCGTCCTTGACGTCATAGGAGGTGACCACCGGGTTCCAGCCGTCAATGTCGACATCTTCCAGCGTGACGTTGAACAGGCGCTCAGCCATGGTCCAGGCGCCTTCGCGAACAGCGCTGAGCTCAAAATAAGGCTTCAGCACATTGTCATCGAACGCATATTTGTCCTGGCGAACTTTCTCGCTGTAATGCCACCAGTCATGACCTGCGAAGGTGAATTCGTCACCGATCATGGCCTGCATTTCATCACGCTCTGCCTTGGCTTGCGCGAGCCCTGGTTCCCAGACGCGGACGAGGAAGTTCTCAACCGTCTCTGGCGTGCGGGCCATATTGTATTCCAGCGTGTAGGCCGCGTGCGTCGGGTAGCCGAGCAGCTCGGCGCGCTCTGCCCGCAACTGAGCCAACTTGATCGCGATCGGGCCATTGTCGAACTCGCCGCTATTGGCGCGCAGACGGTAACCGTCGAACATTTGCGCCCGCAGATCGCGGTTTTCCGATTGCGTCATGAAGGTCTCATAGACCGAGCGATCGACGGTCAGCGTCCAGGTGTCGCCCTCCTTCAGCGCCGCTTTGAAATCTTCTGACAGGCCAACCAGTTCAGCTTCGTCCGTGATCTCCAGCTTGAACGCTTTGGTCGAGGCCAGCAGGTTCTGAGCGAACTGCGTGGTCAGGCTGGAAATCTCTTCATTGATCGCCGCGACCTGTTCCTTGACCTCTGGGCTTTGGGTCGCGCCAGCGCGCTCAAATCCGCGATAGGTCAGCTCGATCAGGCGCAGGTCCTGCTCATCGAGATCAGTCAGTGTCGGCGCCGCATCGTGCACCGCCTTAACCCGGGCGAACAGCGTTTCGTTGAAGTTGATCTCATTCTGCACCGCAGTGACTTTTGGCCAAATCTGGGTTTCCAGGTCCGCCAGCGTGTCATTGGTATCGGTATTGGTGATGTTGGAGAATACGAGTGCAACCTGGCTCAGCATGCCGCCTGCCTTGTCGAGGGCGACAATCGTGTTTTCGAAAGTTGGATCTTCCTCATTGTCGGCAATCGCTGCGATTTCGGCCTGAAGCTCGGCAATCGCGAAATCGATGGCTGGCAGGTAATCCTCATCTGCAATCTCGGCAAAAGGCGGTACACCGTAAGGCGTATCCCAGTCCTGAAGCAGCGGATTCTCCGCGAGGGCCGCCTCATCGACGGCAGCTGTTTCGACTTCGGTCGTGTCTGTCGCCGCGGTATCGCCGCTTGGCGCACGCTCGACATCACAGCCAGCGAGGATCAAAGCAAGCGCTGCTGCGCCGCCATAGAGGTAAGATTTTGCAATCATAAGGTCACCTTTGAGTGGAACGTTGCCGTGTTTAATCAGATTTTAGATGAGACGCCTAGTGTTGCTCTGTCACATTTGTAGCTGGCTCAGGCGCGCCACCGTGGCGTCGAACTGCGCCATGGTCTCGTTTAGAATATCAGCGACCGGGCGTACGCCCTTGATTCGACCGGCAACTTGCCCGGTCAGCGCGATCCCGGCTTCGAGGTCGCCGCCAAAGTAAACCTGCTGCGTGCCAGCGAATTCGCCGAAAATATTCTCAACGCCGTCCTGCTCGATCCGCGTCGTGCGCTCCGTTCGCAGCGCCCGCAGCGCCGGGCCCGGGCCGTCGCGATTGAGGAAGACGGTATCGGTCGCGTCCGCATCGACAATCGCCTGTTTCCAATTGTCATGCACCGGGCTCTCAGCTGAAGACAGGATCCGCGTGCCCATCAACACGCCCTCTGCGCCAAGCGAGAACGCCGC
The DNA here is from genome assembly GCA_013214545.1 of Henriciella sp. Lineage (GTDB taxonomy): Bacteria > Pseudomonadota > Alphaproteobacteria > Caulobacterales > Hyphomonadaceae > Henriciella. The sequence goes on from JABSQB010000004.1 coordinate 5,646, forward strand.
CGCCATGGTGGCGCCATCCATGATGCCGCCAGCCGCAACCACTGGCACTTGCACCGCTTCACAGACTTGCGGGATCAAGACCATCGATGCGACATCTTTGGGGTTCTTGAAACCGCCGCCTTCGCCGCCTTCGACAATCAAGCCATCCACCCCGGCATCAATCGCCCCGAGCGCCGCTTTCAGGCTCGGCACCACGTGGAACACGGTGAGACCGGCTTCTTTCAGTTGACCCGTATACTTCTTCGGGTTGCCGGCAGACGTGGTGACGAACTTGATGCCCTGATCGATCACGAACTGCACAATGTCAGGATCGCGCACAAAAGCCTGCGCCACATTTACCCCGAACGGCTTGTCGGTGAGGTCGCGCATCTTGAGGATCTCCGCGCGCACTGCGTCCAGCTCGCCGGAGCTGGTCTCGATGATGCCCATGCCGCCCGCGTTCGAGAACGCAGAAGATAGCTGCGAGCGGGCGATCCAGCCCATAGCCGCCTGAATAATCGGCTTTTCGATTTCGAGCATCTCGGTAATGCGGGTCTTGAGCGCCATGATTTTTCCTGTCTTTGTCAGTGTTTGAGCGCAGCTAAACCCCGCTATCGCTGCGGAAGCGCAAGGCCTAGCGGGTCTGGAACAGTTTGAACCGCTCCGTCATCAGAATAATGCTGAGCGACCCGACGCCGAGGGCGACGAAGCCCCACATGAACGGCGCAACGGTGCCATCGAACTGACCAGCGACCAGATAGCCGAAAAAGCTCGCCACCGTCGTTGATGCAAAGCCATAGGCCGCACTCGCGGTGGCTGCAATCTTGCCCTGCGGCTCCATGGCCAGCGCTGTAAAGTTCGCGCCGAGCATGCCGAAACAGGCAAAGGTCAGGCAGAACAGAGGATAGAACAGCCATAGCTTCTCGCCGACCAGATGGAGTGTCACCGCATTGATCAGCGCCAGCGCAATGAACAGGAGCAGCACGCTATGACTGATCCGGCGCATCCCGAACCGCTCAACCATGCGCGAGTTCATGAAGTTCGCCACCGCGAGCGCGCCGGCGACGCCAGCAAACCAGATCGTAAAGGTCTCATGCTGTTGAAACACATCGGTGAAGATCTGCTCCGACGCCGCCACAAAAGCGAACAGCGCGCCAAAGATCACGCCGCTGGCGCACATATAGCCGACCGTGATGCGGGTTGTCAGGACCTGCCAGTAGGCAGCGCCGCTTTGTTTGACGCTTAATGGCTGTCGCGCCTCTGCGGGCAGGGTTTCAGGCAACCGGACTTGAATCCAGATCAGGTTCAGCACCGCTGTCAGACTGAGCACACCAAAGGTCCATTGCCACGGCGCGACCAGCATCACAGCTGCGCCTATACTCGGCGCGAGGATTGGCACAACCATGAACACCGTCATCACCAGCGACATAATACGGGCCATAGCCCGGCCGGCGAGCAAGTCCCGCACGATCGAGACCGCGATGACGCGCACGCCGCTGGCGAACATGCCCTGGATGAATCGGGCGAGCAGCAGGGTCGTGAACGAGGTGGTCAGAATGCATGCCACCCCGGCAATCGCATAGGCAATCAGGCAGAGGCTCAGCAGGCCCTTGCGGCCAAAGCGGTCTGAAATCGGTCCGAAGATCAGCTGCGGTGCCCCGAAACCGGCAATGTAAGCAAAGATGACCAGCTGCTGATCATTTTCGCGGCTGAGACTGTAATGCTGGGAAATATCGCTCAGCGCGGGCAGCATGATGTCGATCGCCAGCGCATTCAGCGACATCAGAGCAGCCACCATCGTCACCAGTTCCCATTGCGGCATGGGAAGTCTGGGCGGCTGCGCCTCTTCCATTGCGGCGTGTTCGGAACTGCTCACGGGATCTGCCCTCGATTAACCAAGGCGCGGGTTGTGCGCCTCTCAACTCAGCCGCGCAAGCTTTTTCTGGGACATTTTTTGGCTTTGCAGCACTGGATGATTGAGTCCGCCCGGATTTTCAGGCACAGCGCGGCAACGCGCTGATGCCGACGCAACCGGACTATTGAATATGGCTGACCCGAAATCCCGCTTCGCTGGTGGACCGCTCAAAACATTCGGACGGCGTGGAGGGCGCCCGCTTTCCGGCCGCCAGCGCGTGTTGATGGATGAGCTGCTGCCAAAACTCAGCGTGCCAATCGAGGCTGGAGCCGCGCTTGATCCGGCAGATTTGTTTTCACACGCAGATGAGATCTGGCTCGAGATCGGCTTTGGCGGCGGCGAGCACGTCAGCGGACAAGCAGCTGCGCACCCGCAAGTCGGCATTCTTGCCAGTGAAGTATTCTTTGAGGGCATCGCCAAACTGCTCGGCCAGATTGAGGACGACAAGATCGACAATGTCCGGATCTGGCCCGAGGATGCGCGCGAGATGGTCGATGGGCTGGCCAATGACAGCATCGACCGCGCGTTCATTCTTTTCCCCGATCCATGGCCGAAAGCGCGGCATCAGAAGCGGCGCATCATCCAGCCAGATTTCCTGGAGGCGCTCGCCCGCATCATGAAACCCGGCGGTAAAGTGCGGTTTGCCACCGACGTCCGGTCCTATGCAGATGAGGCGCTAGAGCGGTTTTTGGCGCACCCTGCCTATGTCTGGACTGCCGAGAGCGCGGATGATTGGAGCAAGGCCCCCGGCGATCATATTCAGACCCGCTATCAAATGAAAAAGCTCGGCGATGTCGCGCCGGTTTATTACGACTTTACCATCTGCGAAGGAAGCTGATTGACCCTGCAACCCGGCCCCGCCTATCGTGGCCGCAGAAGGAGCCACCGATGCGGATTCTGATTAGCCTCTGCTTGTTCTGGATGAGTGCTGCACTCTGGCACGCGGCAAACGCGCAGGTCTCCGACGCAGAAATCAGCGCAGCAAGAGTGGAACTCGTGTCCGACCCTTCGGTCGAGGCGCGAGACCACCTTTATGGACTATTGTCCCGCCAATCCGGGCCGCCCAGCGTTGAATCCGTAAGCGCTTATATAAGCCTGTTGGCTTTTGATCAGCGCCAGGAGAACAATACAAAGCTGTTCAATTCCGCCTCCGCCGCGGCGACGCATTTCGAACCGGCTGCAGAGATCATCACGAAACCCTATCTGGAGGCTCGCTTCCTGCAGGCCGTGGCGCGCTTCAACCTTGAGCGCGCCCCGCAAGCGATGATCGAGATGGCGCATGTCGAAGGCCAGGCGCGTGCCTTCCAGACCCATATTGGCGAGCAACCGCAATGGGCGCTCAATCTGAAATGGAAGGCCGACGCCTGGGGCATGGCCATGAACGCCTATTTCGAGAGCGAGAAGGAATTCCATCCCACTGATGAGGAAATTCAGACGGTTTTGGCGCTCTACGAAACCGACATCGCTGCGCGTAATGCCAGAGCGGCGCGCTCGCTCGACGAAAATGGCCTGCCCTTTTGCGCCGGACGGATGATCCAGCGCCCTGCCATGCGGTTTCCGCGCGTCCAGAATATGCGGGACCTGTTCGGCGCCGTCATTGTGTCCTTCGATCTTGATGGAGAAGGCAATGTCCTCAACCCAGTTGTGCTTGCCTCAGTGCCAATCGCGACCTTTGATGAGGATGCTGTCAGCACCGTGGAGAAGTGGCGGTTTCGACCGGATCGGCCGCGCGATGTCGGTCAGGTGTGCCGTCTGAACCGGTCATCCGTTGTGCAACCGCTGGTTTTCCAACTGCGCTGATCCGGTTTTGCTTGACCGCGGACCCAGAATATGTGCCTGCTCCCGCTATCGAATACGGCCGGTCTGCAATGAGAAGACCCCGCCAGACCGGCGGTTAATGAATGTCCCTACCTCCCCGTAATCGACCTCGCGACCTCCTGCACGGTGCAGGGTCGGCGCGGCGCAACGGAAAAGGGCTCACATGGCCACCGGAAAAGTAAAGTGGTTCAACGCCACAAAAGGATTTGGATTCATCGTGCCTGACGAAGGCGGCAAGGACGTGTTTGTGCACATCTCAGCCGTTGAAAAGTCTGGCCTGCAAGGGCTGCAGGACGATCAGCCGATTGAGTATGAACTCTATCATGATGAGCGGCGGGGCAAGACCTCTGCGGTCGACCTGAAACTGATCTAGACAAACCGGCAATTTGCGCCTATCTAGGCGCCAAGTCGAAACATATCGGCGGCGGTTCCGGGAACGGGGCCGCCGCTTTTCTTTGTCTGAAAGCCCGCCCTTTGATCACGATCAGTCCACAGGAAGACCGTATCCTTGCCATGGCGCAGCCGCTTGCCAGCGAGCTGGGCCTGGACATTGTGCGTATTCGCATCATGGGCGGGAAGCGGCCGCTGCTGCAGATCATGATCGAGAAAGAAGGCGGCGCGCCCACCGATGTTGAGGATTGCGCCTCCCTGTCGCGAAACCTGTCACCGGTGCTGGAAGCGGAAGACCCGATCTCGGAAGCCTACCGCCTGGAGGTCTCGACCCCTGGCATTGATCGCCCGCTGACCCGGGTGGGTGATTTTGGCCGCTGGGCCGGTCATCTTGCCAAGGTTGAACTGACCATGCCGCTGGATGGCCGGCGCCGCTTCCAGGGCATCATCCAGCGCGAAGACGATAATGGCGTTGCCATTCTGCTGGATGATGAAAGCGAGCTGGTCGCGCAGGTCCATGAGATGAGCAAAGCCAGCCTCGTCCTGACCGATGAGCTGATTGATGCCGCCACCGATGATGGCAGCCTGCCGCCGCAACCCGGCGATGAAGACTTTGAAGGCTTCGAGACGGATGAAGCCGAAACTGATACAATTGAAGATAATCTAGAGAGTGGAGCCTGAAGCCATGTCTAATGTTGGCGTTTCCGCAAACCGGCTGGAAATCATGCAGATCGCGAAAGCGGTCGCTGAGGAAAAAGCCATTGATCGCGCCATCGTCATTGAGGCGATGCAGGAAGCGATCGAGAAAGCCGCGAAATCTCGCTACGGCCAGGAGCATGATATCCGCGCCGTTATCGATCACGAAACCGGTGAACAGAGCCTGTGGCGCATCCAGACCGTCGTCGCTGACGAAGAAATGGAAGACGCAGCCCAGCAAATCACGCTGAAAGACGCCAAGAAGATCGATGCCAGCCTTGAGCTTGGCGACGAGATCAAGGAAGAGCTTCCGCCCTTCGATTTTGGCCGTGTTGCCGCGCAGACCGCCAAACAGGTGATCATGCAGAAAGTGCGCGATGCTGAACGGCAGCGCCAATATGATGAGTACAAAGACCGCGAAGGCGAGGTCATTAACGGCATCGTCAAGCGGGTCGAATATGGCCACGTCATCGTCGACCTGGGCCGCGCCGAAGGCATTATCCGCCGCAATGACGGTATTCCGCGTGAGAACTTCCAGCCGAATGATCGCGTCCGTGCGTACCTGTATAAGGTCAGCCGCGAGATCAAAGGCCCGCAAATCTTCCTGTCGCGCGCGCATCCTGAGTTCATGGTCAAGCTATTCGCGGCCGAGGTTCCGGAAGTTTATGAAGGCGTTATCGAAATCCGCTCCTGCGCCCGTGACCCAGGGTCTCGCGCCAAGATTGGTGTGATTTCCAATGATAGCTCAATCGACCCGGTCGGCGCCTGTGTGGGTATGCGCGGCGCGCGCGTTCAGGCCGTTGTCGGCGAACTGTCGGGCGAGAAGATCGACATCATCCCATGGAATTATGATGATGCGACCTTCATCGTGAACGCGCTGCAACCGGCTGAAGTGTCGAAAGTGGTGCTCGACGAAGATGAACATCGCGTCGAAGTGGTTGTCGCTGATGATCAATTCCCGCTGGCGATTGGTCGCCGCGGTCAGAATGTGCGCCTCGCCTCACAACTGACCGGCTGGCAGATCGACCTCGTCACCGAGAGCGACGATTCTGAGCGTTATCAGATCGACTTCCAGCGCCGCACGGAACTGTTCATGACGGCGCTTGACGCTGACGAGACGCTGGCCCAGCTGCTCGCCTCTGAAGGCTTCGGTGAAGTTGAAGACATCGCCTATATTGCTCCGGAAGAGTTCATGCAGGTTGAAGGCTTTGACGAAGAAGTCGCTGCCGAGATCCAGGAACGCGCCCGCGAATATCTTGAGAAGCTCGCCGCTGAACAGGACGCCCGCCGCCTCGAGCTCGGCGTTGAGGACGCGGTCATGGAGCTGGACGGCATGTCACCCGGCTTCGCCGTCAAGCTTGGTGAGAATGAGGTTAAATCCGTTGAGGATGTCGCTGGCCTGGTGCCGGACGATCTCACTGGCTGGCGCGAGAATAATAAAGAAGGCAAGCCTGTCTGGCAGGACGGCATTCTGAAGAAGGGCGAGATGCGCAAGGATGACGCACAGCTCTTCATCATGAAAGCCCGCGTCATTGCTGGCTGGGTCGAGCCGGAAGCCCTAGAGCAGCTGGAAGCCGAAATGGCCGCCGCAGCTGCGGGTGAAGAGCCACAAGACCTGACCGAAGAAGAGCGCGCATTGCTGGCGCTTGGTGAGCTTGGCAAGTCTGACGACACGACTGAGGAGGCAGCGGTCGAAGAAACCCTGGATGTCAGCGATGAAGACATCCTGGCCGAATTGGAAGGCCTCGATCTCGACGAGGAACTTCTCATGGAGGGCGGCGATGAAGCCGCAGAGCCTCAATGATAGCGACAAGCGCCTAGAGGCGCCTCAGAACTCGCGCGCTGGCAGATCCGTCCGTCAGTGTGCGGTGACGCGCGAGCGGCTGGCGCCGGACGCGTTGATCCGCTTTGTCCGTAGCCCGGACGGCGTGGTTGTGCCGGACGGGTTCGGAAAACTTCCCGGGCGTGGCGCCTGGATCACAGCTGATCGCGAAACCCTGCAAACAGGGCTCGCATCGGACGTGTTTTCAAAAGCCTTCAAAGCCAAATCGCGTCCCATGGACGAACTGGCAAAGGAAGTGGAACGCCAGCTCCTGCAACGCTGTATCGGCTTGCTGGGCATGGCGAAAAAGAGCGGCGTGGCGGTGCTTGGATTCGACCAGGTGCGCGACTATATCCGCAAACAGGAGCCTGGCTTGCTGCTCGAAGCGAGCGATGGTGCAGAAGATGGCCGTAACAAGGTTCATTTTCTTGCCAAGGCGATATATGAAGACGTCGAAGTCGCGGGCGCACTGTCGTCTGCTGAATTGGGCATGGCCTTTGGGCGGCAGCATGTGGTACATGCGCTGCTTGAATACGGTTCTCTTGCGGATGCCTTCTCAGTCGCCTATCGGCGGCTGACAGGATTCCGCGATGCGCCTGAGACAGGCTGGTTCTCCGGCGGGCAAAAAGAATGATAAGGGGGCGGAGCTTTCCGCCTCGAATGAAAGGTTAAACACCAGGGTACGCATGAGCGACACGAAAGACAAAGGTTCAACTGGCGGACGCAAGCCACTCACTGTTTCACGCGGATCAGGATCCGGCACCGTGAAGCAGACCTTCAGCCATGGCCGTTCGAAACAGGTTGTTGTCGAAACCAAAAAGCGCCGCACAGTCGGGGCGCAGACCAAGCCTGGTGCCGCCAAGGCGCCAGCCGGGGGCAAGAAAGCGCCGCCTGCTGGGAAACCGCAATCCAAACTCGCCGCAGCCGCTGCAAAACTCGGGATCACCGAAGAAGAGCTGATCCAGCGCCAGAAAGTGCTGATGCAGCGCAAGAAGGCAGAAGAGTCGCGCAAGGCTGAGCAGGAAAAGCAAAACGCCCGCACCAAGGCCCTCGCTGAGAAACAAGCGGCGCAAAAGCAGAAAGAAAAAGAACGCGAAGAAGCCGAAGCCCGTCGCAAGACGGAAGAGGCCGAGCGTAAGAAGGCAGAAGCGGAAGCCAAGCAGAAGGCTGACGATGATGCCAAGGCCTCTCGCGCTGATCGCGGCGGCAAGAAGCGCGACGCTGCGCCGAGCCAGGCCGATCTTGAGGCCGCTGCCAGCTCAGCCGGCGGTCGTCGTAAAGGTGGCCGCAACGATCGCGATGATCGTGGACGGCGCGATCAGGGCGGCGGACGCGGAGGACGCGGGGGCGACACGAAACGACGCCGCGGCAAGCTCACCATCGCTTCGGCGCTCGGCGACGATGGCGATCGCCAGCGTTCCCTCGCTTCGGTGAAGCGGGCGCGCGAACGCGAACGCGAACGCCGTATGGGCAATGAGCAGTCGGAAAAAGTTTCTGTCGAAGTCACGCTGCCAGAGACAATTACGTTGCAAGACCTTGCGGGCCGGATGAATGAACGCGTCGCCGACGTGGTGAAATTCATGATGCAGCAGGGCGAAATGCTGCGCGGCAATGACATTATCGACGCCGACACCGCTGAACTGATTGCCGAGGAATTCGGCCACACCGTTAAGCGCGTTTCGGAAGCCGACGTGGAAATTGGTCTGGAAGGCGCGGACGATGATCCAAAAGATCTCGAAGGACGCCCACCCATCGTGACCATTATGGGCCACGTTGACCATGGGAAGACTTCGCTTCTGGATGCGCTGCGCTCGACAGACGTAGTTTCAGGTGAAGCTGGCGGGATTACCCAGCATATCGGCGCTTATCAGGTACAGCTGAAATCCGGCGACAAGATCAGCTTCCTCGACACTCCGGGCCACGCGGCCTTCTCGGCCATGCGCGCCCGCGGTGCGAACGTGACCGATATCGTTATTCTGGTTGTTGCAGCCAATGACTCGGTCATGCCGCAGACTATCGAGGCGATCAAACACGCCAAGGCAGCGGAAGTGCCGATCATCGTGGCGGTCAACAAGGTCGACCTCCAGGATGCCGACGCAAATCGCGTTCTGACAGATCTGTTGCAGCATGACATTCAAGTCGAAGCGATGGGCGGCGACGTTCAGGCGATCGAAGTGTCAGCGCTGAAGAAAACGGGCCTGGATGATCTGACCGAAGCGATCACCCTGCAGGCGGAGCTGCTTGAACTGAAAGCCAATCCGAAGCGCGAGGCTGATGGCATCGTGGTTGAATCTCAGCTCGATAAGGGCCGCGGTCCAGTGGCGACGGTTCTGGTCAAGCGCGGTACCCTGAAGCGCGGCGACATTGTTGTGGCCGGTGCCCAATGGGGCAAGGTTCGCGCCCTCGTCAACGAGCGCAACCAGCAGATGAAAGAGGCGTTGCCGTCTATGCCTGCTGAGATTCTCGGCCTCGATGGCACACCGGAACCCGGTGACGCCTTCAACGTGGTCGACAATGAAGCCCGCGCCCGTGAGATTACGGAATATCGTCAGCGCATGAAGCGCCAGAAGCAAGGCGTCGCCACCCAGCGTGCGTCTCTGGAACAGTTCATGACCAGCCTGAAGGACGGCTCGGCCGATACCAAGGATCTGCCCATCGTCCTCAAAGGCGATGTACAGGGTTCGGTCGAAGCGATCACGCAATCGCTGGAGAAACTCTCGACCGACGAAGTTCGCGCGAATGTCGTGTTCGGCGCTGCTGGTGGTATTTCGGAGAGCGATATCCTGCTGGCCCAATCTTCGGGCGCGCCAGTCTTTGCCTTTAACGTTCGCGCCAACAAACAGGCGCGCGAACTGGCCGAGAAAGAAGGTGTCGAGATCCGCTACTATTCGATCATCTATGAGCTGATCGATGATGTGAAGGCGTCGCTTTCCGGCATGTTGGAGCCAGAGAGGAAAGAAACCTTCATCGGCTATGCGGACATTCTGGAAGTCTTCAACATCACCAAAGTCGGCAAGGTTGCAGGCTGTAAGGTGACCGAAGGCGTGGTTAAACGCGGCTGCGGTGTCCGTCTGCTGCGCGATGATGTGGTCATCCATGAAGGCATGCTGAAAACCCTGAAACGCTTCAAGGACGAGGTTCCGGAAGTCACCAACGGGATGGAATGCGGCATGGCATTCGAGAAATATGAAGACATCCGCGAAGGTGACCGGATCGAGTGTTTCGAGATTGAGATGATTGCCCGCTCGCTGGAATAGGCGCTACACAAAACAAGATCGAGAAGGCCGCGCAAAATTGCGCGGTCTTTTCATTTTTATCGATTGAGTTTTCGAATTTCCAAACTCTTTGCGTTAGCGCTGGAGGCGATGGGACATAGCTATTCAATCCAGGGCTCGCTGAGCAAACGTGATGCCCGGCGCATGACCAAGGCCATCCGGACCGGCACAGTCGGTCCGACCACGCTGTATTATGCCGGTGTCACAGCCCCGATCATTGGTGCCAGCATGGCGCTCGTTTCGGAAGGCGCGCTCTCACATATCAACTTCTCGCCCTATTGGACGATCATGCTTTCGGCGATTGTGGCCTGTATGGCGGGTATCGCCTGGTATCTGATTTTCATGCGCTGGGCCTATCGCCATCAGCATGGGCGCGCCGCGGAGATGGACCAGACAACCGAGGTACGACTGGAAGATGATCAGCTGATCATCCGCCGGGACCTGGTTGAAACCCGGGTTGATTGGGAAGCGATCAGCGAGATCAACTCGAAGCGCAGCTATACCCTCATCCTGTTCGATGGCGCCGACCCCCTGATGCTACCGCATGACTGGTTTGGCGAAAAAACTGCGTGTGAGATCTTTATGAGACGGCTCGGGCAGGGCAGTAAGGGCGCATGGCCCGAAACCGAAAAGCAAACCTGAGCGCTCACGCTCCCTCCCAACGCCAACTCCGCGCCGGAGAACTGGTGCGTCATGCCCTGGTCGAAATTCTCGCCCGCGAGGAGTTTCGCGACCCGGCCTTGCGAGGCGTCGCGATTACGATTGGTGAGGTGCGCAGCTCTCCGGACTTGCGGCATGCCAATGTATTTTGTTCGGCGCTCGGCAAATCCGGCAAAGCGGAAATGGAAGAGATCGCCAAAGCGTTAAATCGCGCGGCGGGGTTCCTGCGCGGGCGCTTGGGTCGCGAGATCGAGATGAAGTTCACGCCTCAGCTGCACTTCATCGCCGACCTGTCCTACGATGAAGCCGCCGACATGAATGCCGTCTTCCGCCGCGCCGAAGTGGCCCGCGATCTGGATCCTGAGGACGACCAGTAGCGCTAAGCCTGTGTCGGGCGACGTACGGGCAAGTGTTTCTTGCCCCAATCCTTGAACGCAATCAGCGCCGGGGCGAATTCCTGACCTTTCTCGGTCAGTTTGTATTCGTAGCGCTTTGGCCGATCGGAATAAGCCAGTTTCTCGAGAATACCCGCCTCGACCAGGCGCTTCAGCCGGTCCGAAACAATGTGCCGCGTTGCGCCGGTGCTTTCGGCAAACTGGTCGAACCGCGACAGGCCAAGGAAGCAATCGCGCAGGATAAGCAAGGTCCAACGGTCACCAACAAGCGAAAGCGTGCGGGCAACCGGGCACCAATTATCGTCTAAATCTGTCCACTTCATACTTGTCAGCCTAACCTGATTTGCACTAAGTTCCAAATAAGAACTTATATGGCCTGATTTTCAGGTCACAGATGCTGGAGCGCGACCATGGCCAAGACCCTTGAATTTTACTTCGACTATATGAGCCCAACCTCATTTCTGGGCTGGGCCGTCGTAAGAGGTGTCATAGAGCGCACCGGGGCAGAGTTGAAGATCAAGCCGATGTTTCTGGGCGGCGTCATGAAAGCCACTGGCAATCAGCCACCAGCCACCGTGCCAGCAAAAGGCAAATATATGCAGCAGGACATGGCCCGCTGCTGCAAACGCCATGGCATCGAGATTTTTTCAAACCAGCATTTCCCGCTGATGAACACGCGGCCGCTTACCGGCGCCACGATCCGACTAGAAGACGATCCGGAGCAGCAATACAAGCTGCTCGACGCGGGCTTCAAACATGTCTGGGGCCGCACAGATGGCGGCGTAAATACTGGCGACGAGGCCGAGTTCAAAGCGGCCTTTGATTCAGAAGGGTTCGACGCGGACAAGCTTTGGGCCCTCGGAAATGACCCCGAAACCAAAGCCATGCTGCGCGCCAATACTGAAGAGGCTGTCGCGCGCGGGGTGTTTGGCGCACCGACCTTCTTTGTCGGCGACCAGATGTTCTTTGGACATGACCGCCTGGATTATGCCGAAGAGGCGCTTCTCGCCTAAGCGTTGATCCCGGCCGCCTTGGCGAGCGCTTCAAGCGACACTTCCGGGCGCGGGCCATAGTGCGAGATCACTTCCGCCGCAGCGATGTGCCCGAGATGTGCGCAGGTCGCGAGCGGCAGGCCGCGCGACACACCGTACAGGAATCCAGCGGCATACTGATCGCCTGCCCCGGTCGTATCGATCACTTCGCTGATGGGCTCGGCCGGCACAACAATCGGATCGCCGTCACCGATGACGACCGATCCTTTTTCGCTTCGCGTCACAGCGGCGATCGCTGTATCGGCGCGCAATTGCTCCACAGCTTCATCGAAATCGCGGGTCTCATACAGGCTGAGCAGCTCTTCCTCATTGGCGAACAGAATGTCTACCTGAGTCCGGATCAGCTGGCGGAAACTGTCCCGGTGGCGATCGACGCAGAAACTGTCAGACAAAGTGAGTGACACTTTTCGTCCCGCCGCGTGTGCGATTTCGGCGGCGTGGACGAAGGCGGCCTTGGCCGCTTCCTTGTCGAACAGATAGCCCTCCAGATAGAGAATGCCACCCGCTTCAACGGTCGCCCGGTCCACATCGCTCGGCGAAAACTCGACCGATGCGCCGAGGAATGTGTTCATGCTGCGCTTGCCATCCGGGGTGACGAAAATGATCGACCGCGCGGTGGCGGGACCCTCAGAGAGCGGCGCCGTCGGGAAGGGCACGCCGACACTTTCCATATCGGACTTGAAGACGCCGCCGAGCCGGTCGTCCGCGACTTTGCCGATATAGGCCGCCTTGCCACCGAAGCTTGCAATCCCGGCAATCGTATTGGCGCCAGACCCGCCAGAGGTTTCCAATGCATCGACAGAAGCCTTGGTCAAAAGGTCGGCGCGATCTTCTTCGATCAGGTTCATCGCATCCTTGTTGATGCCCCATTTTGTCAGGAAGGCATCATCCTGGCGTGAGATCACATCGACAATCGCATTGCCAAGCCCAACCACATCGTAAAGCGCTGTCGTCATTGCGTTTTGGTCCTGTAAAAACTACCGGTGCGCTGTGCCAGATGTAGGTGGTAGACGCAACCATTCAGGCCAGTTATGGCGGGGCTATGATCAAGATTGCCTATCTCGCATCCAAAAAGACTCTGCCAGGGTCGCCGCTGCGCCGCTCTGATGCTTTTGAACACGACCGGATGATGTACGCCTTGCGCGCGCCGTTTGCCGAGCTTGGCATGGAAGTAATCGATGTCGACTGGGCGGATGAGACCCAAAACTGGGCCGAATTTGACGCCGCCATCATCGGCACGACCTGGGACTATTGGGATTATGCCGAACAGTTTCTGGAGACGCTCGCATCCATTGAGCAGGTGACGCCCCTCTTCAATTCGGCGGACCTGGTCCGTTGGAACAGTCATAAAGGCTATCTCGAAGATCTTGCCAAGAAAGGCGCGCGCCTGATCCCGACGCTGTGGATTGATGAGGTCGACGACGCCGCATTTGCCAGCGCGTTCGAAACCCTGGGCAGCGATGATCTGGTCTTCAAGCGCCAGGTCGGCGCCAGCGCCGATGGGCAGTATCGTCTGTCTCCATCCGATCCTCGCCCCGACATGCCCTATCCAATGATGGTGCAACCCTTCCTGTCCAGGATCCAGGAAGAGGGCGAGTATAGCTTCATCTTTATTGACGGGGATTTTTCGCACGCCCTGCTCAAACAGGCCAAGGCCGGCGACTATCGGATTCAATCGTCTTATGGCGGGATCGAAACCAAGATTTCGCCAAGCGCCGAGGACCTGGCAGATGCGAAATCCGTTCTCAACACGCTGGATGCGCCGCCCCTCTATGCCCGGGTCGACATGCTGCGCGGCGAAGATGGCCGCTTGTTGTTGATGGAGCTGGAACTAATCGAGCCGTATCTTTATCCGCTCGAAGGCGATCAGCTTGGGCCGATAATGGCCGCCGCCATCAAAGCCCGGCTCGGCTAGCGCGCCGCGGCATAGAAGGCGATCGCTGCCGCATTCGAAACATTCAGACTTTCCATCTCCGACGCGATCGGAATACGGGCGAGTTCCGCGCAGGCTTTCGCAACCCCCGGCCGCAGACCGGGGCCTTCGGCGCCGAGGACGATGGCCAGTTTGTTAGAGCCGGACACGGCGGCCTCGATCGTCGCTTCACCTTCGCCTGCAAGACCGACCGTGTGATAGCCAGCGTCGCTTAAAGCCTCGAGCGCGCGAGCAATATTAACCACCCTGCACTCCTGTACGGTTTCTATCGCGCCGACAGCGGATTTCGCCACGATACCCGTGATTGCTGGGGCGTTGCGGGTTTGCAGGATCAGCGCACCGAATCCGAACGCCGCGGCCGAGCGAAAAATCGCGCCCAGATTATGCGGATCGCTAACCTGATCGAGCACGGCCACACGCTGGATTCCTGCGCCGACTATCTCGTCCAGATGTACAGGTTCCAGCGGTTCGAACTGAGCCGCCAACCCCTGGTGAACAGCATCGCGCGGCAGCAAGGCATCGATCGCGGCAGGCTCCAAAACCTCGCTTCGCGAGACTTGTGTGCCGAGTCGATCAAGCCCGTTCCGGGTTCCGACAAGGCGTTTCAATCTACGCTTCGGATTGGCCAGCGCGGCACTCACCGCGTGGACGCCCCAAAGCCAGTTTTCGCCGCTGCCCTGCGGGCGGCCAGACATTTTTCGTCTGTGTGAATTAGGACGGTTGCGTGGGCGGGGCTTGCTCATTATAAGGCCGGTTTCCGGTTGAAAGGCGGAGGTGTCAAAACCCCCTAATGACGGTCGGAATGAGCGACGTCAAATGGCGTTGTGCAAGACCCTTCGGAGGGGTGGGAGAGTGGTTAAATCCACCAGACTGTAAATCTGGCCGCTTTGCGTACACTGGTTCGAATCCAGTCCCCTCCACCACTTGCACAATTCCGGCGAGAGGCCCATCTTAAAGGCGTCGCACCCGTGAGCGGGTATAGCATAGTGGTAATGCACCAGCCTTCCAAGCTGTGTAGCTCGGTTCGATTCCGTGTACCCGCTCCAACTTTTTTCTCTAAAGGCTAGTATTCGTCGGCGGCAAACATCGTCGCGAGATGATCGATTTCTGGTGTTTCCGTGTATCCATGCACGGAAAACCTGAAGCCTTCCTTGCGTTCATCGCTGCGAATATTGGCGGCGGCCAGCGCCGACCGTAGTCCGTCGCGGTCCGGCGGATCGATGACCAGCGTTCCGCCCCGCGCCGCGCGATCGCTCGGAGACACGAGCCAATTGGCAGGCACTGACGCACACAAAAGATCCAGATGTTCCTGGATTTTCGTGTGCACTCGTTCCGGCCCGACCCGATCCCAAAGATCCAGCGCCGCATTCGCCATTGCGAAAGGCGCCGGTGATGGTGTGCCGCCGAAGAAGCGCACGGCCGAATCGGCATAGCGAAAATCGTGGATATCCATTTCGAACGGGTCTTCATGCGAGAACCAGCCGACATCGAGCGGCTGGCTGGTCTCGATCATCTCGTCGGACGCGTAGAGGAAACAGGCGCCCGGGCCGAAACAGAGAAATTTCACGCCGGTACCGAGCGTAAAATCCGGACGCCACTTGCTAAGGTCAACCGGGATGGCGCCCGCTGATTGGGCAATGTCGACGACACTGATCGCGCCCCGTTCACGCGCGAGAGCACAAAGTTCACCGACCGGCGCCAGCCGGGACGTGTTCGAAAATGCGTGGGTAATGTGGACGAGACCGACCTCACCGTCCCAGGCCTGAGCCCAGGCGTTCATGTCCGTGACATCGCCGCGCATGAACCGGACGCGCCACCCCATTCGCTCGGCTTGTTTGAGAACGAAACCGATGGTCGGGAAATCTTCTGCCGAGCAGAGGATCGTGCTTTTATCGGAGCGATCTGGCAAAGCGTAGAGCAGTTTGGTCAGGCCGCTCGAAACGTTGGTCTGCGGACAAAGATTGCGCGCCGGGCTGCCGAGCAAAACCCCAAGCCGGGTCCGAAATGTATCGAGCACGTCCAACCAGCCCGGCCAGGCATCACCGCCGAGGGCTTTCCAGGGCTCAAAATAGGCCTGGTCTAATTCGTCCGGAACGCTTTTCGGCAGACACCCAACCGAGTGCGACAGGAAGTAATTGTCCGGAACGTGGAAGTGCTCACGCATCCGTCTTTGGCTCGAGCTTGTCGCGTTTCACGCCATAAGACGCGCTCCAGCGATCGGTCATTTCGGCCCGAACGCGCCACAGATCAGGGAAGAATTTCTGCTTCAATCCGGTATTCAGAATCTCCACCGGCCGGCCCTTGAGCGAGTTCGCGGCGACCCCGATGGAGCGATAAATGAGCTGCATATGCGCGTTGCGGAACTTCTGAAATTGCTCGTCGAATTCCGCCAATGCCTCGGCCACCATATAAGCTTCATCATGCGAATACTCGCTGTCATAGACCTGCTCCAGCGTCCGCTTGCCGCCTTCGAGATAGACCTCGGTGAAGGTCGCCCAAAGATCGGTCGGCATTTTCAGAAGCACACGAAAGCCCGGACTTTCCTGGCCACTTCCATTACCAAGCAGGAGCCGGATTTCCTGATAATCCTTCGGAGACATGGTCTCTAAAAGGGCCAGCTGAGTGATCATCATTTCCTGGCAGATATGCACCCGGCGAAACAAAGTGAGCGCTTTCAGAGTCCGTCCGGCCCGCATTTCATCATTGATGTCGAGCAGGGTCGTGCCCATCAGTTTCATCCACAATTCTTCGACCTGGTGGACGATCATGAATTGCAGTTCGTCGGGATTGCACAAATCTTCGGGCTCTTTCTGACAGGCCAGAAGTCGCTCCGTGTTGAGATAAATTTCATAGTCGAGCTTGCCCGCTCCACGCATCATTTCGAGATAGTCTTTTCGGTTCATCGCTTTTTTCCTCTTTTGAATTGTCGGCAAATTCAAAAGAGAAATCAGCTGTGTCCTGTCAGCCAGTCGCGCAGGACGTGTTCCGCCAAAAGAATGATCGGATCGCGGTGCATGCCGCTTCCATATCAGCGCGCGGCGCGGGCGTACAGCCCCGGCAAGATTCGCGAAAAAATGGACGCCTTACTTTGGATGGCAGACCACGGGCATCCAGGAATAGCCCTTCACAAAGCTGCTGGACACGCGGCTGGGTTCATCAAGCAGTTCCACATGCTCGAATCGCGCAAGGATTTCCTCCCACAGGATCCGTAATTGCAACTCAGCCAGGCGATTTCCGACACATCTATGGATACCAAAGCCGAAGGACACATGATTTCGGGCTTGCTTCCGGTCGATGATGAGCCGGTTTGGATCCTCATCCCAGAACGTTTCGTCGCGATTGCCGGAGACATACCACATCGCCACTTTGTCGCCTTTGCGAATGGTCTTGCCATGCATCTCGACATCTTCAAGCGCGGTGCGCCGCATATAAGCGAGCGGCGTTTGCCAGCGGATAATCTCCGACACCATGTTCGGGATCAGGCTGTGATCTGCTTTCAGTTTCGCATACTGATCCGGGAATTTGTTCAGCGCATAGACGCCGCCGGACATGGAATTGCGGGTCGTGTCATTGCCGCCGACGATGAGCAGAATCACGTTGCCCAGCATCTCACGCGGATCCATATTGGCAGTCGCTTCGCCATGCGCGAGGAGACTCATCAGGTCACCTGCCGGTTCCGCATTCTTCCGGCCCTGGAAAATCTCCCAGAAGACTTGCGCGCACTGCGTGAGTTCGGCCCGCCATTGCTCCATTCCTCCAGGACAAATGTCCGGGTCGGTTGGATTGGTCGTGACATCGGACCAGCGCGTCAATTCACGGCGCCGCTCCTGCGGGTAATTGAACAGGGTCGCGAGCATCATCGCCGTCAATTCGATGGAGACATTGTCGACCCAATCGAACGGCTCACCAACCGGCAAACCATCAAGGACCGCTTGGGTGCGTTTGCGGATGAGCGGCTCATAAGTCTTTAGTGCGGTCGGCGCGACGGCGGGTTGCGCGGTTTTCCTTTGCGCCGAATGCTCAGGCTCATCGGCGGTGATGAAGCTCCGGCCAACCAGACTCTCGGTCATGTTGCTGAGCGTGATTCCCCCTTGCGAGGATTCCGAGGAGAAGCGCTTATGATCGGAGTCGATCGCAACAATGTCGCGATGCCGGGTGATCGACCAATACGGCCCGAAGAAACTGTCGGGCGTATAATGCACCGGGTCTTCTTTGCGCAACCGCTCAAACCGATCCCACATTTTGTTCTGGCGCCAGACTTCGACATCGGCGAGATCTATCGTTTCGAGATCAAGCTCGCTCGCCGGCGGCACAGGATCGCCGCGCTTGAGATAATGCGGGAGAGATGGCTCGCGATAAGAGAGCACCGGTCGCTCTAGCGTATTGGGTCCCTGATAATGCGTGTCGGCCATGATCATTCATCCAAGTCTGCGCTGCTTGTGAAGCGCCAAGACTAGGCATTTTTGTGGGGGCGTGAATACGTCACTCGACGACAAGCCGCACTTCATCCCGCGTTGCCGTGGCCGCACCACACCGCCAGAACCAAAATTATATATTCTTTTCAGTGCTTTATGAGCGTTTCGCCGTTAAACGCCGGCACAATTCGTCCAATTGTTCGAGATCGCCATACTTGATCCGAAGCTCACCGCCTTTGGCGCCTTGGCGAATATCAACTTTCAAGCCGAGCACACGCGCCAGGTCACTCTCGAGCGCTTCAGTATCAACGTCCTTGTCGATCGCATTGACCTTGCTCGCGACCGTATCGAGCGCGTTGCCATCTTTCAGGCGCTTCACCAGCGCTTCAACTTCGCGCACCGACATAGATTTCGCGACCGCCATGTCGACCACTGGATCAGGATCCGGCGCGCCGAGCGCGGCACGAGCGTGACCCGCAGAAATCCGGCCTTGGCGCAAATGCTCCCGCGCCGTCTCGCCGAGATTGAGAAGACGCAAAGTGTTGGCGATATGCGCCCGCGATTTGCCGACGCTTTCGGCAAGGTTTTCTTGCGTCCTCCCAAATCGCTTGATCAGCGCGCCATAGGCTTCGGCCTCTTCAATTGGATTGAGATCTTCGCGTTGGACGTTCTCGATGATGCCGACTTCGAGAAGTTGTAACTCGTCCATATCGCGAACGATGGCCGGAATGGTTTTCAGGCCCGCCCGCTGCGCCGCCCGCCAACGCCGTTCGCCGGCAACAATCTGATATTTATTTGGCGCATCCGGATCCGGTCGCAGGATGATCGCTTGCAAAACGCCTCGTTGTTTGATCGAGGTCGCAAGTTCATCGAGTTCTTGTTCGGAAAAAGTCCGCCGGGGCTGGGCCGGGTTCGGACGGATGTCCGCGATCTGATATTCATCGACCGGCGATCCACCCGAAGTCGTCGAAGACGGTGACGCAGACGAGGAATCTTCCGGGGTCGCAAGGCCGACCCCTTCAACCTCTCCGATCAGAGCCGACAGCCCTTTTCCAAGACGGCTTTGTTTAGCGGGAGGGGTCATAGACTATCCTCGCAGCGCGCGTTCGCGCTTCAACATTTCAGACGCCAGGCGGATGTACGCCTCGCTGCCGGGGCAACGATAATCATAAAGCAAAGCCGGTTTGCCGAAGCTTGGCGCTTCCGACAGACGCACGTTTCGCGGGATCACGGTATTGTAGACTTTCGCGCCGAGGACAGAGCGCACCTCATCGGCGACCTGGTCGGACAGGTTGTTGCGGCGATCATACATGGTCAGCACCACGCCCTGAATATCGAGATCCGGATTGAGACCGCTGCGGACCAACTCGACGGTTTTCAAAAGCTGGCTCAGACCTTCAAGCGCGAGGAATTCACACTGCAAAGGCACCAATAAGGAGTCGGCCGCCGTCATCGCGTTGATCGTGAGGGCCGAAAGCGAAGGCGGGCAATCGATCAGGATATAGTCATACTCAGTCAGGCCTCGGCCACCGGCCTCTTCGACATATTTGCGAAGCGCGTTGCGCAAACGGTAGGACCGATGCGGGTCGGTCGAAAGCTCAGTTTCCACACCGGCGAGGTTCTCATCACCCGGGACGATATCGAGGCGCGGGACGAGCGTGTTCAAAACCGCATCGCCGAGAAATTCGTTGTGGACAACCACATCATAGGTCGTCAGCTGACGCTCTGGGCGGGTAATTCCGAGTCCGGTTGAGGCATTTCCCTGCGCATCGAAATCGATGACAAGGACTTTTCGGCCGACCGCGGCGAGCGCGGTTCCGAGATTGATTGAGGTGGTCGTCTTCCCGACACCGCCTTTCTGATTGGCGATCGCGAGTATGCGTGTGTTAGCGTTCGACACGTGAAACCTCCGAGATTTTCAAAACAGCCCCATCCCCGCTCACGCTGGGAATCGCTTCATAGGCGAATCTCCAAGATTCCAAGGCATCCGTCAATTCCTCTTCCCAGCGTCTTCCTTTCGGAATCACCCCATAAGCGCCCTGGGCGAACCAGGGCTCGGCATATTCGATTAATTTCGGCAACGGCGCGAAGGCGCGCGCCGTTATACAATCGGCATGAACGGGCTTAATCGCTTCAACCCGACCCTGGATGACTTTTGCGGGTAAATCGGCCGCCTGAATGGCCGCGCGAAGGAAGGCGCATTTCTTTCCGACACTCTCCACCAAGGAGAATCTCGCGTCAGGGTCAGAGGCGCATGCCGCCAGGATCAAAGCCGGAAATCCAGACCCGGATCCAAGATCGATCGTATGTCCCGTGGCCGGAATATGCGGCTGAAGCTGAATCGAATCGAGGACGTGCCGGCGCCAGACGCGGCCAAATTCTGCCGGACCAATCAGATTGGTTTTGCGGCGCCAGCCATCGAGCTCGCCAACAATGATCTGAAGTCGGTCGAGTGTTTCACGTGAAACATCGACATAGTCCTTCAGGTCGTCTGGGCCGAACCCATCCTCGTCACGCATTCGCGGTTCGCTTTCGATTTGGGCGGCGGCGAACATAAGCGAGCAGCGCCGTCAGAGCGCCGGGGGTCATACCCTCGATCCGACCGGCCTGCCCCAAAGTCGCAGGCCGGATCAGTTCGAGTTTCGCGCGCACCTCATTGGTCAGACCGCCAACCGCCGCATAATCGAGATCGCCAGGGAGCTCCAAAGCCTCTTCGCGGCGAAGCGCTTCGACATCATCTTTCTGCCGCTCAATGTATCCGGCGTACATGGCTTCGATCTCGAGTTGGGATTTGATCGCCTGATCTAGCGCCGCCACCTCCGGGAATGCGGATTCAACATCCATCATCGTGATGCTCGGATAGGCGAGATAATCCCAGGCGCTTCGACGCTGGCCATCCTGATTGACTTTCCATCCCAGTTTCTGGGCTTCGTTCGGAGTCATTGCGACCGATTGCATGACCGCTCGCCCGGATTTCAGCGCATCTTGTTTCACGTGAAACACATCGGCGCGCTCCGGACCGACCAGTCCGAGATCGATCCCGCGTACCGTCAGGCGCTGATCGGCATTGTCCGATCGAAGCGACAGCCGGTATTCGGCCCGCGACGTAAACATGCGATACGGTTCGGTGACCCCGCGGGTGACCAGATCATCTATCAAAACACCGATGTAAGCTTCGGCCCGATCAAAAAGCGCATTCGCTTCACCGCGGCCAAAGCGCACCGCATTCAATCCAGCGACCAGGCCTTGTGCGCCCGCTTCTTCATATCCCGTGGTGCCATTGATCTGTCCGGCGAGGAAAAGTCCGGGAAGCGCTTTCACCTGAAGTCCGGAATCCAAAGCGCGCGGATCGACATAATCATATTCGATCGCATAGCCGTATTCGAGGATCTCGACCTTCTCGAGCCCTTCGATCTTGCGGATAAATTCGTCCTGAACCTCGCGCGGCAAAGATGTTGCGATGCCATTTGGGTAGACGGTTGGATCGTCCAAGCCTTCTGGTTCGAGGAAGATTTGATGGCGCGTCTTCTCGGCGAAGCGATGGATCTTGTCTTCAATCGACGGACAATAGCGAGGGCCGCGTCCGGCAATGGCACCGGAATAGACCGCCGACTGTTTGAGATTGTCCGCAATAGTCTCGTGCGTATCAGTATTGGTGAACGTGATGCCACATGAAACCTGCGGGACTTCGATCTGGTCCGTCAGATAAGAGAATGGGATTGGCGCCTCATCCGCGGGTTGCATTTCCAGACGATCCCAATCGATCGTCTCACCATTAAGGCGCGCGGGCGTCCCGGTTTTCAATCGCCCCATCGGCAAATCGAGCGCGTAAAGCCGGTCCGACAAACCGATTGCTGGTTTCTCGCCAACCCGGCCGGCAGGAATTCGCTCGGCGCCGCGATGGATGATGCCTTTAAGAAAAGTGCCGGTGGTGATGACCACAGCTTTTGCGGCATAGGCGTTTCCGGACTCGCCAATCACGCCGGCGACTTTCTTATCTTCGACGATCAGATCTTCGACGCCGTCTTGGATCACGGTCAGATTGGCATGATGGAGGATCTCTTCCTGCATCGCCTCGCGATAGAGTTTTCGATCAATCTGCGCGCGCGGCCCCCAAACCGCAGGGCCTTTGGACCGGTTGAGCATCCGAAACTGGATGCCGGAGCGATCCGCAACCCGGCCCATCAATCCGTCGAGCGCGTCGATCTCGCGAACCAAATGCCCCTTGCCCAATCCGCCAATCGCCGGATTGCAGGACATTTCCCCGATGGTTGAAATCTTGTGCGTGATCAGCGCCGTGCGCGCACCCGTCCGCGCTGCCGCAGATGCCGCCTCGCATCCGGCATGGCCGCCGCCAACCACAATCACATCGAAATTCAAATCGTCTTGCATCGCTCGCGCCTTCACTCGAAGGCCTCATATAATATTCAGCGCCGCAGAAACAGACTATTTGCCGATACAGAAGGAAGAAAACACAGCGCCG
Source organism: Henriciella sp. (assembly GCA_013214545.1). Classification (GTDB taxonomy): domain Bacteria; phylum Pseudomonadota; class Alphaproteobacteria; order Caulobacterales; family Hyphomonadaceae; genus Henriciella. The sequence continues at coordinate 28,479 of JABSQB010000004.1, forward strand.
AGCACCGACTCCGGATCAACATGGCCCGTGAGGGTTCCGAGTTCGCGGCTCGCCAAACGCACATCTTCGGATACAAACTCGGCGCCGATTCCACTTTCGAGATGTCCGAGCGCGGACTCGAGATGGCTCAGCGCGCGTTCAATCCCCTGGCGATGTCGGGCCCGAGTGATGATTGGTGCGCTGACATTTTGGGTGAGCGAACCCAGTCGCTCAATAATTGCTGCCTCGACTTTGTCGATCCCGGATCCATCTTTCGCGGTAATACTGAGTGTTTCACGTGAAACACTTTCTGGGTCCACCAGGTCTGACTTGTTGGAAATTATCAGATCCCCGGGACGGACCTGGTCAGACTGGAAACTCTCGCGCGCGTCATAGAGCCAGATCCGGATGTCGGAGTCTTCGGCGGCTTTCAAAGCCCGGCGAACGCCCTCCGCCTCGACGACATCTTGGGTCTCGCGGAGTCCAGCCGTGTCAGATACCCAGACCAAATAACCGCCCATTGTAAGTCTGACTTCTACCACGTCCCGGGTCGTACCTGGTATGTCGGTGACGATCGCCGCTTCACGCCTGGCAAGTTGATTGAGGAGGGTGGATTTCCCAGCATTCGGCTTTCCCAGGATCGCGACTTTGAAGCCATCGCGGATCCGCTCGGTGATATTGCCATCGGCAAGCGCCTGAATGAGATCAGATTTGAGGACCCCAAGTTTTTCGCGAACCGGCGCATCGACCCGTTCCGGTGCATCCTCTTCATCGGGAAAGTCGATGCTTGCCTCAAGGAGGGCCAAAGCCTCCGTCAGATCCTCGCGCCAACCCGAATAGAGAGTCTCCAGCGCGCCATCCATCTGCTTCAGCGCTTGTCCGAGTTGCGCCTCGCTTTCCGCATCGATCAAATCGGCAACCGCTTCCGCGCGGGTGAGATCGAGCTTGCCAGCTTCGAAGGCGCGGCGGGTGAATTCGCCAGGCTCTGCGATCCGGGCGCCCGCTGACATGATCGACTTGAGCGCGAGCTCGGTGATCATCCGGCCGCCATGCAGGGTGATTTCGAGTGTGTCTTCGCCGGTATAGCTCGCCGGCCCCGGCATAAAGATGGCGAGACCTGAATCGATCAGGTCTCCGTCCTCGGAATGAAGGTCCACGAGGGTTGCGTGGCGGGGCTTCAGCTTGGCGACTGAAAGCCTGCGTTCTGTAATATCTATTACAGCTGGACCAGACATCCGGATGACGGAAATCGCCGCGGGTGGCAGGCCGCTCGCCAGAGCACAGATCGTGTCCCGGCGGATGGCCATGCTTAGTTTTTCATTGCCTCGAAGAACTCGTCATTCGTCTTCGTTTGCTTGAGTTTATCAAGCAGGAAGTCGATGGCGTCCGAGGTGCCCATTGGATTCAGAATACGGCGCAGAACGTAAATTTTCTGGAGCTGAGCCTTGTCCGTAATCAGTTCTTCTTTCCGCGTGCCTGACTTCATGATGTCGATCGCCGGGAAGGTTCGCTTGTCGGCGACTTTCCGATCAAGAACGATTTCAGAGTTACCGGTGCCTTTGAATTCCTCGAAGATCACTTCGTCCATCCGCGAACCCGTATCAATCAGCGCCGTAGCGACAATCGTCAGTGACCCGCCATTTTCGACATTCCGCGCGGCGCCGAAGAATCGTTTCGGACGTTGCAGCGCGTTCGCGTCGACACCACCGGTCAGAACTTTACCGGAGCTTGGAACCGTCGTGTTGTACGCGCGGCCGAGGCGGGTGATCGAGTCGAGCAGAATGACAACATCGCGGCCATGTTCGACCAAGCGTTTCGCTTTTTCGATGACCATGTCGGCGACCGCAACGTGGCGGGAAGCCGGTTCGTCGAAAGTCGAAGAAATGACTTCGCCCTTCACCGACCGCTTCATATCGGTCACCTCTTCCGGGCGTTCATCGATGAGCAGAACCAGGAGGTAACATTCTGGGTGGTTCTCTTCGATCGCCGCAGCAATATTCTGGAGGAGCACGGTCTTACCGGTTCGCGGCGGCGCCACGATCAGGGCGCGCTGACCTTTACCGATTGGCGAAACAATATCGATGACACGGCCTGATCGATCCTTCTTGGTTGGATCCTGGCTCTCCATAAGGAGGCGTTCTTCCGGATAAAGCGGGGTCAGATTGTCGAAATGAACTTTCTGCCGGGCTTTCTCTGGGTCCTCGAAATTGATCGAGCTTACATCTGTGAGGGCAAAATAGCGTTCATTCTCGCCAGGTTCGGCAATTGGACCCTCGACCGTATCACCGGTCTTGAGGCCGGCCTTCTTCAGAACCTTCGGGCTGACATAAATATCATCCGGTCCGGCGAGGTAATTGGATTCCGGCGAGCGCAGGAAGCCAAATCCATCAGGAAGAACTTCGACCACGCCGCGGCCAATAATCTGAACTTCCTGCTCCGCCAGTTCTTTCAGGATGGCGAACAGCATGTCTTGCGTCCGCAATGAGGACGCGTTCTCAACCTCAAGCATCTCTGCATAGGCGAGCAGTTCAGTGGGAGACTTTGCTTTCAGTTCGCGCAGATAGACTTCGGACGGAAGATCGATTTCGGGTGCAGTATCAGGCATAGGGTGCCGGGTTCCAGATTTTCAAAAATGGGAAAGTGTGGACTTGAAAAAGGTCCGCGCGCCGGACGGCGACTTCCTCCGCATATGCGCATAAGCGACGCCGCGGTCAAGGGCGGCAACTGTGAAGGCTTAGAAAGGTTTCCCCACCGCGAGGATGACGACACCAATCATGATCAGGAACGGCACTTCATTCAGCATCTTCAGAGTCTTCGATGTCGGCGCCACGTCACCTCGATCAATTTTCTTACCCATTGAGATGAAATAGCCGTGCAATCCACTGAGGATCAAAACCAGGACTAGCTTGGTGTGCATCCAGCCCTGACTGAGCAGACTCTGGTTGAGATAAAGCATGGTCAGGCCCAGCACCCAGACCAGGATCAGCGCTGGATTGAGAATGATCTTTCGCAAGCGATTCGACGCATCCTTCATTGTCTCGAACAATTCATCGCCCGGTTTTGAGCTGAGCTGATGCAGTTTGTAGCGCGGATAGATGAGAAGACCCGCCATCAAAGCGATGACGAAAATGATGTGCGCGGCCTGGACCCAGAGATAAAGCGTCATCTAAGTCGCCCCCTCGCGCACCAGTTCGACCACCCGCTCGACATGCGCAATCGGAGTTTCCGGTCGGACACCATGCCCGAGATTAAATATGTGTGGTCGCCCGGAATAGGCTTGCAACAGTTCTCGCACGCGCGCGTCCATGGCGTCGCCACCTGCGATGAGAAGCAAGGGATCGAGATGACCTTGCACCGCCATCGTATTCGGTACAGCCCCGGCGACATGTGCCGGGTTTATTGCTGTATCGAGGCCAACGCCATTGACTGCCACTTGTGACGTATACGCTTCGAGCATGGTCGCTGCTCCGCGAGGAAATCCAATGATTGGCACGGTTATGTCCATCTCGCGCAATCGATTGACCAAGCGTGCGTTTGGCTCAACCACCAATGATTGGAATAGATCAGATGGCAGGCCTTCGGCCCAGGATTCGAAAATCATCAAAGCATCGGCGCCGGCTTTGACTTGTTCCGACAGATATTGAGCGCTCGCCTCGATCAGCAGATCCAGGAGCTTATTCATCAGGTCTGCATTGGTGTAAGCCCAGCTTCGCGCCGTGCTCTTATCGGTGCCACCTCGACCTTCAATTGCGTAAAGCGCAACCGTCCAGGGCGCGCCGCAAAATCCGATCAGCGCTTTATTACTATCTAGCTTAGACCGCACCCGGTCGACGGTTTCATAGACAGGGGACAGGCGTTGAACCGCCTTTTCCATAGGCACCCGGTTGAGATCGCTCTCATCATTCACAGTTTCGACGATAGGTCCCACGCCCTTTTCGAACCGAACATCTAGACCAATGGCATCCAAGATCAGCAATATGTCAGCGAAAAGGATGGCGGCATCCATGTCATATCGCCGGATCGGTTGAAGCGTTGCTTCAGCTGCCATTGAGGGAGAATAGCAAAAATCGAGAAAGTCTTTCGCCTGGGCTCTCAGCTCCAGATATTCAGGCAGATGCCGCCCGGCTTGTCGCATCATCCAGATGGGAACTGGGGACGAAGGGGTGCCAGAAAGAACTTGTAGAAAACGTGACGAAGGAGTCTCAGCCATAAGAAATTTCAAACCCAAAACCTAATTCGAGACGACTTATCATTATTAAGGCAGGAGTCTCGTGGAAAACATCAGATGAGGTCATTTGTCCCTATAAATTCCACAGCCTGTCCCCAGCTCTGTGCAAAGTTAACGCTTTATTAACGGACTGAAAAAATTGTAAATAATTGGTTAACCAAGGGTTGAAACGGATGTCTGGAACAGGCTGGAAACGACCAGAGTCAGATTCGTTCACTTGTGCGATTCAGAGTCGGATTCGGATCACAAACCACCTATCCACAATTCATCCACAGGGCTTGTCGAATTCATGTCCTTCCGGCACAGGACATGTGAATTAAATCAGGATGATCATGCGGCTCTCTATCTATTTCAATGTGCATCTGGTCTCTGACTCGACGGGCGAGACTCTGAATGCGGTGATGCGGGCGGCAGCTGCGCAATTCGATCGAACGATTCCGCTTGAACACAATTACTATCTGGTCAGGTCTGAGCGGCAGCTCGATCGTGTCATGGCCGAGATTGAAGCGGCTCCCGGTGTGGTCTGGTACACGATCTCGGACGACAATTTACGGCGGAAGCTGGAGCAGTTTTGCGGTCAGCGCGGGATCCAGACTCTGCCCGTGCTTGATCCGTCTATCCATATGCTGTCGCGCCATCTCGGGATTGCCGCGAGCGAAAAGATAGCCAGCCAGCACGCCCTGAACGAAGACTATTTCAAACGCATTTCGGCCATCGATTTCGCCCTCAACCATGATGATGGCCAGAACGTCACCGGATTGGTCGATGCAGACGTAGTCTTGTTAGGCGTGAGCCGGACATCAAAAACACCGACTTGTGTCTATCTCGCCAATCGCGGCGTCAAAGCCGGAAACATTCCACTGGTCCCCGGAATTCCATTGCCGGGCCTGGTTGAGGAATTGAAACATCCCATGGTGGTCGGATTAAAGATCGGTGTGGAACGATTGCTTCAAATTCGCAGCCAGCGATTGATGTCGCTGAATGAGCAAACGAAAACCGACTATGTCGATGAAGAAGCAGTCCGCGCGGAAGTGACGGAAGCCAGCCGTCTGTTCCAGCGTAATAAGTGGCCCGTCATCGACGTCTCTCGCCGCAGTGTTGAAGAAACAGCTGCCGCGATTCTGAACAAGTTGAATGAACGCCGGGGCTTTGTCTGATGACGGACGTCATTCTAGCTTCCGGCAGCGCCAGTCGGCGCGCCCTCCTTTCTGGCGCTGGTGTTGAAGCGGTATCGATCAAACCGAATGTTGACGAAGACGCTGCGAAAGCTGCGATGCGCGCTGATGGTATGAGCGTGCGCGATCAGGCCATGCAACTCGCGGAAATGAAAGCCGTCAAAGTCTCCCGCACGAATCCGGGCCTGGTCATTGGCGGCGATCAAATGCTCAATCTGGACGGCGAAGCGTTCGACAAACCAAACAATCTCGATGCCGCAAGAGACCATTTGCGCAAGCTTTCAGGTAAATCTCACCACCTTGAAACAGCGATCGTCATTGCGGAATATGGCGAACCGGTGTGGCGACATCTGGCTCGCCCCAAACTGTCGGTCCGTACACTGAGTAATGAGTTTGTTGACGCTTATGTTCAGGCTTGCGGCGATGCCCTCCTGTCGACAGTTGGCGCCTACCAGCTTGAAGGGCGCGGGGCGCAGATCTTCACGCAAATAGAGGGCGATTATTTCTCAATCCTCGGCCTGCCATTGCTGCCATTGCTCGACTATCTACGAGTGCGAGGAGTGTTGATGTCATGACCAAGCTGCTCGGGGTGATTGGAGATCCGATCGCGCACTCTCTTTCCCCATTAATACATAATGGCTGGCTTAGAGACATGGGCTTCAATGCAACCTATGAAGCGATGCATGTGCCGGCTGGCGAATTCCATAATGCTCTGAAAACCCTGGAAAAGCGGGATTGTCTGGGGGTTAATGTCACCCTGCCGCACAAGGCTGCTGCGCTAGCTGAGGCAAGCGAAGCGAGTGAGTCGGCGGAGAAGATTGCTGCGGCGAACACGCTCATTCATTTGGGCGATGGATCATGGCGCGCAGATAATACAGACGCGCCGGGATTCATCGAGGCCTTGGGCGGACTAAACCCACACGAAGATCGTGTCCTCCTCCTCGGGGCTGGTGGATCTGCCAGAGCGATCGTACACGCCCTATCTGTATACGGAATAAATCTAGTAATCCTTAATCGAACGGCATCAAGGGCAAGAGATCTCGCGGAACAACTCGGCACCTCCGATACCCAGTCCGACAACATTATTCAGTATAAAGACTATATCGAAACTGCAACAATCGTCATCAATACAACCAGTATGGGCCATCACGGAGCCGTGCTCGATTTACCGGACGGTTCTGATCGTTTGTTCTTCGACATATCCTACGGCAAGATTTCGGAGCCGCAGCTAAACCATGCCGCGGATCGTGGGTGGCGCGTCAAAGACGGTTTGACCATGTTGGTGGCGCAAGCCGCTTTCAGTTTTGAAATCTGGTTCGGCGAGCTGCCGGACATGGCGACCGGTTTGAAACGGTGCAGAGCAGCTTTGGAGGCAGCATCATGATTATCCTGGGTTTGACCGGATCAATCGGAATGGGAAAAACTGCGACCGCAGCGATATTCTCTGCCGCGGGCCTGCCGGTCTATGACGCTGACGCTGCCGTACATGCGCTTTACGAAAAAGGCGGTGCAGCCGTTGGACCTCTGTCCGAAAGGTTTGGCGATATTCTCAAGAATGGCGCTGTCGATCGTGCCGCTTTGCGGGCAAAAGTTGTAGATGATCCGGACGCGATGAAAGATCTCGAGGGCATTGTTCATCCCCTGGTCGGGCAAAGCCAGTTGAACTTTCGCCAGCAAGCCCTTGAAAGCGAGTCAAAAATTGCGGTGCTCGATATCCCGCTTTTGTATGAGACGGGCGGTGATCAACGCTGCGACTATGTTGGGGTCGTCACCGCGCCCGCTGAGATGCAAAAAGCCCGCGTCCTGGCCCGCGGCGAGATGAGCGAGGAACAGTTCGAGCAGATCCGGGCCAAACAAATGTCCGACGCCGACAAACGGGCGCGGGCAGACTTTGTCATCAGCACCGCTTTTGGCTTTGACTTCACCCGCGCACACGTTCAAGCCATAGTAGAGCTTCTAAATGGCCTGGACCTGAATGATGACTGAGACCGTGCGGGAAATCGCTTTCGATACAGAGACGACAGGTCTCGAATGGGACAAGGATGACCGGATCATCGAACTTGGCGCGGTCGAACTGATCAATCATGTGCCCAGTGGCAAGACCTTTCAGACGTATATCAATCCTGGCCGCCCGGTTTCTGAAGCGACAATCCAGATCACCGGGATCACGGATGATGACCTGGTCGATAAGCCCGGCTTTGAGGACCCTTCCATTGTCGACGCTTTTTTGGAGTTTATCGGCGATGCGACTCTGGTGGCGCACAATGCGAAGTTCGATCGCGGGTTTTTGAACATGGAGTTGCAGCGCTGCGGGAAGCCTATCATTCCTGAAGAGCGATGGGTCGATACGGTTGCGATTGCCCGCAAGAAATATCCAGGTGCGCCAGCAAGTCTCGATGCCTTGTGCAAGCGCTTCGACGTCAATTCGGAAGCGCGGACCTTTCACGGCGCGTTGCTCGACAGCCAGTTGCTGGCCGAGGTGTATCTCGAATTACTCGGGGGGCGGGCCCGCAAGTTTGATTTCGGTGGAAAGACTGGCGCTTCGATGGGAGAGCGCGCCCCCGCGGCGCAACGCCCTGCCCCGCTTGATCGCGAAATCCCGGATCAGGATCAGGCAACCCACGCCGAGTTCGTCGACTCGCTCGGCGAAGATGCAATCTGGAAACGTTACGCCTGAGGCTCAGTCGGCTCGCTTGGAGGTGGTGCCGCCTGTTGCTGAGCGGCAGCTTGGGCCGCGCGCTGCTTTTGCGAATTGTACAAGGCGCCAAAGTCGACCGGATCAATGCGCAGCGGCGGGAAGCCGCCCTCAGCTGAAATGTCAGCAATAATCCGACGCGCAAATGGGAACAGAATGCGCGGACATTCAATGAGAAGAATTGGCTCCATGTCAGCCTGCGAGAAGCCTTGCAGTTGGAACAAGCCGGCATAGTCCATTTCGATCAGGAACAATGCGGTGGTTTCCGTGCCAGCTCTGGCTTTCAGTTTCAGCGTGACTTCAAACACACCGTCCTGGCCCTGGCGCGGGGCGGCGCCGACATCGATGCTGAGTTCAATGTTCGGTTGATCCTGCACAGCGGCGCCTGGATTCTCGAAGGACAGGTCCTTGATGTACTGGCTAAGGACGCGAATAGCGGGCCCTTGTTGAGGGGCATTGTCTTGCGGCTGAGTTGCCATATCTGGGGTGTCGGTCATTGAAATTCACTCTAAGACTAAGATGACACGCGCGTAACATGTGCCACAATGTGGCGCAACGGTGGGTGGCACTTCGGCGAAAGCGCCTATATGACACTGAGCAAGACAAAAGAAAGAGTCATACATGTCTTCATCCATGATCGAATTTCTGCTCCTTGCAGGCATCGCCCTGTTTATTGGCTGGCGGCTATTCGTGACGCTTGGCCAGGATGATGGTCCGCCGGATGGGCGCAACCGGACGCCAACACCAAGCCCGAGCCCAGTTCCGACCGAGCAGGCGCCGGCGAGCGGTGATGTGGTTCAGATGCGCCCAAACTTTACCGGTCCAGCCGCAGCCGGGATGGAAGCCATTTATGATGCTGATCCAAGCTTTGAGCCGGTTGGCTTCATGCGCGGCGCGCGCGGAGCATATGAAGTGATTGTCGGCGCATTTGGCCGCGGCGATCGTGCAGCGCTGAAGCCATTGCTCGATACCGATGTTTATGAAGCCTGGGACGCCGCCATCACGGAACGCGAAACGACCGGGGCCGAAGGCCTGCAACTCCTGCGAATTCGCAAAGCCGAAATCACGGATGCCTCACTTGATGAGACGGGAATGGCTCGCGTGACTGTGCATTACGAGTCTGAACTCGGCGATGGTGAGACCACGACCAAGGCCAGCGAACTCTGGACGTTTATGCGCCAGACCAGTTCGTCGGATCCGAACTGGTTGCTGGATGATGTCGATACCGCGGACTAGTCGCCGCGAAAGATCACCAATCGTAACTTGAGCCGTCGGGACTTTCGCGCCTAGACTCAGGCCATGCGAATCATTGGCCTTTTGTTCAGCGCCCTGCTCGTTCTGTCAGGATGCGTCTCCAATTCGCCGCGGCGCGCGCCGCCGCAATCGGTGCAAGTCCAGCCACAGCCGCCGGTTGATCCAAGCTTGTGGGACTCCCTGCCCCGGCCGGTGGCTTATGACAGCCTGCCCGGATGGCAGACCGCCGATCTCGCGCCCGGCCTTTCTGCGCTCACCCGAAGTTGTGAGGTCTTTGCGGTGCGGGCGCCCCAAAGTCTGATTTCCAATCGCGCGCCTTGGGCCGGCCGGCATGATGATTGGGCGCCGGCCTGCGCAGCTCTCGATGTCATCGGCGATGCCCAGAGCGCACGTGCGGTGATGCAGGCGCTGTTCACGCCTGTTGAAATTGTGGCGCCGGATGGTCAGTCGCGGTTCACAGGCTATTTCGAACCGACCTATGAAGCCCGGCTTTATCCAGAGCCGCCGTTCACTGAACCTGTTCCGGGCCGCCCGAGTGACCTCATCACCTCGTCTGGAAAAGTCTATCAGACGCTGCCCGATGGAACCCGCCGCGAATATCCGATCCGGGCAGAGATCACCAGAAACGGCGTCCGGCCCCTGGCCTACGCGCATCCGGCCGACGTCTTCTTCTTGCAGATTCAGGGCTCGGGCCGCTTGATCTTGCCGGATGGGCGCACCTTGCGGGCGGTTTATGCCGCGAATAATGGCCAGCCTTTCAGGTCGACCGCAAACTGGCTGTTGGAGCGCGGGTGGATTTCGCGCGGTGAGGCCAGCATGACCGGTATTCGCGCTTGGATGGATCGCACGACGCCCGAGCGCGCACGCCGTGCCATGAACGCTAATCCGCGCTTTGTCTTCTTTGATATCGAACCCGAAGGCGATCCACGCCTTGGGCCAAAAGGCTCGTTCGGCGTTCCTTTGACGCCTCTAGGATCGATGGCTGTGGACCTAGATTACCATGCGGGCGGCGTCCCGATGTTTGTCCAGACGACCGCACCAGGCCTCGGCGGCAACTGGTCAGGCCTTGTCGTTTCACAAGATACAGGCGGCGCCATCAAAGGCGCTGTGCGCGGCGACCTCTATTTCGGAACCGGCGCGAATGCCGGGGCGCGGGCTGATACGGTCAACGCACCCGGCCGGATGTGGGTGCTGCTGCCGCGCGCAGTTGCTGAGCGGATTCGGATGAACAGCGCCGCGCGCACAAGCAGTACTGGACCTGTCATCTTATCGCCCTAGAACGCAGGGCATGAGTGGCCGCGACCTGACAGACAAAGACAAGCGCGCCTGGGCAGCGGCGACACGAACTGTGAAACCCCTGTCGGGACGTCGCGGGACTCCGGCAGGAACATCGCGCCCACAGGAAGCGGATCGTCCGCTCCAGCCACCAAGACTCAGAAACCGTCCTTTGCCAGCCCCGCAAAACCGGCAGAATGAGCGCGCGGTCCGGCGCGGAAAGCAGGCCATCTCGGCGAGCTTCGACTTGCATGGACATACGCGCGAGAGTGCATTTCAGGTGCTGCCCCGCTTCCTTCGGCTCGAACAAGCCAAAGGATCTCAATGCGTGATCGTCATCACAGGCAAGGGCAAGCGCGGCGAAGGCATTTTGCGCCAGAGCTTTTTACAATGGCTGGAAATGCCGGAAGCGCGCGCCTTGATCAGCGGTTATGCGCCAGCCCATGCCCGGCATGGTGGCACCGGTGCCTGGTACGTGTTCTTGAGACGTCGCTGAGCTTGAGATCCAGGCAAATGAAAAGGGGCAGCCGGAAGCCGCCCCTGAACACTCAACACACTCTACTTGTGAGTGTGTATACGCCGTCAGTATTAATGAATTACGACTGTTTTGCGAGGAGATTACGAATTTCCTCGAGCAGTACTTCCTGACGTGGCGGGGCTGGCGGTTCGGCCGGCGCTTCTTCTTCCTTTTTCATCATGTTGTTCATGCCCTTGATGATCAGGAACATCACGAACGCGACGATGAGGAAGGAGATGACGGCGGAAATGAATTCGCCGATCTTGATGCTGACGGCCTCAGTGACAACTGATCCGTCTTCGGCAAGCACGGCTGGCGCCATAACATATTCCCAGCTGCCGAAATCAAGTCCGCCCAGAACCGGGCTGAGCGCCGGTAGAAATACGCCTTGAATGAAGGCTGTCACCACAGTGGCAAATGCGCCGCCCATGACGAAGCCAACCGCCATGTCGACGAGATTGCCCTTCATGGCAAACTCTTTGAATTCATTGAACATATCGAACCCCTTTCATGATCCAGACCCCCTAAAAGGTCATGTCATAGACTGTTGGAATTCCGCAAAGCGGTCAATTCCCTGAAACATTAAGGATTACAGAGGGTTATCTAGACTCTGGGTCGACGCCGTCATTCACTCTGGCGCGCAATTCCTTGCCAGGCCGGAAGAATGGGACGGACTTTGCCTCTACCTCAACCGACTCGCCGGTGCGCGGGTTACGGCCTTTACGGGCCTTGCGGTGGCGTACCGAGAAGGCGCCAAAGCCACGCAACTCCACACGGTCGCCGCGCGCCAGCGCTTCGGCGATCTCGTCGAGAATGACACCGACAACCTTTTCGAGGTCTTCGGGGCGCAAATCGGGATTCTCATCCGCAAGCTTCGCAATCAGTTCGGATCTCAGCATGTCTTTGAACCTAAACGAAAAATGCGCCGGAGACTAGGCCTCCGGCGCAAAATACTTGTCCATTACCAGAAAGTTAGGTGCGGACTTGAACTGAATTAGGCGTCATCACCTTCTTCGGCTTTTTTCTTCTTTGGAGCTGCCTTCTTTTTCGGAGCCGCCTTTTTCTTCTTAGGCGCCTCCTCAGCTGCAGCTTCTGCCTCAACCTCTACCTCGGCTTCGGCCTCTGGTTCAGCTTTGGCTTTCGCTTTGGCTTTAGGCTTCGCCTTTGGTTTGGCTTCTTCTTCAGCAGGAGCGTCGCCAGTTGCGAGGGCTGCACCCAGGATGTCGCCCAGAGATGCGCCGCTATCGGCTGAACCGTATTGTGCGACAGCCTCTTGCTCTTCAGAGATCTCCAGCGCCTTGATCGACACAGAGATACGGCGAGATGAGCGATCGACTTGCGTTACCTTGGCGTCGACTTTGTCGCCAACTGCGAAACGCTCAGGGCGTTGTTCGCTGCGGTCGCGCGACAGATCAGAACGACGGATGAAGGCTTTGACGGCTGGATCGCCGAATTCAACCTCGATACCGCCAGACGCAACTTCAGTAACCGTACAGGTCACGATGGCGCCGCGCTTGACGCTTGCATTGTCAGCGATTGGATCGCCGCCAACTTGCTTGATGCCGAGCGAAATACGCTCTTTCTCAGTGTCGACGTCGAGGACGCGTGCAGTAACCGTGTCACCTTTCTGGTAGTTCTGGATCGCTTCCTCACCAGACTGTTCCCAGGAGATGTCGTTGATGTGGACCATACCGTCGAGGTCTGGGCCGAGGCCAACGAACAGGCCGAACTCAGTGATGCCGCGGACTTCACCTTCAATGTCGGTGCCGACCGGATGCTCAGCCATGAAGGCTGACCAAGGATTGTCCTGAGTCTGCTTGAGGCCAAGAGAGATGCGGCGCTTCTCAGAATCGACGTCGAGCACTTCGACGAGGACTGCCTGAGAGGTCGATACGATCTTGCCAGGGTGAACGTTTTTCTTGGTCCAGCTCATTTCAGAAACGTGGATCAGGCCTTCAACACCGTCTTCCAGCTCAACAAATGCACCATAATCGGTGATGTTCGTGACCTGACCAGACATGCGTGTGCCGATGGTGTACTTGCTCTCGATATCGTCCCAAGGATCGCTTTCGAGTTGCTTCATACCAAGGCTGATGCGCTGGGTCTCCGGATTGATCTTGATGATCTGAACTTTGACCGTGTCGCCAACATTGACGACTTGGCTTGGGTGATTGACCCGCTTCCAGCTCATGTCGGTGACGTGCAGGAGCCCGTCAATGCCGCCCAGGTCAACGAACGCACCGTAATCGGTGATGTTCTTGACGACGCCTTCGCGGGTATCGCCTTCGTTCATGTCGCCAACGATCTCGGCGCGCTGTTCGGCGCGGCTCTCTTCAAGGATGGCGCGGCGAGAGACAACAACGTTGCCACGGGCACGGTCCATCTTGAGGATGGCGAAAGGCTGAACTTCGTTCATCAGCGGGCCAACATCGCGGACGGGGCGAATGTCGACTTGCGAGCCAGGCAGGAAGGCATTGACGCCGCCAAGGTCGACAGTGAATCCGCCTTTGACGCGGCCAACAATTGCGCCTTTGACAGGCTCTTCCTTGTTGTAATTGTCTTCGAGACGGATCCAGCTTTCTTCACGGCGTGCTTTGTCGCGTGACAGAACAGCTTCGCCCATCAGGTTTTCGATCCGGTCGAGATAAACTTCGACAATATCGCCGGCTTCTGGCTGCTTCTCTTCAAGCAGGAATTCTTTGGCTGCGACACGGCCTTCGGTTTTCAGGCCAACGTCGAGCACGAGAAAATCGCCATTGTTTGAAATGACGGTGGCTGGAACAACCTTGCCCTCTTGCAGGGTGGCGGCGCCAGCGCTTTCCTCGAACATAGAGGCAAAATCCTCAGTCGAGGGGTTCATTGATTCAGTCATGGGGTCTCCAATAACGCAGCAAATACGGGGCTCACCGCCAGATGCACCATGCCTCTGGTCAGACGTCGCTGCGATGTCAGGGATAAGCTTGTGAGGGCTTTTAGATTTGGGCCTTACGGACCAGAGCTCTCAGGTTTTTGGGCGATCACGGCCTCAACCGCTGCCCGCACTTTATCCACAGCCGCGTCTATAGTCAGGTGAGTGGTATCGATCAAGACTGAATCTGCGGCTGCAATCATCGGTGCATCTTGCCGATTGCGGTCACGCTCATCGCGCTCTTTGAGCTGGGCGATCATATCTTCCAGAGAGAGCGTTTCGCCCTTCTCGGTCAGTTCTTTCCAGCGACGGGTCGCGCGCCGCTCAACCGATGCATCGATCCAGAGTTTTACATCTGCATCGGGGCACACCACGGTTCCGATATCGCGGCCATCCAGAACAGCGCCCTTCGGTTGATGCGCAAAGGCGCGCTGTAATTCCAACAGGGCGGCGCGCACCGCCGGGATGGCGGCCACTTTCGACGCAGCCTGACCGGCCTCGGCCGTCCGCAATAGTGCTTCCTCATAATCGTTCAGGTCGAGGCTGCGCGCGACTTCTGCCAATGCGTCAGGATCGTCAAAGTCGGCGCCCTTATTCATGGCCGCGACGCCGGTGGCGCGGTAGAGCCGCCCGGTGTCCATATGCGGCAGCCCGTACCAGCGCGATAGGCGCCGTGCGATGGTGCCTTTCCCAGAGGCGAGGGTGCCGTCGATTGCGATAATCATGGCTGCGGCGATGCGGGATCAAGGCCCGGAAGTCAACGCCTCAATCTGCGCGCAAAGAAAACCGCCGCCCGAAGCGACGAGCGGCGATCTTGTTTTGACGATCAGGTGCCAGACTTACTCTGCGACCTCTTCCTGAGGCATCGCGGCGATCGCATCAGCCACGCCCGCGACATAGTCAGCCCCGTGCAGGACTTGCACAGACGACCCGTCAAATGCAGTGCCGATCGGCTCGGCCTGCCCGCCCAGGCATCCGGCCAGGAAGCCCTCCATGACGGAATAGAAGGCCAGGCGATTTTCTGGCCGCGCAAATCCGTGCCCTTCATCGGGGAAGTTCACATACGTAACCGGCAGGCCTTTCTCGGCCATCACTTCAACCAGCTGGTCAGATTCAAGCTTGGTCACGCGCGGATCATTTTCGCCTTGCCCGATCAGCAGCGGTACAGAGATATTGTCCACTTTGGTGATAGCGGAGCGGGCCAGCATGTCGGCACGGTCTTCTTCATTGGCCGGGTCGCCGACATATTTGAACCAGGTGCCCTCTAGGAACGGCTTCCAATATTCCGGGAAGCTCTCGACGAGAGTGACGAGGCTTGAGGGGCCGACAATATCGACGCCGCAGGCAAAGGTGTCCGGCGTGAAGGTCACACCAATCAATGTGGCATAACCCCCATAGGATCCGCCGGCGATTGCGACTTTGTCTTCCTGCGCGATGCCTTCGGCCACCGCCCACTCAACGCTGTCGATCAGATCGTCATGCATCTTACCAGCAAATTCCTTTACCGCTGCGTTGACGAAGTTCTTTCCGAAGCCGGTTGAGCCGCGATAATTGACCGACAGGACCGCATAGCCGCGATTGGCCATCCACTGGTGCCAACCATTATAGCCGTAATTGTCTCGCGCCCAGGGGCCGCCATGCACGGCGAGGACCATTGGAACAGGTGATTCCGGACGGCCATCACCATCTGCGTCAGAGCCAGGTGGCAAGGTCAGGTACGAGACCAGGGTCAAGCCGTCGCGCGACTGGATCTCGAGCGGATGCATGGGCTGCAAAGGCGCCTCTGCGAGTTCCGGACGCGTCGCGAACATCTCGGTCAGCGCATCATTTTCGCGATCATAGACATAGTAGACGCCGGGCGCTTCGGCGGACTCTGAATAGACGATCGCTTTGGTGAGGTCATCGGTCGAAGCAAGAATTTGCAGATCGCCGCTCAACTCCCCTTTCAGGAAGGCAAGATCTTCTGCGGTCTCGTCACTCAAGGGTGTCCACTCGCTGCGCAGGTAATCGGTGGCATAGGCGAGCAATTCGTAGGTTTCAGGATGGATCAGCACATTGCTGATATCGGCTTTGTCATTCTCAGCCAGAACCTCGACACTACCGTCTTCGGCGCTGATCTTTACCAGGGCTGCCGTATCGCGGCCGCGGCTGTCGACCGCATACATATGCGTATTGGCCTTGTTGAAGCCGAAAGTGTTGGTCGTCAGGAAATCCTCCGCCGGGATCGACATCAGGACATTTCCCTCCATGTCGACAATGTCGGAACCACCGCCCGCCGTCTGAACAAGCCCAAAGCGGGGGGTGAGATTATTGTCAATCACCCAACCGGCATAGCCGGGGTTTTCCTTGACCAGTTCGCGTTCTCCGGTTGAGGCATCGACCAGATACAGATCGAAGATCTGCGCATCGCGTTCATTCAGACCGACCAGGATATGATCCGGCTTTTCAGCCGATACGCCTTGAATCGTCGCGCGGACGCCTTCGCCCACCGGCGTCAGGTCTTTCACTTCACCCGTTTCCACGTTCGACGCATAGACATGGAAATTCTCGTTCCCGCCATCATCCTGCGTGTAATAGATGAATTGGGAGTTCGGGGCCCAGAAATGGCTTCGGATGCCGCGATACGTATCATTGGTAACTGCCTTGGCGGCGCTTGGGTCATCTGCCGGGGCGACCCAGACGTTTAGCACGCCATCGACGGGGGCGATCCAGCTTATGTATGCGCCATCCGGGCTAATCCGCCCTTGCGTCCGTTCCGGGTTTCCAAAAATGGCGACCCGCTCAATAATCGGTGCGGCCTCTTCCACAACTGCTTCAGTGACTGTTTCGACCACCTCCACAGCCTCGGTGACAGTGGCGTCGACGTCCGCTGTTTCGGTTTCGGGTACCAGTGTTGTACAGGCGCCGAGCGCCAGCGCGCTCGCCCCCGTGATCAAGGTCAATCGCATGAGTTCGTTCCCTTTCTGCTTATCGAAAATCGATATATACAAAAAAGTTGGGATTGCAAGTGTTATGGTTAATGAATCGCAAATTCACCCGGATCGGAGGTCGCCGCCGAGCTCCTTCATATGCTCCATAAAGTCGGGATAGCTGGTGGCAATCATACTGGCATCGTCAATGCTGACGGGCCTCTGGCTAGCAGTACCCATGACCAGGGCGCTCATGGCGATGCGATGATCGTGATGAGTTTCGACCAGTCCGCCGCCTGGGATCGCGCCGGCGCAGCCCTGGACGATGAATCCGTCCTGCGTTTCTTCAACCTCAACGCCATTCACGCGCAGCATGTTGACGACGGCCGCGATGCGATCACTTTCCTTCACCCGAAGCTCTTCCGCGCCCTTAACCACAGTGACGCCCGAAGCCTGGGCGGCGAGTACAGCGAGGATCGGAAACTCGTCAATCATACTCGGGACGAGCTCGATCGGAATTTCGGTGCCTTTCAGATCAGCGCTTTCGAAGCTCATATCGATCAGGCGCTCACCGGCGGCGTCGCCGACATCTTCGGCGCCGACATGCGCGCCCATGAGCGCGGCGGCGCGGTAGAAGCCATCACGGGTATCGTTTGACATCATCCCTTCAACGACAATCCCGCCGCGACCCGATATCATCGCTGCGGCAGCCAAGAATGCTGCGGAACTTGGATCCCCCGGAACAACTGTTTCTTGCGCGCTGAGACTTTGCCCGCCGCGAATGGTCACCACATTAGCGGCGCCGTCGCGTTTCGATACCACCTCCGCGCCAAAGCCGCGCAGCATGCGCTCTGAATGGTCTCGAGTGAGCCGCTTCTCGCGAACCTTGGTTTCGCCGTCCGCATTGAGACCGGCCAGCAGGATACAGGATTTGACTTGGGCAGAGGCGTGTGGCGGCTCGTAATCAATCGCCTGTAGATCGTTTTTGCCTGTGAGGATCAGCGGCATCGTTTTGCCGTCGCTGGCCTCAAACCTCGCGCCCATTTCTGCTAATGGATCCAAGACACGCCCCATGGGCCGACCCGACAGGCTGGCATCGCCAATAAACCGAGCTTCGATCGGATAGCCAGCGACCACTCCCATCATCAGCCGTGATCCGGTTCCTGAATTGCCGAAATCAAGATCCACATTTGGCGTTTTCAAGCCAGCAGGGCCAACACCCGTGACCCGCCAGGCGCCATCACCAACGCGTTCTACCTTGGCGCCAAGGGCGACCATAACGCGTCCAGTATTGAGAACGTCTTCGCCTTCGAGCAAGCCAGAAATTTCAGAAGTGCCAGCAGCCAAGCCACCGAGAATAAGCGCGCGGTGCGAGCACGACTTGTCGCCAGGCGCACGCAGGGTTCCGGTGATCTGTGCCACCGGATGGGAAGTCCACATCATATTTGTGGGTCCTTGAGTTACAGTACCTCGCGAAAAGCGCTTTGACAGGCGCGAGCGTTTCTGGCAAGCGCGCGGGCAACGATTTTCTCACCGATGGACGAAAAACATGGCTGATCCGGAACTGGGTACCAAACAGGTTTGCCCGAGCTGCGAGGCAAAATTCTACGACCTGAACAAGCGCCCGGCGACTTGCCCGAAATGCGGACACTCTTTCGACCCGGCAGACGAAACTGTCCAGGCGACCAAGACCAAGGTTCGCACCGCAGCCGCTAAAGAGGCGGTGCCGGAGGACGAAGACGAAGAGCTGGAAGAAGAAGAGGCCGCCAAAGCCGCGGCCGCTGCAACGGATGAGGATGAAGAAGAGTCCTCTGAAGACCAGGCCAAAGAGCTTGGCGGTGACGAAGATGAGGTCGTCCTCGATATGTCTGGCGGCGATGATGATGACGAAGCGCCTGGCAAAATGCCGGCCGGCTTCAGCGAAGACGGCGTCGATTCAGACGAAGAAGACGATGACAGCGACGATATCGATCTCGATGAAGAGTTCGATCTCGGCGGCGATATTGATCTCGACGATAACAATGAACTCGGCGAACCCGACGCGGACGACATTGAGCCGGAAGGCGATGATAAATAGGGCTTGATTGCTCGGGCGGGAAACTCTATTCCCGCCTTTCCCACAGATGGGGCCATAGCTCAGTTGGGAGAGCGCTTGCATGGCATGCAAGAGGTCGTCGGTTCGATTCCGTCTGGCTCCACCATTTTCATCGTGATTTGCGTAGCAAAAGGCGTCGAGCAGATCTGCTCTAGGGCCGCATGCCTGCAAACAGCGCATCGATCGAAGCCGCAAGTGTCGGGACGGAATCGCGCCCTGTGCGCAGATCGTACAACCCTGCTTCTGCGACCAGTGCGTTCAGGAAGGCTGCGATCAGCTTCGGGTCGGCGGCGGCCAGTTCTCCTGCGGCGATAGCTTCGGCGAGCAGCGCCTCGATCCGGTCCAGACTGTTTCGGTCTTCGATCTCTTTTGCCTTTCGCGCGCCGAGCGCCGCCGGGCCGATTTCGAAAATGATCTTTGAGATATCCGGCGCCCGAACCTCGCGGGTCCAGTCGAGACAGGCTGAGCGCAAGCGATTGAGAGGCGAGGCCGTTGGGTCCACCTGGTTCATCACCCGATCAATCGTGCTGCGCGACTCATGCTCGAACAGCGCTTCAATGATTTCTTCCTTGCTGGTGAAGTGGTGATAGAGCGCGCCTTTGGAGAGGCCGGTCTGATCCAGAACATGCTTGACCGTGGTCGCTGCATAGCCGCGCTCCAGGAAAGATGTCCGAAACGCATTTAGCAGTTTCAGTCTCGTCTCGTCAGATCGCTGCTTCTGAGTCGCCATGGCCTCCCTTTACAATGCGAGACTCTTCTTGTAAACAAACCGTCGGTCGGTTTATAAGTTTATACACAAGGAGACCTGAAATGACGGCTTACATGGACAGTCTGGAAAAGATGATGGCGGTCTGGAACACAGAGGACGCCGCCGAACAGCGCGCTCTGGTCGACGCAGCGATGGAGCACAATGTCCATTTCGTTGACCCGAACCACAATATCATTGGGCGGGATGCGTTCCTAAAAATGGTCGAACTGGTGCAGAGCCAGATCCCCGGCGCGGTCTACTCTCGGGCCAGCGAAGTCGATATCCAGAACAATTTCTGCCGCTATCACTGGGCCATTCACCTCGATGGCAAGCTGATCATGCCCGGCTTTGACGTCACCGAGGTCAATGATTGCGGGAAAATCGTGAAAGTAATCGGCTTCTTCCAGCTGCTCGAGCGAACTTAATCTTGCCTGGATTGCTCTAATCCGTGCCCGAAAACCCGGCAGTGGTTCAGTTTTCTTAACAACTCAATGTGAACATGGTCGCCTTGAAGGTGACAAGGTCGAAACCTAGATTCAACCTGACACCGAACCTCTATCGGCGGGGCTGCCATGATGGGGCCTCCGGAGGAAAAGGTGTTCTGGTCCTGTCTGAAACGGAAGGAGTAGACCATGACTGACATGACGAAACTGACCGCTGAGACACCTGATTTCAGCCGATTTGTTTACTTCCGCGAGATCAATGAACGTGAGCTCGCCGAATTGCCCCCGGAAGCTCTGCGCTCGATTGATGATGTCGAAGACCTGGTTGTTGTGACCAATGGCGAAGGTCAGAAACTGGCCATCATCGAAGGTCGCGAAGCGGCCGAAGCCGCGGCTGAAGCGTATAAGCTGGAAGCTGTCAGCGTGCACTGAGCCTTGCACGGCGGTGAGGCGCGCACTTGGAGGCGCGCTCAAAGCTGCATTGGCGGTACAATTGTTTAGAGAATTGCTGGAATGACGCGATCGGGTGGGCGGTGCCCATCGGCGAAGGTCTTGATGTTGATGATCACCTTCTCGCCCATTTCGACGCGGCCTTCCACGGTGGCTGACCCCATGTGCGGCAGCAGGATAACATTTGGCAGACCGACGAGATCAGGGTTCACCGCTGGTTCCCGTTCGAACACGTCGAGGCCGGCGCCAGCCAGCTTGCCATCCTTGATGGCATTTGCGAGGGCTGCTTCATCAATCACCTCACCGCGCGCTGTGTTGACGATAAAGGCGTCTGGTTTCATCAGCTCCAATCGGCGCGCGTTCAGCAAGTGATAAGTCGCAGGCGTGTGCGGGCAATTGACCGACACAATGTCCATGCGCGCTAGCATTTGATCGAGGCTGTCCCAGAAGGTCGCGTCGAGCTCTTCCTCAACCGGGCGAGAGACCTTCTTGCGATTATGATAGTGGATTTGCAGGCCAAAGGCTTTGGCTCGGCGCGCCACAGCCTGACCGATCCGTCCCATGCCGATAATGCCGAGCCGTTTACCGGACAGGCGGCGGCCCATCATCCAGGTCGGCGCCCAGCCATCGAACTTTCCTGCATCCATCAGCTCGATGCCTTCATGCAGGCGCCGCGGCACGGCCAGAATCAGCGCCATGGTGACGTCTGCGGTATCATCGGTCAGAACGCCGGGCGTATTGGTCACGGTAATGCCGCGCTCTGAGGCGGTCTGGACATCAATATTGTCCACGCCCGCGCCGAATTGCGCGATCATCTGCAATTGTTCGCCAGCCTTGGACAGCACGCGTCCATCCACCTGATCAGTCACTGTCGAGACGAGCACATCGGCGCGCTGCACCGCATCAACCAGCTGGTCCGCAGAAAAGGCTTCATCGGATTGGTTGAGTTCAGTGTCAAAAAGCTCTTTCAGGCGCAGTTCCACCGCATCGGGCAGGCGGCGGGTCACGATCACCTTCAGGCGCTTGTCTGACATTTGTCCTCGCTTTCTGGCCCCGCGCTTAGCAGAGCAATTGCAGATCGCCAATGCACTGTTTTACCGACGATTCACCTCAATCGGTAAAAAAGCAGGAATGACAGCCTTTTTTTCACGCCTGCTGCTTTGCTTCGCCCTGTTGGGCGGACTTGGCGCGCTTGCCGTGGAAGCCCGTCAGGAAGCCCAAACGATAAAGATCAGTCGGTTCTCGGGCAAGCCTTTGCCGCGTTTTGAATCGCTCCGTTATTCAGCTGTACATGGGCGTCAGGGCCCGAATCTCGATCACCCGATCCTTTGGCGCTATGAGCGCGAGGGCCTGCCAATGCTGGTGGTGCGCGAAACCCATGGCTGGCGCCGGGTGCGTGATCCGGATGGCGACGAAGTCTGGATGCAGGCCCGTATGCTATCGGCGAACCGCACAGCACTGATTACCCGCGATGTTGAGTTGAAACGCCGTCCGGGGGTGGATTCCCCGGCGCGGGCACGCCTGAAGCCCGGCGTGATAGTTGAGCTAGGCGAGTGTGATCAAGGTTGGTGTGAAATCGAAATCGGCCGCGATAATGGTTGGGTCGCCAAGTCCGATCTGTGGGGCGCAGAGATCGCTACCGGTAAACTCTAAGCCCGCAAAGCTTGCAGCCTTGCCGCCAAGCGGTTAACAGGCGCGGCACCTTATTCGCGCGGATGTCGCGCGTTCTCAAACAGCGAGGTTGAACCCATGAAGGGACCGCACGAATTTCACACCCCGCAGCCATCCTACAGCAAGGAAGACTTGCTGAAGTCAGGCGCTGGCGAACTCTTTGGCCCGGGCAATGCCCAGCTGCCGATCCCGCCCATGCTGATGATGGACCGGATTACCGAAATCTCTGAAGATGGCGGCGAGTATGGCAAAGGCCACGTGATCGGAGAATTCGATATCCATCCCGACCTCTGGTTCTTTGAATGTCATTTCCCGGGTGACCCGGTCATGCCTGGCTGTCTTGGCCTTGATGCGATGTGGCAGGCGGTTGGCTACTGGCTGGGCTGGAGCGGATCCTACGGAAAAGGTCGCGCACTTGGGGTTGGTGAGGTCCGCTTCACAGGCGAGATCACGCCCGATACCAAGCTCGTTCGCTATGAGATTGACATGAAGCGCGTGCGTCGCGGCAGGCTCATCCTCGGGATTGCGGACGGGCGCGTCTACGCCGACGAAGACAAGATCTACACGGCTAAGGACATGCGGGTTGGACTGGTCGATAAGCTCGGCCTGAAATCCTAAGGCACATAAACCGTATAAACGACTTCCACCTGGAAGTCGAAGGTGCCGAGCGACAGATCATAGCCGTTCAGGTTGGCGGCTGAGATCGAGTATTCCGCATCGAAGCGCACCGACTGGTCCGCAATTGAACCCGGCGCACGGGCCGTGCGCTGGTTTCCGGTAAACATGTTGCGGGGATTGCGCAGATCCCAGAGCCGCAGGATCGGCGAAAATCCTGAAGTGGGTCCGCCTGAATGCGGGAGCTGCGCGCTCGCCCCAAACGGCAGGCCGTCATCTCCGCTCGCCGTCGCCGATAGCTGCACTCGGGTAATCAGCAACAGGATGAACTCGGTGAACGTGCTCGGCGTGAACGCCTGCGCATCAATCGCGAACGGAACATTGGACGCGACGTAGAAGCTCGAATTCTGCCGTACAGCATCGACGCGCGCATCAGTGATGTTTTGCAGACCGAAAGGCGTGAAGGAGTCGGCGCCGTTAACAATTCCGTCGCCATTCGTGTCCGTCGAGATTGTGCCGCGATCTGTGTTGGTCAGCAGGAATGGCATTCCGCCGGTTGCACTGGCGACGCCGCTCTGGGTCGGGACCAGGGTTCCGGTCACAACCGTATGCGCGTCGGTCGAAATCAGGTCGAGGTCACCTGAGGTGGCCGCTGTGCCGCCGGTGCCGGTATCAATAATGAAATCTGAAACAACGGGCGCATTGCTGGCGCCATCTGCGCCCCAGACGATGACCATGCCTCTGACTTTGAAATGCGGGCGATCGACCAGCTCGGCTTGCGCCGTCACTGCCCCGAGCAGCATAGCTGCGCCGGTTCCCAGAGCTGGGAGAAAATACCGAAAAGCCCGTTTCAAGCCGTCAAGGTTAATCGGCGAAGGCTAAGAACCGCTTAAGCCGAGTGGCAGCGGGCTTGATCAAGGTTAATCGGCGACGATGAGCAAAGGCGGCGCGGTATCACCGGACCAGGTAATTTCAAGCTCGATCGCCTGGCTTTCTGGTGCGCCCGGCCGGATCGCGGTTTTCGACGCCTGTCGGAACCCAGTCCCCGCTGCCGGAACCGCGCTCGCTTCGCCATTCTCGCGGATGCTGAGCACGCGGACAGAGATATCGCTCGTGTCGCCAGATCGTAGAGAGAATGCTGTGTTGCTTGCGACGGAAATGGTGCGCAGCCCGGTCGCGGCGTCTTGGACAGGCAGCAATTCTCCGGCGCCGATCAAGGGCTGGTCTTGCGCGCCGAGCGTTTGACCCAGCTCAATGCGGTCGCCACGCGCGATTAACTCGCCGTCTTCCCAGACCAGGATTTGCGCAGGCTGAACGAAGCGCACATGATGCACCGTGCCCGCAAATGCGGACCCACTGGATCCGGCGGCCAGCACCCATAGCAATCCTTGCCTTACAGCCCTCATTCTAAGCGCCTGTTTACGGTTAATCTCCGTTAACTTTTTCCTAGGCCATGAAATCTCCTTCGACCAGAGCCTTATCTGCGCCGCTCCGTCAGCCGATTGCTTGACGCGGCCAGCGCGCCCGAATAGCCCTCTCTTCAACGACGATATGAGCAAGGAGCCAACACATGGCCGATTACGGAGACATGCCGACCGGAAACCTGATGGCGGGCAAGCGCGGCATCATCATGGGCGTGGCGAACAAGAATTCGATTGCCTGGGGCATTGCCCAGCAACTGGCTGCCCAAGGCGCAGAAATCTGTTTCACCTATCAAGGCGAGAGCCTGGAACGCCGGGTCCGTCCTCTGGTCGAGAGTATCGACATGGACTTCATGCTCGAGGCCGACGTGACCAATGATAAGAGCATGGACAAAGCTTTTGCCGCGGTGAAGGAAAAGTGGGGCAAGATCGATTTTCTGGTCCACTCAATCGCTTTTGCCGGCAAGGATGAATTGATGGGTTCCATGGTCGCCAACACGTCGCGCGAAGGCTTTCGCCGGGCCATGGATATCTCGGTCTACAGTTTCATCGATGCGTCGCGCCGCGCGTCAGAGATCATGCCGGATGGCGGCGCGATTATCTGCATGACTTACCTCGGCGCTGAGCGGACGGTGCCAAGTTATAATGTCATGGGTGTCGCCAAAGCTGCGTTGGAAGCGTCGACCCGGTATGCCGCGCGGGATCTTGGGACACAGGGCATTCGCGTGAATGCGATTTCGGCTGGTGCCATGCGGACGCTGTCGCTCGCGGGCATTCGCGGCGGAAAGTCTCTGATGGGCACCGGCAAGGACTGGTCGCTGCTTAAGGAAGACACGCGTATGGAAGGCGTCGCGGGCTGCGCGCTTTATCTGCTATCCCCGCTCGGGCACTCGATTGCTGGTGAAGTCCTGCATGTCGATGCGGGCTTCCACGCGGTCGGTGTTCCGGACCTGCCAGAGGAGTAAGTCTTGGCCAGAAAGATCTTCATCTGGGTCGGGCATCCGAATGAAACCTCATTGAGCCATGGGCTCGCGGATGCGTATCAGCGCGGCGCGGAGGCGGCTGGCGCGGACGTGCGGCGGATGAATCTGCATGACATGACGTTCGATCTTGATCTGACCTACGGATACAAGAAGCGCAAAGATCATGAGCCCTGTCTCACCGAGTTTCTTGAGAATACGAAATGGGCCGAAAACCTGGCATGGTTTCACCCGCTCTGGTGGGGCGGCATGCCGGCTAAGATGCAAGGCGCGATTGATCGGACATTCTTGCCTGGCATTACGTTTGACTATCACGATGACGATCCGTGGTGGGACAAGCTGCTGGAGGGTCGGGCCGCCGACGTATTCGTCAATGCCGATACGCCCGGCTTCTTCATCAAATGGATGTATGGCAACCCGCACAAGAATCGGATGACCAAGCAAATCCTCGGCTTCACGGGCGTAAAGGTGAAAACCTACACCCACCTCGCGCAGGCCAAGACTGCCGACGAGAAGAAGATTGCGAAATGGCTGGCTCAGGCTGAGAAAATCGGCAAAGAGGCTGCGCGCAGATGAAAACAACGACTGAAACGCACGTTCCGCTCAGTGCGGATTTTCCGCATTATCCTGAGGCTGAGATGCAGGCTCGCGCTGTCGCATATCATCAGCAGATGCAGTCGCGGCGGTCGGTGCGATCCTTTTCTTCGAAAGCGGTTCCGCAGGACATTATCGAGCAGTGCGTGCTCACCGCCGGGTCGGCCCCAAGCGGCGCCAATCACCAGCCCTGGTACTTTGCCTGCGTTGGGTCCAACGCGAAAAAGAAAGAAATTCGCGAGGCCGCTGAGGCGGAAGAGCGGGAGTTCTATTCCGGGCGCGCGGCGCAGGAATGGATCGATGCATTGGCCCCGATCGGAACCGATGCCGACAAGCCCTACATGGAGATTGCGCCCTGGCTGATCTGTATCTTCGCACAACGCCGCGGCGGCATCCGCGAGGGCGAGGATAAGAAGAATTATTATATTCATGAAAGCGTCGGCATCGCAACGGGCATGCTAATCTCAGCCTGCCACAATGCAGGTCTTGCGACGCTGGTGCACACGCCCAACCCGATGAAGTTCCTGAACGGCATTTGCGGGCGACCTGAGACCGAGAAACCATTCCTGATCCTGGTTGCGGGCTATCCGGCAGACGACGCCATGGTGCCCAACCATGCGCTGGTCAAAAAGCCGCTCGGTGAGATTGCTAGCTTCCTGTAGCGGGCAGGATTTCAATCGTTGGGCCGGATGGGTAGATCCAGGTCACCAATGTGCGTGTGATCGGTCCTTCCTCGAATTCCTGACTGACTTCAGCGCGAACGCTGAGCCCGCTTTGCCCTGAGAGGCCGGCGGGTATCCGTCCCATGTCGAGATCAATGGTTTCTTCGCCGTGGGCGAGAGCCAGGTTGGCAACGTCCCAGCCCGGCACGCTGGCGACCAGGGTCAGTCTTTGAGAAACTTCTGCCGTCAACGGCGCGGGGCGAGATAGATTTCCGAGCACATCCGCGAAGAGTTGCGTGACATGGAATCCCGTCTCGGTCCGCGCGACACCGACTGCAATGTGCGACATGTCGGGGTCGAGAATGTTTCGGCGATGGCCTTTACTCTCCATCAGTCGCTGATGCAGATCCCGAACGACTTTGCTCCGCTCAGGCGGCCGGAAGCCGCGCACCAGAGTGCAAGAGACCTCGCGGTCGCGATAATCGACGCAAACAGAGGGCCCAAACTGGGCGAGGTTTTCGGCGGTCCCTTCGGCAAGCAAGGTGCGGTCAAACGCGGCGATCCTTGCTGCATGAGATCGGCCGTCCGGCGACTCATGGCCAAAGAAGTCATTGAGCCCCATATCGAGACTGTGAAATCTCGCGGATGGTCTCAGCTCGTGTCGTGTGCGCAGGCGCTCTAGTCCATGATCTGCGCGCGCTTGATTGACCAGATCGACAAAAAGTCGTTCTGCTTCAAGGTCAAAGCGAAAATCTGCGGGTGGCGCGTTCAGGCACGCCTCGCCGTTGATGACATAGTTTGCGAGTGCCTCTGAGCGGCTATCCGTCCGCATATCGCAGGCCAAGGCGGCAGAGGGCAGTAGAGCCAGAGCAGAAAAAAGAGTCAGAACACGCAGCATAACGAAGGAGTCTAACCGCAAATGCGTTAAAGCACACCTTCTGCGCGCAATCGGCCAATGATTGGCGCCATCATGCGGGCGATGGCTGCGTTGCTCGGGCGGACCTGGCCATAGGCGGGCAGGCCCTCATCGGCGATCACCAGATCCGCTTCGAACTTGGCGGGGAATGTGTGGCGATAGTGCGCCGCGCGCACGGTGCCAAGATACTGTGCGAGCACGCTTTCGACGCTCCGACCCCGCTCAACGACATCGCGGCGGATACGGCGGGCCAGGCGCAGATCATCCGGCGTGTCGACATAGATCGAGAGGTCGATCAATGGTTTCACTTCGGGGACTGAAAGCGCGTGGATTCCTTCCAATATGATCACCGGGGCGGGCTTGATGGTCAGGGTCTCAGTCTTGCGATCGTGCAGGTCATAATCATAGATCGGCTGTTCGATCGTGACGCCGGCTTTCAGGTCCGCCAGCTGCCGTGCCATCAGGCTGGTCTCCTTCGAGACCGGGTCATCATAATTGACTTTTGCGATGATCGCCTGGCGCAGCTCTTCGGTGTCGGCTGGGCCGTAATGCGCCATTGGCCAGTAATATCCATCTTCGTGAAAGATCACGACTCCAACATCCTGGCACGCTTCTACCAGGGCTTCTGCAACAGTGGATTTTCCCGATCCGGACCCTCCGGACATGGCGATCAGGAAGGGGGCTTCGCGTGCCACCGGACTTAGTCTTCGCCGTCTTTCAGCGGAACGGCGTAGAGCTCGAGGCGATGATCCACCAGGCGATAGCCATGCTCGCGCGCAATCTCTTCTTGCAGGCGTTCAATCTCTTCGTTGTGGAACTCGATCACCTTGCCGGATTTTACATCGATCAAGTGGTCATGGTGCTCGTCTGGAACCTCTTCGTAACGGGCGCGGCCATCACCGAAATCGTGGCTTTCGATAATCCCATACTCTTCGAATAGCTTCACTGTACGATAGACAGTTGCCAGTGAGATGTTCTTGTCGACTGCATTGGCGCGCCGATGCAGCTCTTCTGCATCCGGATGATCGTCCGCGAGAGACAGAATGCGGGCAATGACCTTGCGCTGCTCGGTCATGCGGAGGCCTTTTTCGGCGCAGAGTTTTTCCAAACGATCCATGACGCTCCTGTAGCCCTTTAAGTTGCGGCCTGTCTAGCCATTGGCTTGGACATCAAGATGGCGTCTACGCGATTTCCTTCAAGGCGCTTATAATAGTTCGGACGCCGCCCGTCTGACTTGAAGCCCAAGGATTGGTAGAATTTCACCGCGCCGAGATTGTCCTCTGCAACTTCCAGCCACCAATTGACCACGCCCTCGCGCATCAAACGGTTTTCCGTGTCCGCCAGCAGGGCAGATGCGAACCCTTGTCGCCGCGCCGATGGAGCTGTCGCAATGGTGAGGATCTCCACCTGATCCACCGCGATCTGAAACAGCACAAAAGCTTGGATCGCGCCGCGCTCAGCGATCCCGCGGGCGCGAATGCTGGTTTGATTTAGAAGATCTTCGAATTGCTGCGCGCTCCAGGCCCGATCGCCGGAAAATGCCGCACGATGAACGTTCGCCATGCGCGCGCTGTCTGCCAGGCCGAGGTCGACGCTTTGGTGAGGCTCGTCGTTCTGACGGGTCATGTCATTGGCGCGGATTGAGGCAGTGCGGCGTCCGGCGCGCGCGCATAGGTGGGGCGTGCCGGGTGAAGATCAGGATCTAAAGTGGTAGCCACCTGGGCCGCGCGCGCAGCGGTGGGGCGGGCGGTGTGTACGGTAAGATCAGGCAGCTTGGCCTGGAGCATCTCGGCGTCGCCATAAACCATGTGCGGATGGCTGCTTAGCAGATCCGCGAGTGTTTCGAGGGTCATCTCGCACGCTTCATCGGTTGCGGTGCCGGATCTGAATGTCTGGGTCCAATAGGTGATATCAGGCGGGCGTTTCTGGGCGGGAAGAGCCACGATTGCAGAGCCTTGCTGCCCGGCGGGCAAGGCAGCTTCAAGCGTCGTAATGCCGAGACAGGGGGCTTTAGTCGCCAGCGCCAAGCCGCGGGCGAACGCGACGCCTACACGGATCCCGGTAAAACTTCCGGGCCCGGTCACAACGGCAAATCGGTCGATTTGATCCAGTGAGAGTTTAGCTTTTGAGAGCAGCGTTTGTGTCAGTCCAGGCAACCGAGCGTCTTGCCCGCGCTGCATGGGTTCACGCAATTCGCCTATGACCTTGCCATCTTGCGTCACTGCCAGTTCGCAAGCTGGTCCGGCTGTATGAAACGCAAGAACAATCACGCGTCGACCCTAGAGCACCAGGCAGGCGTCTTCAAAACTCAGCCGCGGGCTGCGCTCGAAAATCGTGCTGTCATCGCCGTGCCCGATATTGCAAAGCCAGTTCGAGCGCCAGGTCTTGGTTGCTTCATCGCCGAGAAAGAATTCTTCATCCACGCCGGCATTATTAAAGCCCGACATCGGACCGCAATCGAGGCCGAGTGCGCGAGCCGCCAGCATCAGATAAGCGCCCTGCAGCGTACCATTGCGGAAGGCCGTCAGATGACGATTTTCCTCATCCGCGAACCAGTCCTTGGCGCCTGGATTGTGGGGAAAGAGCTCTGGGATTTTCTCATGGAATTCCAAGTCATGTGCTATGATCACGACCCATGGCGCGGCGAGAGTCTTGTCGACATTTCCTTCCATCAAATGTGGCTTGAGCCGCTCTTTCGCCTCCGAAGAGTGGAGGAAAACAAACCGTGCCGGCGAGCAATTCGCGCTCGTCATGCCCATTTTTGTGAGATCATAAGTCGCCCGGATCAGAGTTTCAGCCACATGATCGGACGTCCAGCCATTATAGGAACGGCCATTCCGCCAGATTTGATCCAGCGCTGCATCATTTACGGGGGATTTAGTCATCTTCAGCTCCAGCCAGTTCGCGTCTCCGCGTTACTTAAGCTGGAACTGAGGGAAGGGAAACGCTAACGCGCAGAGTTTCCGGTCTTAAGCGCGCGGCTGATTGATCTGGATCGACCAGATAACATCCATGGCGGCGACTTCGCGATCCTTGGAATCGTGCAATGTGACGTCGACTTCAAACGTCACACGGCCTTCCTTATTGAACTCAGCGAGAATGTCTGCGCCCGGACGTCGCAGCAGGCCAGTTGCTCGCACGACACCGCGTGCGGCTTTCTGGTATCGGATCGTCGCTTCGGTGATCGCGGCTTTGACCATCAGAACCTTGTCAGCGAACAGCGACACCATGGCCGCGCCAGAGGCGGCTTCCGCGAGCGTAAACAGGGCGCCAGCGTGCTGACTGCCCATATGGTTTTGCGTTTCTTTCCAGTCAGGAAGCTGCGCCGCACCGCGACCGTCTGCAATCTCAAGTAATTCTATACCACTATGCTTAGCGTATGGAACATTCTCCTCGAAGAATGTTTTCATCATCATGTATACTTGTTCGTTTGCTTCTATCACGGATTTCTTCCCACTAGTTTTATTTCAATGGAGCACGGGGCCTTACAACCGTCAATTGTCTATTGAAATGTGAAGGAATTCGTAAAAATTATCGCTGCGTCTCAGTGAAGTTTCAACTTGGTCCTGCGCGTTAACCAAGTCGCAAGGTTGATTGATCGTTTCTAAATATCATGAACGCAGATTAACGAGCACCGCGACCAGTTTTTCAAGACATGTATGATTATGTGCGGGCATGCGCATCACCACTCGAACCATGTTCAACAGCATCGTGCACGGCAAGACCGAGCTCCCTGAAGGGGACTTGCGTCAGCTGGTGCTGCGCGAATTGTTCGATCAATTGGCTGCGGTGATGAAGCCCCTGTCGCTGATCACGGCGATCAATGGCACAGTGGTAACGCTGATCTTTGCGCAATTTACGGAGTGGTGGCTGGCGCTGATGTGGTGGGCGCCCATCGCTTACTTCTCGTATTTCCAGTATATCGGCGCCAAGGCGATGGATGCGGTGCCGAAAGATGCCAAGCTTTCAGGCGGCTTCCTCAAGAAGGGTGCCCGCAATAATTTCCTGTTCGGAGCGTGGTGGGCCCTGAGCTGTATCATCTTCGCTGGTCCAGACCCCGCCGCGAACATCACGCTCGCGGCGCTGTCGACCGGCATGTGTGCTGCGGCAGCAGCCTGCCTCGGTTCGAATGCTGCGATGTCAGCGCGTTTTCTCGCTGGCGCCCTTCCGGTCACGATCTTTTCCCTGACCTTCATCGACGGCGCGGCGGCCGTCATTACCGCTGCTATGGGTGGGACGCTCGGCGTGACAATGGTCTACATGGCGCACCTGAAATACAACGAGACTGTGGAGATGCTGCGCGTTCGCCTCGGCCTGCAATTGTCCAAGGGCCGTCTTGAATCGGCGGTGCGTACCCTCGGCATCGGGCTCGAAATCCAGGATAGCTCCGGCGAAGTCGTGTTCTGCAACGCGACCATGGAGAAGAACCGCGAAGCTCTGACGCAGGGCGGGCGCACGCGTGAGGGCTTCTACTTCTGGGAAGGTCAGTATTACCGCAAGACCGATTTCAATGGCGTCGCCGGCGATCAGATCGAACTGATCGAGAATGTCAGCTCTCTGGTCGAAAGCCAGCAGACCATTCTGGAATCACGCCAGCAAGCCGAGCAGGCGCTGCAAACCAAGTCGGCCTTCTTTGAATCGATCTCTCGCGAAGTGATTTATCCGATCAAGACCATCCGCAAATATGCGCGGCTATTGCAACCAGACTCGCGCATCCAGTTCGATGATCAAGAACTTGGTAATCTCGCCAATCTGATCATGAACGCCTCAAAAGACCTCGAGGGTCTGATGTCGTCGATGACGCGTCACTCGCTGGACGATAACGCACACTTGGTCGACGCTGAAGCCGTGCGCCTGCGCGAAATCTTCGCTGAAGAATTCGCCCAGATGGCGCAAAACGATCTTTCCGATGCAACGATTGGCGCCTTGGTCAGGGCTATTCCAGAAGACCTTCTGGTCAAATCATCGGCTAGCGGATCGCTCACGCGCGCGCTCGGACAAATGTGCCTGAAAGCGCATCGCACCGTTGGCAATACAGGCCGGTTGTCGCTCTATGTCCGCGCCATGACTGATGGCTCAAGCTCGATCTGCTTCATCGTTCGCGGCGCCTACGCCGCCACCACGACCTTCGAGAAGGAGGTCGTTACCGAGACGATTGAAACGTCTGACGGCTCTGAAGTGACGCTGGACGAGTACGCCTCTTACATGTCTGAAACTCACATCGCGAACCTGGGCGGACAGTACAAAGAGAATCTCAGCGGCGACAAATCGGTGAACCTGGTCGCGATTATTCCAGGCGATCACGTCTACAGCACTGGGCAGGACCTTAAGGTGCTACCTTTGCAATCAGCTGTTCGTTAAAGCTGGAAATCGTCGACACCGCTTCATGCGAAAAGCTGGCGCCGGTATGGAAGGTGCGGTTCTCGCCCTGCATCGCGGACATTGCCGATAGCAGCCCATCGCGCACGGCCTGCGCCTTATAGGTTGGCATATAGGACCATACGATTTGCTGCATCATGCGCGGGTCGATGGCGCCGCGATCACGGGCGCTGAATAAGGCGAGCTCCGTCAATTCGTCGAGAGAGTAAGCTGACGAGAGCTGACCAACAGTGAATAGGTCCCGTTCCATCTCGTCCGGGCATTCATAGCGAGAGAATAGGATCTGCCCGTCATTTGCGTCTGTGGCGCAAGTATCACTCCAGGAGTTTACGGGTGCTTCGTGCGGCCAATCGGCCACCGACAGTAAGGAGGTCGTATAGCCGCCCCAGTCGATCGCGTCGGCAACTTTGGATTCGCTTTCGGTCGGGTCTGTCAGTTTACAGAATACATCCATCGGCAGGGTGTTGATCAGGCGCTCAGCGCTAAATTCACTGCCGTCGGCGGTTTCGACACGCACACCATCGCCGTCGCGGCGGATCGCGGTCGCGGCTTCGTTTACGCGAACGTCCAGATCTTCAGAAAAACGGTCCCAGAAATGCTGCCAGCCGCCTTCCGGCATCACCGTGAACTTCAGCAAGCCAGTGACCATCATATTGAAATCAACCCAGCGGAATGCATGGATGAGCGGCAATCGGTTCAGATAGCCATATCCGATCGAGGTCACGACCCGGTGCATCATGTTTTCGATCTTGCCAAGATTGTTGGCGCGGAGCCATTCGCTGGTCGGCTGAGACAGGATGGCATTGGTCTCAGAATCGTTTGCTTCCGCGCGGGCGATCAGGCGTTTGCGCAGCCTCAAATATTTCAGAACTTGCCAGAGAAAGCCCGGCCCTCCGCCATCGCGGATATAATCCATAAGCTCACGATCATCGATCCGTTGAGCCCGCAGGAACTTGCGTTTGATGCCCAGCTTCTTCATCTGTTTGAGGATGTATTTGTGCGACCAGATCGCATAGCATGTGCCGAATTCAACGATGTGGTCGCCAATCTCGGACGACAGGCACTTTCCCCCAACTTTCGAAGACGCCTCCAGCAAGATGACGTCCTTGATGCCGCGATCGCGCAGCATCTTGGCCATGGTCAGGCCAGCGGGACCGGCGCCCAGGATAAGGTGGCTGGCGTGAGTTGAAGGGATCTGACTGGGTTCAGGGGTCATTTAACGCAGTATAAAAATTAACATTGTAATTGATATAAAAATATCAACCTTGAGTGTCCCCCAACACTCGATTATAGATTGAGTTTAGTATGGATCTGTTCTTTAGCCTTTTGTTAACTGTTTTTCGGACCTACCTTGGTCCGCGTGATGCAAATGTTTGGGATGGCACGCGCCATCACTTCAAGCCGAAGATTTGGGACCGCACAAGCAGCGGCCAGTTGTTTCCCTCTAGAATCCCTTCTTTTATCGATATTTCCCTTATCAATTTCTTTATTGGAACCCGGATGTCTGCGGTCGTTCGCCGCAATGGCTGGATCCCGATTGTGATTAGCTCGGCGCAAACTCGTCAGCAATCAGCCATCCCGAACGGTGAGCTTGAAATTCACACGCGCGTCGTCGGCTGGGAGGATCAATATGTCGAGATCGAACATACCTGGTTTGATGAAACTGGCGCGGAAATCCTGAACTCGGTTTACCTCACGCGTGTCACTCATGCTGGTCGAGACAAGATCACTGGCGCCGACATGCTGCGCGAACTTGGCGAGCCGCATGTTGAAAAACCCCTATCGCCGGTCGCGAGAGGGCTTCTGGAAGAGTATTTGCGGGTCAAAGACGCCAATCAGGCGCTAAGTCTTGCCTAATCGTTTCCAGTCCATCAACAAATTCAAAACACAACTGTAACGAGATTCAAAGCTTGCTTCGCTAGGGTCGGTCTTTCCCAATCTGGAAAGCACCATGGCTGTCTCAACTGTTTCTCAAATTGTCCCAAATCACGACCTCTCCATCGCCCTCGAGCCTGGTCGGCTGCATGAAAAGATCTTCGAAGCGGCAAGCGCCTATGGCGACGCGCCGTTTCTGACGACGGCCCTGCCAAATGGTCAGTCACAGACCACCGATTTCAAGACCGCGATCCAGGCTGCGCAGAAGCTCGCGCGCCACCTTCGGGAAGATCTCGGTTATGAACAAGGCGATGTCGTGGCGATCCAGTCGCCCAATTGCACGTCCTACATTGTCAGCCTGCTCGGCGTTTATCTCGCTGGCCTCACCATAACCAATGTGAATCCGCTCTATACCGCTGCTGAAACGCGCCGGCAGCTTAAGGACAGCAAGGCGCGGTGTCTGATCGGGTCGACAATCTTTTCAGAGATGATGGAAGACGCGATTGAAGGCACGAATGTCGATCAGGTGATATCCATCTCGCTGACAGATTTCTTCAGCCCGCTGAGCCGTAGCTTCCTCGATTTCATGCTGCGCCGGGTCAAGAAATTGGATCGACCCTTTGTTGGCAATCATGTCCGCCTGACCGAGATTCTCGCCGCTGAAGCGCCGCATCGCGTTCGATATGTCGACACCCTCGAGCCGACGCGCGACACGATCTATCAGTATTCCGGCGGCACCACCGGCGTCTCCAAAGGCGTCCGCCTGACTGAACAGGGCCTGATGAGCAACATTGCGCAATTCGCGATCGCCTCGCCGGAGCTTCTCAATACGCCGCGTCAGACCATGCTGC
This sequence comes from Henriciella sp., assembly GCA_013214545.1. Classification (GTDB taxonomy): domain Bacteria; phylum Pseudomonadota; class Alphaproteobacteria; order Caulobacterales; family Hyphomonadaceae; genus Henriciella. The sequence continues at coordinate 64,119 of JABSQB010000004.1, forward strand.
TGGCCCTGCCCGTCTACCATGTCTTCGGGATGCTCGCTTCTGTCATCGCGATCACCAATGGTGGCCACCTGGTCCTGATCCCGAATCCGCGACCCCTGACCAATATGAAGCCCGCCTTCAAGAAGTTTAAGCCCGACTATTTCCCGGGTGTGAACACCCTGTTCGAAAAGCTGCTTGAAGAAGACTGGTTCCTGGAACATGGTCGCAGCCTCAAGATTACGATTTCCGGCGCAGCGTCCCTGCATGATCAGATTGCGCGCCGCTGGATGGAGGCTACCGGTTCCAATATCATCGAAGGCTATGGCATGACCGAGGCGACGACGCTGATTGCTGTGCGCGACCATTCCAAGCGCGCCGACAAGGGCTCTGCCGGATCGCCACTGCCAGGCACAGAAGTGCGTATTCTCAGCAATGACGCTCTGACTATGGCGCCCAACATTGTCGGCGAGATCGTAATTTCCGGCCCGCAAGTGATGACCGGCTATCTTGGCCGCGAACAGGAAACCAAGGCGTCTTACCATGGCGACTGGTTTAAAACCGGTGACATGGGCCAGTTCGACAAGGCCGGGGATCTGCACATTGTTGATCGCTGCAAGGACATGGTCCTGGTCAGCGGATTCAACGTGTTTCCGAACGAAGTGGATGAAGTGCTGAGCGCATGCCCTGGCGTGGGCGAAGCGGCGAGCGCCGGCATTCGCGGCGAAGATGGCAGCGAGACCTTGCATGCTTTCGTGGTAAAAGGCGACGAGGCGCTCCGCGAGGTCGACATTCTCGCTTACTGCCGCGACCACCTGACCGGATACAAGGTACCGCGCGAAGTCCATTTCATCGACGAGTTGCCAAAGAACCCGATCGGCAAAATCTTGCGCCGCAAGCTGCAGGACTGCTTGTAGGCCCCGGGGTCAGATCTGGCCAAAGCCTGATTTGTTCAGTAGCAATTTCCGTCATAGTGGCGGGAGAACAGCGTTGAAGTACGCAGCAATTCTACTGGGTGCGGTTATCATCGTCGCGGCGTCCTTCTTTGCGGCGCGTGCGATCACCGTAAACAGTCTGACCAATCATAACTCGATCTTTGATGCATTCGAGGATGTCGACGGCACCTGGATGTACTCAGACAAAATCGGCGCCGCTGCGGCCTCAAGCGTCGAACGCGCCCGCGTCGCGATTGGTGGCCCTTTGGGCCTCTCCTCAAAGGAAGCGGTCTATTTCATTGCGACCCGGGACGATGCCGGCGAGCCACTTCGCTCCCAATGCAGCTATCGCGTCACCGGCGTCCCAATCGACACAAGATGGTGGTCCCTCACGCTGTATGACAGCGTCACCCAGCACTATGTCCCGAATGCTGAAAACCGATCGAGCTGGAACAGTATCTCTACGCCACGGACCGAGACCGGCAATTGGGTCATCAATGTTGGGCCTGATCCGCAAGACAGCGCCTGGTTACGCACGCAAGAGGCGCCGGATCAGTCTTTTGAACTGATGATTCGCGTCTACAATCCAAGTGCTGCAACGCGCGCAGTTTTGCCAATTATCGATCTGCCGACAGTGGAGCGCGTGTCATGCTGAATCGGTTTCTCGTTTACGTTCTCGGCGCGATCGTTTTAGCGACAGCAACATTTATGCTCACGCGGAACCTCGTTATTTCGCAAGCACCGGTAAAGGTGATGTCGACGATAGAGACCCGTATCGCGGCAGGCGCAGGTGGTTGGAACGCCTGTTTCCACAACCAAGTCTATGGCCCGCGCGCCAATGCGGCGCGGCGCGCCAATCCGGACAGCATTATCAGCTCGATGGCTTACGATCTGTCTGATGGTCCGGTTCGCATCTCTGGCGAGACTTGGCCGCGCTATTGGTCGATTTCCTTCTATCAGCAGAATTCAGACAATTTCTTCGTGATGAATGATCAGGAACTGCCGGACCGCACCTTTGATTTCGTTCTGGCGCTGGACAGCCATGAGACGGGCGCGCTCGGCGGTACGCCGATCATATCGCCGACGGCAAAAGGCATCATGTTGATCCGGCGTTTCGCGGCTGATTCAGACGACATGCCTGGCATCATCGCCAATCAAGAGGCGCTGACCTGCGCGCCGGCCTAGATAACTGTTCCTGAACCACAAACAAAAAGCCCCCGTGCCTTTCGGCACGGGGGCTTTCAACCGGTTGAGCCTATCGACTAGACGAGGCCCTCACGCTGGGCGCGCTTCCGAGCAAGTTTGCGAGCGCGGCGCACAGCTTCGGCCTTCTGGCGAGCCTTCTTTTCAGATGGCTTTTCGAAATAGGTGCGGGATTTCATTTCACGGAACAGGCCTTCACGCTGCATCTTCTTCTTCAGCGCGCGCAGGGCTTGTTCGACATTATTGTCGCGAACGGTAATCTGAATAATGGTCAACTCTCCATAAAATCGGGGCAGGACAGACCTGCAAGTGTGCGGTTGTGGCCTATAGGGGCCGAAACAAGCCGCGCCTATAACATGTGGATAAGGCCTTGCCTATCCCCGGAGTCAGATATGGGCATACCATCTGAAAAATTGCGAGATCGCTGGCTCGATGCGCTCTTGCCCGAAGTTGAGAAAACCGGGTGGACGGTTGGCGCGATGCGCCGAGCTGCAGCAGAGACAGGTCTTTCCGCAGGCGAGCAGGCGCTCGCCGCCCCAAACGGGATTACCGACCTGATCGACCATTTCTTTGAGCGCTCAGCGGATCAGATGCTTGAAACACTCGCGACCGAAGATTTGGGCGCGATGCGCACGCATGAACGCGTCGCGGCAGGCTTACTCGCCTGGCTAGAGGCGCTCGACCCATATAAATCAGCCGTTCGCAAGGCGGCTGGCCGCGGCCTTCTGCCTTGGGGTGCAGGCGCGGCGGTCAAACGGATCTGGACAATCGCTGACACGATCTGGGAAGCGGCGGGTGACACGGCAACCGATTACAATCGCCAGACCAAACGCGCATTGTTGAGCGCTGTGATCCCGCCAATCGTCTTGCACTGGCTGCATAATGATGACCCGGAGCGCTTGGAGCTGTTCATCGAGCGAAGGCTTCAGCGGGCCATGAAACTAGGACAGGCGGGCGGCAAAATTCTGGGCCCGGTTCTCGATTTTGTCGAGCAAACGCGCGCGGGGCGTAAGCGGCGCGAGCCGTAACAAATACAGCAGATCGCACATTCGGGTTGCGTTCCGTTGATCTCAACGGCTAGAAACATCGACCCGGAAACAAATTGGCGGGAGGGCCAATGCCGCGACCAGCTGGCGTTCGAAATCATAACTTTGAGGCAAAGCGGACCGCGCTTCTGGATACGCTGACAGAATTTGCCTTACAGGATGATTTGCGCCGTCCGTCGCTGCGCCAGTTCGCCCTTGCGGCCGGAGCTTCCGAGCCGACCCTCCGTCACTATTTCAGAGATCGCCAAGGTGTGGTGATCGCCATCCTGCAGCATATCAACACGCGCGCGCTTCCGCTCTGGGAGGTCATCAAGACCGGCGCGGAAGACACCGCAACAGCGGTGGATGAGTATTTCCGTGTCACCGAAGCGGGTTTGACCCATGGTGGATTTGCGCGTGCGCATGCGTTTGGTCTGATCGAGGGCATGGCCGACGAAGTGGTGGGGCAAGCCTATCTCGAATTCTTGCTCGATCCTGCGCTGGAGGCGGTGTCGGAGAAAATGGATGCAACGCCTGGACGACCCGAAACCACGATCGAGCGCAAAGCCTCAGCCTTCATGATGCTCTCGCCGATCCTCGTCATGACGCTGCATCAACAGCTTCTCGGCGGCAAAGAAGCCTCTCCGATTGATACCAATGCGTTCATGAAACTGATGCAGACTTGGCTGGCCTCAGGTCTCAGCCAATAGCTCGCGCATCGCATCCAGATCGCTTTGCGGTGTCGCCCAGGAACACACGAACCGATAAGGTCCGCCTGGCCAAGGATAGCATTTTACGCCGGCTTTGATGATCCGAGCTTCAATCTCTTTAGGCAGAACGCAGAACACTTCGTTCCCAGCTGTTGGATAGGCGAGTGACACGCCAGGTTGAGCGCACAGCAAATTGGCGAGCTCTTTTGCGCTCTGATTGGCATTCGCGGCGAGGGAGAGCCACAAATCATCTGTCAGCATGGCTTCGGCTTGCGCCGCCAGGAATCGCATCTTGGGAGGCATATGCCCCGATCGCTTGGCGCGGGCCTGTAGCCGTCCGAAAGCAGCACGCATTTTGCCAAAGAGAAGAATAATCTCGCAGCCGATGGCGCCCGTCTTGGTTAGCCCAAGGGTCAGCACGTCGATCCCGGCTTTCCAACTCATCTCCGCCGGGCTTGCGCCGGTCGAGACCAGCGCGTTGCCGAGCCGCGCGCCATCCAGATGCGTATTCAGACCCTCCGCTTTCGCCAGTTCGGCATAATGCGCGACCTGAGCCGCGGGGTAAGCGGTCCCGCATTCGGTCAAATTAGTGAGCGATAGGGTTTCCAGCGGCGTTTCGTGGACAAAGTCAGGATTGTTGAGCGCCAATGCCTGTCGAAGTGCCTCTTCATCGATCTGCGCCCCGTGACCGGGCAGCAGCCGCAATTTCGCGCCGCCGGTAAAGAACTCCGGAGCGCCGCGTTCATCCCGCTCAATATGCGCCTCTTCGTGGCAGGCGATTGCTCCGATTGGAGAACACAGCACCGATAGAGCCAATGCGTTTGACGCCGTTCCGCTGGCGCAGATCCAGAAATCGAAATCCTCGGTTTCAAACAGGGTCGCAAGCAAGGCGCGTAAGCGGGCAGTGACCGCGTCGCCGCCATAGCTTGGTTCATTGCCTTGGTTGGCAGCGGCAATCGCCTCAATCACCTTTGGGTGGGCTGGCGCCGCGGTGTCTGATGAGAAATTCATGGATTACAGCGTCACATCTGGCGTTTGCCACATCAGATGCTGCCCGCCATCACTGGCGATCAGCTGACCAGTAATGCTGTCAGCTTCGATCAGATATCGCAGGGTTTTGACGATCTCGCCTGGATTTGAGCCCTGTTGAGTCAGTGTCGCTTGAGCTTCGGCGGCGAATTCGCCGGGCTTCTGATGGACGTTTTCCAAGGTCGGACCGGGCCCGATACCATTGACCCGGATGTTTGGGGCAAACGACTGCGCCATCGTGCGCGTGGCGGTCCAGAGGGCTGACTTTGACAATGTGTAGGTGAAGAATAGCGGATTGAGCTTCAGTACCCGCATATCGATCATGTTTACGATGAGGCCGGCTTCATCCTGCGGCAGGGCCCGAGCAAAATGCTGCGCCAGCAGGACCGGTGCGCGCAGGTTGGGACCCATGTGAAAGTCCCAATTCTTGCGCAAATGCTCGAGCGCGGTGTCGTCTTCAAACGTGGAGGCTGAATTGACCAGCATGGTCAGCGGACCGCCTAGCGCCTCATGCGCAGCGCGTTCGAGTGTGGCGGTCTGTTCTTCGCTGGAAAGGTCGGCTTGGACCAGTTCGGCCTGACCGCCAGCCGCTCTGATCGTCTCTGCGGTGGCTTCTGCGCCGGTTTTTGAGCCGCGATAATGGACTGCGACGGACCAGCCATCTTCACCCAGGGCTTCGGCCATCGCCTTGCCTAGACGCGCGCCAGCGCCAGTGACAAGTGCACGTTTGGGGCCCTCTGATACACGCAGCGGCATTGAAATCCTCTTAGGTCAGTGAGGATTTTCCGCTTAGTCGAAGCGACGGAAATCAATCAGGTTGAGAATTCCAAAAACAGCCACAGTGGCCAGAATGGCCCAGATAGATGCGTGGATCATGGCAACAGCCCTCAAATAAACTTGCGTCCTGTTAGACTGTCTTTATCGATTTGGCGAGCCCTGAAGCTGAATTCGTGGTGTCGCATCTTGATTGATTTGAGAACGCAGCTGTTTCGAACCTGGTTTCGCTTATCGCGTCCCATGACACTGGGCGTGCGCGGCGTCGTCGAGAATGCGCGCGGTGAGGTTCTTCTGGTCCGTCATACCTACACCAAAGGCCTGTTTCTGCCCGGCGGCGGCGTCGAGCGCGGCGAGACGACGGAGGAATCGCTAAGGCGGGAGCTGGAAGAAGAAGGTGGCGTCAAAGTCACCCGCACGCCTGAACTGATTGGGGTGTTTTCTAACCACCGCGTCTTTCGCAATGATCATGTCCTGCTTTACCGGGTGCGTAGCGATGCGTGGGTCGCAGGTGGCGATCCGATTGGGCGGGAAATTTCCGAGATTCTTTGGTGTGATCCAAGGATTCCGCCTGAAGACACGACCCCGGGAACGCAGCGCCGCCTGCGTGAGCTGTTTTACAGCGAACCGCCGTCTCTCATGTGGTGATCAGGCGCCAGCAAAGGCGAACAATGCTGGCATCGTCATGAAGACGATCGCCGCGAGCAGCAACAAGTGCAGGCTGTATCTTTGCCAAATCCGTTTCATGAGACTTGGTTTGATAGGCAAAGGCGGCGCTAATGAGGACTGACTGGCGGCACAATTTAGGCGGGAATATTAAACGCGTGTTAAAGCCTTCTATGTCACTAAGAAGGCCATGCCGGGTGTCCCCTTTCCCGGTGTGCTAAGCAGGCGACCAGCGCGGTAATTCCTCCCCCTTAAATGGCGCGCTGGACCGGAACGAGACGGCCGCGCTATGTGTTAGCGCGGTCGTTTTGGTTTGCCAGCAGCGCTCCGACATAGAGGCCGAGCGTGTAGACAGCGAGTAGTGCGGCGATCCAGACCAGGCACAGACCGAGCAACCAAAGAAACGAACTGACCCATGCACCGGCGAGAATCAGGCCGCCGATGCCGACCATCTCAATGGCGGTTTTCCATTTCGCCAATCGCGAGACGGGCAGGTGGATACTCGGAAACAGGCGTAAGGCGGTTATGAGCAGGTCGCGAACGATGATCGCTATGGTCGGAATGAGCAAAACGAGATCACCATCAAGCTTCACGGTCAGTGCGACGAGGCTCAGCCCGACCAGCAGTTTGTCGGCGATTGGATCCAAAAGTGCGCCGAGTTTTGAAACCGCGCCGAGGCGCCGCGCCGCGAACCCATCGATAAAGTCTGTCAGGGCCACCGCAACGAAAGCCGCGAAAGGCAGGATCGACAGCGCCGGTAGCGTATAGATCAGCCACGCCACCCAAAACGCCAGCCCGCAGCGGGCGAGGGTCAAAGCGTTTGGGAGCCATAGAAGGGAACCGTTTTGCGCCATTGGCGAAGCTTTCAAACGTCAGGGCGCCAGTCTTCAGGCGCCATTTCGAAGCCGGAAAACTCAAATCCTGGTGCGACAATGCAGGAGACTAGACTCCAGGCACCAAGACTTTCCGCCGTTTGCCAATGGTCTGCGGGAACCGTGAGTTGCGGACGCTGCCCAGCCCGCAAATCGGGGCCGAGTGTGTAGGCGCTCGCCCCTTTGCCGTCTGCGGGTGAAAGCGTCAGCGACAACGGCCCGCCAGCATGCCAGAGCCAGTGCTCATCTGCATCGACACGGTGCCAGGCAGAGACTTCATCGGCTTGCAACAGGTAGTAGATAGCAGTCGAAGCAGCCCGGCCTTCGCCGCTTGCCCGAAAAGTTTCGGCGTAATGGCCACCTTCGGGATGCGGCTGCATCCCGAGCAGACGGATGATTTCGTTGGCGCCGAGATCTCCGGCCAGAGCGCTCATCTAGAATCGGTCCTTGCGTCCGCGAATCTCTCCAAAGGTCGCCGCGGCGTCGCCCGGGTGCCCCATGGCAGCTTGTAGCGCTGGATTATCGGCGCGCAGGAACGGATTGGTCTCAAGTTCTCGTGCGAGACCCATCGGCACAGTCCGTTCGCCGCGCGCGCGTTTGTCATCGATTTCGGCGATATAAGTTTTCAGTGCCGCATTATCGGTCTCGATGGTCTCGGCGAAGCGGGCATTTGATTGCGTATATTCATGCGCGCAATAGAGCGTGGTGTCGGCGGGCAGAGCCTTGATCGCTTGCATCGAGTCCCACATCATCGTCATGTCGCCTTCAAACACGCGGCCACAACCCAGAGCGAAGACGGCGTCGCCGACAAAGGCGGTTTTTGCGGCTGCAACGTGGAAGGCAATATGGCCGAGTGTGTGGCCCGGAACGTCGATCACGCTGGCTTCAAGCCCGCCTAAAGTGACCGTATCGCCGCCGCCTACAGCGCGATTAATGCCTGGGATCTTTTCCGCTTCGCCTTTTGGGCCAATGATCGTGCAGCCAGTGGCTTCCTTGATCTTGAGATTACCGCCGGCATGGTCGGGATGCCAATGCGTGTTCCAGATCGCTGTGATGGTCCAGCCCTGTGCGGCAGCTTCTTCCAGGTACTTGTCCGCGTCCGGTGTATCGATTGCTGCAGTTTCACCAGAAACAGGATCATGAGCCAGATAGCCATAATTATCACTTAGGCAGGGGAATTGATGTATTGTCAGCATGAACCCATCTCTCCACGGTAGATATTGAACCAAAAGAGTAGAGCCATATGCGCCAGCCTGCGGCAACCCTCGAAGCCTTTTATAAGTCGCGACTCGGTGAAGCGGCCGCTCAGCGTATGGGTGCGCGAATGTTGGATCTGTGGGGCCCTTGCGATGGTCAGCGGGTGCTCGGCATAGGTTTTCCCGCCCCGCTTTTAACGGTCTGGCAGAATGATGCAGCCACCTGCATTGGCGCCGTTCCGGAAGAGATTGGCGAGGTCCGACTAGCCTCGGAAAAAGGCCAGACTCTGTGCAGCGTCCCGGAAAACCGATTGCCGTTTCCCGAAGGCTTGTTCGATCGCGTGTTCCTTCTGCACGCGCTTGAGGAAGCCGATAGTCCGCGCCAGATGCTCCGCGAGGCATGGCGTGTGCTCGCGCCCGAAGGCCGGATCGTTGTGGCAGTCACCAATCGCCGAAGCATGTGGTCACTTGCCGACAATAAGCCTTTCGGTCACGGCCGTCCGTGGACGCGCCAGCAATTGGTCCGGTTCCTTAATGACAGCCTGTTTCAGGTCACGGCGAGTACGACAGCAGTTCACATGCCGCCACTAGACTGGCGTCTGATTACGGGCGCGTCCAAGTCTTGGGAACGCGCCGGCGAGTTGATCTTGCCGGGTTTAGGCGGTGTGGTTTTGGTTGAGGCGGTAAAGCGGCTATACTCAAAACCGGGCGGCAGTGCTGCAGCGCCGGTCACGCAAGCTGTAAAGGCGAGCAAACCCAAGCCGGTCATGCCTAGAAAACTGGCAGGCCGAGACGCGGCGCAGTCTGTTGAAAAGACAGCAATTGACGTTCTGAGTGGAGCCGATAGGCGTAGTGTTAATCAAATTACTGGAGCCGGGGAAACATGAAACTCGTTACCGCAATCTTCAAACCCAGCCGACTGGACGCTGTCATCGACGCGCTGGGTGAGGCAGATGTTTCTGGCCTGACCGTATCGGAAGTCCGCGGCTATGGCCGCCAGCAGGGCAAGACCGAAGTCTATCGCGGCGCGGAATACGAAGTCCGCCTGCTGCCGAAGGTGAAAGTTGAAGTGGCGTGCGGCGCCTCTGAAGCGGATCGCGTAGTCGAAGCGATCACGTCTGCAGCGAATACCGGAACGATTGGCGATGGTAAGGTCTTCGTCGTTGACCTCGAGACCATTGTTCGTATCCGGACCGGTGAGCGCAACGAACAAGCGATCGGCAGCTAAGACAGCGCGCCTCTATCCGGCTGCGAAAATTGGCATATGTCAGTGACGCAGCTCTAGAGGATGCCCATGAATATCGCGATTATTGGAGCAGGGCTGGCTGGATTGCATCTGGCCAGCCAATTGGCATCGGCTCACACGGTTACCGTCTTTGAAAAAGCGCGCGGACCTGGTGGGCGCATGTCGACGCGGCGCGCGGCGCCTTATGCATTTGATCATGGCGCGCAGTATTTCACCGCTGCTACGCAGGCATTTCGCGACTTTCTGGCGCCGTTTCTGGAAGACGGTACCGTTGCCGCCTGGCCGGACGCAATTGAGTTAAGCGGCGGGGCCGTTGTTTCTGATAAACAGAAATACGCCGCCGCGCCTGGAATGAACGCAATCTGCAAAACGCTCGCGGCAGGGCTCGATGTTCGTACCGGCGCGCGAATTGAGACACTGCAGCGCGCGCCTGACGGCTGGCACGTGCAGATCGCTTCGGGCGAAACTGAAGGGCCTTTCGATTGGGTGATCTCTACGGCCCCTGCCCCGCAAACGGCTGCACTACTGCCAGATGATTTTGGCCCCAAAGAGCGCCTCGCCGAGGTCGAGATGCTGGGCTGCTTCACGCTCATGCTGGGCTTCGAAGCGCCGCCAGCCATAACCTGGAGCGCGCAGAAAATCGGGAACTCGCCGGTCGGCTGGATGGCTATGAATTCCGAGAAGCCTGGTCGCGAGGGAGCTGCCTCTCTGGTGGTTCAGGCCAATAATACCTGGGCCGAAGCGCATCTGGAAGACGATCCTGCGGCTGTGATTTCAACGCTTTTGAACGCAGCTTCCGAATACGCAGATCAGGATCTATCCACTGCGCCGCATCAGGTCCTGCACCGGTGGCGCTACGCTGCGACGCGAACACCTGCGGGAGAGGCGTTCCTTAAGGATGATGCCTTGCAGCTGGCGGCCTGCGGCGACTGGTGCCTGGGCAGCAAGGTCGAGGCCGCTTTCCTCAGCGCGGACGCCTTGGCAAAAGACCTGCTCTAAACGCTATGGCGCATAAGAAACTCCACCTTCCCGAGAAGATTTGCGCCACCTGCCAGCGACCATTCAAATGGCGAAAGAAGTGGGAGCGGGATTGGGATGCGGTCAAGTTCTGTTCTGATCGGTGCCGCCGCGCGTCGCGCTCCAAGACGACAAGCTCTTGATTTTCAGTGCCATTGGCGGCAGGTCATCTCGCTCAACTATGGAGACCCCAATGACCGGGCCACAGCCATTACCGAACATCCTGGAAATCACACCCTATAAAGGGGGTGAAAAACTGGTTGATGCGCACAAGCTTTCATCGAATGAGAATCCGCTGGGGTGCAGCCCTGCCGCCCAAGCCGCGGTGGCTGAAGCTGCAAAGCATATGGAACTCTATCCAGATGGTTCCGCTGCCGTGCTGCGCGAGGCCATTGGTGCGAAATACGGCGTGGATGCAGATCGAGTGGTTTGCGGTGCTGGCTCTGATGAGATCTTTCAGCTTCTCGGCCGCGCCTATCTGCGCCCGGGCGACAACATTGTGCAGAGCCAGCACGGCTTTCTGGTCTACCGTCTCGTGGCACAGCAAGCCGGAGCGGAGACGCGCAGCGCACCAGAAAAAGATCTGACGACCGATGTTGATACGATGCTCGAACAGGTCGACGAGAAAACAAAGATCGTCTTTCTCGCCAATCCGAACAATCCGACTGGCAGCTATATCCCCTATTCAGAGGTGAAGCGCCTGCACGAAGGCCTGCCGGAGCACGTGCTTCTGGTCCTCGACGGGGCTTATGCCGAATATGTGCGCAATAATGATTATAGCGCCGGTATGGAGATGGCCGGCGAGCAGGCCAACGTGTTGGTCACGCGGACATTCTCGAAGATTCACGGACTTGCAGCCTTGCGCCTCGGCTGGGCCTATGGACCGGAAAGCGTCATTGATGCGATCCACCGCACCCGCGGCCCCTTCAATGTCAGTGCCGTCGCACAAGTGGCCGGAATTGCTGCGCTAAATGATGATGCATTCCAGACAAAATCCGCTGAGCACAATGCAGCTGAACTGAGCCGTGTTCGCGATGCCGTCGAGAAAGCAGGCTTCAAAACCTATCCAAGCGTCGGCAATTTCGTGTTGATTGAGTTCCCGGAGGCCGCCGGACGCACGAGTGCCGAGGCGGATGCCTTCCTGCGCACGCGCGGAATCGTCATTCGCAATGTGAACGTTTATGGCCTGCCAACTTGCTTGCGTGCGTCCATCGGGACGGCGGCGCAGAATGACGACCTCATCGCGGCGATTGAGGCATTTGCGAAAAGCTGATGACGGCAGAGGCATTCGATAAACTCGCCGTTCTCGGCATCGGCTTGCTCGGCTCGTCCATAGCGCATGCGGTCAAGGCCTATGGCGGCGCGGAGACTGTGGCGCTGTGGGATGTGTCAGAAGATGTTCGCACGCGTGCGGCACGGGTTCTGAATTGCGAGGTCACAGACACGGCTGAAGCAGCTGTCGCGGGCGCAGATTGCATCATCCTGTGCACGCCAGTCGGCGTGCTCGGTGAAGTGACACAACAGGTGGCAGGAACCTTGAAGCCCGGCGTGATCCTGACCGATGTTGGTTCGGTCAAAGCGACCGCGGCGCGCGATATGGCTGCGCATTGTCCAGACGGCGTGCATCTGATCCCGGGTCACCCGATTGCCGGCACGGAGCAATCTGGCCCGGAATCAGGCTTTGCCAGTCTGTTTCAAGGTGCCTGGAATATCCTGACGCCATTGAAGGAAAGCGATGAAGCCTATTCAGAGGCAACTCAGCGTCTGATGGGTTTCTGGAAGCAACTGGGTGCGCGGGTCGAGACCATGGACCCAGTGCGCCACGACCGCGTCCTTGCCATTACATCGCACCTTCCGCATCTCATCGCCTACAATATCGTCTCGACCGCATACGACATGGAAAGCGTAGAGCAGGGTGAGGTAGTCAAATTTTCAGCGGGCGGATTCCGCGACTTTACCCGGATCGCGGCGTCAGACCCGGTGATGTGGCGCGATGTGTTCCTCAACAATAAAGACGCGGTGCTGGAAACGCTCGGCCGCTTCAGTGAAGACCTGGCGGCATTGCAGCGGGCTATCCGCTGGGGCGATGGCGATACACTGATGAAGGAATTCACGCGGGCGCGCGGCATCCGCGAAGCGATTATCGATGCCGGCCTCGACACAGCCGAAGCAGATTTCGGTCGCCGTCACATTGATCCAAGCTCGGAGAAATGAACGGACGACGATCCCCTTTAAAAAACGCCGTCCGTTCAATGTGCACGTGAATAACGGCACCTCCGCAAAACGCGTCGAACCCCCGTGCTGGGGTCGCCGAGCTCGCGATCGGACGCCAACAAAGCCCGGTGACTGCGGATCACCAAGCCTGTCCCCCGTCCTGTCATCAGATCTAGCGACAATTAGCTGAATGAACTTCGTGTAATGTGTTGGGTTCTGTTCATGTTACGGAATCTCTAGCCGCCGCTGCGGTTCCCGCCCGATTGAGTATCTACAATCGCGGCGATTTCTTTGGCTCAGGCCCTGTTCATGTTGGGTTTTTTAACGTCCTGTGGCGGGAGACTGCGGGAGGACATCATGAGAAAACGTTTATCACTCAGCGCACTAGGCCTGACGGCCATCCTGGCGTCGGCTTGCACCACAGCTGAATTAGAGGCGATTTCTGCGGGGTTAGCGCAGGGCCTGGCAGAAGCATCCTACGAAACCAGCGCGTATGCCGCTTACCCAGGCGCATATACGGGCGCGTATTACGCGCCGACTGGATTCTCGTCTTATTCAGGTTGGCCGACGGCTTATTCCTACGGCCAATATGTTGGGCCATTCGGCTGCACTCATACAGGCAGTTTGTATACGTGCGATAGCGTTGGTGACGGCTTTGCCGACATGTATGGCAACACATCGGATGGCTCCTATGCCTCCTCGCATCTGCGCGTGAACGGTATGGGCGAGGCGTTTACCTGGGATAGCGATTGCGGTTGCTGGGAACGCAACCGCGCCTATGATGGCGAACGCAAAGAACGCTACTCACACTATAAGGATTATCACTATGACTAAGTGGATTGCAGTCTCAGCTCTGGCGCTTCTCGGCGCTTGCGCAACCAGCGTGCCGTACGGCCCGGCAACTTCAGACAGCGCCAAAGGGTACTCCGTTCAACCGATTGAAAACAATCGCTTCCGTGTCGCCTATCGCGACAATTCCATGGAGATCGCGCGAAGCCGGGCGCTGCGTCGCGCGGCCGAAGTGACGCTCGAGAATGGAAATGAATGGTTTCTAGTGACCACGGCCTATTCCGACACTGGCGAGCTGGCTGGCGGCGGCGGTACATCCGTTTCGATTGGCGGCGCCTCAGGCTCTCGTGGATCCAGCGTTGGTGTCGGCCTGGGCATAGCGTTACCGCTCGGCGGTTCTTCGGGCCCGGTCGAACATGTCATGGAAATCATTACCGGAAGCGGGCAAAAGCCTGAGAGTGCAAATGCCTACGATGCGAACGACGTGCTCGCCAATCTAAGCGGCGCCTAAGCGGGGATTTCCTTTCCAGCCCAATCAAATGCTTTTCCGCTCGCTTGCGGATCAAGCGCGTCGATCACGTTCAGCAAGGCTTCTGCTGACTGCTGCGGCGAGAAGAGTTGCTTTGCCGGAACGTTGCCCTGGTAGGGCGATGATAGCGGCGTGTCGACCGTGCCGGGATGCAGGCTGACCGCGATGAAGTCTGGATTACGCCTGGACTGCTCAATCGCATAATTCCGGATCAACATGTTGAGCGCCGTCTTCGAGGCACGATAGGCGTGCCAGCCGCCCAGGCGATTGTCGGAGATAGAACCGACCCGGGCCGACAGCGCCGCAAAAACCGCCCTGCCCTGTGGCGGCATGATTGGTAGAAAGTGTTTCGCAACCAGACCGGGCCCGAAAGTGTTGACCGCAAAGACTTGCTCAAATGCTGGTAGGGTTTGCTGGCGATAGGTTTTTTCCGGCTGCAAAATCTCCCCTGAAGACAGAATACCGCTGGCGACGATCACAAGGTCAGGTTTTCCATGCTCGGCCACGTGTTTGGCCGCGGCTCCGATGCTGTCTTCTTCGAGAATGTCGATTTTCTGAGGTAAGATCTTCGCGTGTTCGGGCGCACCGCCTGACCGCGACAGCGCGTGTACGATCTCGACGTCGGCCTGGCTCGCGAGCGCCTGTGTCAGCGCCGCGCCGATCCCACCTGTTGCGCCAATGATCACCGCCTGCATCAACCTGCCTCCTGCAGCGACAGGATTTAGTTTGAGCGCGAGTTCAGGAAAGTCAGACGCGCAGCCCGGTCTTCTCTCGATAGATAGTAAGGAGATCGAGCTGGCTCGGCGTCGGGTCGCCTTCAGCTTCAGAGACCGTCACCAGCATGCCATCGAGATCGACGAGTTCCTTATTGGTCATGCCAGGGCTTTTGCGAACAAAATCCGTCATTTTCGACATCACCACATGGCTTGCCCCACCATTGCGGGAGAGCCACCCAGATTGGGTAATCAGCGCATTTGCGTCGCCTTCGGGGAATTCAAAATGATGCATGATCTCGACGCGAATGGCGGCTTCCTGTTTTTCCGTCAGGGTACCGCGGGCCTGCGCGATTTCGAGCATCAGGATCGTGGCCGCTTCGCGCGGATCGTCGACGGTCGCGAGCCCGGCTTTGCCAGACTTGCTCTTGAACCGCATCTTGCGCGGCAGGTTGGCGACGGTCTCGGCCACCTTGCGACCGTCCCGCGCCACTTCCCGCAGCATTTTCAGGCGCCAGTACCAGACCACGATAAAGCCCAGTATCCCAAGCAGCGCGACGATGATGTGCATGAGTTGCCCCTCATTGGCGTTAAGTTACCGTAACCTCAAACCGGCGATGATTGAAGTGGAGTCTATTCCTTGTCATGGTCATTTTATGACCCTCGATGAGTATAATGATTTTTGTCAGTCCCTCACTGCAACCTCTCGCGTGGTTCAGTGGGGCGGCAGTCATGTCTGGAAAGTCGGTGGCAAGGTCTTCGCGATTGCCGGATGGGGCGATGAGGATTTCTTCGCGGTGACGTTTAAAGTCACGCCGCTGTCGTTTGAAATCTTGCAGGAACAGCCGGGTCTGCGCCCTGCCCCATATCTTGCGTCGCGCGGCATGAAATGGATCCAGCACTATGCCGATCCGGGGCTCAAGGATGGTGATCTCAAAGCCTATATTGAAACAAGCCACCGGCTTGTGGCCGATGGCTTGTCCAAGAAAAAGCAGAGAGAGCTTGGATTGCTCGTGGTCTGACTAAGGCGTGCCACCGCCAGCATCGGCTGACAGGCTTTCGGGATTATGCGCCTGCAAAATGACATAGGCGCGGATCGCCTCGACATCCTCTTCGCTCAAGACATCTGCAAATGATACCATGCCGATCGATTGCAGGTTGCCATCGACCACGACGCCCTTCCAAGCCTCGGCGCTGGATGTGTAGCTGGACCATCTGAGATCCGGCAGTATCCCAGCGCTCGCGGCAAACGCGCCGTGGCAGACGCCGCAATTGCGCGCATAATGAACCAGGCCTTCGGCAATCTGCTCGTCGGTTCCGAACTCATCTGCCTTCGGCGTAGGTTCGACCAGTGCGATGTCGATATCGGCGATCTCACCTTCGCCGCCCAGTTTGAACGTCACGACCTTACCGACCGATGGGGGCACCGCTTCTGGCGCGGCGAGACCGCCCGCTGTCAGCAAATAGGCCGAGCCCCAGCCCGTGGTGATGGTGACATATTGCTCGCCATCAATTTCGAACGTCCCGGGCCCGGACGCGGCACCAGATTTGACATCCGCTGTCCACAATTCCTCGCCGGTAGCGGCGTTATAGGCCGAGAATTCGCCATTGAGCTTGCCTTGGAAGACAAGGCCGCCCGCTGTCGACAAGACGCCGCCATTCCAGGGGCCTGCATGTTCCACAGTCCAGCGCGCTTCGTTCGCGACAGGGTCCCAGGCTATTAGACGGCCCTTCAATCCTGAACGCAGGAATCTCGTTAGCTCGCCTGGCAAGACGGGCGGCACGCCCGCCGCGAAGTCTGCGCCGGTGTTCCATTTTGCCGAGTCGTCCTGGAACCGTGGGTCGGTGCCATAGGCTTGCGGGATCTCTTGCGCCGGAACATAGGCGAGCCCGACATCGGGATTGAACGCCATGGGATGCCAGTTATGTCCGCCAAGCGGGCCAGGCGTCTGCAGATACGGGATCTCGGCATAACGCGCATCCGGCACTTCAATCGGGCGACCCTCGTCCGTCAGCCCCGTCGCCCAGTTCATCGGCACGTAGTTATTGCCCGAGATGAATTCGCCCGTGGCCGCGTCTATGACATAGAAGAAGCCATTCTTCGGCGCTTGCATAACAACGCGGCGATCCGCGCCGTCGTCGCCGACGGGCAAGTCAGCAATGATCAGGGTCTGCGTGGCCGTATAATCCCAATTGTCGCCGGGCGTGGTTTGGAAGTGCCACTTGTATTCGCCGCTATCGGCGTCGACAGCGACAATTGAAGACAGGAAGAGGTTGTCGAGCCCGGATGGATCGCGCAGGCGTTGGTTCCACGGAGACCCATTTCCGACCCCGAAAATGACGCTGTCATTGACCTCGTCATAGATGATCGAATCCCATACGGTGCCGCCGCCGCCATCAGTTTTCCAGGCCCCGGTATCACCCCAGGTGACATTGCCAACTTGCTCAAAGGCGCTGTCTGAGGCGGCGCCATCAGGTTGTTTGTCCGCGCTCGGCACAGTGTAGAAACGCCAGATCAGATCGCCTGTATCAGCATCGAGGGCGTTCAGGTAACCGCGGACGCCGAGCTCAGCGCCGCCATTACCAATCAGGACTTTGCCATCAACCACGCGCGGGGCGCCGGTAATCGTGTAGGGCTTGGACTGATCCACGGTGACTTTCGACCAGATCACCTCGCCAGTCTTGGCATCGAGCGCTTCCACCCGGCCATCAATCACGCCGAGATAGACCCGGCCTTCATAGACCGCGACACCGCGATTGACGACATCACAGCACGCATTGACGCCGACGGCGCGGTCGACATCCGGGTCATAGACCCAAAGCTCCTCGCCGGTTTTTGCATCCAGCGCATAGACCACCGACCAAGCGGAAGTGACGTACATCGTTCCGTCAATCACGATGGGCGTGGACTCGACGCCCCGATTTGTCGCTAAATCATAGGTCCACGCGATGCCAAGGTCGGCGACGTTCTCAGCTGTTATTCCGGTCAGCGGGGAGTGCCGCGTTTCTTCGCGATCGAAGCCATAACTCAACCATTCTTCTGGCGTCGCGGCCGCATTGTCCAAGCGATCGTCCGTCACGTCGGCAAAGATCGCAGTTTCAGCGTCTGCGCCGGGGGTTGGCGTGTCAGACTCCTGCCCGCCAGAGCAAGCTGATAAAGCAATCGCAGATGCAGCCGCCAAGGCCGCCAAATGAAGCGGTTTCATGTTCGAAATCCTCGTTTCCTCACTCAAGATCAGCGACTTGCGCGCTGTTTCGAATTTCAGACTAGGCAAATTGGACTTTGTGTCGAGGCTGGACGCGGGGGAAAGTTAGGGTGAAAGCCCTAGGGGGCCAATTTTGCTGACAAAAATGTGGTGTCTACGACGACGCGCCTTATATCTGCCGAAGAAGCCGACAGGATGCGGGGTGCTGCCATGGCGGAAGAGAACAAGCTGAAGAAGAATCTGACGCTGTTTGATGTCTATGCTGTATCGACCGGAGCCATGTTCAGCTCCGGTTTCTTTCTGCTTCCGGGGATTGCTGCAAGCTATACGGGCGACTCTGTCTATCTGGCGTATTTGCTTGCCGGTTTCCTGATTATTCCCGCCATGCTGTGTATGGCAGAGCTTTCAACCGCGATGCCGAAAGCGGGCGGGACGTACTACTTTCTCGATCGCGCTCTGGGCCCTCTGTTTGGGACGATTGGCGGCCTCGGATCATGGGTCGCCGTGGTGTTCAAAAGCGCCTTCGCTTTGGTCGGGATGGGCGCTTACCTAAGCTTGTATCTGAATGTCCCGATCCTCGTCCTGGCAGTGATATTGACCCTCGTTTTTGGGTTCATCAACGCATTTGGGGCCAAGGAAACAACCTTCCTGCAGCGCCTGCTCGTATCCACGCTCGTCGTCATTCTTGCCGCCTTTGTCATCCTGGGTCTGACCCATACAGGGGTTGCGGATGGCTTGCGCCCAAATCAGCAGACGCAGCCTTTCTTTACCGCGGGCACGGTCGGGTTCGTCGCCACGATCGGGCTTGTCTTCGTTTCTTATGCTGGCCTCACCAAGGTCGCGAGCGTGGCAGAGGAAGTTCAAAGCCCAGACCGGAACATCCCCCTCGGAATGGTGCTGTCTTTGCTGACCGCGACAGCAATCTACACATTGGGCTTGATCGTGATCATCGCCATCCTGCCAATTGAGAGCCTGTATGGCAGTTTAACCCCTGTGGCGGATGCGGGCCGGCAGTTTGTCGGCGACTGGCCGTTCGACCTTGGCGTCATCCTGATCGTCGTCTCGGCGATTGCGGCTTTTGCTTCAACCGGGAATGCAGGGATCATGTCAGCCAGCCGCTATCCCTATGCGATGGCGAAAGACAAGCTCCTGCCAGAGCGATTTGCGGCCATCGGCCGGTTTGGAACACCGGTCTTCTCAATTGCCGTCACCACGCTCAGCATGATCGCGGTCTTGCTTCTGTTTGACGTGGAAGCGGTCGCCAAACTCGCCAGCGCCTTTCAGTTGTTCCTGTTTGGCCTCGTCAGCGTTGCGGTGATCGTCATGCGGGAAAGTCGCATTGCGACGTATCAGCCGGGCTACCGCCTGCCTTTCTATCCGTGGTTGCCTATTCTCGGCATTCTGGTCTCGTTTTGGTTGATCGTAGAAATGGGCATTCTGGCGATTGGCTTTACTGGCATGCTGACCATTGCCTGCGCGCTCTGGTTCCAGTTCTACGCGTCTGGCCAATTGGCGCGCCGCGGTGCGATCTATCACGTCCACGAGCGGCTCGGACAGATGCGCTATGAAGGGCTCGAACGCGAGCTGATGACGATTATTCACGACCGGACGCAGAAACAGAACCTGACTTATGAAGCACTGATTGCACGCTGCGTTGTGCACACCTATTCGCACGGGGTCTATTCGCGCGAAATGCTGATCGATGAAGCCAAGAATATCGGCCACAGCGCGTTCGGGATTGAGGAAGAGGTGATGGACAGTGTGTTCAATACGGGCACCGCCACGCTTCACCCACTCAGCGACCGGGTTTTACTCGCTTACCGGAGCCATGACGGGCTCGAGAGTCCGGAACTGGTTGTATTCCGTTTCTCTGCCAATGCCGCAATCGACATGTCCGAAGCCAAGGACGTTCACACGATCATGATGCTGATCTGTCCGCACCGACCGGCCGGTCTCGACCTGCGTCTGGCCGGGCACCTCGCCGAAGTTGTGCAATCCTTTGATTTCGAGCGCCGCTGGTTATCTGCGAAGACGGACAAGGAAATGAATGAGA
Organism: Henriciella sp.; assembly: GCA_013214545.1. Classification (GTDB taxonomy): domain Bacteria; phylum Pseudomonadota; class Alphaproteobacteria; order Caulobacterales; family Hyphomonadaceae; genus Henriciella. The sequence goes on from JABSQB010000004.1 coordinate 84,272, forward strand.
TCCTGATGCGGGACGATCACTTCCTGCACGCGCCTATTTCAGACCTCGGCAACCTCGCAGATTATGTTGGTCAGCCCCTGGGCGAGATTGATTTGCCGGGCAGCTGCCTGATCGCGATCATTGAGCGCGATGGCGACATTATCATTGCCGCTCCAAAAGAAGTGCTGCAGCCGGGGGATCATGTCGCGGTTATTGGTGAGCCAGAAGACCTAACTGCCCTCGTCAAAGGCTAAGAGACTAGAGTCACCTGGCTGAGGTCGGCTTGGGCCGCATCGATCGCTTCTTCGACGATGTGCTGCCAGTCATTCACAGTTTCCGCATTTTCAGATCCGGCCGGGAACGTCACCGATCTTGAGGCATTGACGCAGCCGCCTTCGGGCTGGTTGGCGCCGATCCTGGAGGGCACAAACCCTGTCATTGCCGCTGCTGCGCCAGCACCTTGCGCGCCATAGCCTGGGACCAGGAACAAGGCGTCAGGTGCGAGGTTTCGCAGCGTGCGGGCCTCCTCTGGCCCGGTTGCGCCGGTGACCAGCATCAAGCCGGACCAGCCGCTTTCGCCTTTCAGGCGTTCGATCATCGGTGCCAGGCTTTCGACCACGCGGGCATAAAGCGGGGCGCCTTCCAGATCTTTCGCCTGATAGTCCGCGCTACCGGGATTGCTGGTTCGCGCCAGCACGATGACGCCTTTTCCGGACGCTTCCGCGGTCCGAACATGCGGCTCCAGCGTATCGAGACCCATATAGGGATTTACCGTCAACGCATCGCAGGCGAACGGAGAGTCTGATGCCAGATAAGCTTGCGCATAACCTTCCGCAGTTGAGCCTATGTCGCCGCGTTTGGCGTCCAGGAGTACCATAAGGCCTTGATCCTTTGCCGCCGCACACACGTTGGCGAGCGCCCGCATGCCTTGCCAGCCATGGCGTTCGAACAGGCCGGCTTGCGGCTTTACGATACCGGCGCGCCCTGCAGCAGCTTTAACCACTGCGATGCCCCATTTCTCGAGGCCTTCGGGCGTATCACCGCCAAACAATTGAGGGATGCGCCCGGCATGCGGATCGATACCGACACAAAGCGGGCCATTCGCGCGTGTAACGGCGATTAGTCTATCAGCGAACATGTGGATTACTCCTCAACGCTGCAGGCGACTTTGACGACTTGCAGGTTTCGGCGGGCGTGGTCGGCTTCGTGTCCATAGGTTTCTTTGGAGAAATTGCGCGGCGTTTCGCCAATGGTTTCAGCGCCTGTGGCTTTGATGAACTTTGCCACGGTTTCTGGCGCCGCGGTATAGATACGTCCCCGCCGGGCGCTCTCGGCCACGATCACACCGCGCACATTACCTTCCTGATCATAGACTGGACCACCACTGAGACCCCCCAGCGAGCCGAGCAAACCCCGTGTCCGTCCCGTCTCAGCCCATGCAAGTACCGACTCGCTGTTCGACCGTTGGCCGCGTGAGATCAGGTTTGACCGCGCCATCAAGCGCGATGCCGCTTCGCCGGGACGACCCTGGGGGTAGCCGACATGAAAGCCATAGGTGCCGATGCGCAGGTCGCTCTCAGTGTTCAGCGGCGCAGGGTTTGGGCTCGACTCGGTTTCGATCAGGGCGAGATCATACTTTTCAGAAATCGTCACGCTGCGGGCCGGAGCGTATTGGCCCGGCGCAACCAGCAAGGATACATCTGCGCAACCATCGACGACATGCCGGGCGGTCAGCCATTGGCCGCCATCATTGATCGCGAAGGCAGTACCGATGCCACTCTTGGGCGCGGTGACTTGCACCAGGACACGTTCGTCAAAGGCGGAAGGTGGCGGCAGCATCGCGCCTTCCTGCTGGATCGCCTCGGGCGGCGGCGGCGGGGCGTCGTCTGAGCCTTCAGAGAAGACTGCCCAGAGCACGACGCCAAGCGCCAGGGCATAGAGTATCCAGTCCGGTATCCATCTCAGCACGTGCCGAAATCCTTCCTATACGCGCCCGATATTCGGGTCCCACAAGCCCGCAGCCAAAATCATCGCGGCGGCCAGTTTGGCGGCGATGAGAACGATCGCTGCGCCCGCTTCGTCATTTTGTATGCGTGTCGGAATATCGCGCAAAATCATGTCGATAATACGATAGGTCAAAAGCTGAAGCAGCAAGGCCACCATGCCCCAGAGCAGGAGGTCGAGCAGGGTCAGGCTGGAGGCAAGGCACGAAGCGATCGGAATCGCGAGGCCGGCAATTGCACCGGACAAAGCAAGCCCAGCGGCCCCGTTTCCGCCGCGCACGAGTGCCAATTCCTTCCACGGTGTCAGAAGAATATAGATCGTGCTCGCCAGCACCAACATAATGCCAGCGGTTCCCGTCATCAGAAGAAAATCAGGGAAGCCCTGGCGAAAAGATTCAAGCGTTGCCGACATCGTTTAAACTCTTGCCTGTTAAGCCACCCGCAAATGCTCTAACCAAGGCCGCTCACGCACTCAAGGCAGAAGGACTAAAAATGCTCAAAGGAAAAACGGCTTTGATCACGGGGTCGACGAGCGGGATTGGGCTCGGCATCGCAAAATCACTGGCAGAACAGGGCGCTGACGTGGTGTTAAGCGGTCTGGCGACTGACGAGGAGGTTGATCAACTGAAAGCTGAATTTCAGGATACCTTTGGCGTGAAGGTCGGATTCTCCGGCGCGAACCTCACAGATCCAGACGCCATCGAAGGTCTGATGGGCTATGTTGCCCGCGATTTCGGCGGCGCTGATATTCTGGTCAACAATGCTGGCGTCCAGCATGTCTCGCCGATCGAAGACTTTCCGGTGGCGCGCTGGGATCTGATTATCGCGCTTAATCTATCGGCCGCTTTCCACACCACTCGCATGGCAATTTCTGGCATGAAGGAAAAGGGTTGGGGGCGGATCATCAACACAGCGTCTGCGCACGCGCTTGTCGCCTCGCCCTATAAATCCGCCTATGTCGCCGCCAAGCACGGCATTGCTGGTCTTACCAAGGTGGTCGCCCTGGAAGGGGCCGAGCATGGTGTGCGCTGCAATGCGATTTGCCCGGGCTATGTCTACACGCCGTTGGTGGAGGGCCAGGTCGCTGATACGGCAAAAGCGCGCGGGATTTCCGAAGAAGAGGTCAAGCGCGATGTGTTGCTGGCGGCGCAACCGACAAAGGAATTCGTCACCACAGAGCAGATTGGGGCATTTGCGAGCTTCCTCTGCTCGCCCGGAGCGGACGGGATCAATGGCGCAATTCTGAGTATGGACGGTGGCTGGGTCGCCCAATAAAGTCGCTGGATGAGCCAGAGACACACAGACCAACAAGTAGCGCAGTGGCACCGTGATGGCGCGGTCCTACTCGACCAGTTTTTGACAGCTGAAGAAGTTGCGCCCTGTTTCGAAGATATGCGCGCGCTCTATGGAGACAAGGCACCGGATATCTCGCAAACCCGGAATGACGATCATGGCGGCCAGGTCGGCACGTTCAGCCTCGATCAGTTCCGCAACAACGAAGATATGCCGTTCAACTGCTCGCCAGCCCTAAATCTGATTGGCCTGCACCCCGCTTTCATCGCCATGGCCAAGGCGGCTTTGGGCAGCGATGATGTGCGCCTGTATCAGTCGCATACATGGGCAAAGTATACCGGCGCAGCCGACTATGAGCAGCCGTTTCATTGCGATTTCAAGAACCACACTTTGACGGTCCCGTCTGAAAACGCTGACGGGCGGACCGTCAATTTCATGATCTATCTCACCGACGTGACCGAGGCAGATGGCGCCATCGCCTATGTCCCGCTGCCTGATAGTGACCCGATCACAGGCCCAAACCGCGCGATGTTTCTCGACACCGATCTCGAGACGCAGCAGCGCCTGAAGCAGGTGGAAAAGCGCGGCGTCGGCAAGGCGGGGTCAGTGTTTGCCTATGGGATTGATGTATATCACCGCGGGATGAACCTGACGGTGCCAAACGGCTATCGCTACACGCTGACCGCCAGCTATAAGGCGGCGGGCAATGATATGATTGGCTGGTCGGCCTGGCCGCATTCCTTCATGAAGCCGTGGTATCTTCTGATCAATAATGCGACGCCGGAACAGCTGGCTTGCCTGGGCATCCCGCGGCCGGGGGATGCTTTCTGGACGGAGCGGACCCTGGAGCGCGCAAAGCTGCGCTGGCCCGACTGGGATATGGCTGAGTATTGCGCGGCTGCCGCATAGGTGCTGCCATGTGCAGCAAATTGCTGCATCAGCCGCGTATTTCGATTGATCTCAAATAGGTTATTCGCTAGCGAACCTGTGAACGCGGTTTTTGCCGGGCAACCTTGAGAGAGACAGCCATGACACTTGCCGGTTACGAGATCTTCGCGCTGATTGGATTCCTGTTTGCCGCTTATGCGGTTATCGCGAACGACTCGATCCAGACTCTCGGTACGTTCCTGGCTTCCAACTCGCATCGTCCGTGGTGGATTCTCTGGCTCTTCGCTGCGGGCATCATGGTCGGTGCGCTGATTTTCCAGCTCTTTTTCGGCGGCGGCGACATCGCGGACGGCAAACTCAACAAGATCCCATATCCCGAAGGGGGCATTCAATGGTGGCACGCCTTGCCGCCTATGGTTCTGCTCTTCCTGACGCGCTTCGGGATTCCCGTCTCAACCACATTCCTAGTGCTCACCGTATTTGCTCTATCCGGCGGCGGCGCCACGGAAGGCGTGATGAGTTCCATGCTGATCAAGTCGCTCACAGGCTACGTCGTAGCCTTCGGCGCTGGCGCCGTGGTGTGGCTCCTCATCTCTCGCGCCTGGGAGGTCTGGGTTGGACTCACACGTGATGATGACGAGCGCCTGCACCCGCTTTGGACGGTGTTCCAGTGGGCGACAACCGGATTCCTGTGGTGGACCTGGCTGCTGCAGGACTTCGCTAATATTTTCGTCTTCATGCCGCGCGAACCTGTGTTTGCCGCTGATGGCAGCGTCGAAATGATGGTTTTCAAGCCTGAGATCATTATCGGTGGCGCGCTGATCATGGCGGCGATGATGGCGTACATTTTCAAGACTCGCGGCGGTGAAATCCAAAAGATCGTTCTGTCCAAGACCCACACGACGGACATCCGTGCCGCGACGATTGTCGACCTGATCTACGCCATCGTTCTGTACTACTTCAAAGAACTGAACGACGTCCCGATGTCGACGACCTGGGTGTTCCTGGGCCTGCTGGCTGGTCGCGAGATGGCGATTTCCTTCGTCACAGCCTTGCGGGAGCGAGGAGCTGCGATGATGGATGCCGGATCAGATGCCGGCCGGGCACTGATCGGCCTGATCATCAGCGTCATCCTAGCGGTCGGCATGCCATGGGCGGCAACCGGGCAGATGCCGGTTTTCTAAAGCTTGAAACAGGTCTGAACTGCTAGCGCTGTTCGAACGGATCGCGCATCAGGATCACGTCCTCGCGCTCAGGCGAAGTCGAAACCAGCGCGCACGGCTTGCCGACAAGCTCTTCCAGACGACGGACATATTTCACCGCTTCAGCCGGCAGATCATTCCAGGATCGCGCCCCGCGGGTTGATCCGCTCCAGCCCGGCATCGACTCATAGATCGGCTCAACCGCTTCCTGCGCTGCTGCCGTAGCGGGCAGATAATCCAGTACTTCATCGCCCAGTTTGTAGCCGGTGCAGACTTTGATCTCTTCCATCCCGTCGAGGACGTCGAGCTTGGTCAGCGCGAGGCCATCAACCCCTGAGACCGCGCAGGCCTGGCGCACCATGACTGCATCGAACCATCCGCAGCGCCGGGCCCGTCCAGTCACGGTGCCAAACTCATGGCCGCGCTCGCCCAGGCCCTGGCCGATTTCGTCAAACAGCTCCGTCGGGAATGGGCCGGTTCCGACCCGGGTCGTATAGGCCTTCGCCAGCCCAAGTACATAACTCACCGCGCGCGGCCCGAGGCCGGTACCTGCAGCGGCCTGGCCCGAGACGACGTTTGAGGACGTGACGAACGGATAGGTGCCGTGATCGACATCGAGCATGACGCCTTGCGCGCCTTCGAACAAAATGCGCCGGCCAAGCTTCTGGCTTTCGCCTAGGACTTTCCAGGCTGGTCCGGAAAAGGCGAGCACTTTCGGCGCGATCTCCATCAATTCTGCTTTCAACGCAGACACATCCGGGGCGTCGAGACCGAGACCGGTGCGAAGCGGCGCGTGGTGCGCCATTAGGCGTTCTAGTTTCTGGTCGAGGGCAGCTTCGTCTGCGAGGTCTGCCACGCGAATGGCGCGACGGCCTACTTTGTCTTCGTAAGCCGGGCCAATGCCGCGCTTAGTGGTGCCGATCTTGGCCTTGTCGCTGGCGGCGCCTTCGCGGGCTGCATCGAGGTCGCGGTGCCAGGGCAAGATCAGGCAAGCGGTTTCGGCGAGCAGAAGGTCATCCGGGGTCAGCGAAATGCCGGCTTTCTCCATGCCTTCAAGCTCGGACAAGAGCTGCCAGGGATCGACCACGACACCATTGCCGATGACGGAGAGTTTGCCACCGCGGACGACGCCCGATGGCAGCAGGTTCAGCTTATAGGTGGTGCCATCAATAACCAGCGTATGACCGGCATTATGACCGCCCTGAAACCGCGCCACCACGTCGGCGCGATGCGACAGCCAATCCACAATCTTGCCTTTGCCCTCATCGCCCCATTGGGCGCCGACAACCACAACACCTGCCATGTTTTGAAACTCCTTGACCAGGACCCGCGCCACTGACCGCGTTTGCTCGAAAAAAGCAAGGCCCTGAATGGGATGAATAGGGTTAATTCGATCAAATTCGAACGATCTGCTTTGCGGAATGCGAAGAGATCTTTGTTACATCTGATCCCATAATGGAGAGACAATTACTCAAACTTCCCGCCTGGATGCGGATGAGCACGGCCGTTTTGGGTGCAGGCCTATGCCTGTCTCAAACTTCAATTGGCAACACAATTGATCGTCCACATTTCAATGTCGACGGTGTCGCGATCGTTTGGGCCGCCGACGCCAGCGGTACGGCGCCGATTGTCTCTGATTTCATTATTGATAGCGGCGGGGCGGACACGGACCTGATCAATGGCGACGCGCATACCGTGATTACCGGCAGCCTGGCGCCGACGGACAATGCCTTTCCGGATGGAACCGGCGCGACGCTGCGCATTCAGAACAGTCCGGGCGGTGGTAATCAGACGACCCGCCAGGGTGATCGATTCAACTCGGCGTCTGATGTGCTAAACCCCTTCCGTCTGGGCGCAAACACAGATGTACGTACCATTCGCAGCGACATCCTGACCAGTTTCTATGTTGCGACCAATAAGGCGTTCAATATTGATGTGATCGCCGCGCCGGTAAGCGATCCAGCTGACCTCAACCTGATACGTGTGCGTATGCGTATGACCGAAAGCGGTACGGATGACGGCCTTGCTTTTGGCGCGGCCGCGCAGATCCCGCATAGCGGCAATACCAACCGGTCCGGCGTACAATGGGGCGGCTATCGCCGGCTCTCCACTCTGACGGCGGGTCGCGACATTTTCCGTGGCAACCGTCGTACAGCTGCGAGCCCCGGGACGATTGCTGATCAATCCGTGCGGTTCGATCTCGATTATCGCTGGAACACCGGCAATATCGACCTCAGCGACGGCACATTCGATGTCGAGGCCGACGTCATTTATACGGTCTATATTCCGTAATCAGTGAAAGATCGCTGGCTTAGAGGCTTCGAAGCGGGCGTGCGCTTTGGCGATCGCTGCCTGCTGCGGGACTGGCGCCATGCCATACGTTTGATCCCGCAGGAAGCTCATAAGCTCGTGCCGCTTCCCGGCATTGGCGAGTGTTTCCGGCGACAGCGTCTCGCCAATATGAACCGGCATCGCTGTGCCGACCCGGCGTTTGACTTCCCGAAAGATCAGCGCGAGGCGCAACTCTATCGAGACATGGCTCGCCCATTGGAACAGGCGTGAGTTCTGGCCCTCAAAGAAGACCGGCGTGACATGCGCCTCGCTGCGAGTGATCAGCTTTGCGGTGAACGGTTTCCAAGTATCGTCTACAGCGGCGCGATAGAAAGGCGTTGGCGAGGTTGAGACCCCGCCTGCCGGGAAGACAATGATACACTCGCCTGCCTTCAGACGCTCAAGCGATTCAGCGCGTGTCGCAATATTGGTCGCCCGGGCTTCCTTGGTCGGCGCGAAATCAATCGGCAGCAGCCATTCGCTGGCCTCTGGCGCGCCATCGAGCACGGCATTGGTGAGGACTTTGAAATCCTTGCGTCGCAGCGAGACGAGCCACGAAATCAGCAACCCATCGAGCACGCCAAATGGATGATTAGCGACGATAACCAGCGGCCCGGTTTCCGGGATTTGCGCCAAGCGCGCGGAACTGAACTCGACATTGAGATTGAGCAGTTTCACTGCAGCGGCGAAGAACGGCTCATGGGCCAGGCTTTCGCGATAGGTTTCATACAGGCGCTGCAGATATGGCTGGCCTGACAAGCGCTCAATCGTACGCACCATGCCGCGTTTCAGCGGATGGTCAAAGTAGGCAGCATATGAAAGCTTTGGGGCCTCCTCCATCGCTCAGAGGTGGCGCAATTTGGGGGTTTCGGCAAGAATCCGAGTCAGTCCTTCATCAGACCAGCGGCCTTCAGAGTCTTACCGGCGCGGATGACACGGGCCAGTTTATCCTCTGAAGATCGGTCGCCACTATTTGAGTCCGGGTGGAAGCGGCGGACATATTCGGCATAGCGGGCGCGGATCTCAGGCGGCTTCGCATCCGGCTCCAGATCGAGTTCAGCGAGCGCGCGCTTTGCGACCCCGGTCGCTGACCGGTTCGCGCGTCGATACTCGCGGGCAGCGGCAGCATCTTCGAAAAATTCCGCTCCGCGCCACGTTTTTGGATCGTGTGCCTTGCCAGCCTTGTCGCCGCCCATTGGTCCCGCGCCAAACTTCCAGGTCTGTTTGAATCCGTAGCGGGAGTTTTCCTGGAATGCTTTCAACTGCTCCTCATTCATCGTGTCGAAGAAGTTGAAGCTCTTATTGTACTCAGCAGCGTGGCGTTTGCAGAACCAGTGTTTGCCGTCGCCAAATTGCTTCGGCGCCGGATATTCACCCGCGAGATCGCAACCGGGGTGCTCGCAAATCCTTGTTTTCGCGGCTTTTTCACGCGAGGTCTCGTCGGCCGGGGGCTTCACCCTTATATCGGTGAACTTGGGGCGATATTTGTATCCGTCATCCATAGGCGCGGTAACATAGGGGCTTCGGGTTAAAGAGACCAGAACTAATGAACAGATCAGAACGCATTCACAAAACTTTGACAGACGCTTTCACGCCATCAGCGCTCCAAGTGGTTGATGACAGCCACAAACATGCTGGTCATGCGGGTGCGAGACCCGAAGGTGAAACACATTATACGGTGATCATTTCCACGCCGGCTTTTGAAGGTATGTCGCGGGTCGCAATGCAGCGGGCAGTGATGGCGGCTTTACAACCAGAGTTCGACACTGGTCTGCACGCTTTATCGATTAAAGCGAGTTTATAATTGATCGGCGATAGAATTCGTTAAGTCATCACGGGTATTAATTGACGCACCGGACAAGCACCGGAGCGTAGAATGGCAGTAGCAGCATATTCCTCACCGCGCGGCGAAGACAGCCGCATGACGGTTCGTGTAACAGCGACGCCTGACCAGACATGGGCGCTCGATGCGGAGTATCTGCACGCCCGCATGGATGTGCTGAAACGCCTTGGTTCGCATTACGCCAACCAGATTGCCCTGCTCAATCTCGTCTCAGACTTTCTCCTGCTCGCTGGCGTCATCTGCACGTTTTTTGTCGCCTGGTGGACTTGTATCCCGATTGTCGGATTTGCGGTCCTGCAGCGAATCGCCAATAAGCGCCTGGCTGGCGAAATGGCTGGTCGCGCCGCGCAGGAATCTACGGATGCGTTTCTGTATCTGTACAATTCAGGCGCGCTCTGGCTGGAGCGTCCTACCAATCACTCATCGGACCCGCTACGCCGTCTTCTGTCGCGCTAGCCTTGCGGGCCAGGAACCGTCGCAAGGGCGGGATTTTCGACGCCGCCATCAATCCCAACGTGCGGATAGGCTTGGTCAAAGTCGCATCATTTGAGAACAATCGATCGATCGCATCCAATGTGAGCGCTGTGCCTGTGCCGTCAAACCGCCGGGCCTGGCTATACGCCTCCAGCATTTGCGGAGATCCGATCTCACCGCCGAGGTGAAGCGTCTCCTCAGCGATCTCGATCAGTGCCGCGACATCTCGAAAGCCTTGGTTGAGTCCTTGGCCTGCCAACGGGTTTACGCGCCGCGCGGCATCGCCGACCAGGGCCGCGCGCGGGCCCGTCATCTCGGTCGCGAGCTGCAGGATCAGCGGATAAGAACCGGCTTTGCCTTCAATGGTCATCTCTCCAGCAAATTCGGCAAAGCGGGCGTTTAGCTCCGCTTCGGCATCTTTCTTGGGCATGGCGGCGAGGGTCTCGGCGGCGCCCCGCTGCATGTACCAGGCGAGATTGGCGCGGTCGCCTTGCAGTGGAAGCGTCGCGAATGGACCTTCTGGTGTGAACAATTGACGGGCAATCCCGTCATGCGGACGGCTGAGAGACACATTTGCGGTGAAAACCGACTTGTCATAGTCGCGGCCTTCGGTGGTGATGCCGAGCGACTGGCGCACTGGTGAGTTCATGCCGTCAGAGCCGACAAGCAAGCGTGCCTTGATCGTGCGCCCGCTTTTCAGGGTGATGCTGACGAAGCCAGGCTCGGCGGTTTGTGCCTCAAAGAAGTCGGGCGCGATGCGATCAATACGGGAATCCTCGGAGATGGCCTGATCCAGCGCGGCTTGCAGCGGTTCGGCCATGACCATCTGGCCAAGCGGTTCGTCCGGATCGGCGCTATCGAGGTCGTCCTGCATGAACAGGACCGACGGCCGGCCGAAATAGTGGGTGCCACCATCGACTGCTTCCAGCCCGCGCAGCGGCTGGCTAGTTTCCTCCAGCGCGGGCGTAATGCCGAGCTTTCGCAGCATCCGCCAACTGCCTGTGACAATTGCGAAATTTCGCCCATCGGGTTTGGGCGCCGCCTGCGGATCACGGGTATCTATGACAACAACCTGAAGGTCAGCCTGGGCCAGGCCCAGCGCTAAAGCGGCACCGGTTGGCCCGGCGCCGACGATTGCGACATCATAGATCTGATCAGTCATGAAAATCAGATATGAAACCGTATGCGCGACGTCCATGCCTGACAGACAAACGGGCGTTTGGGTCGCAGTCTGCTCGAATTTTGGTCACCGCGTCTCTCAGCGCAGATACTCGTCTTTTATTTTCTGGCGCGAGTTTGGGCAGACCGCTTTTTTGCCGAGGTCAATTAATCAGAGCTGCGGGAGATACGGGCTATGAAACTATGGATGAAAACAGCAATGCGGGGAGCAATGATGCTTCCGATTGCAGGGCTTGCGGGGCTCGCCGCGCACGCTCAGGAGGCAAGCGCAGTCAGCGCTTATGTGGACAGTTCCTATCTGTTCCTGATTGGCGGTCTGATCGTCATGTTTATGGCCGCTGGCTTCCTCTGCCTTGAGTCAGGCCTCGTTCGTTCAAAGAACGCTTCGATGCAGTCCTTGAAGAACATTGCCCTGTTCTCAATCGCCGGACTGATGTTCTGGCTGGTTGGTTACAACATGGCTTATCCGAGCGACACCATCCTGAATGGTCTGTTCGGTGTCCCGGCCTTTATCTGGGTCGGTGAAGAAAGCCTCGATACCGGCTACGCCGCAAGCTCCGACTGGTTCTTCCAGATGGTGTTTGTTGCAACCGCAGCCTCTATCGTTTCCGGAACCGTAGCGGAGCGTGTGAAGCTCTGGTCATTCCTGGCATTCGTCGCTGTCCTGACAGCTTTTATCTATCCAATCGTAGCGTCCTGGGAATGGGGCGGCGGTTACCTCGACAGTGCCTGGGGCTTCTCCGACTTTGCTGGTTCTACGCTGGTCCACTCGACCGGTGGCTGGGCAGCGCTGATCGGCGCGATCATCATCGGGCCACGTGCTGGTAAGTATTTCGGCGAGAAAGTGAACCCAATGCCGGGTTCGAACATTCCGCTGGCCGCGCTCGGTACCTTTATTCTTTGGTTCGGCTGGTTCGGCTTTAACGGCGCGTCTCAGCTCGCCGCCGGTACGTTCGACGACATCAACGCCGTCGCCAAGATCTTTGCCAACACCAATATGGCGGCCGTTGGCGGTGTAATCGCCGCAATGATCCTGACCGCAGTGCTCTATAAGGGCAAAGTCGACCCAACCATGGCGTTTAACGGCGCGATCGGTGGTCTGGTTTCGATCACGGCTGAGCCACTGGCTCCGAGCATGGGCGCAGCTGTCGCCATCGGTGCGGTTGGCGGTGTGCTGGTCGTCCTGACGGTTCCACTGCTCGACAAGCTGAAGATTGACGACGTCGTCGGCGCCATCCCGGCTCACCTTGTGTGCGGTATCTGGGGCACGATCATCGTCGCGGCTTCTTATGGCAATGCCATCATGCCACCAGCACCAGACGCAGAAGGCGCTATCGGTGTCAGCTATGTCGGACAGCTCGTCGGTGTGGTTCTGACCGGTGTGTTTGTTTCCGTCGCTTCAGCCGCCGTCTGGTTGGCTCTGAAGTTCACCATCGGTGTCCGCGTCAGCGAAGAGGAAGAGCAACTCGGCCTCGACCGCGCAGACACAGGTGTCGAAGCTTACCCAGAGTTTGCTTCCTGATCCTAGCTTTCCAGCGCCGGGAGCCCCGGCGCTGGTCACCAGTGCGCTTCCATAGTTCGGAAGCGTTTCCTCCCGACTTACCCCCGGTGCTACGGCTCCGGGGGTTTTTTCGTCAAAATCATGTCTGTTAGCGCCGTTTTAAGGCCGCACCGGTAATTTCATTTTTGGTTCAGAACGTCCGACCGACCCCGGAGTGTAGATTATGGCGAATTCCATCGCAGAAGCGGCGCCCATGCGCGAAGTGTCAGACCCAGTTTGGCGCATCATTACAGGCACCGGGGCGTTTGCCCTTGGTGTTTTCATTTGTGGTAGTGTGGGCTCTTATGACCCGCTTGATCCAAGCTGGAATGCGGCCAGCGATCGCGCGGTTGAGAATCTGTTTGGGTCGGGCGGCGCTGTGTTTGCGGACATCATGCGCCAGCTGTTCGGCTGGTCGGCCTGGGTGGCCGGTCTGGCCCTGATGATTGGCGGCGCCATGCGTGCGGTCCTGATCGGTGCCCCCAAAATCCGGCGCTGGATGCTGGGTTTTCTGTTTGTGCCGCTGTCCGCTGCTTGTTTTGCCGCCTGGCCTGTGCCGACCTCATGGCCGTTGCGCGCAGGGCTTGGCGGAATGGTTGGCGATGGGTTGCATGATCTCGCCGCTATGCCGTTCCGAGCACTGCTGCTGCCAATGCCAGAAATTCTGGCTGGTTTTGTCGCTGGCGGACTGGCACTGATCTGCGCGTTTACAGCGCTTGGCTTCCGCCGCGGTGATGCGCGCCTCCTTCAGGCAGCTGCTGCAAAATCAAGCGCCCGCGCCGCGCGACAGGCAGGCGGATTGTGGTCGCGCTTCAGCTTCGGCCGCAAATCCCGCCCGGACGAGATGGACGAGGACCAGGATTTATTCCGCATCCGTCGCCCGAACGAACCTACCAGTGAAGTTATCGAGCCAGAGCTGGATGAGGACGTGTTTGTCGAGGATGAGCCAGAAGCTGCGCCACAGCCAGCACCGGCCAAGTCCGTCACAGTCACAGCGCCGCGCTCCGCCACAATTCCAACAACACGCGTGAAGCGTTCGCGCAAAGGTCGCGGCGGTAAGGTTCCACCTATGGACCTGCTGCAAGTCCCTCCGGCCCAGCGGCATGAGATAGACGAAGAAGAATTGCTCGCCAAGGCGAACCGACTGGCCGAAGTTCTGCGTGAATTTGGCGTTCGCGGCCGCATCCGCGAAGTCCGCCCGGGTCCGGTCGTCACCTTGTTTGAGCTGGAACCAGCCGCTGGCGTGAAGTCGGCGCGAGTGATTTCGCTCGCCGACGATGTGGCGCGCTCAATGTCGGCGGTCTCCTGTCGGATTGCCGTAGTGCCCGGCAAGAACGCCATTGGTATCGAACTGCCGAATGAAGAACGCCAGACCGTGTATCTTCGGTCCCTGCTCGACAATGACGCTTACACCAAGACCAAGGCAGCCCTGCCCATGGCGCTGGGTGAAGACATTGGCGGTGCGCCGACTGTGGTTGAGCTGGCCAAGATGCCTCACTTGCTGATCGCGGGGACGACGGGCTCCGGTAAGTCGGTCGGCGTCAATGCGATGATCCTGTCACTGATCTTCAAACTGCCGCCGGAAGAGTGTCGGTTCATCTTCATCGACCCGAAAATGCTCGAGCTCAGCATCTATGAAGGCATCCCGCACCTGCTTTCGCCAGTGGTCACGGATCCGAAAAAGGCCGTGCTGGCGCTGCAATGGGCCGTGCGCGAGATGGAGATGCGCTACGAGCTCATGTCTAAGGCTGGCGTCCGGAATCTCGCCGGCTTCAACAAGAAAGCGGCGGAGTTCCGCAAACGCGGCGATCAGATGACCCGCAAGGTCCAGACCGGTTTCGATGATCGCGGCAAGCCGCAATACGAAACTGAGATCCTGCCGCTGGATCATGTCCCCAACCTGGTCATCGTGATTGACGAAATGGCTGACCTGATGATGGTCGCGGGTAAGGAAATCGAAGGCTGCGTGCAGCGCCTGGCGCAAATGGCCCGGGCAGCGGGCATACACCTGATTACGGCGACGCAGCGTCCGTCTGTGGATGTCATTACCGGTACGATTAAGGCGAACTTCCCCACCCGTATCTCCTATATGGTGACAACCAAAATCGACTCGCGCACCATTCTTGGTGAGCAGGGTGCTGAGCAGCTGCTCGGCATGGGTGACCTGCTCTATCAGGCAGCGGGTGTGAAGACGAAGCGCTGCCACGGTCCATTCGTGTCGGATGAAGAAGTGCAAGCGGTGGTTGACTGGCTGCGCGACAATGGTGGCGAGCCGGATTACAATCCCGAAGTCTTGGAAGAACCTGAAGAAGGCACAGGCAGCGCGATCATGGACGCGATGCTTGGCACTTCCACTGGCGATAAGGATGAAGACCTCTACGCCCAGGCCATGGCAATCGTGCTGCGCGACAAGCGCGCTTCGACCAGCTATCTGCAGCGCCGTTTGAAGGTCGGTTACAATAAGGCCGCGACGCTGATCGAGCGCCTGGAAGAAGAAGGTGTCATCTCAGCGCCGAACCATGCGGGCAAGCGCACAATCCTGAAACAGAGCGACGGCGAGTAACCTAGCGATATACGCATTTCCCCGAAGTGACGGGGCATTGATTGTCGGCTCTTCTGACCTCAAGCAGACCAGAGGAGCCGTTTTCGATGAGCCATACACCCCATGAACTCGCCGACGATTTTCCACAGGACAAGGATCGTATTTCCGAGCTGAAACGGACCAGCCCGCATTTCGCGAACCTCGCGGAGCGCTATCACGAGATCAATCGCACCATTCACCGAATGGAAGAGCGGATCGAGCCCGTTGCGGATGTCACAGAACTCGCGCTTCGGCGAGAGCGGATGCAGCTCAAAGATCAGCTCTACGCGATGATGCAGCCCAGCGGGTTCAGCCGCGCCGGTTAATCTCGCTACCTTCTCGAAGCGCGTCGGTGTTCATCCTCCCCAGTGGCTGATCCTAGCCTTGGACACCGGCGCGCTTTGTTATTGGGCGCTTGCTTATAGCGACAACCAGAGCCGCAAGAGGTGGCGTTTTCGTTCGCGTTCTGGCCAGTCCTCATACTCTGTCCGGGAATGCACCGTCGTATGGTTGGAGATGAATTGGATATCTCCGGGCTCCAGCCACATGTCGAGCTGCAAGTCGGGTCTCAGGCAAAGTGTATCGTACAAGTCCAATAGGTCTGCCGTCGCCGGGTCATGCTGGACATCTTCATGACGGGTCGCGGAGCGGAAATACTCGCTGTGATAAAAGGTCTTAAGGCCGGCCTCTTCCGTGTAACGGCAAGGCGGCAGCGAGATGTAGCCCGCGTCGCCTGGACGTTCTTCGCCGCGCAGGTCGAGCGCGATCGGGTCGAACAGGCGCTCGATCAGATCGCGGCGTTGGTCCACAATCTCATTGAATATGGCCACGGAGCTGACAATGCGGCTTTGCCCTCCGCTCTTGGCCGTGTGAAGGCAGAGCAGACCGACAGCGTCGGCTGCGTCGCAATGAAAATCGATGTTTCCGGTCGTGCGATAGCGCCGGACCATTGGATTGTCCGCCTCTTCCCCATAGTCGACGACATGCCCGAGCAATTCGTTTTGCGGATTCTGCGCGCCCGGGAGGCCGAGATGGTGACCAAGCCCCCAATAGGCATAGGCAGCCTTCTCCTCGCCCCAATCTGCAACAGGCAGCCCGCGCACGACAACAAACCCGCGACCATGAGCGATCTCCTGCCGCCAAGTCTCGATCTTCTGACTGAGCGTTGGCAGGGCAAAAGCAGATCTGGTGATCTCCTCCAAGGCTAGACCAGATGTGAGCGCGTGATCAGCCGCCGCCTCGATCTCATCAAGTTCGTCCGCCGACAAGATGGTCAGCCAATCATCTGTTCGTGTGCGCATATCCTCGCCGCGCCAGGCCGCGGGCGATTCGATTTTTCCCTCTGGGATATGCGTATGGTTGCGCGAGAAATAGTGCAGGCTTTGATCCCGAAATGATCTAAAAGCGGACAAGACGGTTTCTCCCGTTAGATTGCGCGCAAAGCTTATGCGAGACAGACTATCGGTCAATTACCCTTGAGGAAATCTAATTTGCACAAGTTCCGGGTGGCGCCGCGGCTTGTTCGCCGCTACTTGCACGAGCATGTCTGCGACGCTCCGCCTTGGATTTCTCTGCTGTCTTGGCTGCTACACGATTTGGGGCGGCTTACCGCTCTATTTCCGGGCGCTGGATCACATTCAGCCCATGGAAATGCTGGCGCATCGGATCATCTGGAGCGTCCCAACCGGCCTGATCTTGATCATCATTGCGCGAAACTGGACGCAGCTGCGCGCCGCGCTCACGCGAGAGCATCTGCTTTGGCTGAGTGTGTCGGCGGTTCTGATCGGCGCCAATTGGCTGATCTATATTTGGGCGGTCGGTCAAGAGCGCGTCATGGAGGCGAGCCTTGGCTATTACATCAATCCGCTGGTCAATGTCCTGATCGGTGCCGTGTTCTTTGCGGAGCGATTGCGCCCGGCGCAATGGGTTGCCGTTGGGTTGGCAGCGATCGGTGTGGCGATCATGACCGTGGCGCTCGGCTATCTGCCTTGGGTGGCATTGGTGCTCTGTCTGACCTTCGCTTTCTATTCGGTGATCCGCAAACAGGTGCAGGTCGATAGCCGGGCTGGCTTTGTGGTCGAAGCGGCCTTGCTTGCGCCGCTCGCAATGATCTGGCTGGGCTGGTTCGTCGCGCAACCGGACGGGCGTCTGATGGGAACTGGCGGCTGGGACATGCCGCTGCTGCTCGCCGCAGGCCCGATTACGGCTGTGCCACTCATTTTGTTTGCGATTGCGGCCAAGCGTCTCCGCCTGTCGACCATGGGGATGATGCAATATATCGGTCCGACGCTGCAATTCCTGATCTCAGTTCTGTTATTCAAGGAAGCGTTCGGGATGACCCATGCGCTCGCCTTCGCCTTCATTTGGACGGCGCTGATTGTCTTCACCGTCGACAGTTTGATGGGCGAAGCCAAAGCGCGGCGCCTTGCGCGGGCCGCAGCATCTGTTCGGTAAAAAAGAGCCCGGCTGAAAAACAGCCGGGCGCAGGTAAACATGATGGAGAATTGGAGTTTCCAAACTCCGAACCAGCTTCGCAACTATCGTACCAGCCTGATAATCAAGGTGCGGGTTCTGATAAAAGTGCTTTATAAACAACCATATAAAGCGTGAATGAGGTGAGTGGCACGCGGGTCTGCCTGCAGACTGTTCGATTGGCGATTCATAACATAAGCCGCGCTCAGGTGCCGATCTGGGTCACCCAAAGCGAGCGATCCCCCCCAGCCTGAATGACATAGCGTATCGGGGTTCGGCCCATAGAGACCGATATTATTTCGCATCACGCCAGCGGCGAATTCGGTGACGTAAGGCAGGACCAGGTCCTGACCTTTCACGCGGCTGGTGATCAGGCTGTCAAACGCAGCTTCAGAGATCACACGCTTATCTCTCAAGCGCCCTTCATGGGCATAGATGCCATAAAGCTCGGCCACGGCCTTTGCGGTGCCGATCCCGTTCGCGGACGGGATCTCGATCTCGCGCCATATGGCGCCGCCGCGATCTGGCGCGGACCATTTGGTCAGGAAAGCGGCGCGGGTGGCGTCATTGATCTCTCCAAGGTCCGGCAGCGCGCGCGGGCGCATGATCTCAGCGACGCGGTGATGGTCTGCGGGCGGTGTGCCGATCTGGAAATCAATCTCGGCCGGGCCGGCAATATCCTCGCGCAAGACGGTGCCAACACTGCGTCCATCAATGCGCCGCACAAGCTCGCCGATCAGATAACCCCAGGTGAGCTGGTGATAGCCATGCGCGCTGCCAGGCGTCCAGAGCGGCGCTAGCGGGGCGAGCGCAGCGGCGCAAGCGAGTGGGTCAAGCCAAAGCGCTGGGTCGATAGGGTCGACGAACCCCGGAAGGCCAGCCTGGTGGGAGACCATGTCGGCAATGGTCACCGCTGCTTTGCCGTTCGCCGCGAACTCGGGCCAGAGATCGGCCACAGCGGTATCGTATCCGGCGGGCAAGGCGTCAATCACACTTGCAAGCACCAGCGCCGCGATCGGTTTGGTGGTCGAATAAACCGGAACCACCGTGTCCTCGGCCCAGGCGTGTTCTTTGCCCCGATCTGCAAAACCACCGCGAAGATCGACGATCAGTTCGCCATCAAGAAAGGCCGAAAACCCGGCGCCGAGTTCCTTGTCTTCAGCGAAATTCTCTTCGAAGGCGTCCCGGACGGGTTCGAACCCGGCAGCGGTGAAACCGGAAATGGGATAATCAGACATGCTTGTGTCCTTATAACGGTTTGATCATGCGCGCACGTGCCAGACTTTGGCCATCGACCTCAACTGTTTCGTGGTGATCAACGCTGAACCCCATCGCAGCAAACGCCGGCTGAGCCATCAGACTGGCATGCGTGGACAGTTCGGTTTCGCCCTGTGCGATGGCCCGAGCCTGAATGGCATCGAAGAGCTTTCGAAACAGTCCCGAGCCCTGCGCGGATGGGCGGATATAAGCAAAGTCGACATAACCGCCCGGTTCGATCGACATGAAACCAAGCACATCGCCACCAATCTCAGCAACGAAGACGTGTTGCCCTGACAGCCGCGCAGTCCAGTCGGCGCCGTTACGCGGTTCTGGTGCCCAGGCGCGTGATTGCGCGCCTGTGTATTTGCTCGGGCCATGATGGATCGCATCATACATAACCTCGCCCAGCGTGTCGTAGTCATCCGCGGTCGCAGGCCGGATCCGAAGCGCTACCACATTCATGATCAATTCGCTCCAAGCGGTTGATTTCATTTGCGCGAGCGGGCACTCGTGTCGCACTCGAACTCGTCCGTCAAGGAGACATGCATGTCCGCTTCCGCTCACCGTCCTCGCCGCTCTTGTCTGTACATGCCGGGCGCCAACCCCCGGGCGCTGGAAAAAGCCAAGACGCTGCCCGCTGATACTCTGATTTTCGATCTCGAGGACGCCGTTGCCCCTGACGCCAAAATTGAGGCCAGGGACACCGTTTGCGATGCGGTTAAGGCCGGCGGTTATGGCAATCGCGAAGTGGTGGTGCGGGTCAATGGCCTCGACACCGAATGGGGGCTGGACGATATGAAGGCCGCAGTGGCGGCGGGGCCAGATGCAATTCTTGCCCCCAAGGTAATAGATGGCGGCGACATTGACCGGCTGGACGATGCGATGAGCCGCGCCGGTGCGCCGGATACGATGGGTCTCTGGGTGATGATCGAGATGCCGAAGGCAATCCTCAATATTCAAGACATTGCTGAGGCTGTCGGCCGTACGCGCTTGTCCGCCTTCGTCATGGGCACGAATGACCTCGCCAAGGAGCTGCGCGGCGTCAATGACCCACCGCTTCGCACGGCGTTCCAGACATCGCTCGGACTGTCTGTGGCTGCGGCGCGGGCCTACGATCTGCTCGCGATTGATGGGGTGTTCAACGGCATAGGCGACGAGGAAGGTCTCACCGCTGAATGTCACCAAGGCCGACTGATGGGGTTTGACGGCAAAACGCTGATCCACCCGTCACAGCTTGCTGCCGCGAATAAGATCTTTGCTCCGACCGACGCCGATGTCGAACAGGCGAAAGCCGTGATCGAAGCCTTTGCCGACCCTGCAAATGCGGGCAAGGGCGTGCTCAAAGTGAATGGCAAGATGACTGAGCTGCTGCACCTGGAAGAGGCGAAGCGAACTGTCGATGTGGCCGCGGCGATTGCGGCGATGGACTCATAGGGCACCTTGTATACCCGACATGAAAAAACTCCCTCGACCCGCAAAGGCCGAGGGAGTTTTTGTTTGTTTGGTCTGGGAGGAACCGCCCTTATTTCGGGTGGCAGATGACCGGCATCCAGGTGTAGCCCTTCACGAACGCGCCTGAGGTCAGGCTTGGCTCGTCCAGCACTTCGACATGGCTGAAACGTTCCATAATCTCTTCCCAGAGGATGCGTAGCTGCAGCTCGCCGAGACGGTTGCCGACGCAGCGGTGGATCCCGAAGCCGAAGGACAGGTGATTGCGCGCCTGCTTGCGGTCAATGATCAGTTTGTTCGGGTCTTCTTCCCAGAACCGCTCGTCACGGTTGCCGGAGACATACCACATGGCGATCTGGTCGCCTTTCTTGATCGTCTTGCCGTGCATCTCAACATCTTCGAGCGCGGTGCGGCGCATGAAAGCGAGCGGCGTTTGCCAGCGAATGACTTCAGAGACCATGTTCGGGATCAGCGAATGATCTTTCTTCAGCTTGGCATACTCTTCCGGAAACTTGTTCAGGCCGTAAACCGAGGCAGTCATTGAGTTCCGGGTAGTGTCATTACCGCCAACGATGAGCAGGATGACATTGCCGAGCAGTTCCATCGGCGCGAGATCCTTGGTCTTCTCGCCATGCGCCAAGAGGCTGATCAGGTCGTTCTTCAGCGGGATGCGCTTGCGCTCTTCATACATCTGCATGAATACGGAAAGACATTCGAGCAGCTCTTGCTTCCACTGTTCCTCGCCGCCTGGGCAGATGTCAGGATTTTCGCGATTGGTCACAACGTCGGACCAGCGCGTCAGCTTGCGACGATCCTCAAACGGAAAGTCGAACAGCGTGGCCAGCATCATCGTGGTCAGCTCGATCGAAACCTTGTCGACCCAGTCGAATGGCTCACCAACCGGAATTTCGTCGAGGATTTGCTGGGTCCGAGCGCGGATAAGCGGCTCAAACTCTTTCAGCATGTTTGGCGCAACAGCTGGCTGCACAGTTTTGCGTTGTTCTGAGTGACGCGGCTCATCCATGGCGATGAACATTGGCAGCTCGAAGTCTTCCATCGGCTCACCGAGGACAATACCGCCATGCTCCCAGCTCGAAGAGAAGCGCTTGTGATCGATATCGATCTTCATAACGTCTTCGTAGCGGGTAACCGACCAGTAAGGGCCGACAAAGCTATCCGGGCACCAGTGCAGCGGATCTTCGTCGCGCATACGCTTGAACCGGTCCCAAATCTTGCCCTGACGCCAAAGCTCTGCGTCAACAATGTCTAGCGTGGAAAGATCTTCTTCTGAAGCGGGCGGAATATCAGCGCCAAATTTGTACCACGTATCGTGCAACGGATCGCGCACGGTGATTTTCGGGCGCTCCAGATTGTGTGGGATCTTGGTCAGTGTATCTGCCATCTATGCCTCCGTGAAAGCGGTCTAGCCTGCCGCAATTATGACGTTCGCGTCAGCTTAACACAGGTAAAATGAAAAAACCATGACGCATGCGTCATTTTTTTGCGATTCTACGTCGAATATCGCTCGTTTTGAGCGCTCCAGATGGCCTTCTCCAGCGCATCCTTGAGCGATTTGCGCTCGGTCGGCGTTAAAAACCGCCCAATCACCCAAGCCTGACCGCCATGGGCAAGTTTAAGCTCGCTTGGCTTGCGCTCCGGAAAATCGAGCCGGACACGTGTAAAAGCGGTGGGCAAATGAGCGGTGCGCGGCGGCTTTCCCGGCTGTTCATGCGACAAGTCGATTTGTTCTGCCGTCACTCTGACCCGGGTTTCCTGTTTCAGGTTGCGAAAACTCCAGCGAAACGCAATCCAGATGGCCAGCGCATCCAGCCCGAAAAACCCAATCACTGGAAACGCGCCCATGGACACGAAGGACAAGCCCGCAATGAAGCTCATCCCAACAATCACCGCCATGACAATGGTAAACGCCCGCGGGCTGAGCGACCGGTTTGGCGTCAGCGTTGCGTCAAAATAGATGGTGTTCTCGGTTGGCTCCATGCTCGGAAGTATAGGCCAAATCTTGCCCGCGGCGACAAGCGCGGCGGGTGGTCGCAAGAATCGGATTTCCAGCTTGTTGGAACTGCCCTAGATATCCCCCATGACCGCGACAAAGACAAAACCTAAGCGCAAGCGTGCCCCGCGCACCTTTGGTAAGGAGAAGGCCGCCGAGCTTTATGCCGAGCTGGCCAAGGTACGCCCAGATCCGAAGACTGAGCTAGATTTCGTCAATCCATACACGTTGGTGGTCGCTGTCGCGCTGTCGGCCCAGGCGACGGATGTCGGGGTCAACAAAGCCACCAAAGAACTGTTCAAGATTGCCGATACGCCGGAAAAGATGCTGGCGCTCGGCCTTGCGGGGGTGGAGCAGCACGTGAAGACGATCGGCCTTTGGCGCAACAAGGCCAAGAATGTCATCGCGCTCAGTCAGATGATCCTGGACGAGTTTGGTGGAGAGGTGCCGCAAACTCGTGAAGAGCTGGTGCGCTTGCCAGGGGTCGGTCGAAAGACCGCCAATGTCGTGTTGAACGAGGCGTTCGGGCAGCCGACTATTGCCGTCGACACGCATATCTTCCGCGTCTCCAACCGCACGGGCCTCGCCCCAGGCAAGGACCCAGATCAGGTGGAGGCGAGCCTGGAACGCACCACGCCGGATGAATACAAGCTCGGCGCGCATCACTGGCTGATCCTGCACGGTCGCTACACGTGTGTCGCCCGCAAGCCAAAATGCTGGGACTGCTCGATCCGGCATTTGTGCAAGTTCAAGGAAAAAACGCCGGATCCGGCCAAGACCTCGTCGCTGGGACCGAAAACGCCGAAGGGCTGATACTGGACGGACGTGCCCAAAATTCAGATCTGAACTCCGAATAAATAGAAATGATCCGTTGCTCGCGCAGTCTGCGGGAGCTTAATGCCAAATGACGCATTCTACTTGCGAATACTTTGGCGTACGCCTCTCATCTCAGTACGGAGATGAGAATGTGGAGCGCGGAACTCAACCAATTTCTTGAATTGGCTTCAAAATACTACGGCACCGACTGGGCGGCGATGTGCTTCACTTTCATTCAGCTTTATCTTTTGGGAAACGGCAAGAGAATCGGGTTCGTTTTCGGCATATTTGCCACGCTCAGTTGGACAGCGTTCGGTATCATGGCCGGAAGCATTGCAAACCCGATCGCAAATTCGATTTTCTTGGTGATGAACATTCGCGGGCTTCTGAAGTGGACGGAGATGGAGGCCGAAACGGAATAAATCCGCGCTCACTCTATCCGTCGAGCTGGTGTCCACATCTGCCGCTCCAGTTCCATCTCACCTTCATCTACGATCCGCCTTGCCAGCCGCCTGCCCTGCGTCTTAGAAGCCTCCTATGCTCAAGACCCGCATCATTCCCTGCCTCGATGTCAAAGATGGCCGTACTGTCAAAGGCGTGAACTTTGTCGATCTGCGCGATGCCGGCGATCCGGTGGCGCTGGCCAAGGCTTATGATACCCAAGGCGCCGATGAACTTTGCTTTCTCGACATCACCGCCAGCCATGAAGGTCGCGGGACGCTGCGCGATGTCGTCAGCGCGACGGCAGAGCAGTGCTTTATGCCGCTGACCGTCGGCGGTGGCGTGCGCAGCGCGGAGAATATGGTGCAGCTGCTGCGGGCAGGTGCTGACAAAGTCGCGATCAATTCTGCGGCGGTCGCCGATCCAGACGTGATCTCCAGCTGCGCCGCCAAGGCAGGTAGCCAATGCGTGGTCGTTGCAATTGATGCCAGAAAGACGGGTGACCACTGGGAAATCTTCACGCATGGGGGGCGCAAGCCGACCGGGATTGATGCGGTTGAGTTTGCCAAGCTCGCGCAATCCAAGGGCGCGGGCGAAATTCTGCTGACCAGCATGGACAAGGACGGCACCAAATCCGGCTTTGACCTCCCGCTGACCAAGGCGGTGACCGATGCTGTGAGCATTCCGGTGATTGCCAGCGGCGGCGCAGGTAGCGCCGAAGATCTTGCCCCGGCCGTACTCGAAGCGGGCGCCAATGCGGTTCTCGCCGCATCGATCTTCCATTTTGGTGAAGTCACTTTAGAACAGGCCCGCGCTGCACTCACCGCTGCTGGTGCGCCGGTTCGACCGATTTAGAAGCCTTTTGGAGATTCAGATGACAGACAAACCGCTCGGCAATGCCGACGATCTTGCCGGCCTGATCGCTTATCTGGCTGAAACGGTGGACAGCCGGGTCGGCGGCGACCCGAAAGATTCTTATACGGCGAAACTGCTCCAAAAAGGCCCGCTGCATTGCGGCAAGAAGATTGCCGAGGAAGGGGCTGAGCTGGCGCTGGCACTCGCCGCTGAAGGCAGGAGCGAGAGTGCTTCAGAAGCTGCGGACCTGATCTATCACATGCTGGTTGGCCTGCGTTCTAAGGGCGTGAGCCTGGACCAGGTGGCTGCGGCGCTGCGCAAAAGACAGGGGATTTCCGGGCTGGAAGAAAAAGCGGCGCGGCCTGAATAGGCCTGACGGACACCTGTGTTGATTGCGGGTCGCGACCACTTCGCCTATATCATCCACATGCTCCGTGCATTCACTTCTGTGCTTTGGCTCATCGCCGCGCTCGCTCTCGGGTTCGAGACCGTTGCACAACCATGTGATCTGCGGGCCGAAGTCACCTCGCCTCAGACGCACGAGATGATGGCCGATATGCCCTGTCATGACGGCATGATGATGCCAGAAAAGACCGATGCTGCGACTTCAGACGCTCCGGATCACGACAGGCCCAATCATGACAATCCGGCCTGTTGCTGCGCTGCGTTGCTGGGCAATGGAGTCACCGCAGATGCGCCACATCTCGGCCAGCCTGTGCCAGGCCTGACGCTTTGGGCCATGCCGCTGCCGGACAATGCCAATTCCATTCTGCTTGAGTATGAACCGCCGCCGCCGCGGGCCTGATCCTGAAACTTTAGGATCAACTCAAACAGGACTCACAAATGAAATCCCTCCAATATGCAGGCGTCACGCTTGCGATTGGCCTTGCCATAGCCGCCCCTGCGGCGGAGGCGCGACCGGTCTCATATCCGGGCGGGTGGACGGTCATGCAGATGAATAATGGCGATATGGCGTCGCTTCATGTTCATTACTCCCCCACCTTCACCGACTCGATCGGGCTCTATTCAGAGCGCAATTGGGGCGAGGACTGGCATTTTACCGGCATTCAGTACAATCGCCTGGTCAAGCGCTGGAACACGCCGAATTCGCAAGCCAATCTCTATTTCAAAGCCGCAGCTGGCCAGGCCGATCCGTTCAGCGATGGCGCCAATGTCGAAGCCGCTGGCTTCGTCGGTGTTGGGACCGATTGGGAGACGCGCCGATGGTTCGTCTCTTATGAGGGCCGGGCCTACGATCTCGGCTTTGATCAGGATGCCCGCCAATCCGCCCGTGTGGGGGTCGCTCCCTACATCGGCGATTACGGCGATCTGCACACCTGGCTCATGCTTCAGGTTGAAAACCAGCCCGAAGCCGAAACCCCAACAACGCTCACCCCATTGGTGCGCTTTTTCTATGACGTTCAGATGCTCGAAATCGGTTATGCACCGGAAACGGAAGAGCTGATGCTGAACTGGATTGTCCGATTTTAGGAAGGAACAGGACAGATGAAACTTATCAAACTCGCCCTCGCGACGACAACAATTGCCTTTGCAGCGCCTATCGCCACTGCGCAGGACGCGGCCACCGACACCGCAATAAGCGCTCAGACCATGGTCAACGTCAAGGTGAATGGCATGGTTTGCGATTTCTGCGCCCGCGCTGTGACCAAAGTCTTCGGCAAGCAGGAGGCGGTTGAAAACGTCCATGTCGACCTCGACAATGGCGAAATCCACGTGACGCTGAAACCTGGCGCGGCGCTCAGCGATGAGACCGTCGCGGATCTGGTCAAGAAATCGGGCTACGACCTGGTCGCGATTGAAAGAGAGACCGCATGACCGCAATACAGGAGGAGGTGAAGAGTCCAAGCGTCCTGCCCGCGACGCTGGCTTTGTTCACCTCTGCGACCACACTGATCTGCTGCGCGTTGCCAGCCATGCTGGTTATGGTCGGGATGGGCGCGGTCTGGTCAGGGGTGATTGGCGCAGTGCCGGGTATTACCTGGTTCGGGGCCAATAAGAGTCTTGTCTTCGGCGTGACGGGCCTGGTGCTCGCCGCGTCCGGCGCCTGGCAATGGCATGCGCGTAAACTGCCCTGCCCCGCTGATCCGTTGAAAGCCCGGGCTTGCACGCGCCTGCGCCGGATCAGCTGGACTCTTTGGGGCATCAGCGTTGCCGCATTCTGCATTGGCGGTTTTTTTGCTTTTTTCCCTGGTTTCGCAGCCACCCTGTTCCTCTAGGGCAGAACTGGACAAAACGCCGTCGGGCGTTCACCGTTTGCGGCAAACAGACGGAGGATGCCCGATGGCAAACCAGCACGATGTGCCCGTGAAGGGTTATCAACCGCAGCTGCAATCCTGGTTCGATTACATGATGGAAGGCCATGATCGCAGTCTGCTATGGGACATGCTGCATCCCGATGTCGTCTTCCGCAGCCCCGTGGTGCACACGCCGCAAGAAGGCCGGGAGATTACGTTTGCTTATCTCTCTGCGGCTGGAAACACGCTCGGCAATGGCACGTTTAAATATACCCGCGTGTTCGATTGCGGACAGAAGGCCGTGCTCGAGTTTGAGAACGAAATGGACGGCATTCAAGTCAACGGCATCGACATGATCGAATGGGATGAAGACGGCAAGATCATCGATTTCAAGGTCATGGTCCGTCCGCTCAAAGGCATGCAGGTCGTGCATGCTGCCATGGGCAAGATGCTGGCTCAGATGCAGGCCGAGAAAGAGAACGCTTGAATCCGCCCACCCTGCTGACCGCGCGCCTTAGCCTCAAACCTGCCGAGGTATCCGACTATGCCGAGGTCGCGACAATGTGGGCAGATGAGTCCGTCGTACGCTTCATTGGTGGTCAAACGCGCGACGCGCAAGACGCCTGGTTCGCTCAACTGCGCAATCGGGGCATGTGGCCGCTTCTCGGATATGGCTATTGGGTCATTCGGGAGCGGCGGACGGAGACTTTCGTTGGTGAGGTCGGATTTGCCGATTTCAAACGTGGTATCGAACCGGACATTTCGGGGCGACCGGAAGCGGGCTGGGTTCTGGCTGAAACAGGTTGGGGAAAAGGCTATGCGAGCGAGGCTGTCAAAGCCGCACATGATTGGCTGGATGAGATTATTCCCGGGCGCTCCACGTGTATTATCGAGCCTGATAATGTTGCCTCGATCCGGGTCGCCGAAAAGGTTGGTTACAGCGAAATAGGCCCAACCGACTATCGCGGCGCACCGGTTCTGCTGTTTGAGCGGTTCAGCCCGGGGACAGGAAAAGGCTAGCGATTTGCGCGAACCAGGGCTATTTAGGCCTCATGGTTACGACATATCTCGACTTCGAAAAGCCGCTCGCCGAGCTTGAGACCAAGATCGCCGAGCTGGAAGCCGTTGCTGCCCAGGAAGGCGGCCCACAGATCAATGAAGAGCTGAAAAAGCTGAAAGAGAAAGCAGCCAAACAGCTGAAAGACACCTATTCCTCGCTCAATCCATGGCGCAAGACGCAGGTCGCCCGGCATCCGGAGCGCCCCCACTTTACCGACTATATCGAGCATCTGTTCGAGGATTTTCAGGAGCTCGCCGGGGACCGCGTGTTTGGCAATGATGAGGCCGTCATTGGCGGCCTGGCTACATTTAACGGTCAATCCGTCGTCATTATCGGCCATGAAAAAGGCCGCACCACGGAAAGCCGCCTGAAGCATAATTTTGGCATGGCCCACCCTGAAGGCTATCGCAAAGCGGTTCGCTTAATGGACCTTGCAGACCGCTTTGGCCTGCCTGTGATTACCTTTGTCGATACTTCTGGCGCGTTTCCGGGCAAGGCCGGGGAAGAGCGTGGACAGGCCGAGGCGATCGCGCGCTCGACGGAACGCTGCCTCACCCTGAACGTGCCCATGATTTCGCTGATCATCGGCGAAGGCGGCTCAGGCGGCGCGATTGCGATTGCTGCGGCCAACCATGTCCTGATGATGGAACATTCGATCTATTCCGTGATCTCACCGGAAGGTTGCGCCTCGATCCTGTATCGCGACGCCGCCAAGGCCAAGGACGCCGCCGAAGCGATGAAGATTACCGCTGGCGACCTGAAGAAACTGAAAGTCGTTGACGGCGTGATCAAGGAGCCTGTCGGCGGCGCTCACCGCGCGCCGGAGAAAGCCATTCGCGCCGCCGGCAAGGCGATCGACAAAGCGCTGCAGACCCTGTCAGATCTCAGCCCACAGGAGCTCAAGGCCCAGCGTCGCGAACGCTTCTATGCGATCGGGCGCGAAGGCCTGAACTAAGCTCAACCGCTACGCGCGGGTTCTTCCGAACTCTAACATGCGTAGGGTTCAGTTGAGAGCAGCAACCTTAGACGAAACAAAAAAAGGGCGACCCGAGGGTCGCCCTTTCTGATTTGGATTTGATCCAGCGTCTATTCGAAGCTTTGTGTGAAGCCGACATAGAACATACGGCCACGTGGATCATGGGTCTTCGTGTCGTAACCAAGTTCATTGGTCTGCCCGGTCACCTCTGGTGGATCTTCATCGAAGACATTGTTTACACCGAATGTGAACTGACTGCCATTGCCGAAGCCCATAATGTCGTCCAACTGGATTCCATATTGCAGATCCAGGATCGTCCAAGAATCTACCGTATCGAGGACAGTGCCACTCGCGTCGTTCTCGTCATACTCTGAGATGTAACGGAGCACGGCATTCGCCGTATGCGGTCCATTTGCCCAGCTAAGCGATGTGTTGGAGCGAATTTCCGGGATCGGGTTTGCAAATGGTGTATTTGCATTCCGTGCACCAGCTCCCTCAAGAACCACACCAGGGGCGGTTTCGATTTCGAAGGAGTTCACAAATGTGGTCTGGTTGCGGATACCGAAGGTACCCCAATTGTCCGTGTCGAACTCATACGTCGCTGTTACATCTACACCGTCAGTTGAAGCTGACGGAGCGTTCTCGCGCTCAGTAAAGATGCGCAATGGACCGCCTGTCAGTTCACTCCGAACGATGTTCGGGTTGCGAACTGCCAGACACGCCGCCACGTCTGCTACCAGATCTGCGACTGTGCAACCTGCTCCAGCCAGAGCCGCCGATTCAGCGATCAGCAATTGCTGGCCGATCTGTGTCGAGATCAGATTTTCATATTCGACATTGTAGTAATCGATGTCGATTACGAAATTCTGGATTGGCTCCCACGACGCACCAAGATTGATTGTGTCGGCTTCTTCCGGATCAAGATTTGGGTTCGGACGTGCCGTCTCACCCAGGAAGACCAAGCTACCTGTAAATGGATCCAGCGTCGCGTTCAGTGCGGTTTGCTGATTGTTCAGCTGGAATAGCGTTGGTGCTCTGAACGCAGAACTCCAAGAGCCTCGAATTGCCAGATTGTCCATCGGCGCCCAGCGGAGTGCGAACTTCGGATCCGTGCTAGACTGGCCTGAGGAGTAATCTTCCCAGCGCACGGCGACTTGAGCGTCGAGCGTACCGAGCTGATCACTGTCCATGAGCGGGATAGCTAGCTCTCCGAAGAAGGCATCAACTGTCCGGCTTGCATTCGCATCCGGCGTGCCGATCAGGAAGATTTCATCTTCTGCATTCTGAGAGTTACGAGCGTCTGTGTCACGGACTTCTCGGCGGTTTTGGTAGCCAAAGGCGGCTGACAGCGGACCAGCCGGCAATTCCATGATATCGCCTGTCACGAAGGCCTCATAAGTTGTGAGGTCGGACCGGATTTGATTCGGATCACGCGCTGTGAGGTACTCGATCAGAGCTGGGTCGTTGTATGCGGCATCGCCAGGACTTGCAGTCAGCGCAGTTCCGAACGGATTATAGTACTGACAGTCGCCGACACCCGGGGTTCCAGAAACCACATTACAGTCAGGTCCGCCCAATCCGGCCAGCGCTAGATCCAAACGTTGGCCGATTTGGTCTGGCACAGCCTGGTTACGGTCGTCACGCGAGAATGTCGCCGACAGTCCGTAAGTCCAATCGGTGTTGAACAGGTCGCCATCTAGCGACAGCACTGCACGATAAACATCATCCGAGAAGAATCCCAAGGCGCGGTTGTCGCCAGGGGTCAATCCGTTGTCACCGAGGACTCGCCCTCGCCATGCCACGGGAACACCCCACGGGTTACCAGGGTGCGTGTCCGAGATGATTGGGAATGCCAGATTCGGGAAGGAGGTTGAGTATCCACCTGTGAAGTCGGCAGCCGTGTAACCAAACTCGAAGCTAATCACATCGTCTGCGGTAAGGTTCCGGTCGGCGACAACATAGCCTTGGAAGCTCTCCGATTCAGGCACCAGCGAGTAGTTGGGGCCAAAGTCAAAGAGGCACAGACTGCCACCATTCGCTTGTGGGGCCACAATACCTTGCGGATTGATTGTGGAGTCTCCACAAACCGGGTCAGCGTTGAAGACACCCGCGCCGAGTGCGGCGCCAGGGAAGGTCGGCGATGGACCTGTCAGCAGATAACTACCGGGATTACCGAAGCTGGAAATCGTTTGATAGGGCAGATCGCGATCTGTTGTGCGCAATTCTTCAACATCAAACCAAGAGAAGCCGAACACGATGCTTCCGTTATCGCCTTGCGTACCGAATAGGCCTTGCAGATTGATCGTCTTGTGGTCATCGCCGCGGCTGGTTTGCTGATAATTCGCTCTGAATTCAGCGCCCTCAAAATCATTGCGGGTTTTAAAGTTTACAACACCCGCAACCGCATCAGAGCCGTACAGCGCAGCCGCGCCATCTTTCACGATCTCAATGTTGTTGATCATGATTTGTGGAACGAGTGTATTGATGTCCACAAAAGTATCACCGCGGTTGGTCACCGCGCCCGACACAGTCTGGCGTTTGCCGTTCAACAAAACGAGTGTCGAACCAACGCCGAGACCGCGCAGGTTGACGTTCGCCGTCCCCACGTTTTGTCCTTGGGTCAGCGCATCCGCCTGGTTTTCTGAGCCGGTATTGTAAACCAACGTGCGAGCAAGCTCGGCATTGGTCAAAATACCAGTGTCTGTGAATGCCTCTTGACCAAGGTTGTCCAATGGGTTGGCGCTATCGAATTGGTTGGTGACATCGCGCGCGATCAAGGAGCCCGTGACGACGACGCGGTCCAGCGTCTTTTCGTCATCTTCCTGATCTTGGGCGAATGCAGTTCCTCCCATCATGAGCGCAGCGAGCGATGCTCCGCAGATGAGTTTTCTACTTAGCGTCATATATTCCTCCGTGATTATTCTATTTCGACCGCTTATGATCCGACGTCCGGCGGTACGGTCGCACCTTCGAGCTTAGGTGAGTAAAGTTTCCGTGAAAGAGGGTATTTATGCTGCGCCGCACAATGGAATCTCTGAAAGCGACTGCTATGTCCCGTTAGGTCAACGCAAAAAGAGACGAATTTACCTGAGACATCTGTTAAAACAGGGCTGATTACGGACGAAAAGAGTTATGAACCCGCCTATTCTGGAAATTTCTACCTTGTTCGCAGATGCAGCAGAACCGGCCTCGTTTCCGCAAACTGTGTTGCGCTACAGCAACACGCGCTGGGCGGAAAAACTGGGTCTTGATCTGGATGACGCGACGGCATGGATCCGACATTTCGGACTCTTCGAATCGTTGCCGGACAATCTCGAAACCCCGCTTGCCCTGCGCTATCATGGTCATCAGTTTCACGTTTACAATCCCGACCTTGGCGATGGCCGCGGTTTTCTGTTTGCTCAGCTCAAGGATGATAAGGGGCGTCTGCTCGACCTTGGTACCAAGGGCTCCGGCCAGACACGATGGTCGCGTCAGGGGGATGGTCGCCTAACTTTGAAAGGCGGCGTGCGGGAAGTCCTCGCCGCAACTTACCTTGAAGCGCTCGGCGTCAACACCTCGAAGATCTTCAGCCTGATTGAAACCGGCGAAGATCTTCACCGCAATGATGAGCCATCTCCAACCCGCTCGGCTGTGATGGTCCGGCTCAATCACAGCCATTTGCGCTTTGGCACGTTTCAGCGGGCGGCCTATTTTGATGATACTGAAGCGATGGTGGCGCTGATCCGGCACATCATTCAGCACTATTATCCAGACTGCGAGGATGAAGCGCTGGGCAAAGCCACGCCAGCTTTGTTTGAGCGAATTAGCGCCGCGACGGCGCGCATGATTGGTCAGTGGATGTCGGTCGGCTTTGTGCACGGCGTTATGAATACAGACAATTTCAATATTACAGGCGAGACATTCGATTTCGGACCGTGGCGGTTCCTTGAAAAAAGCGATCCGAACTTCACGGCGGCCTATTTCGATGGCCAGGGACTGTACCGGTTTGGGCGCCAGCCAACCCAGGGCGTTTGGGCGCTTCAACAGCTCGGCGGCGCAATGAGTCTCGTTGCCGAAGCCGATGACCTTTCAGCGGCGATGAAGGTCTATGAGCCTACCTATCAGGAGAGTTTCGCAGCGCACACGATGGCGCTGATCGGTGTGCAGCGATCTCAGACCTTACGCGATGACTTGCTGTTCCTGCAGGATTTCTATGCCTGGATGACGGAAAGCGGCGCGATCTGGCCGCAGGTCTTTTTTGACTGGTTTGGCGGCGAAGCCAGCGCGGCTCGCGCCAAATCAAGCCCGCAGGCTGCGCTGTATGAAACCGAGGCCTTTGCCAAAGTGCGCAGTGCCATCGAAGCGCGCAGTCCCGATCGTCCGGATCGGCTTGACCATGCCTATTTCCAGGCGGCTCGCCCCGTCGATCTGATTATTGAAAACGTTGAGGCCTTATGGGCACCGATTGCTGACGCAGACAATTGGGATCCGTTCAATGAACACCTAGCCCATATGGAGCAGGCGCGTCAGGCTTACGACTGGCCCGCTGCGTGATCGCGGCGCCAACCGAGCAAATGCCCAGAAGACAGCATGATCGCACCCAGCACGGTCAGCGGGGTCTCAAGATCGTGCAGCTGTTC
Source organism: Henriciella sp. (assembly GCA_013214545.1). Classification (GTDB taxonomy): domain Bacteria; phylum Pseudomonadota; class Alphaproteobacteria; order Caulobacterales; family Hyphomonadaceae; genus Henriciella. Next base: position 117,802 of record JABSQB010000004.1, read on the forward strand.
TACGAACGCCGCGCCGGCCAAGAGCCATAGGCCACTGACAATCAACGCAGCCACCGCTGCATTGGCCGCGGGCGAGGTGAGCCGGATCAATGAAAAAGGAAAAGCAGCGACCACAAAGGTCTTATGGAGCCATTCTGCCTCGGCCCACGTGCCAGCGATTGGGAGTGCCGCCGACAGCAATGGAAGGACCAAACAATGGACGAGGCAAAGGCCTGAGAGTGAGATCGCAAGACCGTCTGCCGTCGCTGCTTTCAAAATGCGAGTTGCCATTAAAAGGCGACCCGCAAACCAACCCGAATGTTCTGACCTGGTGCTGGTGCAACGTCTTTCAGAACTGAAGTCGCATAGCGCACTTCTTCATCAGTCACGTTACGCGCTTCAACAAAAGCTTCCGTGCCGTCTGCGCCGAAGCCGAAGTCTGACAGGTCAACTTCGCCGCGCAGGTCAATGGTGGTGTAGCCATCTGTCACCAGAGAGCCGATGCCCTCGTCAACTTGCTGTTCAGCCACGGTCAGAGCGGCTCCGAGCTCGAACGCGCCCCATTCCGCGCTGGCGCCAGCGTTCCAAGTTACAGGCGGAATAAACGGGACGTTGCCGCCGCTATTCAGATCGCCTTCAACAAAGTCGACGCTGGCATCAAAGGTCCAGTCAGCGCCCAGTGGCCCGCCATCGATGAAGTAATCAGCGTAGATTTCACCGCCATAGAAGCTGGCGCTTTCCTGAGTGTAGACAAAGACAGGCAGGCCATCGAGCACATCGCTGATCATGCCGTCTTCTTCACCCAGTCCCGGGATCAGGTAGATGAAGTCATTGAACTCAGTGGTGAACACATTGATGCCGATGCCGCCATTCTCACCGCGCAGACGCGCCGTAGCTTCGACATTGAGCCCGGTTTCTTTGTTGAGAGTCGCGTTGCCGATTTCAAACTGTTCAGTCGCCAGGTGTGGTCCGTCTGCAAACAGTTCGGTCTCACTTGGTGCACGTTCAGTGTAGGAGATCTGACCACCGATCCATAGGAAGTCGTTGACATGCTGGTGAATGCCAAACGAACCGCTGACGAGATTGAAGTCGACACCGCCTTGGTCGACATTGTCGAGCTCGACACTGTCAAATCGCAACCCACCTTCGACACCAAAGCCGCTATCGAATTCCTGGGTTTCATAGACGAAGACGCCAATGCTTTGGGTATCCGTCAGCGAAATAAACCGTTCCAATCCTTCGGCGCTCAGATCCTTGTCCAAGTATTGAATCCCGAATGACCCCTCGAAGCCGGCAAACTCATGTTCGGCTTCAACCCGCGCTTCCACGCCTTCAGAAGAGAACACTGTGCCCGTCTCTCCTGGCGCTTCAAATTCAGTGTGCTCATAGTCAACAATCGCCAAAGTCGCGATCACATCATTGATGAAGCCATTGTCGACCGCGAATCCGCCGCGAACATCAATCCGCGTGTGCTCGAGGTCGATGAAAGGCATTTCTTCACCCTCCTCCTCTTCCTCACCGCCTTCTTCGCCCTCTTCGTGACCGTGCTCGTGGCCGTGTCCCGGCAGACCATACTCTGCCGTTTGTTGGCGTACCGCGACACCGAGGAAGGCGTTATCCCCCACCCAGCTCAGTCCAGCGGCGAGGGTCTGGGTTTCGAGGAACGAGTTCTCCAGCGTGTCGCGGACTTCCTCTTCTTCCTCGTGTTCTTCTTCATCGCCATGTTCTTCCTCTTCCGCCTCTTCAAGCGCCCGCAGCAGGGCGGATTCGGCGAAATCAGGAATATCGTAATTATCAAAGTCTCGCTGCGACGCGGAGAGGCTAAGTACGAAATCACCGGCAACAAACTGACCGCGGCCGGCCAGTTCTGTGCCTTCATTGACGCTATTATAGGCGCCGAACAGGTCGCCGGACATCTGCTCTTCCGGCAGCTCTTCGACGATTAGGCCGTCGATCACATTGACCACGCCGCCAATCGCCTGGCCGCCATATGCCAGCGCTGCAGGCCCGCGCAAGATTTCAATGGCTTCTGCGTCGATACCGTCGGCCGAAACCTGGTGGTCCGGGGAGGCCGCAGAGGCGTCGATCACGCCAATGCCATTGGTCAGAACCTGAACCCGCTCTGCGCCAAGACCGCGCAGGACCGGGCGGCTCGCGCCTTGCCCAAAGAAAGTGGAGGAAACGCCGGGCTGGCGATCTAGCGTGTCGCCTAGGGAGCCCGCCAGGGTTTCGAGAATCTCTTCACGGTCGACAGCGGTCGAATTACCGATCAGTTCATCGGCTGAACGGTCCGGGCCAGGCGCGGTCACAATGACCGGGGCTTCCCGGCGTTCATCATCCTGCGCAATTGCGGCGGGGACGAGCGCTAGTGGAGAGATAGAGGCAAGCAGTAAAAGACGCGACATTGGATTACTCGTGTTATGTTATCACTTTTCATCGTTCTGTATCGACTAGGCCAGCGCTGGCAAGTGACAATTTCGGACATTGTGGAAATGGCACTGGCCAGCGTCTTTATCGCAACACCACAATCCCCTGATGTAGCGTGCTTCGCTGCGCCGCAGCGAAACCCCGTGACTTCCGTTGGGGCGGGACATAGATAAGCGGGACAATAGACGGAGGAAAAGGCCATGGATGGCGCGGCTGCAATTCAGGATAATCAAGTGCTTGATGGCTTGACCGGGCTTCTCCAAGATGCCGTCGCTGCGACCGACACTTATAAGTCTGCCTTGCACAAGAAGGTCAGCGCCGTGCTTGCCCCTGAGGGTAAAATTGATCGTGCCGCCTTTTCCGCCAATCAACACATCGCCCACGGTTATGGCTGGGTGGTCACGTATCTGGAAACCTTGCGCGAAACCGCCAACTGGGCGAGCCGCCTGGAAAGCGAAGGCAAGTTTGGTGAGATTGACGCCCTCCTCGCGCAGATCCTGTTCAGTAAGTATCTCGCTGACTTGGTCTCTGGAGTTCCGATGAACCAGGGCGAGACCATTCGCCCGCATGAACTGGACGCGCTGGATGAGGCTGAGGCCTTGTTCGAAACGCCAGCGGTGCACACGCTGATCACAGAGGGCCTGACGACTACCACCATGGCCGCTGCCGCCGCCCATCTGCCCGACAGCCTCGGCCGAGCCACGGTTGAGAACACCGGCGAAGATGAAACGATGGCGATGATCCGCGACCAGTTCCGTCGTTATGCCGAGGATAAGATCGTCCCGCATGCGCATGAGTGGCACCTAAAGAATGAGTACATTCCGATGGACGTCGTCAATGAGATGGCTGAGCTCGGCGTGTTCGGTCTGACCATCCCGGAAGCGTTTGGTGGCCTGGGCATGGGCAAGACGGCGATGTGTGTCGTCTCAGAAGAACTCTCACGCGGCTATATCGGTACCGGCTCGCTCGGCACGCGGTCAGAGATTGCCGCCGAGCTGATCCTGATTGGCGGTACCGATGCGCAGAAAGAGAAGTATTTGCCCGCCATTGCCAGTGGCGAGATCCTGCCAACCGCGGTCTTCACAGAGCCCAACACGGGCTCCGACCTTGGCTCACTTCGCACCCGCGCGGTCAAGGACGGGGACACATACAAGATTACCGGCAACAAGACCTGGATCACGCATCCAGTTCGCGCGGATTTGATGACCCTTTTGGCGCGAACAGATCCGACAACCAGCAACTTCTCGGGCTTGTCCATGTTCCTCGCCGAAAAACCGCGCGGTAGCGATGAGCATCCGTTCCCAGCTGACGGTATGACGGGCGGCGAGATCGAAGTGCTTGGCTATCGCGGTATGAAAGAATACGAGATCGGCTTTGACGAGTTTGAAGTGCCAGCCGCCAATCTGCTCGGTGAGACGGAAGGCATGGGGTTCAAGCATTTGATGGCAACGTTTGAGTCAGCCCGCATCCAGACCGCGGCGCGCGCCGTTGGGGTGGCGCAGTGTGCTTATGAGCTGGGCCTGCGCTATGCGCTCGATCGCAATCAGTTCGGCCAGCCGATATTCAACTTCCCGCGGGTCGCGAACAAGCTGGTCATGATGGCTGCAGAACTCGTTGGTATTCGTCAGCTGACTTATTTCTCGGCCCGCCAGAAAGATTCAGACAAACGCTGCGATCTGGAGGCGGGTATGGCAAAATTGCTGGCCGCTCGCGCGGCCTGGGCTGCTGCGGATAACGCGCTGCAGATCCACGGCGGCAATGGCTTTGCGCTCGAATATCCTATCAGCCGGGTGCTGCAGGATGCGAGAATTCTCAACATCTTTGAGGGTGCCGGCGAAGTTCAGGCCATGGTCATTGCGCGGCGGGTTGTGTCGGAAAGCAATTAGCGGTTTGCTCTCGCCGAAGCGGGAGACACCGATATGACCATCAAACAGATCGCTGCGGCAAGCGTGCTCGCATTGTCCGCCTGCGCCACTTCGCAGGCCGAACCAAATTCACTCGAGGCGCAGCTGGATGAGCTGCTGGCCTGGTTCGCGGGCACCTATGAAAATCATCAGCAGGTCTACGCTCAGGCGATCGCTGATCTGCCTGCCGAAGCGCGTCATCGCCACCGCCATCACACGTTCGCACCGGTTAGTATTCCCGGCCTGCCGGGACGCCTCATCTATGCACAGCAGTATCAGCATTACGATCCGCAGGATCTGTATCGCCAGCGCGTCTACTCCTTCACCCTGAACGAAGCAGAACGAGCCATTCAGCTGACGATCTACACCCCGAACGACCCGAGCCGGTTGACCGATATGCACCTCAACCCCGGGCAGCAGGAAGCGCTATCGGCAGAAGACTTCTTCCTCAAGCCCGGCTGCGAAGTGTTCTGGAAGAAACAGGGGGATCAGTATGAGGGTTATCTAAAACAGAATGCCTGTTCTTATTATTCTGAGCGGTTCCAGACCGAAGTTTTTTTGAACGAGACGCTGATCATGCGCCAAGATGCACTTCTGCTGGACGATTTCGCTGTCGATGGCGAAGGCAATCAGGTGTTCGGATCGGCGGGCAATGGACCCAGTATCAATCTCAAATACGAGGATTGCGCCTCAGGTTCGCGGTGAATTGAAAGGCGCTTCGGCGCGCCGTCGCAGCAGTGGGAATTGCAAACCTTTATCCGGGTCGGACTTGCCGCTCTCAAAGCGCCCGACCAGGCGATAAGCCAACCAGAAGCCAAGGATTCCGAACAGAACTCCGCCCAGCGCCTGACCGATCAGGACTCCAGCGGCACCGCCCATTTCTGCGCCGACATAGATAAACGGCACCACGCCAATCGTGTTCTTACCCCAGTTTAGGAAAGTCGAGAATAAGGGGCGCCGCAAATTATTGAACGCGGCATTCGAAACAAACAGCGTGCCGTTGAAGATGAAGAGCGGCGCTACGGCCACCGCGAACCAGAAGATGATCTGCGCGCCTTCTTCGCTAAGGCTGAAGCTGGCTGAGATGGCGCCATGGCCGATCAGCAGTGCGATCCAGATGACCAGAACATAGGCGGCGGTGAATTGCACTGACTTGATCAGCGTTCCGCGCACACGGTCAAATTGTTTGGCACCGAAATTCTGGCCAATGATCGGACCAACGGCGCCGGATAGCGCGAAGATGACGCAAAAGGCGAGCGGCGTCAGACGTCCTGCAACTGCCATGGCCGCGACCGCCGGGTCGCCAAACTCGGAGATCGCCCGCGTCACAAATCCATTCCCGAACGGCGTCGCGACATTGGTCAGCATGGCTGGCGCTGCGATGGCAATGATCGGTTTCAGGTCTGACTTGAAGCGCGCCATGTCGATGATCGCGAAGCCACCATAGTGTTTAAAGATCGGATAGAGCGCCGTGATCATGGTGGCAAAACGTGCCGCTACAGAGGCATAGGCAGCGCCATCCAGCCCAAGGCCAAATCCAAAGATCAGGATTGGGTCGAGAATGGCATTCACGGCGCCTGCGGTCAGCGTGACGATCATTGCCCGGCGGGCATCGCCATGAGCCCGCAATATCCCGGTCGCCATCATCCCGATCGCGCCGATCGGCATAACGGTCACAACTATCCTAAAATACCGCACTGCGAGGTCTAACGTTGTTCCCTTTGCGCCGATCAGGCCGATCAGCACGGGCGCGTAAATCCAGCACAAAACCGCGAGAATGGAGGTGATGACGATCCCGAAAGCGAGCACGCTCGTGGCAATCTTTCGCGCTTCTTCTGCGACCCCCTGCCCCAGCCTTTGCGCCACCAGTGCGCTGGTCGCAATCGTCATCCCGATCGAGACAGAGAAAGTAAAGAACAAAACCGTGCCGGCAAAACCCACGGCGGCTGCGAGTTCTTGTTCGCCGAGCATGGAGATGAAAAGCAGGTCGGCAAAATCGACCAGGAACATGGAGACCAGGCCAATACTGGCCGAGGCGGACATGATCGAGATGTGGCGAAGCAGGTTGCCTTCCAAAAAGATTGCCTGCTTGTTCGCCATGCTTGGTCCCGTTCGCGATTGCCCATGCGCTGCCCAATCAGGCCGCAGCGGGTCTATATGGAGCCTACTTGCCGAATTACGATCCGGCGAGCGACTTTTTCTCAATTGTTACTGCTTTGGGAACCTGATGAGATGTTAACAAGGATTGCCAATTCCAAATTCCAGGTTTGCGCGATTTCAATGGATGTCTGTGTAGATACCGCCTGATCAAGCCTCAGGGGAGACGGATATGGTGATGAGTTTCAAGAAAGCGCTGGCAATTCTTTCATTGATCGGTGTGACCGCTTGCTCACCTGCGGATCTCTATAGCGGCGAAGGCAGCGGCGAGAAGATTGCAGCAGATACACCGCTGGTGGTTGCCGATGGGCAGGGCCCAACGCTGATGAACCAAGTCTCCGTCGGCCAGCCCGAACTGGTCTCAGCGCAGCTTCCAGCTGTGTTTGAAACCGTTGATGCAGACCCCAACTGCCGCATGCCGCGACCAAGCCGGGCGGCAAAAGTCGCTTATGTCTACACCTATGGCGGCGGCGTGAAGACACCGTTGCAATACATTGCTGATGGTGCTGACGCAGACAAGATTGCAGCACGCATGGCGATGACGAAAGAAATTGCCAAACAAGTCTCGCGCGAAGGTGGGTTCATTGAGGGCGCTATCGCGCGCGAATTTGCTGGCTTTGCCAAAGGCAACTCGGTTGAGTGGGCGACCCGCGTCGACGTGCTGGTGACCGAAACCGAGGCGCCGGTTTTTCTGGTGCTGACCTCCTACAACGCAATCCTGTGGAACATTCAGCTCGCTCCAGGCGCTCAGATCGATGGGATTGTCGTCAGCGCTTATGAAGGCGGCGCGATTGCCAATGGGACGACCGCTCGCCGGACCGGATTTATGGGCTTTGATGGCTCTCCCAACCGCTCTTGCCGCCTCGATGGTCGTGGCAAGCCGGTCCCGTCCGAAGTTCGCATCGCAGGCGCCAAAGAGCTCAATCCTGCGTTCGATCCAAGCGGTTACAAAGAACGCTGGGACGCAGAGTATCGCGAGGCGCAGAAATTCTTTGCCGTCGATCTGCGACAGAAAATCGGTAAGGCACCGACTTGGCTGCTCAACGATGCGCGCGGCGGGAGTTTTCAGGCCGTGCTGGTAGGTCCGGTGCCGTCCGAGCCTTTCGCTCAACAGCCGGTAACCCGTCTGCAGATCCCATCCTATGTCGCGCCCTATTGGGGCACTCGAAAAGGTGCGTTCAAGTATTTCGGACTTGAGTCCTAGCGCGCGCTCGGGTCAGCGGGTGTTCATGTAACAATCGATAGGCTCCCGCCATCAATGAGGGAGCGGGAAATGATTTCTGCGAGATATGCGCTTGCAGCGTTGATTGGCTTGACCATTGCACCGGCTGGATTTGCCGGGTGCGAGCTCGATACGGGCGAGCTGAAAAAGCTGGTTGGTTATGAAATTGAAGCTGTGAAGACGGTGGCTGGATGGATCGACGATGGTGAGGGCAAAGTCGGCAACGCCAATGACTGGGAAGGCTGCCGGTACAATCGCACCATTATCTTTGACGATGGCACCACCGTGGAGTGCAGCACCTATCACCACTCCAGCGCCTGGGGCCCACAAGACGCCGTGATCTTCGCGCGCTATTCAGAGCGCATCATCTGCATTGACGATGAACTGATGGACACGCGCTAGAAGGCGGTGTCGCGAGAGCTCACGAAGTTGAGGCGGGTTGATCCCGAAGCCGTGCCTCCGACACTCCATCTAAGACATGGTTTTTCAAGCAGCGTTTGACTCTTTCATCTGGCTTTGATAGTGGTTGAATTGAATTCAATTCAACATAAGTTCGATTATGCCAAACCAAACACCGAAAATCGGAAGCGACATCAGACTTGTTCGGGCTGCCGAAGCTGAACTCATCGAAAACAATGGTCACATGGAGATGCTGGCCGTAGCCAAACGTGCTGGGGTGTCTGTCGGTCTCGCCTATCATCATTTCGGGTCGAAGACCGGCTTGCTCGCCGCGGTTGTCGATCAGTTCTACGCACCGCTTCGCGACATTTCCTTCGGTGATACAATCCCGCTGGATCAGGATTGGGCGGCACGCGAAAAGGCCAGAACCCGCGCATTCATCGAGTATTTTTACGGTCATCCGTTCGCCCCGCTGATCGCCGGTCGGCTGGGGCGCGAGCCGGAAGTTTGCGATATGGAAACGTCGCATATGAATGCGCTGCTCGAAGAAGGTGCGCGCAATCTGGCGCAGGGGCAAAGACAGGGCGCCGTATCCGCTGACATCGTGCCCGAAGTCTTGATTGGCCTGCTTATGGGCGGACTGCGCCAAGCGATCGATTCGGCAATCCTTGCCAAGAAACGACCTCCGAAGACGGTGTTGCTCGATCAGATATGGGCCTTTTTCCAAGGCGGAATGGGGCTGACCCAATCGCAAAACAACCAAAAAAGAGGACGCCGACATGGGTAAGTGGGTCGACGAACCGAACTATAATGATGCTGATCATGCTGGCACTTATCGCCAGCTCCAGCCATCACCCGAGCGTGACTCTCCAGACATTGATGCCGACTATGAGACCTTGATGCGGGATGGCTATGTGATCATCGAAAATTTGGTTCCCAGAGAAACCTGCGAAGCAATCAAGGCTGAAGGGTTAGAGCTGCTCGGCCATACTGGTCGAAACGGGTTCGAAGGTCATCAGACGCAGCGCGTTTATAATGTCTTTGGAAAAACGCGGACGACCGATCGCCTCGCCGACCATCCCCGAATTCTTGGTCTGATGGATCGGTTCTTCAGACCGGGTTTTCTGCTCAGCCAGAGTCAAATCATCAACATACTGCCAGGTGAGAAAGCACAAGGTCTGCACGTTGATGATGGCTTCTATCGAATCCCGCGCCCCCGGCCGCCGCTCGGCGCCGCCACGGTGTGGGCAATTGACGATTTCACTGAAGAAAACGGTGCCACCGTGGTCATCCCTGGGAGCCATAAATGGGATGATGAGCGCGTCGGTCAGCGGGCGGAAGCCATTCCTGCTGTGATGCCTGCCGGCTCAGTGATATTCTTTCTGGGCACGACGTGGCATGGCGGCGGGCAAAATCGCACCGACCAGGCCAGATTTGCGGTCACCCATCAGTATTGCGAAGCCTATATGCGGCAGCAGGAAAACTATCTGCTTGAACTGTCAAAGGACACGGTGCGCGACCTATCGCCTGAACTGCAAGCGCTGGTAGGGTATTCAATCTATCCACCCTTCATGGGCATGGTAGACGGTAAGCACCCCTTGCGGTTGCTTGAGACTTAAACCAGGCGGAGGGCTTGGCGTGTTGATGCACGCCAACTTACTCAGTCATCTCGGAAGCGATTGGTGATCGGATAGCGCCGATCGCGGCCGAAATTCTTTGAGCCGACTTTTACGCCCGGAGGGGCCTGGCGGCGCTTGTATTCAGCGATGTACAGCAGGTGCTCAATGCGACGGACGGTGGCTTCGTCATGGCCGCGGGCAAGGATGTCCTCAACGTCTTCTTCCAGATCAACCAGACCCCGTAGAATGTCATCGAGCGCATCGTAGGGCGGCAACGAGTCCTCGTCTTTCTGGTCTTCGCGCAGCTCTGCGCTCGGTGGTTTGGTAATGATCCGTTCCGGGATCACCTCGCCACCCGGCCCCTGTGCACCGAGCGGCACCGCCATGTTGCGCCAGCGCGAGAGGGCGAAGACTTCGGTCTTGTAGAAATCCTTCAACGCATTGTAGCCGCCGCACATGTCGCCATAGAGAGTTGCATAGCCGACCGCCATTTCGGACTTATTGCCGGTCGTAACGACCATGTGACCAAACTTATTGGAGAGCGCCATCAGGGTCACGCCGCGCAGGCGAGATTGGATATTCTCTTCCGTTGTATCTGGCTGCGTCTCAGCAAAGGCGGCGCCGAGCATTTCATCCATGGCGCCGACACCAGGCGCGATATTGATCGTGTCATAGCGCACGCCCAAGGCTTCGGCGCAGGCCTTGGCGTCTTCCAAGCTGTCCGAAGAGGTATATTTGCTCGGCATCATCACGCACCAGACGCGCTCCGGTCCCAGCGCATCGACTGCCATGGCGGCGGTCAGCGCGCTGTCGATCCCGCCCGACAGGCCAAGCACGACGCCAGGAAAACGGTTCTTGTTGACATAATCGCCAAGCGCCAGAGTCGCAGCGCGATACTCTGCTTCCCATCCGGACGTCAGCTTGGCTGGATCATCGGCGGGTTCGAACCGATGGGTCTCGCCATTATAAGTCACCACCGCCGTGCCGGAGACGAAGTCGCCGAGCAATTGATGCTCGGACCCGTCAAAGTCGACTGCATAGGAGGCGCCATCAAACACGAGTTCATCCTGTCCGCCGACTTGATTGACGAACAGGTAAGGCACGCCGGTCTTGGCCCAGGCTGAAAAGGTTGTGTGGCGCTCGACATTGACGGTACGTCGCCAGGGCGAAGCGTTCGGAACGAGCAGGACTTCAGCACCTGCCGCGGCCAGCGCGGCAGGGACGCGCTCGTACCAGATGTCTTCACAGATCGCGAGCCCGACCTGGATACCATTCAGCTCGATAGTTTCGTGATCGCCCTCGCCCGCATTGAAAATGCGTTTCTCGTCAAAGACGCCATAATTGGGCAATTCGCGCTTGTCATAGCGCGTGCGAACCGCGCCGTCCTTCAGGAGCAGGATGGAATTAAACAATTTGCCGTCTTCAGCCCAGGGCGCGCCGATCAGGATCGCAGGTCCATCCTTGGTCAGAACGGTCAGGTCGTGAATGGCTTGCATGGAATGCTCGACCGCAGCTGGCTTGAGCACCAGGTCTTCGGCCGGGTAACCGAGGATAAACAGCTCTGAAAGCACAAGAAGGTCGACATGTTTGGCCTTGGCTTCAGCAAAAGCGGTCTCCGCTAAGGCTTTGTTTCCCTTGATATCTCCGACCACGGGATTGAGCTGCACGGCAAGCATTTTGAGCGTCTTGGTCATGGCCTTCAGTTAGGGATTTTTTGCGCAAGTGACAATCATCGCGCAGCGTCGCAGGGTGGGATTATGCGTAAACGGCTGGATATCGCTATTGCAGGGGCTGGAATTGGCGGGTTGTCGCTCGGGACGCTGCTTGTGCGCGCAGGTCACCGCGTGCGGATATTTGACCAGTTTGAATCGCCCAAGCCGATTGGTTCCGGATTGATGCTGCAGCAGACAGGGCTGGCAGTTTTAGAGCAACTGGGTCTGCGCGCAGAGATTGATGCGCTAGGCACCCGGATCGAGCGGCTCTGGGGCTTGACCACGCCGTCGCTGCGACCGGTTCTGGATGTGCGTTACAGCAAATGGCGCAGCGACGTGTACGGCCTCGGCGTGCAACGCGGCCTGGTCTTTGACGCGCTCTACACGGCGGCGCAGGAGGCTGGCGTTGAGGTCACCCTCGACGCGCCGGTGGCGGCGGCTGAGTCGTCGGGGCCCGAATTGGTGCTGGAGAACGGTGAGAAAATCACTGGGCTCGATCTCGCCGTCTACGCGCATGGCGCGCGCTCAACTCTCACACCAAAGGATCGCGGCGTCGACCTGCCTTATGGCGCGCTGTGGGCCACCCTGCCCTGGCCCGATACAAGCCCGTTCGATGCAACCGCGCTGGAACAGCGATATCATAAGGCGAGCCAGATGACCGGCGTTATGCCGTCTGGGCGTTTATCAACCGAAGCGCCGGAGACGCTAACTTATTTCTGGTCTATCCGAGGCGATGCCGAGGAGGCCTGGCGCGCCCGCGACCTCGACGCCTGGAAAGAAGAGGCCGCTGCGCTCTGGCCTGAGACGGAACAGCTGATGGGCCATTTTCAGGGCCATGATGATCTGACCTTTGCGCGCTATCGGCATCATACCTCGAAAGAGCCGATTGCAGGGCGAGGCTTCGCGCGCATTGGCGATGCCTGGCACGCGGCCTCGCCGCAATTGGGGCAGGGCGCCAATATGGCACTGCTGGATGCCTGGGCCCTGGCCAAGGCGATTGAGACCGCATCCGATATGAGCGAAGCGCTGCAGGTCTATCTACGCCTCCGGCGCGGGCATGTTCGGCTGTACCAACTCATGACTTGGCTGTTTACGCCGGTTTATCAGGGCGATAGCCGGATATTACCCTGGTTGCGCGATTGGCTGGCGGCACCACTGAGCACTATCTGGCCCGCGCCTCAGATACTTGCGGCTATGGTATCAGGCGCGATTGGAAACCCGCTGAGACGCCTCAAGTTGAAGTAATCTTCCCCCGGGGACAGGTTTGACAGTGCGGTTTTGGCTGGCACACTTCATAGAAAATAATCGGAAGGAAGCGCTCATGGCAGAGCATGATCTGGTCATCCGAGGGGGATTTGTCGTCGATGGCTCCGGCGCATCGGGGCGCGAGACTGACATTGCGATCAAAGACGGCAAGATTTCCGAGCTTGGAGCGATCAGCGGTTCCGGCCGGGAGGAGATTGATGCCAAGGGCAAACTGGTCGCGCCGGGCTTTGTCGACATTCACACCCATTATGATGGCCAAGTGACCTGGGGCGACGCGCTGTCGCCGTCTTCCAATCACGGTGTCACGACGGCAATCATGGGCAATTGCGGGGTTGGGTTCGCGCCGGTCCGCACCAGCGACCACGACCGGCTGATCCGCTTGATGGAAGGTGTGGAAGACATTCCGTTTCCGGTCCTCGCCGAGGGCTTGCCCTGGAACTGGGAGAGCTTTCCCGACTATCTCGACAGCCTTCAGGACCGCGCTTTTGATATCGATTTCGGTGCGCAGCTGCCGCATGCCGCGTTGCGCGTTTATGTGATGGGCGATCGCGGGGCCAATCGCGAGGAAGCAACCGATGAGGATATCGCGGCCATGGCCGACCTTGCCAAAGCCGCGGTAGAATCTGGCGCGCTAGGCTTCTCGACCTCGAGGACGTTAAACCATCGCACGTCGGATGGTCAGCCGACGCCAACTCTGACGGCCTCCGAGAAAGAGCTGACCGGCATTGCCATGGCGCTCGGCCAAGCAGGGAAGGGGGTTCTGCAATTTGTTTCGGATTTCAACGACCCCCAAAAGGAAGCGGCGATGCTCCGCCGGATCGTTGAACAGTCCGGGCGTCCCTTGTCGGTGTCTCTGGCGCAGGCCGATGTCTCGCCGGATGGCTGGAAATATTTGCTGGCGGAGATTGAGTCCGCAGCTGAAGCGGGGCTCGACATGCGGGCCCAGGTGGGTCCGCGACCGGTCGGTGTCTTGTTGGGATTAGAGCTCACTTTGAACCCGTTTTCAGGCCACCCGGTCTATCAATCCATCGCCAATGAGCCGTTTGAGAAGCGCGTACATATGCTGAGCGACCCTGCCTTTCAGCAACGCCTGCTCAACGACGAGCCGGATGCAGACAATCCGTTCGTGAAATCGATCCTGCGCAATTTCGGCAAGATGTTCGTGCTCGGTGATCCGCCTGACTATGAACCGACCGAGGACAAGACCGTCGCCGCAATCGCTAAAGCACGCGGGACGACGCCAGAGGCGGTCGCGCTGGACCTGATGCAGGCGGATAGTGGGCGCGGCATGGTCTATCTGCCCTTCCTGAATTATGCGCAGGGCAGCCTCGACCCGGTCAAAGCCATGCTCGAAAGCCCGGCCAGTCTGCCAGGGCTCTCCGATGGCGGGGCGCATGTCGGGATGATCTGCGATGGCTCCTTTCCGACCACTCTCATCACCCATTGGACCCGCGATCGCTCGCGCGGCGACAAGCTTCCGCTGGAATTTTTGATCAAAAGGCAATGCCACGACACGGCGGCCTGGGTTGGGCTGAAGGATCGCGGCCTGCTCAAACCGGGCTACCGCGCCGATATCAATGTGATCGATCATGACGGATTGAGACTACACACGCCGCATATCGTGCATGACTTACCCGCCGGCGGGCGGCGCTTGATGCAGCATGCAGATGGCTATGAGGCGACCATTGTGGCGGGGCAGATTATCCAGCGTCACGGCGAGTCCACAGGCGCTAAACCCGGCCGCTTGGTTCGCGGCGCTCAAAGTTTGAACTAGCCCGCTTGTTCCAGCGCTTCGCGGCGCTTTTCGGCAGCTGATTTCTTGACGCTCTCTGAGCGGAGCTGTCCGCAAGCGGCGAAGATATCGCGCCCGCGCGGGGTTCGGATCGGGCTGGCATAACCTGCGCGATTTACGACTTCCGCGAAGGCTTCGATGGTTTCCCAGTCGGAGCATTCATAAGGGCTGCCAGGCCACGGATTGAACGGGATCAGATTGATCTTGGCCGGAACACCGCGCAGCAGTTTTACCAGGTCACGTGCCTCTGCCAGGCTGTCATTCACGCCCTTCAGCATGACATATTCGAACGTCACGCGTTTCGAATTGCCGAGGTCCGGATAAGCACGGATCGCTTCAAACAGGGTTTGCAGATCATGTTTGCGATTGATCGGGACAATTTCATCCCTCAGATCATCGCGCACCGCGTGTAGCGAAATCGCCAGCATGGCGCCGGTGCGTGCGCCAAGCTCAGGGATCTTCGGCGCAACGCCTGCGGTCGATACGGTGATCCGGCGGCGACCAATGGCAATGCCATCGCCATCACTGATCGTGTCGATCGCTTCCGCAACATTGTCGAGATTATAAAGCGGCTCGCCCATGCCCATGAAGACGATATTGGTCAGCCGCCGATTTTCCATACTGGCGGGCCACTCACCGATCTCATCGCGGGCAATCAGGATCTGCGCGACGATTTCCTGCGCCGTCAGATTGCGGACCAGCTTTTGCGTACCGGTATGGCAGAAGGTGCAGTTCAGCGTGCAGCCGACCTGGCTCGACACACAAAGCGCCCCGGATTTGCTGACATCAGGAATGAAGACGCTTTCGCCTTCGACGCCGGGCTGAAAGCGCGTCAGCCATTTCTGTGTTCCATCGACGGAAACCTGGTGGTCGGCAATTTCAGGGCGTTCAAGATGATAAGCTTCGGTGAGCTGCTGGCGCAGGTCCTTGGCAATGTCAGTCATCGCCATGAAATCGCGTTCGCCCATATGATGCACCCAGCGGCGCAACTGTTTGGCGCGCATGCCGGCCTTTTTCGGCGGCACGCCAAGCGCTTCCATTTCCGCTTTCAGCGCAGGCAGAGACAATCCGGCCAGCGACTTGGGCGCTGGCGCAGCATCTGGGCGTTTGGACAGATCGAGCTCTACCTTCATCACCGCGCCTATATCAGAGCCTTAAACGAAATGCACCCGCCAGCGTTCAGCGGGCGGGTGCGAAATGTTCAGGTATTGGAATGCCTAGCTGAAGACGCCGACATCATGGCCGCCTTTAGGGTCGGCGCCATACTTGTTAGGTCCGGCCGTGCCTGGCATCGCGAACCAGACGATCAAACCAATGCTGGCCAGCAGACCAATCAGCGGAATGAAGCTGAGCAGAATGAACACCAGAACGAGCCAGCCGGTCTGGTTAAGATCGTGGAACCGGCGCACCATCAAAGCGATGTTCGGGATGATGATGGCGAGATAAGCAAGGCCGAGCACACCTGCGAGCAAGTAACCGATCGGGTTAAGTGATCCGCTGGCCAATCCGCCGAGGAAACCAAGCAAAAATCCGCCAATTCCGAAGAAAATAATGTAGGCGAGTACCATCCACCAGTATTCGGACCGGCGAGATCGCCCCTGAAAGTCAGTATAACGCGCGAAAAATGTTTGAATCGCTTCCATCATGCCCATAACGGCGTCCTCCTTCATGATGATTACGTTGTATTCTACGCTGCTTCTGTCTTTTTAACAGAAATATCCCGTTCGAACGCGCCACGCAGGGCGCGAGATGGTTTGATTGAGGGGGAAATCCCCTGCAGGTCTTCGCCGGTTCCGGCAAACAGGAACGCATCTGGCAGCAAATGTGCGCTCAGCGTTTCAACCACTTGCTGTTGGGCACCTTTTGCCAGTCCATTCAGGACATTGCAGCACATGACGATGTCAAACTGACCCAGGTCACGTGCGGGTTCGAGCAAATTATGGCGGCGGAAACTCACCTGCTTTTGCAGGTCCGGCTTCACGGACCAGTCGCCATTGTCGTGGCGATCGAAGTTGGTCATCAGGCGATGAATTGAGAGGCCTTTTTGTACGTCAAAATGCCCGTAGACGCCTTGTTTGGCGGTTTCGATGCATAGCGTGGAGAGATCCGTTCCAATGATCTCAATCTCGGCATTGGCGAGCGGCGATCCCACCGCCTCGCGCAGCAGAATGGCGAGGGACCAGGCTTCCTGACCGGTCGAGACGCCGGCGCACCAGACTCTCAAACGCCCGGTCTTGGAATATTCGAGACGTTTTGGCAGGGCTTGGCCGACAATCTTGTCGAGCAGCTCGCGATCTCCGAAGAAGCTGGTTGATTTTCCGGTGAGCGCGGCTGCCACTTCCTGTTCGAAGCGCGGATTGGGACGCGCTTTCAGGCAATGAACGAGATCATCCAGCGTGGCGAAGTTTTCGCGCCGCGCGATGGTCGAGAGACGGGCTTCCATCAAATAGGATTTGGACGCGGGAATGCTCTGTCCGCTTTGACGGAGTGCGAGATCTGCAAGCTCGTTAAATGTGGTTTCTTGCATGGTCCGGTTGGCCCTTAGAGACGCTCAAAGGTTACTAAGAAGGGCAATATCATTAAGAAATTGCTTCAGACCAGTCCGACTTCTGCAAATTTGCTTTCGACAATGTCGGCGTCGAACGGCTTCATAATGTACTCATTTGCACCAGCGCGGATGGCTTCGCTGATATGTTCAGAATCGTTTTCATTGGTGCAGAAGACGACAATTGGCTCCTGACCTTTTTCTTCGCGGCGCAGCGCGCGCAGGAAATCAAGGCCGTTCATGACCGGCATGTTCCAATCCAGCAGGATGGCGTCTGGCATCTCCGTCCGGCACATTTCCAGCGCCTGAGCCCCGTCGGCAGCTTCGGAAACAGAAAAGGAAAGATCTTTCACGATCCGCCCTGCGACCGTGCGTACGACGCGGGAATCATCGACAATCAAACAGTGTTTCATGAGCCACCAATCTGAGAATTCAACCAGCAGTATGGCCAGCCTTTACTTAACAGCGGGTTAGCCCTCGGCGCGAAGCCCGCTGGCGATGAAGGTGACACATTCTTCCTCGGCCGTGGCGGCTATTTTTCCGCCGAGGTCGCCGGTCACCATGGTCGCGAAAAGCGGCTGGATGGTGCGCGCCGACCAGCCTTCTTCTGGGGTTTCGCCGTCGAGGGCGGCGCTGACAAACTCAGCCAGGCGTGCCTTCGGCCCTTTCGCCTGCGCCGTGATGGCGAGCCCTTCAGATTCGTTTTGGACCTCTAGCGTGACAACGCCGCCGCGCGGGACAGCAGCGGTGGCCATAATCACCAAATTCATCAGCACGCGCGCATGGCCGCAACTGAAATGGTTGGTGTCGATCTCCCATTCCACGCTCGGCTTGTGGCTTTTCATGAAGCCTTCGACGATCTGGCGCACTTCGTGTCGATCAGCGGCGGTGTCTGACAAACCGGCAGATCCGAACGCGTAGCGCAGCAGCTGGATGCGGGCCCCGGCGGACTCTGCGCCGTTTTGAAGGAGTTGCTCAGCTTGCGCCTTCATGTCGGCATCGCCGGGCTCATCCAGCAATTCCAGCGCTGAATTGACCGATGCGACCGGCGAAATCAGATCATGGCAAATTCGCGAGGCGATATAGGCGGCAAGGCGGGACGGTTCGATCATTTCTCAACCCCAGGAAGATTCACTCTCTGACTATCTAGCCGATTCGTCAGCTTGTGACGTGATTATTCGTTTAGGTCTTCTGGTCGATCAATATCGTCATAGCCGTCGCGGGCGCTTTTGAAGGTCAAAAAGAACAGGCCGCTTGCGAGCGCAACGCTGACAACAATGCCGAGGCCATAAGCGATCCAGCCATGCAGGGTCATGTTTACACCCATCTGACTCCACATGGAGGCAACGCCCCAAAAGGTCAGGCCGAGACAGACAATCGCGGCAGTAATTACGAGCAGTGTCATACGCATGAAGGAGCACATAAGCTTTCTGACGCCGCTGTCCATGCGGGCTGTTGTCCGGCGCTGCGAAATGCCCGCCGCCAGGGCGAAATGTGAAGGATTTGAAATCTCCACGCGATCGATCAGATCTTGCCAGGCGAAGGAACTGGTTATTAAGTCTTTAACGGCACAATTCTTGAAAGTTCTTCGTCAAGATGTTGCAGACGCAGCCGCACTTTCGGGACGTGAGCCTGCTGGAGTTTGACCGAAATGTTGAAATCACTGTCAGCTGGGACGCGCAGTCTGTTCGCCTTAGGGGCGCTGGTCGGCTTGTCTTCCGTGACCGTATTGACGCTTCAGCTTGAGACTGAAGCTCCGCCAGCTGAGCCGGTTGAAGTCATCGTTGAGAAAAGCCTCGCCTCGGTGCCAGTCGCGCCGGAAGACTTTGGGGTTGGAGCGGCGTTGGAAGTCCGTCCGGCGACACTTAAGCGCCGCGAGACGCTGTCAGACCTGGTCAAACGCCTGGATTTGCCAGGCAATGAGGGGCACCAGGCGCTCTACAGTCTAACGGGATCTGAATTGCTGGATGCACGACGCGTCCGTCCCGGACTTGAGGTGAAAGCCCACGTTGCAGGCGATACCCTAAACGCGCTCAGCGTTGATCTTGAGCCGGGCCGTCGCCTGATGGCCAAGCGCATGCCGGATGGTGGTTTCAAGGCGTTTGCGCTCGACTCACAGCTCATCCCAATGCCGTACATTGTTAAAGGCAGCATTGAGACCAGCCTCTATCAGGATGCTCAGCAACTTGGCGCGGAAGACCAGCAGGTCGTCGATTTTGCACAAGTCTTTGCTTACGATCTGGATTTCCAGCGTGAAGTGCATCCCGGTGATGAATTTGAGATGGTGTTTGATGTGCTCACAGACGAGCGCGGCAACGTCATCCGCCGCGGCGATGTCCATTATGCGTCGCTGAACGGCAAAGCGGTGAGCAAGTCTTTCTATCGCTTCACCACACCTGACGAGAAGATCACTGACTATTTCCAGGCCAATGGTGAAAGCTCGACCAAGTTCCTGATGAAAACGCCGATCAATGGCGCGCGCTTGTCCTCACGTTTCGGCACGCGTCGTCATCCGATCAGTGGATACACGCGATTGCATAAGGGTACTGATTTCGCGGCACCAACCGGCACGCCTATCTATGCCGCCGGGAATGGCGTGGTTGAACGCGCCAGCCGATATGGCGGTTATGGCCACTATATCCGCATTCGCCACGCCAAGGGCTATAAGACGGCTTATGCGCACCTGTCGCGCTATGGCCGCGGGATCCGGTCAGGGCGCTCTGTCCGGCAAGGCCAGATCATTGGTTACGTTGGTTCGACGGGCGCTTCGACCGGGCCTCATTTGCATTATGAAGTCTGGAAGAATGGCAAGCCGGTTGACGTGATGCGGCTCAAACTCCCAACCGGGCGAAAGCTCGCCATGGATCCGGAGATCTTTGAGGCATTCGAAGTAGAACGCGACCGGATCGATGCGATCCGGGCCACGCAGGAAGAGCCAGCAGAAGCTTTCGTTACGGCCTCTGTGGCACCGCCCGCGCCTTAGCCCGCTGAGGATTTATCGTTCAGAACGGAAGTAATTTCCGCCCATTTTTGCGAGATAAGCGTCTGTCAGATTTGGTGAATTGATTTGCTTCACGGCACTGGCCAGAAACTCATCGATGCACTGTTGATCAATGGCGCCCCGCAAGCGGGCTTTGATATTCTTGTGCTCACAGGCCTTTTCAATCTGAGCGACGAGTCCGTCAAGAATGACCTGGGCGCCGCTCTCAGTCGTCAGCATCTGCTCAGCGTACGCAATCTCTGCACTCGCAGGCTCCCTGACTTCTGCGTGAGCAGCGCCTGCCGCCATCAAAATTGCCAGGGCAAATGTAAAGGTTCGCATATGGTTTCTTCATGAACTTGCAGTTCGATGCAGATCGCCCATTTGCGCACCGGGATCATTATCCCGGCGTCTCTACTTTCCGCAGAAGTTGAAAAAATCCAAGGATTATCAGTGTGTGTTAACCTTAACAGAACGGTCTTTATGCTCAATTCAGCGCCGCGGCGCCTTTGGCAAATTCGTTGGGAACGCCGTTAATCGTCAGGCTGTCCTCATCGACGTCGACCTTGATCGCCTCGCCATCATGGATGCGGCCCTCGAGCAGCAGACGCGCCAACGGATCCTGAAGCTCTTTCTGGATCACCCTCTTCAGAGGCCGAGCGCCATAAACCGGGTCATATCCCTGGTCGGCCAGCCACTGACGTGCGCCTTCACCAAGCTCGATCTGCATCTTGCGATCTTTGAGCAGGCCTTCCAGGCGCCCGATCTGAATGTCGACAATATGATCGATCTCGCTTCGGCCAAGGCGCTTGAAGAATACGGTTTCGTCGATCCGGTTGATGAACTCCGGTCTAAAATGTGCGCGGATCGCGGTCGAGACAGCGTCCTTTTGCGCCGGTGAGAGTTCACCTTCATCGCCGCTCGCGATGGCATCAGCGCCAAGATTGGATGTCATGATGATGACGGTATTCTTGAAATCGACGGTTCTGCCCTGGCCGTCTGTGAGGCGGCCATCATCCAGAACCTGCAACAATGTGTTGAACAAGTCCGGGTGCGCTTTCTCGACCTCATCGAACAAGACGACTTGATATGGACGTCGCCGGACCGCTTCGGTCAGCACGCCGCCTTCATCATAGCCGACATAGCCTGGCGGCGCGCCGATCAGGCGTGCGACCGAGTGCTTCTCCTGAAACTCTGACATGTCGAGGCGTAGCACGGCACTGTCATCATCGAACATAAACTCCGCCAGAGCCTTGGTCAGCTCGGTCTTGCCGACGCCGGTGGGGCCGACAAACAGGAAGGAGCCAATCGGCCGGTTCGGGTCTTGCAATCCGGCGCGGGCGCGGCGCACCGCGTTCGACACCGCCTGCAGCGCGTCTTCCTGCCCAACCACGCGGGCGCGGAGGGCATCTTCCATCCGAAGCAGCTTTTCGCGCTCACGTTCCAGCATCTTGTCGACCGGGATGCCGGTCCATTTGCTGACAACCGCAGCGATGTGGTCTGGTCGCACGACTTCAGAGACCAAACCACCATCGCTGGCTGGTTCTTCGCTGCCTTCGACATCAGAGATGCGCTTTTCAAGCTCCGGAATCGTCGAGAATTTCAGTTCCGAAGCCTTTTGCAGATCGCCGACGCGCTGTGCTTCGGCCATGGCCGCGTAGGCCCGGTCGAGCTCTTCCTTGGCGGAGGCCGCGCCTTTCAGCTTGTTTTTCTCAGCCGCCCAGGCCGTGGTTAGTTCGTCCGACTGGGTTTGCAGCTCAGCGATCTCGCCTTCAATGGTCTTGAGGCGCTCTTTGGAGGCGGCGTCTTTTTCTTTTTTCAGCGCTTCGGCTTCGATTTTCAGTTGCAGCAGGCGGCGGTCAATCTCGTCCAGCTCTTCCGGCTTGGAGTCGACCTGCATGCGCAGACGTGATGCCGCCTCGTCCATCAGGTCGATGGCTTTATCGGGCAGGAACCGGTCAGTAATGTAGCGATTGGACAGGGTGGCCGCCGAGACAATCGCGCTGTCGCTGACGCGGACGCCGTGGTGGGCCTCATACCGGCCTTTCAGGCCGCGCAGGATTGAGATCGTGTCCTCGACAGTCGGTTCGTCGACATAGACGGCCATGAACCGACGTGCCAGAGCCGCGTCGCCTTCAACATATTTGCGATACTCGTCCAGCGTGGTGGCGCCGAGGCAGTGCAGCTCCCCGCGCGCCAGGGCCGGTTTGATCAGGTTGGAGGCATCCATGGCGCCATCAGTCTTACCGGCGCCGACCAGCGTGTGCATTTCATCAATGAACAGAACGATGCCGCCTTCGGCTTGCTCGACTTCTTTCAGGACGGCTTTCAGACGCTCCTCGAACTCACCGCGAAACTTCGCGCCCGCAATCAAGGCGCCCATATCAAGGGCCAGCAGGCGTTTATTCTTGAGGCTTTCTGGCACATCGCCATCAACGATGCGCAGGGCGAGACCTTCCGCGATGGCGGTTTTACCGACGCCGGGCTCACCGATCAGGACAGGATTGTTCTTGGTGCGGCGCGACAGAACCTGAATGGCCCGGCGGATTTCCTCATCCCGGCCAATCAACGGATCGAGCTTGCCAGAGCGCGCATCAGCGGTGAGATCGCGTGTGTACTTTTTCAGGGCCTCATAGCCTTCTTCGGCATTCGCGCTATCGGCGGTGCGGCCCTGGCGGAGCTGCGTTACAGCCGCTTCGAGGAGATTGGAGGTCACACCCGCGCGCTGCAGGGCTTCTGCGGCTTTTGAATTTTTAAGACCCGCGAGCGCAATCAGCATGCGCTCAACCGTGATGAAACTGTCGCCTGCCTTCTTGGCGCCGGCTTCGGCATCGGCGAACAGTTTTGCCGTTGACTGGTCGAGACGCAAGCCGCTCTGCCCGCCGCTGACTTTCGGAATCGCGCGCAGAGCATCGTCCAGCAATTGCGCCACCTGTTCAGGCTGACCGCCCGCGGCGCGGATCAGGTTCGCAGCCAGCTGGTCTCGGTCTTCGAGCATCGCTTTGAGGATATGCTCGGGCGTAAAGATCTGATTGGAATTTGCGAGGGCGGCCGTCTGGGCAGCTTGCAGAACGCTTTGCGCGCGTTCGGTATAGGTATCGAAGTTCATTCGCTATCCCCTTTCAAAGGCAGATATTCCGCCGATCCCGGATCGCACGGAGCAGGTTTCAATTGTACCGGGCCCCGCTCAGCAGCGACCCGTCTGAACCTCATGTGGGAATACAAAAACAGGTTCGCAAGGGAGAGCCTCACGAACCTGCACTAAGGTATTGAACAAGGGCTTATACGGCCGGGATCAGGCCTGCTTTATTCGGGTCGCCGACCATTTTGGTCAGGGTCTTGCGAAGCTTGTTGAGCGCGTGATGTTCGATCTGGCGAACCCGCTCTTTGGAAATACCGAGCCGCTTGCCCAGAACTTCCAACGTAACCGTGTCTTCTGACAGGCGGCGTTCGGTGATGATCAGCGTTTCACGTTCGTTCAGAACTTGCAGCGCCTCCGCGATCCATTCCTTGCGTTTGGCATTGTCGCGCTCTTCCATGACGATTTGATCCGGCGTCGCGCTTTCATCCGGCAGCAAGTCCTGCCACTGCGCGTCGCCATCGGTTGCGAGCGGAGCATTCAAAGAGCGGTCGGACGCGGAAAGCCGGGACGCCATGGTTTCCACATCGCGCTCTGGCACACCAAGGTGCTCGGAGACCCATTTCTTGTTTTCAGCCGTCATCACGGCGTCGCCCGTATCATCGATTTTGGCGCGCAGGCGGCGCAAGTTGAAGAACAGAGATTTCTGCGCAGCGGTCGTGCCAGTCCGCACAATCGACCAGTTGCGCAAGACATAATCTTGAATGGAAGACCGGATCCACCAAGCGGCGTAAGTCGAGAAGCGAACCTCGCGCGCCGGCTCAAACCGGGCGGCGGCCTGCATCAGACCGACATTGCCTTCCTGAACGAGATCGGCCAGCGGCAATCCATAATGCCGAAACTTCGAAGCCATGGAGATAACCAGGCGCATATAGGCTGTGGTCAATTCGTGCAGGGCCCGTTCATCGTCTTGTTCGCGCCATCGCCGTGCCAGATCCAGTTCGTGATCTGCTTCCAACATTGGTGCCTTCATCGCTTTCCTGACGAAGCGTCGATCGGCATTTCCACTCTGTTGACCGGTGTCCATGTCCATCTCCCGTGCCCGTTAAGGGTGTGTTCATTTTTATTTACGGGAGAGCAACGCGAGTGGATCAGATTTTTTCTTGATTTTTTTTGAAGCGATCTAAAAGCCGATGAGATCGCTTCAAAAGATGCACTGCTCAGACTTGCGATAAACTGATCGCAGCGAGCAGATAACAGGCTGCTGTTGCAATCGATCCGAACGTACGGATCGTGTTCCAACGTGTCCAAATGCGGCCATAGACTTTCCAGTAATCTGCCGCTTCATCACTCGAATGGTCCATTTTATCGAGTTTCTCATTCATCGGCACGTTTCCGGCTGCGGTGACGATGAAGACAAATGGAAGATAAATGACCGCTGCAGCGATGATCAGACGCGATGACGGTCCGTCCAGACTGAACCAGGCATAGACCGCGAATGCCAGGCTGATCGGTACCAGTGCCATGAAAATAGTAATGAACACAGAGCGAAACACGGTGCGATTGAGTTGCTGCATGGAGTCGATGCCGCCAGCGGGCGCCGCTCTTAACAGGCCTTGCATGACAAAATCGGAGAAGGACTGAAACACACCTGCCAAGAGTGCGGTGATCAGGCCCAGGAAGAGGCAGAGATAGGGGAGGATTTCGAAGGACATGGGATCAGCTCCAGTTTGAAGTCTTGGCGGACCGACCGGAAAAAGGCCGATCCGCAATAGGTCGGTTGAAGGATAAGCGCGTTCTATGCCGGAGCAGTCGCAGCCGCGTTCCAGATGCCGGTTTTTGCGACGTCGCGAGCAAAATCTCGGAAGTCTTTAGGCGGACGTCCGAGGGCACGCTGCACACCATCTGTGAGATGCGCGTTCCGGCCATCCAGCACCGTTGAGAACAGATAGTCGAGCATCCAGACCACCTCCTTCGGTGCACCAGAGTCCGCGATTTCGGCGACGAAAGCGTCATGCGGAACGTCGACATAGGAGATGTCCCTCCCGATCGCGTTTGAGAGCTCCGACGCAATCTCATGCATGGTCATCAATCGTGGTCCGGTGACTTCATAGACCTGGCCGTCATGATGGTCTTGTGTGAGAGCAGCGACGGCGACATCGGCAATGTCATCAACATCGACAAAGGGCTCGAGCTGGTCGCCCGCTGGGAGTGTGATTGTCCCGGCGAGCACCATGTCCAGGAAGGCGGCCTCAGAGAAATTCTGATTGAACCAACTGGCTCTGACCACCGACCATTGCAGGCCGCTCTCCTGCACGATTTTTTCGCAGGCCTGCGCTTCGGGCTCACCGCGGCCGGACAAGATGACCAGTCGCTTTACGCCGGCAGCCTTTGCTTTTCTGACGAAAGCCTGAATCGCGTCGGTCGCGCCGGGCATGGCGAGGTCGGGGGAGTAGTTGATATAGGCCGCGGTCACGCCCTTGAGGCAGGCATCCCATCCCGCTTCATGGTCCCAATCAAAAGACGGGACGGCAGATCGAGATCCGATCCGGACATCGTGGCCACCGGCGCTCAGCCTTTCGGCGATGCGGCGACCGGTTTTTCCAGTTCCACCAAGGACGAGTGTGAGAGGACGTTTTTTACGTAAGAAGTTCATGGGTTCGCTCCGTTTCTTGAGTTGGCGAACCAGGATTTACGAGATTGAGCGCGCGCCTTCTTGCCCGTGAACGCCAGAGTTTTGACCCATCACGACAATAGCCAGGCGTCGCATCAAAGCGGCTTCAATCGATACGAGCGCGGCGTCTGGCCCGACCAGCGTTTGAATGCCCGCGTGAATGCGCTTTGCTCTGAGAACCCGGTGAGGAAGGCGACTTCCGCCAGGCTGTAATCGGTCTCCGCCAGAAATTGTTGTGCCAGCTCGCGACGCGCCAAGTCGACCACGCCTTGGAAAGACTGATCCTTGTCCGCCAGACGGCGCTGCAGCGTTCGGGCGCTCATGCCCAGGGATACGGCGATGTCCGAGAGTGTCGGCACACCTTCGCTGAGTGTTTGTGAAACGGCGATCCGTACTCTTTGTTCCAGACCAGCATCATTGGCGAGGGCGGCGAGTTCCTTTTCGAGGTGACTATCAAAGAATTGCGCAATCGTCTCATCGCCCAATTTGTTCGGCGCTGTGAGTGCTTCTTGGCTCACCAGCAAGGCGTTGCGATCTGAATCAAAGTAGACCGGGCAGCCGAAGTGGCTCGTGAAGACACCCACATCTCCCCTGGCGGGGTGCCTGAAGTGAACTTCGAGCGGAACGAATGGGCGAGCGCTGACTTCCTTGCAGATGGTCGCAACCGCGGCGAGGCTTGCTTCATTGGAGAGCAACATTCCGGGGCTGCCATCGCCTCGCTTGTCGAGTCCGAAATAAGCCCCTTTTGGATGCGGCTCCAGCGCATAGGCCTCAGCATTGCCCAGCACACGGCCATATCGTTCGGATCTAACAAATGAGCCGCGTAGATCGGGCGCGGATTTCCAGGCGAGCCCGAACGCACCATACTCATCACTGCGCATCGAGGCGCCGATCCTGAGGGCCAGCGCTATCCCGCTCGGATCTCGCTCGGCCAAAGCTGAAAAGAAGCGGTAATACGCATCTGAATCGACCATTTTGGCCGCATCAATGGGATCATCCGGATCCAGACCCAGATTTTCGATGAGGTCCCGCGTCTCCACACCCTGACTGGCTTGAGCGACGACCTTGTGAACGTATAGCGACGTAATCTGTGCCACGTCTTGTCGTCTAAGAGGCGGGGCGTTGAAATCAAGTCTGCCCTTCGCCGTGACACGACCCCAAACAAAAAACCCCGCCAATCAGGCGGGGCTTTTCTTATTCGTCTTCGCCGCTGTCCGGCTGTCCCTTTCAGGCAGCTTTCTTCTTGGCGAGTGACTCTGCCAGACGGTCCATGGCGGTGCTGTGGTCGATGCTCTCGACCGCGGCCAGTTCGCGGGCCATACGGTCCAGCGCGCTCTCATAGAGCTGGCGCTCAGAGTAAGACTGCTCTGGCTGATCTTCCATGCGGTGAAGGTCGCGGACGACCTCAGCAATGGAGATCAGATCGCCTGAATTGATCTTCGCTTCATACTCCTGAGCGCGGCGCGACCACATGGTGCGCTTGATGCGGGCCTTGCCGCCGAGGGTTTTGAGTGCGTCGTCGACCAGCTTCGAGCCA
>JABSQB010000040.1:0-15341 GCA_013214545.1 Henriciella sp.
TCCGTATGATGAAGAGTTCGACGGCAACGATATGTGCGCTACACATTTGTTGGCGCATCTCGATGGAGAGCCGATCGCAACCTTACGCCTGCGCTGGTTCGCGGGCTTTGGTAAGATTGAGCGCGTCAGCGTACTCTCCCAGCATCGCAGCACGGGTGTCGTCAAAGTCCTACTCGCCGCGGCGTGCGAAATCGCCGCCCGCAAGGGCTTTCGCCGTATGACTGCGCAGATACAGGCGCGGTTATGGCCGCTCTGGTCGAAGACGCTGAATTGTGAGCTCCTCGAAGATCGACCAAGCTTCTACTTCTCAGACTTCGAATACAAAGAAATGGTGATTTCGATCGCGGCGCATCCGCAAGCCATTCGCATTACCTCGGATCCCTATGAGGTCATTCGCCCAGAGGGGGAATGGGATGAGCCGGGCGTGCTTGATGCCTCGCGCGACCGAGGCGGAGAAGATGTACGGGTTGCAGCGGCTTAAATGCCGTTGCTGATCGTCAACGCGCTGGCGCCGGTGCCGGCAGGTTTGCAGCGGGATACGATCACGGATCGGATCTGCGACCTGATCCGGCGCGCGCGCTTGGCGGGCGTTTCAATCGGCCATTTGCATCAGGGACATGGCGGCGCGACCACTGTCCTGCCCATACCGATTGGTCGCTACGATCCTGTGTTCAAGACGCAGGATCTGCGCGGTGATTTTCCCAAAGGACTGATTGAGTTTCTGGTCGGCGGACCGTCCAGAGTGATCCACCTGGCTGGGGCCGCGCGCCCAGGGCAGCTTGAGCACCTGAGCAAACTGCTAGCCAGCGCGGGAATGCAGGCGAAGTTGATAGACGCCGCCTCAATCGTGCTGGATGAGGAGTCGATGGCCTAGTGCAGCCACGCGGCATCTCTGGACTGCAGATCCAGACTGGCATCGGTGAAGAACCAGTCGACGGAGCGATTCAGGGTCTGAGCAATCAGGAACAGCGTACCGGCTGATACGCGATTGCTGCCTTGCTCATACTTGTGGATCTGCTGGCTGGATCGTCCGAGGATTTCGCCCAATTGATGCTGCGTGATGGAGGCTTCCAGACGGGCGCGACGAATACGGATCCCAATTTGAGCATCAATGGTTTTTGCGTCTGGTTTGGACATCATCTGACCTCTTCCAACCAGCTTAGTTGGGCAATGGTAAATTCAATCTAAAATTGCATTATTTCACAAATTGCTCACTGCAATGTGAGCCAGTTTGAGCTGACCTCAAAGCGACATTAATGAATATTGTGCTTGCACGTCGCCGCGTTTCAGTATGTTTGGCGCGTGTCGCAGAAAAGAACGACAAATCCGGGGGAAGCCGTGTCGGGATCAGAAATAGATCGACACCTAGGTCGAAAAGTATCCGAAGCGCGAAAGCAACAGGCGCATAGCGTGGAGGCGCTTGCGCAACTGATTGAAATCGAACCAACCGCTTTGGCAGCGATAGAGTCGGGCGAAACCCGTGTCGCTTCGCTCGTTGTAGCGCGTGTTGCAAGAACGCTGGATCTGCCGCTCAGCTGGTTTTTTGAAGGATTACCTGGTCAGGAAGTGTTCGATGCGCCTCGAACCCGGCGATCAGTTTGATTTCTGGCCGGCTGGCGCTGCCGTCGACATTTCCGCTGCGACCCGCCGGAGCGCGGATTCGGCGGCGCCGAGACACTCTTCCAACTCATGCAATGCTTCTGCCGACGCTGGGCTCAGATCAGTTTTTACCCAAGCAATTGCGCGCAGCATATCTGCGACATATTCCAGGTCATTAACTGATAGTTGTGGCTTGCCCATAGCGCTTTTAACTATCCCCTCGCCGCTCTTGCGGTTCTTACGTCTGTACTCGACTGAGGTGATTAAGGCACCATTCCCTCATCTTCGCAATACGTAATATTCTATGCACAAAGCGAGATTGAAAGCCTGCCGCTCATCCGGCTAGGAATTATTGGGCTGTCAGCTGCAGGAACCAAAGCAGAGCCGGCAAAATAACAAACAGGATGACGACAAACACCCAAAGCGGGAACCGCGCGGGACGGGACGGGCTTTGCGAAATAGCAACTGCTTCGCCTGGATCCTCACTTGCCTCGAGCCGCTTCTGGAGGAGTTCTTTGCCAATATAGACCAGCGCCAAAGCCGCTGAAATCGCGGCGCTGGCCAGAATCAGAACCTTGTTCTGTGTGCTGATCCCGACGAACAGGTTGGAAACCGACAGGAGCAGCACCGCGAAGAGAGTGAGACTATTTCGGTCCATGGGAGCTCCTTTGTAGCAGGGGAGGGCGGCTAGCCATTGACGATGGCAAGGTCTGCGGCGCCGGCGCTCTCTGGCACGGCGTCATGTAAGGACAGGCGGTTCCATGCATCGAGTGCCGCGATCTTGTAAGCCTCTGCAAGCGTTGGATAGTTGAACACATTATCGATGAAATAGGAGAGCTCTCCGCCAAGCACGAGCACGGCTTGCCCGATATGGATCAGCTCTGTCGCGCCTTCACCAACGATGTGTACGCCGAGCAGTTTGCGGGTTTCGATGTGGAATAAGAGTTTCAGCATCCCGCGCTGCAGCCCCATAATATGCCCGCGCGATGTCTCGCGAAACCGAGCGATCCCGCACTCATAGGAAATGCCTTGCTCTTTCAACTCACGCTCTGACAGGCCGACCGTCGAAATCTCCGGCACGGCATAGATCCCGTAGGGAAAATGCTCGGGCTGGGCAGGATTTGGGACATTGAACGCATGACAGACCGCGATCCGCCCTTGCGACATGGAGGTTGAAGCGAGGCTTGGAAACCCGATGATGTCGCCGGCTGCGTAGATGTTCTCCACCTCTGTCTCGTAGCTGATCGGGTCGACCGTGAGGCGACCACGGGAATCGGCGTTGAGACCGATTTTATCGAGCCCGATATCGGAAGACGCGCCCAGACGGCCGGCGGCATAGAGCACCATATCCGATTTGACTTTCCGGCCATCGCTCAGGTCGACAATGCAGTATCCATCATGGGCGTGGACGTTTTGTGCTTTGCAACCGAGCCTCAGCCGAATGCCGCGATCTCGGAGTTCATGCGTAAACTCGTCGATCAATTCCTCATCGATAAAACTGAGAATGCTGGAGCGTGGCTCAATCACAGTGACTGAAATATCGAGCGCGCTAAAAATGGTCGCGTATTCAATCCCAATCACGCCCGCGCCAATCACGGTTAGGGATCGCGGTAGATCAGGGACGTGCAAAATCTCGTCGCTGTCGAGCACGGTTGTGCCATTGAAGGGGATATAGTCGGGCCGATACGGTTTGGTGCCGACGCTGATCAACGCGCGGTCAAAACCGAACCGGCGCACGCCGCCATCTGGAAGCGTGACTTCCATACTGTCGCGCGACAGAAATCTGGCATGCCCGCTGATCAGCGTGACATTATTGCGGGTAAATTGGTGCTCCAGAACATCGACTTCATGGTCCAACGTCTGCGTGAGGCGATGCCGCAAATCGTCGGCGGTGATGTCTGCTTTGACCTTATAGGTTCGCCCATAGAAGCCGCGTTCGCGCCAGCCCGACAGATTGAGCACCGTCTCGCGCAGGGTCTTGCTGGGAATGGTTCCGGTATGAACAGAAACACCGCCGACACGACGCGATTTTTCAACGACCAGGACTTTCTTATCCAGTTTCGCCGCCTGAATAGCGGCGCGCCGCCCCGCCGGGCCACTGCCGATTACAATCAGATCAAACTTGGAGCTCATGGTTTGCCTCTGTCACAACGACTCAGCATTCGCTGACTTATTCAACATAAGGTTGAAATTGGTAAATTTTTCGCAAGCTTTTGTTCAGCGTTTGATGAGCTTTAACTCGAACGTCTCAGCCGCCAGTTCAGCAACTTTCAGAGAGTCTTCGACCCCGACGAAGATTGGCGGATAGCCTTGCGGCATGGTTTTGGACCGCGCGGGCAGGAAGACAATCGATCCGCGTTTTTGAATGTGTTTGATGGCGTGGAACTTCATCGCGTTGCCGCGCGCACGCTTTTTGAGTGTGGGCGCATAGGCCCGGCAGTTGCGACCGATCGGACCCGAGACAATGAAAATTCGCTGCGTGGATATGGCGTACTCTTCTGTACCTGGGCCAAGCATTCTGGCCCGAAAGAACCATAGCACAATCGCCGAGATGACCAGCGCCCAAAGGGATACCAGCGCCATATCCGATCGAAAACCGCTTAGAGGAAATGCGAGCACCAGAAACGAGCCGAGCAAACTTACCGCGATCATCGGAAACAGAATGTTCCAGTTGACATTCTTGCCGCTGCCGTGTCCGGTCCACAGCAATTCTTCGCCATCTTTCAGTTTCGCAGAGAAATCAAAACCGGCGCTGTCGGTCATCATACGGATCCCTGCTGAACAGTTCGTTCCGCCCGAGCGCACGGGCGTCGAGATCACTATCTTCTGATTCCGCACCCAATTGGCGACAAAAACCTTGCGCGAGCCTGTTGAGAAGTCTGTCACGGAGTTGCGGTTCGAAATACTACTTAGCGTAGTTTTTTGTTAATGGGATGGCTCGAAGACAAGTGCTGTGTGTGTTCCGTGGCCTTCGAATATCCGCACCGTTCGGGACCATATCTAGGAATGTACGCACTCATTATGCACCACAGGAACGGTAGGGGAATTACTCCCTACCGTTCCCAAGGTGATTTTGCGGATCGAGAGAAGAGGAGGCGGATATGCGGCGTGTTCGGACCCTGTCAGCCGTGTCATTCGGAAGCGTATTCCTGCTTCTAAGCGCCTGCGCCACAGCCGCTTCAGCCGGGGATGAGGCGATCCGAAAGGCCAGTTTCGGTCGCGTTCAGGCGACGCCGTTTACCGATACGCTGGCGACCAGGGACTGCCGCGAGGTGCTTACCTCGACTTATGGCTTTCCGCGCGAATCACGCGGCATGAAAAACGGGGTTTTCGTGGTTCAAACCTTCGACTGTGAAGCGAACAGTATCGTCGCACGGGTCAGTTTGAACAATTACACCAAGCAAGCCATGTCCTGTTTTGCGGACACCGAATCTGGGCGGCAGGGGACGACTCTGGCGGCCGGCGCTGCTGGCGCTTTCGAGTATTCTTATGCAAATCAGGTCTATCTGGATTGCGAACAAGCAGGCTGATCAGCGTGCTTTGCGATCGCAATCGCGTCAGCCGTGTCACCTAATTTTACGACCTATTAACTTTCAATGTAAAATAGTTTACGTTCAATATTCGCGTTGGTCGAGAAGGTCATGCTGATGTCATTGGATATTCGGATTGGGGAAAAGCTCCGCCTGGCGCGAGAGGCGGCAGAGCTGTCTCAAGCGGATGCGGCAAAGCTACTGAAGCTGTCTCTGCCTGACCTTCATGCCATGGAAGAGGGATCGTTGCGCACCGATGCCAAAACGCTTTGCCGCGCCGCACACGCTTATGGCGTAGAGATCCGCTGCTTCTTTGAAGCTTCAAAGGATTTGCGGGTTACAAGTGAAGACAAGTTTCTGATCGAAGCCGCCAGCATTTCGATTTTGCGTAGTTTTCGGACCAATAAAGCGTTGTCTAAACTCTGTGAGACTGTAAGAGAATCGGACTATTCGGGGAGATCACGAAAAAGCGTGGGCTAACCATTTGGAGTCGAGATTTGATTCGGACCGTTTCTGCACAGGAAAGCGATAGGCTGAGCCGTCTCTCAAACACAGCATGGGAACAGATCGAGCAGCGCGGCGAGTTTCTCGAGGCCGATGCTGACGATATTCTGCTTGAGGCCAATCAGACCGATAACCACCTACTGATTGTTCTCGCCGGGAAGGTGACGCTTTTATATCCAAGCGATGGCGAGTTCACACCGACCGCGATCTACCGGGATCGCGGCAAGGTGCTGCATCATGCCGGCATGCATTTGAAAGCGGCAAACCCGTTTCAGATTGCGGCATTGGAATCGGGAACCCGCGTGGTTCTGATTGAGCGTAGCGATGTCTACGCCATCATCGAAAAAGATGTCGGCTTTGCGGAATATTTGTTTCGTGATTTGTCCAATCGGTTCCTCGTGGCTCTGAACTTCCTGCGCGAACAGCGCGAAGATCCCCTGATCTTGCGTCTGGCAAAGCGCCTGATCGCGATTGCCCAGAATGAGGCGGATGTTGAACTGACCCAAGCCGAAATCGCGGAAATCATGGCGGTCACGCGCATCAGCATATCCAAGAGCTTGAAGACGCTTGAGGAACTTGGATTGGTCGAACGCAGTCAACGTGCCCTAATTAAGGTTGATGTTGAAGGCTTGGAGCAATGGGTTAGCGAGCAGGAGAGCTAGGCCGCGCCCATCAATTCTCGTTGGCTGATATTGAAGCCACTTCCGCTGCCGCGCGGCGCAGAGCTGCCTCCGAGATGCCCAGGCTTTCGATCAGTTCCTCGGTCACTTCGTCAGACAGATGTTCAAACTCCGGCGCGAAGACGCGCAGCGCCCGCAGCAGGTCCGCGACATACTCGAAGTCCGTAACGCTGACATAATGCTTGGACATTGATTGAGCCCCGTCCCCGCCGATTACGACCGCAGTAAGTGATCTTTTACCGCACTACAGACCGTAGCTCGCAGGCCGCGCGGTTCAAGTCCTGTTTTTGGAAGAGGCCAAAAAAGGCGGGCGATGGCCGCGCAGATCTTAACAAAAGCCTAACGAGTTCGCTCGGAATCGGGACACAACTCAAGCGGGAATTAATGATAATTCGCTATAAGATTGCCCACTGCGTAATATAAAACCAATGGGTGACGTATGAGTTGGTTTCGGAAACTGATGGGCGAGTCCGGACAGGTCGCGATTATTTTCGCGCTGTCTATTATTCCAATTTTTGCTGTAGCAGGATTTGCATTGGACTTTCAGAACACTGTGAAGAAGAAGCAGAAGGTTCAACTGGTTGTGGACTCCGCCGTTCTGGCAGCCGCGCGTTTGAAACAAACTGGCGTGTCTGATGCAGCTGTGAAGACGTCTGTTCAGCAATTCATCGATGCACAGATCCTGTCGATTGGTGGCGGGTTTCGCTGCAACGCTGCAACCACTCAAGTGATTAACGGCGTCGAAGAAGTGAACACTGAAATTCTGTGCTCGCAGGAAACGACGCTGTCGCGCGTAGTCGGGAAAGAGAAGCTCGATTTTCGCGTCAGCTCCACCGCGGAGTATGGCATCGACAAGATCGATGTTGCGTTCATGTTCGATATTTCGGGCTCGATGAACAGCTCCAGCCGCCTGCGCAACCTCAAGGAAGCCGCCAAGGAAGCCATCGAAGTTCTGTTGCCGCCAGATGCGCCAGCTGAGCTGAAAGAAGACACGCGGATCGCGATGATTTCTTACAACAGCATGGTCAATGCCGGTCCATATTTCGAACTGGTCACAGGTGTGCCGCCAACGCGAACCTATACACACACGATCGCCGGCAGCGCGTCGACCGTGACGCCAGATCAGGGACGCTTGAGCTCTGATCTGACGATCGAATGGATCGACGCGGCGCGAAATCGGGTTCTCACTGAATTTGGTGATGACGCCGTGCTGGCTGTTCAGGATTGGACCGATCGCGATTTGACTGAGCAACGCTTGACCGTCGGGGTCTCTGTGCCGCGCTCGAGCTCTTTGCATGGTCGTGTTGGCAGCGTGCGCCTGGAATTGCGCGGCCGGATGACGCGCAACCGCAATGATAATGGCGAGCCTTACTCTCTCTACGGGGATCGCCGCGGAAACTATCGGCGCAATAATGGCCGGAACTGGCGTGAAGGCGACTACTCGCTGCGTATCCGGGCGTATGAGCGCAGAAATCGCCGCGGCGCTCTGCTCTTCGATGAAACGTTCGACTTCGAGGTCGCGCGCGATGAAGGTCGTGAGCCTGAGACCAAAACCTACACGCTGACGTCTACCTGCATTTGGGAACGTGATGGCAGTGAGCGGTTCACCGACACAAGACCTGTTTCCGGAGCCTATATGGCGCACCGTGAAGCCTGGTTTGTTGAAGATCCAGATCACCGTGACGGCGGCGTTTGGCAAGTTGGCCATCCAAACCGCCCAGGCCATAGCTGGTATCGCGGAACAGAATGCCGGGCTTCGACGCCGCTGGCCCTGACCAATAACAGCACAACCCTGAACACTTATGTCGACAACCTGACCGCGGGTGGCGGTACGGCGGGTCATCTGGGTGTGGGCTGGAGCTGGTATCTGATCTCCGACAATTGGAACACAATCTTCACAGGCGACAGCGCGCCGCTTTCCTTCACCGAACCAGATTCGGAAAAGGCCGTGATCCTGATGACGGATGGCGAGTTCAATGCCGAAATCTTCCCGGAGCAGGGTTCATCCGATGCCCAGGCACGAGCGCTGTGCGATGGCATGAAGCTGAAGAATATCAAAGTCTATGCTGTGGCTCTGAACGCCCCGCGATCCGGCCGCGAAGTTCTGAGATATTGCGCGACGGATGAAGACTATTTCTACGAGCCGGAAACCGCAGCCGAACTGACGGAAGCGTATCGAAAAATCGCAACCTCGATCTCAGATCTGCGGATCTCGCAGTAAACAAAGGATTACTCAGCTGGTTCGAACTTGAAGCAGCTGAGTAACCATACTTGAGGCCAGGTTTACGCCGGCCCGAAAACTCTTTTTCTGGGTTATCATCAATTAAATCAATGACTTGTATCATGCACCTCATATAAATAGGTGAGGGAAACATGAACATCCAAGTCAAAAAACCGATAACGTCCGGCTTTCTGGAAAGCGTCAATCTGATGTATGATCGAGCGATCGAGTTGCTCGGCCTTTCAGATGATGTCGCCCTCGCCATTCGTAATTGTAACTCGACCTATGAGGTCCAGTTTTCAGTCCGGCTGCGCGGCGAGCTGCACAGCTTCAAAGGCTATCGTTCGGTCCATTCTGAACATATGGAACCGGCCAAAGGCGGTATCCGTTACTCCATCGAAGTGCACAAGGAAGAGGTCGAGGCGCTGGCAGCTCTGATGAGCTATAAATGCGCATTGGTCGAAACGCCGTTCGGTGGTTCAAAAGGTGGCCTGATCGTCGATCCGTCTGAGTGGGAACCTCACGAGATGGAAAAGATCACGCGCCGTTTTGCTTATGAGCTGATCAAGCGCGATCTGATCAATCCTTCGCAGAATGTCCCGGCTCCCGATATGGGCACAGGCGCTCGCGAAATGGCTTGGATTGCGGACGAGTATCGCCGCATGAATCCAACCGACATCAATGCTCGCGCTTGCGTCACCGGCAAGCCGCTGAATGCTGGCGGAATTGCCGGTCGTACTGAAGCGACGGGCCGCGGCGTTCAGTATGCTCTGCAGGAATTCTTCCGTCATGAAGACGATGTGAAAGCCGCCGGTCTGACCGGCACGCTTGAAGGCAAGCGCGTTGTCGTGCAGGGCCTCGGCAATGTTGGCTATCACGCCGCCAAGTTCCTGAGCGAAGAAGATGGCGCCAAAGTGGTTGCTGTCGTTGAGCGCGATGGCGCCCTGTTCAATCCGGATGGCATCGATATCGAAGCCTTGAAAGCACACATCCATGCGCGTCACTCGCTGGCGGCGTTTGAAGGCGCGACTTACAGCCCAGACGGTGCTAAAGGCCTGGAGCACGATTGCGATATCCTGATCCCAGCCGCGTGCGAGAGCGTGATCACGCATGAGAATGCGAACCGGATCAAAGCCCCGCTGATCATCGAAGCGGCCAATGGCCCGGTCACAGCCGAAGCCAATGACATGCTGCTCGAGCGCGGCGTGACGATCATTCCAGATCTTTACGCCAATGCTGGCGGTGTGACTGTGTCTTATTTCGAATGGGCGAAGAATATCTCGCACATGCGCTATGGCCGGATGCAGCGACGCCAAGAAGAGGGCCGCAGTCGCGCCTTCCTGCAACAGCTGGAATCGCTTTTGCCAAACGGTCTGGATGCTGGCCTCAAGGAGAAGCTGGAATCCGGAGCCGGTGAGGTTGATCTGGTTCGTTCGGGTCTCGATGACACGATGCGTGCCGCCTATGTGGCGATGCGTGAGGTCCGCGCCTCGCATCCTGATTGCCCGGACCTGCGCACCGCCGCTTACATGGTCGCCGTTCGCCGGATCGCCAGCGTGATGGATCTCTATATGCTGTAAGGCGGCAGTCGCTCCGACATTAGAAAACCGCCACCCGAATGGGGTGGCGGTTATTGTTTGAGTTGAGTGGCATCGGCTCGGCAATACGCTGAGCCAGCGTCTACTAACTGGCTAGTCTGTTCGATTTTGGCTGGCCAGCGTCAGTTGGCATGGCGTGTACATTCTCGGCCGCAATGACCACCCGGTCGCGGCCAGATCGTTTGGCTTGGTAAAGCGCCGCATCCGCACGTTCGAGCACTTCGTTGATGCTGTTCTCGACGAAGAACGGCTCAGCGACACCGATGCTGACCGTGACATTGAACGGTCCGCCATCACCAGGGAATTTGACTTGCTTGATCGCCTGGCGAATACGGTCGGCAACTTTCGCGGCCGCGTCAGCACCAGAATCAACCAGGACGATCGCAAATTCTTCTCCGCCCAGGCGTCCGATTAAATCTTCCTGGCGTACCACCGTCGCGGCGACAGACACCATCTTGGTCAGCACCCGGTCGCCAACGGCGTGGCCGTGGACATCATTCACCTGTTTGAAGTGGTCAATGTCCAACATGAGAGCCGACAGTCTGGTATTGTCGCGCTTAAACCGGTTCAACTCGCGTTCGCCAAATCGCATAAACGCGCGGCGATTAAGCGCCTTGGTGAGCGGGTCGATGGTGGCGAGTTCAAACAAGTCACATTTTTCCTGCTCAAGCTCGACCAGATCGCGCACAGCGTAGCGCGCGGCGCTGCGCATGCAGATATCATTGCTGACCAGTTGTCCGAAGCTGCTGAGCAGAGCGAGTTCCGCATCCGTCCATTCGCGTGCCTTTGGGTCGGCAATACATAATGTGCCGAACCGTTTCCCATTCGGGTCAGTAAGCGGGACGCCGGCAAGCGCCTTCATGTCCGGCAGGTTCAGACCTTCGGTATGGCTCTGGAAAAAAGATTCTTCAGCAATGTCCGCAACATCAAATCGCGACTGCGATAAGTGCATGCGGGCGAAATATGATTGCAGGTCTGCGGTGGGATAACCTTCGTATCCATGTTCGCAGTGATACCAGCTTCTATAGCGTCGATTCAGTGCGGCAATCACATAAGGCGTACGCAGCGCCAGGGCGATTGAGTCTGCCAGGCACAGGGCGCCTACAGACTGATCTTCGCACAAAATTTGATAACGTTGCAAAATCTCCGATTTTTGCTCTTCGAATTTCGGTGGAGGATATGAAATCATTTTTTTGTTGTTCTCCCTTACCCAATTCAGGCTACGGGAAATCCCCTACTATTCTATTACCGATTGTATATTAGTTTACATTCCACAGCCCTTGAGCGCGGCTGTGTCCCCCGAATCCATTACAGATTCGGCGATTTTGAAAAAAACTGCAGAAAAAAGCCCGCACCTTGCGATGCGGGCTAGGGAATAATGGAGATTTGGAAACGGGCGTTTCCATTGACCCTACGCATGAGCGGTCAAAAGCGTTCCATTTTTTTTGAAAAAAAATTGTTTTGCCCACAGAAAGGCAGTTAGGCAGCGCGTTTCAGCAGGGCCTCAACCCGGCCGAAAATATCGTCTAAGCCGCGAAATTGGATCGGCTGGTCTGCGGCCTGGCCGGTCCCGGCCTCATGCGACGTCATCAGCTCTGCCAGTCTGGCGCGCGCGCGATTGATCCGGCTCTTAATGGTTCCAACCGAACAATTGCAGATCTCGGCCGCTTCTTCATAGGAATAGCCCGCGGCCAACACCAGAATGAAGACGTCACGCTGGTCGGCATTCAGCTTGAACAAAGCCTGGATCGCGTCAGAGCAAGCGGCCCGGCTGTCGAGCTGGCAATCCTGGATGAGGCGATGTTCGAAGGCGGCTGGCTCATAGCAGTCGACGGGGCGTTGCTTGCGGACAAGTTGCAGAAACTCATTGCGCGTGATGGTGAACATCCAGGCTCGGAACTTGCCGCGTTTGGGATCAAAGGATTTTCGTGCTTTCCACGCCTTCAAACAGGCATTCTGCACGATATCGTCAGCCATATCGCGGTTCGAACAGAGCATCCGAGCATAGGCTCGAATCTCGGGCAAAATGGCTTCCAGTTCGTCTGCGAACATCGAATAACCCCTCTAGCGGTTAAAGATGTCCAAAGAGTTGGTTAATTAACGGTAAACCCAAATCTTCATTCATGAATCGTGTCCCAAAATCAGGTGACGCGAGTATAGAATTGGTTGTCCGAGTATCTCAATTTGGGCAGCAGCTCTTGATACTGCAACGTTGGTTCGCGAAGGCTGACCGAAGCCCGATTCATCCAAAATATAGTCGGGTGAAACGAATTCTTAGGTATTAAAAAACTAGTCTAGGTTGAATTATGGAGATTTCGCGATGTTCTCTGAGAAATTGGAGGCACTGATACCAGAACTGAGAGCTTATGCTCGCATGCTCTGCCGAGACGTAACGCGGGCAGATGATCTGGTACAAAATACTTGCCTTAAGGCCTGGCAACACCAGGAAGATTATGATGCCAACAAGGGGCCGCTACGCGCCTGGTTGTTCCGCATCCTTCGCAATGACTTTTATCAGCAGCGCCGTTCAGACACGCGCAGCGAAACCCGGGAACAGGAAGAGCTAGAGTCTCAGCTCGTCGCTGACTGCAATCTCGAGCAACGCTCCAGCCTCTCGCGCATGCTGCAGGCAATCGACTCGCTGAAGCGCAGCCAGCGGGATTCTTTCCTCCTCGTGGTGGCCGCTGGTTTTACTTATGAGGAAGCCGCGAATGTCCTCGGTTGTTCGCCCGGAACTGTGAAAAGCCGGGTCAGCCGCGCGCGCGAAATGGCGCTCGGTCGTTATTTTTCTGAAGCGCCTCTCGCCGACACCGCGCGGCGCA
Organism: Henriciella sp.; assembly: GCA_013214545.1. Classification (GTDB taxonomy): domain Bacteria; phylum Pseudomonadota; class Alphaproteobacteria; order Caulobacterales; family Hyphomonadaceae; genus Henriciella. The sequence goes on from JABSQB010000040.1 coordinate 12,955, forward strand.
AAAGCTCGCCAATTGACGAGCTTCACGACGCGCTTAACCGCATACAGATCCGCTATACGGCGGCTTAAAGCTACGGCTCAAAGCAGCCGTGTTTCCTCAAGCAGGTCGGGCAAATCGTTCTCATAGAGCACGACATCCTTCTCATCGCTGATCTCGCTGACCAGGCGCCGTGCTTCTGCGAATGAACTGCGCCCGTGATAATCGACTTTGTCCTTGTCGATTGCGCCCGTAAATGCCTCGATCCGGTCCGGATTAACCGCCACAACCACGTCGCAAAGACCAGACGCGTGCTCGCCCAGACGGCCATGGACGCGGTCATGCTCGAGCCCCAGTTCGGCAACGCCAGGCGTCACCAGAATGGCTTTGCCCCCCCGCTGTTTGGCAAGCTCCTTCAGCACCGTGACGGCGTTCTTGAAGCCAACTTCATTGGAGTTGTAGGCATCATCCAGCACCAATGGCTGGCCGGGCGCTTCGACTTTCTGCAGACGGTGCTGCACCTGTTCGACATCCTTGGAGAAGGCGGGGATCCGCGTCGCAGTGACCGGACTGATCAGATAGGTCATCGCAACAGCCAAAGCCGAATTCAGGATATTGTGGTCACCCAGCAAAGGCAGCGTGTAGGTGATCGGCGGCTCACTCGGGGCGCGATGATTACGCAGGCTAATCGCCCAATTGCTCTCTTCCAGATCCGCGCCGACGATCTGGAAATCCGCCTCGTCTGTATCACCCACCGTGCGGATGAGTTCCGGATACTGCGCCCGCAAATCTGCGAAGGGTTGGTGTTCCAGTATCTCATGCGGATAGACAGCCATCCCGCCGCGGGCACAGACATGTTCAATCAGTTCCGACTTGGCTTTGGAAATTGTCTCGATGTCGCCGAAGCGTTCGGTGTGCGCATTGCCGATCGCGGTGACAATGCCGAAACCAGGATCCGCGAAATCACACAGCCGCTTGATCGATCCGATGCCATAAGCGCCCATCTCGGCGATGAAATATTTATGGCCGCGTTGCAGCTTCTCGCGAATGTTTCGGGTCAGGCCGAGCACGGTATTGATGCTGCCGGGGCTGTAGAAAACCGGCCCTGCGGATTCGAGGATTTCGGCGAAGATGTGTTTGGTCGTCGTCTTCCCGAAAGAGCCCGTAATACCAATCGTGACCGGCTGATAGGTCTTGAGTTTCTCCACCGCCTGATCGATGAAGCCTTGATTGACCTGTTCTTGGAACGGCCGCAGCAGGCGATTGGCGAGCATAATCCAGATCGGCGTCAATTGCAGGATGGCGAACACGGCGAACGGGTGGACGAGCAGCAAAAACAGGCTCAGTCCAAAAAACGCGCGCGCCAGCCAGCGAATACGCTTCAGGCGCTGGGTCGCTACCAGTTTCTTCTTGTACGTGTAGCCCCGCTCACGCAGCGCGATCAGTCCCAGCCCAAGCGCAGCAATGAGCCAGACATAGATCCCGAGCCTTAGATAAGTATTGGCAATCAGCACCGCGATCAGGCCGAGCGATGCCAGCACATCGAACAGGCGAACACGCAGCACCGCGCCAAGGAAGCGCGAACTGTCATACTCTTCCTGTTGGAAATAGGTCAGGATCGTGTTGATCCGCACCATGCCAAAGCCGAACAGCGTGGCGACGAAGATGGCGAAAGGGAGATAGGCCAACATGTCTATGACGCCCCCAAACGTTCTTTCACCGCCAGCGCGATCTGATGGCGCCCGCGATCGAGGATCGAGATATGATCATAGTGCGGGCAGATGATCAGCCGGGCATCCGAAATGCCCGCGGCAAGGCGCTCGCCGACCTCAACCGGCGTATCAACATCGAGGCCGCCATAGATGATGGTTGTCGGGCACTGGATCTGGGGCAGGGTGCTGGTTTGGTCTTCATTGACCGTCTGCACGAAAATATCGCGCATGCCGATTTCGCGGCTGTGAATGTAATCGAAGGACCCGTACTGTTTTTCCAGCGCCAAAAGCGCGTCATCGCCGCGGGCCATGGCTTTGCGGAATTTGAATTCCATGCCGCGCCGGCGCCCTTTCAGCTTCTGCCAGGAAGTGCGAGTGCGCGGAATGCCAGCTGAGGCCACAAGGACCAGATGCTCAATCGCGCTCTGGTGTTTTGCCGCGATGCGCATGCCAACCCGTCCGCCAAAGGAATGACCAACCCAGGTGAAACGTGAAAGACCGTGTTCGGCGTTCAGGAAGCTCAGAATATGATCGCCATAATCCTCAGTCCCCCAGGTTTCGTCTGGACGAGGAGAATCGCCGAAACCCGGAAAATCGATCAAATAAGAGCTCGCCACCGGCGCCAGAGCCTCAGCCGTGGGGATGAAATCGCGATAGGAACGTCCCCAGCCATGGCCAAACACCACCGGGGGTTTTGAG
>JABSQB010000040.1:15351-28706 GCA_013214545.1 Henriciella sp.
TCCCCAATTTGAACCAAATTTGGCTTCAATAGTGTGGTCATAGACTGGCTTGATCCCGCTCAGCGATTCGCTCTCTATACTCTACGCGGACCTTAGACTTAAGACTGGTGAAAAATTGGCAAAATCGCTCAAAACTGTGATTCTTTTTGGCGGCGCGAGCTCTGAACATGATGTCAGCGTGGTCAGCGCGCACCAATTGATGGATGCAGCCGATGTCAGAAATGTCGATGTGCTGCCGGTTTACACGGATTTTGCCAACCGTTTTTGGATCGGCGCGAGCTTACGCGATATCTCCAAATACAAGCCGCGCCCGCCGCTCGGCCAGCAAGTCACGTTCCGTTGGAGCGATAATGGTCCTGTTGTTTGCGGCATGGACGGAACAGTGATCCAGCCGGTCGACTGTGTGTTGCCGGTCTTTCACGGAACCTTTGGTGAGGATGGACGCATCCAGGCCTATTTCGAATTGCTCGGTGTTCCTGTGACCGGGCTTTCCTCGTCGAGCACGTCGATCGCGATGCGCAAGGATGTCACCAAGGCGCTGGTTGCGGCAGCAGGCGTCAATGTCCTGCCCCATGTCACGGTGGACCGGGCACAGATAGAAGATGCCGACATGATCCTTCCGGACGTGAAGGCGGCGCTCGGCTACCCGGTGATTGTAAAACCGGCCAATCTTGGCTCCAGTGTCGGCGTCGGCCTGGCCAAGACGCCGGACGAGGTCTGGCCGCTGGTCGAATATGTCTTGAAGAAAGACACGCTGGCCCTGATCGAGCCGCAGGTTCAAAACCTGGTGGAGTACAATATAGCGATGATCGCCAAGGGTGAGCAGATCAAGCTATCGGCCATCGAACGACCAAAATCAGGGGCAGAGCTGCTCGATTTTCGCGAGAAATACCTTTCTGATGATGGCGGCACCAAGGGCACGTTCAAGCCCTCCGAAGGGATGCTGTCATTGACCCGGGACATCAATCCGGATCTTCCTCGCGAGCTTCAGGACAAGATCCATGACTATGCCCGGCGCACGTTTGCGGCCCTCGGAAAGCGCGGTGCACCGCGGATCGATTTCATGTCGAATAAGGAAACGGGTGAGCTTTGGTTCAACGAAATCAATGCGATTCCAGGGTCTTACGGCTTCTTCCTGTGGGAAGCCGCATCCGAACCACTCCTCTTCCCAGAGCTGATCCAGCACCTGATTGACGAAGCCACAAGCGACACGATCAAGACCTTCGAAGACCCCGTGCCACAAGACGCGCGCCTACTGCCGCGGCGCTAGTCGGCCATCAGAGCATAGACCTCGGACGAGAAGCGAGCGATGTCGTTTGCGAAATCGTGGCCGTCCGGCAGGTTGTCGGCGAGGATGATCAGATAGTAAGCCGCGTCAGGACTTTCGATCAGGGCGATATCATGCATCAGCCCGTTCAGAGTGCCGGTCTTGTGCGCAATCTTAGCTTCGTCAGGTAACAGTTTCGGGATGCGCTCATTGCGCAGATTGTTGCGCAACATGTGCTTCAGCACCGCAAAGCGCTGGGTTGCGTCGATCTGGTGCAGCAAACTTCGACAGTCTTCAGCGGTGGTGAGATTGGCCCGCAGCGGCGCGCCGAGCGAAGCATCGTCAAATCCGACGCTGATATTCGTGCCCGTCAAACCATGCGTTTGTAACCACTGATTAACCCTGTCCATGCCCACGGCATCGAGGATCGCGCTGGTTGCCGGGTTGTCGCTGACAATCAGCATCAGCCCTATCAGCGATTTCAGCGCCAGCTGATCGCCTGGCTCAAACGCTTGCAGGATGGAGCAGTAGAACGTCTCGTCCAGGATATCGACTGGGACGGTTTTGGTGAGATCGACATCCTGCGCGTCAAAGGCGGCGCAGGCGATCGCAACTTTCACCAGACTGGCAGACGGGAAGGGCGTGTTCGCGTTGATCGCGACAAAAAGGGCCGGGTCGGTCTTTGATTGGACGATGACCGCAATATCGCCAGCGCGATCGACGAAGGATTGGCAAATGGCTTCGAGCCGGTTCAGAACGGACATGATCATTCCTTGTCATGGCATGATCTCTCGCTGTCCGTCGATACCCGGGCCGAAGCCTTCAAAACAGCCATTAGTTGCAAATGCAACTATTAACTGATATAGCAGCTTCAATCCTGGTCAAAATCATGTTTGGAGATGGTCTTATGGCTGATTTGTTCGAAAACCCTGCAGGTCTGGATGGGTTTGAATTTATTGAGTTTTCAGCGCCAGAAAAGGGTATGCTGGAACCCGTATTCGAAACCATGGGCTTCACCAAGGTGGCCAAGCACCGTTCCAAGCAGGTGGAGCTGTGGCGCCAGGGCGGAATCAATCTGATCACCAATTATGAGCCGAAATCGGCCGCGTGGTTCTTCGCCCGCGAGCATGGCCCGAGCGCTTGCGGCATGGGCTTCCGTGTGCGCGACGCCCGCGCCGCTTATGACCATTTGCTGGAACAAGGCGCAGAGCCGATCCAGGTCGAGACCGGCCCAATGGAACTCCACATTCCCGGTATTCGGGGCATTGGCAATTCGATCATCTATCTGATCGATCGTTACACGAAGGACGGCGAAGGCCTATCCATCTATGATATCGATTTTGAGTACCTACCAGGTGTTGATCGCCATCCGGAAGGCTTTGGCTTTGAGCTGATCGATCACCTGACCCACAATGTTTATGGCGGGCGCATGGCCTATTGGGCCGACTTCTATGAGAAGCTCTTCAACTTCCAGGAAATTCGCTATTTCGACATCAAGGGCGAATATACCGGTCTGACGTCCAAGGCGCTGACGGCGCCTGACGGAAAGATCCGCATTCCATTGAACGAGGAAGGCAAGTCCGGCGGCGGCCAGATCGAGGAATTTCTCCGCGAGTTCAATGGCGAAGGCATTCAGCACATTGCGTTGATTTGTGATGACCTGACGGCGTGCTGGGACAAATTGAAACAAGGCGGCGTGCCGTTCATGACGGCGCCGCCAGAGACCTATTATCAGATGCTGGATGAGCGTCTGCCGGGCCATGGCGAGCCGGTTGGCGAGCTGCAGTCACGGGGCATCCTGCTCGATGGTACAACCGAAGGCGGTAGCCCGCGCCTGCTGCTCCAGATCTTCGCTGAGCCACGCATTGGACCCGTCTTCTTCGAGTTCATTCAGCGCAAGGGCGATTACAAGGAAGGCTTCGGCGAAGGCAATTTCAAAGCCTTGTTCGAGAGCATTGAACGTGATCAGGTCAATCGCGGTGTGTTGAACGTCGAGGAGCCAGCTTAATGAGACGCATGTCCGGCGGCGCGATCGTAATTTTTATGGTGTTCGTCGTCGCCGCGATTGTTCTGAAGAACCGTTTCTTTGAGTTTGAAGGCCCTATTAATATTGCCGCCAGCGCCGGCGCTGGCGCGCTCGGCGGACTGATCGGCGCCATGATCGGAATGATCTTGTTCCCCAAGAAAGAGGGAGATGAAAATGAGTGAAGCTCCAAACCTGCAAGGCGTTCATCACGTCGCCTATCGCTGCAAGGATGCGAAGGAAACGGTCGAGTTTTACAACTCGGTGCTTGGCATGGATTTCCAGTTGGCCATTGCAGAAGACCATGTGCCCTCAACCGGAGCCTATGACCCGTACATGCACATCTTTCTGGATGCCGGGAACGACAATGTCCTCGCTTTTTTCGAACTGCCTGAGCAGCCCGACATGGGCCGCGACACCAACACGCCAGAATGGGTGCAGCATATCGCGTTCAAGGTGGGCTCAATGGAAGACCTGCTCAACGCCAAAGCGCGCGCCGAAGCGCATGGCCTGGATGTGATCGGACCGACCCATCACGGCATTTTCAAATCAATCTATTTCTTCGACCCGAACGGGCACCGCCTCGAGCTCGCCTGCGATATTGGCACGCCGGATCAGTATGCGGAGCTGAAGCGCGTCGCGCCGGTCATGCTGGAGGAATGGAGCCAGACCAAGAAAGCCCCGCGCCACGCCGCCTGGCTGCATGAGAAGATTGCTGAGGAAAGCTAGACAATGAAACTCGCCACTCTGAAGAACGGCACTCGCGATGGCCGTCTGGTCGTTGTGTCCAAAGACCTGACCCGTTGCACCGATGCTGCACGGATTGCCCCTACATTGCAAGCTGCCATCGACGATTGGGATAGCGTTGGGCCGCGACTCGCGCGCCTCTCAGAGGGTGTTGAGTTAGGCTCCGTTCCCACCTTTCGCTTCCATGAGCGTGAGTGTGAGAGCCCGCTGCCGCGCGCCTATCAGTGGGCGGATGGTTCGGCCTATATCAATCATGTCGAACTTGTCCGCAAAGCCCGCGGCGCCGAAGTACCAGAGAGTTTCTATGATGATCCGCTAATGTACCAAGGCGGTTCGGATGCCTTTCTCGGCCCGCGCGATGACATCCCGCTCGGCGATGTCACCTGGGGCTGCGATATGGAAGGCGAGATTGCCGTGATCACCGATGATGTCCCGATGGGTGTCAGCGAGGCGGATGCGGCAAATCACATTAAACTGATCATGCTGTGCAATGATGTGTCACTGCGCGGTCTCATTCCGCCGGAGCTCGCCAAGGGTTTCGGTTTCTTCCAATCCAAGCCGCCAAGCGCGTTTACTCCAGTTGCAGTTACGCCGGATGAGCTGGGCGATGTCTGGAAGGACAGCCTCGTCCATTTGCCGCTGCGCGTTGATTATAATGGCGAACCCTTCGGCCGGGCCGAAGCGGCGGTCGATGCGACTTTCTCATTGGCGCGTCTCGTCAGTCACGCCGCAAAGACCCGGCCGCTGAGCGCGGGAACCGTGATTGGCTCGGGCACCGTGTCGAACAAGGGCGCGGACTGTGGTCCCGGCAAGCCGGTCAGCGAGGGCGGTCTTGGTTATTCCTGCATCGCTGAGATCCGGATGATCGAAAAGATCGCGACCGGCGACTTCAAGACTCCGTTCATGAAAGCCGGCGACAGTGTGCGCATCGAGATGCTCGATGCTGACGGCAAGTCGATCTTCGGCGCAATTGAACAGAATGTGGTCGCGGTCTAGGCGCTAGCGAAACTCAGCTTGTAGGGCCTGGAGCTTGTCGGCACCCGGGTTGAGTTCCGTATACGGAATCTCGTTCAAGGGGCGGGCTTCCATGTTCTGCGTTTGGTGCAGATCCGGCTGGCTTTTATCAATGTAGAGCAGGCCGGTCAGGATCTCATTGGCATTATCACTCGCCATAACGCGATTGAAGGCCGCGCCGCGATCGGTCGGGTCATAATCCTTGTCGACCTTTCGCAGCTGGATATAGCCGCCATCGTGCAGCTCAACCGGCATCACTTCGCCTTCATCATAGGCGGCGACGATTTCCTCGCTCGGCGCGATATAATCGGCGTGTACAGCCTTTGAGTAAAACTCGTAAGTGTGCGCGTAGGACTTGGTTGAGCCCTTATGATCATTGAAGCTCACGCACGGACTGATGACATCAATGATGGCAAAGCCCTTATGCTTCAGACCGGCCTTGATCAGCGACACCAGTTGCTGGCGATCGCCAGAGAAGCTGCGCGCAATAAAGGTCGCGCCAACAGACAGCGCGAATGCGACCGGATCAATTGGCGAGAACTCGTTCGGATCGCCTTTCTTTGGCAGCGAGCCGAGGTCGGCAGAAGCTGAGAACTGGCCCTTTGTGAGGCCATACACGCCATTATTTTCTAGCATGTAGAGCATGTTCACATTGCGCCGCATCGCATGTGCCATCTGGCCGAGTCCGATGGACAGGCTGTCGCCATCACCTGAGATCCCAATCGTTGGCAGGTCATTGTTGGCCGACAGCGCGCCGGTGGCAAAAGATGGCATCCGTCCGTGCACGGTATTGGCACCGTGCGAGTCATTCATGAAATAACTGGTTGTCTTGGAGGAGCAGCCAATCCCGGAGATTTTCAGCGCTCGATGCGGCGGGATGGAAAGCTCATAGAAGGCCCGAACCATCGCCGCGGTGACACTGTCATGCCCGCAGCCCGCACAAAGCGTCGACATGTTGCCTTCATAGTCGGCACGAGCGAGGCCCAGCTCGTTCAATGGCTCATTATGGCGACGGATCTTCGGTTTGACGAAAGAGGTCATGCGATCTTCCTCAGTTTGATCCGCTTGATGAGTTCATCATAGACGAAACGATAATTGAGCGGTTCACCCGAATAATGCAGCACCGGGGTCAATCTCTCGCGAGCGACATTGGTCTCGGTCAGGAGCAGGTCATGCAGCTGACCATCGCGGTTCTGTTCGACCACGAAGACTTCTTCATGATCGTTGATGAAGGCCTCGACCTCATCGGTGAACGGGAAGGCGCGGATGCGCATATAGTCGACCGGCATGCCATCAGCTTCCAGCCTTTTGCGCGCTTCGGTGGCGCCGGCGTCGCTGGTACCGATTGCGATCATGCCATAGCGGGTCTGGCTCTTGGCATTCTGGACGACAGGCGCTGGCACCGCGGTCTTGGCGCTGGCCCATTTGGCGAGCAAGCGATCGACCACTTCCTGATATTCGTGTCCGAGTTCAGTATAGCGCGCATGGGCGTTGTGACCGGAGCCGCGCAGGAAATAAGCGCCTTTCGGGTCAGTGCCCGGTAGCGTGCGATACGGGATATGGTCGCCATCAACATCGAGGTAGCGCGAGAAGGATTCCATCTTGTCGAGATCATCCTTGGACAGAACCTTGCCGCGATCCGGCACATAGCTGTCATCCCAGGTCAGCTCGTCGACCATCCAGTCATTCATGCCGAGATCGATATCGGACAAGAAGAAAACCGGAGTCTGGAACCGCTCTGCCAGATCGAAAGAGCGGACAGCAAAGTCAAAACACTCATTCGGATCGGACGGGTAAAGCACGATGTGTTTCGTGTCGCCATGCGAGGCGTAAGCCGTGGTCTGAATATCGCATTGCTGCGTCCGCGTCGGCATTCCCGTGGATGGGCCGGTGCGCTGAATGTCAAAGAAGACGACCGGGATTTCGGTATAATAAGCAAAGCCGATCCACTCGCTCATCAGCGAGATTCCTGGTCCGGACGTCGGTGTGAAGGCCCGCGCACCATTCCATGCAGCGCCAATGATCAGGCCGGCAGCGGCGAGCTCATCTTCAGCCTGAATGATGCAAAACTTGTTCTTGCCGGTCTCTTCGTCGACACGCAGCCTTTTGCAGTATTTGACGAAGCCATCCATCAGCGACGTTGATGGTGTGATCGGGTACCAGGCCCCGAACGTCGCGCCGGCATAGACGCAGCCGAGCGATGCGGCGGTATTGCCGTCGATCATCACCTTGCCCTTCGTCTTGTCCAAAGGGGCCACCCGGAAGCGAAGCGGACTGTCATAATGCTCTTTGACGTAATCGTAGCCGAGCTTTACCGCGACCATATTGCTTTCAATCAGCTTGGCTTTGGCGGCGAAGGTTTCTTCGATTAGTGACCGGATGACATTGAGATCAATATCCACCAGCGCGGCAACCGCGCCGACATAGGCCATGTTCTTCATCAGAATGCGCGAGCGGGCAGCTTTCACCACCTCATTACACATCTGCATAAGCGGCACGCCGATCACCGTGACATCCGGGCGGTTCTCCAAATGAGGACGCGGCCACGTGGAGTCGTAAAGCAAGACTCCGCCCGTCGCGAGCTCAGCCAGATCCTGATCATAGGTCGCCTGATTCATCGCAACCATCATATGGACTTCACCCGAGCGGCCGGCATGTCCATCGCCAGAGACGCGGATCTCATACCAGGTTGGCAGGCCCTGGATATTGGATGGGAACACGTTCTTTCCGACGACAGGAATGCCCATCCGAAAGATGGATTTCATCAGCAGGCCATTAGCACTCGCCGAGCCGGTCCCGTTCACGGTGCCGATCTTGATGACGAAATCGTTTAATCCTGGTCCGCTCATATCAGGCCTCGGTCAGTTCCTTTTGATCCGCCGCATGGTGGATCTTGATGACACCTTCTTTCATGTCCCAGGCTGAAGTCGGGCAACGTTCGGCGCAAAGGCCGCAATGAAGACAGATATTCTCGTCCTTGATCATGACCCGGCCGGTCAGCGGCAGCGCGGCCGAGACAAACAGGTCTTGATCAACGGTCGGATCGGATGCTGTCAGTGCATCGCGCAACTCTTGTTCGCTCTCAGCATTCGGCGTGATGGTCAGGCACTCGACCGGGCAGACGTCGACGCAGGCATCGCATTCCTCGCAAAGCGGGGCGTCAAAAACCGTATGGACGTCGCAGTTCAGACAGCGCTGCACTTCAGTTGCGATCTGTTCGGGCGAGAAGCCGAGTTCGACTTCCGTGTCGATCTTCTTGAACCGTTCGACGAGTTCAACATGCTCCATCTTGCGCCGCGAGGAGGCGTCAAACGCATTTGAATAGCGCCATTCCGCCATACCCATTTTGGCCGAAGCAAGATTGATCTGATCCGGTAAGCGGTCGGTCAGTGGCAGGCCACGGCAGTGATTGTGGATCGAGATGGCAGCCTGATGCCCGTGCTCCACCGCCCAGATAATGTTGAGTGGACCAAAGGCAGAGTCGCCGCCAAAGAACACGCCCTTGCGGGTGGATTCGTGGGTAACTTTATCAACCAGCGGGACGTTCCATTTGTCGAACTCAATCCCGGCATCGGCTTCGATCCAGGGGAAGGCATTCTCCTGGCCGATGGCGAGGATGACATCATCACAAGGAATGGTTTTCTCGCCGACCACGCGCTGATCAGTGATCCGTCCGGTTTCGTCGAGGTCATATTCCATCAGCTCGAAAACCATGCCGGTGAGTTTGCCATTCTCGTGCACGAACGCCTTCGGAGAATGGTTGACCAAGATCTCGACATTCTCTTCTTCGGCGTCTTCAAGCTCCCACTCGGAGGCTTTGAAGAAGGCGCGCGGCTTGCGGGCCATGACTTTCACATCCTTGGCGCCGAGGCGCAGCGATGTACGGCAACAATCCATGGCGGTATTTCCGACACCGATGATCAGGACATTCTCGCCAATCTTGTCTGTGTGCTCGAAGGCGACTTCTTCCAGCCAATTGATGCCGATATGAATGTTATCGCGCGACTCCTCGCGGCCGGGCAATCCAAGGTCCTTACCCTTTGGCGCGCCGGTGCCGACAAATACGGCATCATAGCCTTCTTTCAGGAGGGCGCCCATGCTTTCAATCGGATGGCCTAGCTTCAGCTCAACGCCCATGTCGAGAATGTAGCCAAGTTCGTCCATCAATACGTCTTCCGGCAAGCGGAACGCCGGGATGTTGGAGCGCATCAGTCCGCCTGGCTTGTCTAGCTTCTCGAAAATCGTGCACTCATAACCCAGTGGGGCCAGATCATTGGCGACGGTGAAGGACGCGGGTCCCGCCCCGATCAGCGCGATCTTCTTGCCATTTGTTTGGTCTGGCTTCTTCGGAAGGCGGTCGCGGATATCATCGCGATGATCTGCGGCTACCCGCTTCAGGCGGCAAATGGCGACGGGCTTTTCTTCCACCCGCGTGCGGCGGCAGGCTGGCTCGCAAGGGCGGTCACAGACCCGGCCCAGGACGCCTGGAAAGACGTTTGAGGCGCGATTGACCAGATAGGCTTCGCTATAATCGCCCTGAGCGATCAGCCTGATATAATGCGGTACAGGTGTGTGGGCGGGGCAGGCCCACTGGCAATCGACCACTTTATGAAAGTAGTCCGGATTGCTGGTATCAGTTGGCTTCATGTAACTCGACCAGTCTCCCTCACGACCGATTCGCGGTCTCGGTAATAGCCTCTCTCGCAGGGCTTAACGGGGAGTGAAGCGCCGTTTTTTATCCGAGTCGAGATCAAAGCGGATAAAATTTCGCGTGATCCCATCGCCTTACGTCGCGGCTGAAAGCTTTGGCCTATTTCAAAGCGCAAACATAATAGGCGACGGATTTCGTTCCAGCTTCATAGCTGCGCTCTCCAACCTGCTGGAACCCAAGCCGTTGATGGAAGCGGTGCGATCCTGGATTGGGCGGTTCAATATTGACCTCGCATCCGATCTCATCGCGATCCTCAAAGTGCTCGAACGCGGCTTTATAGAGCGCCTCGCCCAGTCGTTTCCCTCGTGCTTCCGGAAGCAATGCGATTCGATCGACATAGATAACGGACTGGCTGGTACGAGTTTGATACGCCTCGAACCAGCGGAGATTAGCGCTCGGATAGTCCATCGTACCAGGCTCGATCAGCGTCAGAAAGCCGAGCGGCCTGTCGTCGGGCCCTGTCGCGACGAAGCAAACGGAGAGTGCGATCCATTTTGCAAGCTGGTCTTCGGTTTCCCAGCTGACCCCCGGAACAGAGGCTTCATTCGCGGCATGGAGGATCGGAAGATCCGAGTCCTGGAAGAAACGAACGGGCATCTCAGTCTTTGTGCCGTTCGCCGACCCAGCCATTCGGGGCGAGATGCGCTTCGGCAAAGGCGAGCGGGCTATCCTCCAGCGTCGTCGCTAGCGTGTCGTTCCAGCGGTTCAAGAACCCGAACAGGGCAATGACGCCAACAATCTCGACAATCTCATCTTCGCTGAAATGCTCGCGCAGCGTTTCGAATTGCGCGTCTGTGGACTGGTTCGGCACGCTGCCAGCTGCCAGGGCGAGATCGAGCGCGGCCTTCTCCGCGGGGCTGAACAGATCGCTGGTTTCGAATGACCAGAGCGCCGCGAGCTTCTCGGCATCGGCTCCGCGATGTTCGGCCCCATGCGCTGTGTGTGCCTGACAATAGGCGCAGCCCGCCGCAGCGCTGGAAATATGCGCAATCATCTGGCGCAGGACAGGATCGAGGCTGGCATTCGGGCCGAGGATGGCTGCTGACAAGCCCATGAAGCCTTGCAAGATAGCGGGCTGGCGCGCCATCACTTTCAGGGAATTGGCTTCAAACCCCATGGCAGCGGCAGCAAGCGCCAGTAAATCCTTGCTTTCGGCCAGTTGGGCGTCGCTGGCAGGGCTTATTCGAGTCATCGCAAATCCTCCATGACTGTGATCGAAGCGTCTAATCGACTGTGCATCAAGGCATGTTTTCGAAAAAGTCGGCTTGCCTAACGCTGGATCTGTCGGCATCGTTACAGCCGAAGAGAGAGCAAGCTGGGAGGCCTCAGACATGGACGTCACAGAACAACAGACGGTGCGGATCAATTTCGAACTCGGTCCGAAGGATATCGAATATTTCCAGAAACGCCTGTCCAAGGCGCGCAAGAACAGGGCGCTGCGCGATGATGACCGGGTCATCCTGGCGGCAGAGGCGCTGGCGGTCAAAGCGCTGGAAAGCGACCCGCCAACCTTTGTTGTCTCGCGCATGCTGACCCTGCAGAACATGGTCGCCATGCTGAAAGACCGGGACTGGAACCTCGAAAATGAGGATCGCGACCGGGTCCTGGAAGTGCTCGCCTATTTTGCTGATCCGAATGACATCATTCCCGATGAGCTGCCGGGCATTGGCTTCCTTGATGACACGATCATGGTCGATCTTGCTGCTTATGACCTGGCGCCGGAACTCGAAGCCTATGTCGATTTCTGCGACAATCGCGATGAGCTGGCCCGCAAGGAGGCGGATGCGCAGCCGCTGAAAGTTGCCCGCGACGAGCTGCAATCCCGGATGCGTCGCCGTCGCCGTCGCCGCCGCGGCGGAGCGCCGGAAACCGATATGATCACTTCGCTGTTCCACGCCGGATAGGCCAGGCGATCATCCATAATGAAAAAGGGGGCTGCGGGCCCCCTTTTGTTTTGTCGCTCAGGCTACGCTTAGCCCATATTCATGTCCATGGCACCGAGGAAGTCGCGCTTGCCGAGCTCGACGCCTTTCCGGCGCAGCAGATTGTAGGCTGTGGTGACGTGGAAATAGAAGTTTGGCAGGGCAAAAGAGGTCAGGAAACCAAGGCCCTTGAACGGAATCTTGAAGTCGCCCAGCACGAAGATCAGGTCCTTGTCGAGCAGACCATCAATCTCTTCCGGCGTGATCGACTTCAGATTGTCGATCGTCTCGGCCAGCAGCGCTTCGAGCTGCGCATAGGTGCTGATCTCCATGTCTGGTGGCGGCCCGGCCTGACCCGCGCGGATCGCTTCAATATTGCCCCAGGCTGAATTGCAGACCGCGCGGATCTGGAACGAGAAGGGCAGCATGTCCTCCGTCAGGCGCTCATTGATGAACGCGTCCGCATCGCCGCCCAGGTGCTCGCACCCTTTGGCAACAATGGCTTGCAGTGCTTCTGCCTGGCGGATCATCACGCCAACAGTCGATTTATAGATAGGGGTGGTCATGCTCGGGGTCCTCCAGCCGATTTAAATACCGGGCGCATGTGGGGCCCGGCACTGGGCAGCGCAAGATGTGACGGGGGGTTAGCAGCCGCTCCGCTTCGGCCGGTCCGGATCTATGAGCAGACCAGAGAGCGCTTCGGTCCAGATCGCATAGCCGTCCAGATTCATGTGGAGCTGATCAAAGATGAAAATCTGTTTCGGCGCCTCGCCCTCCATCATCGGGGTCGCGACATCGACAAAGATCAGATCTTCGCGCGTCTCGGCATAGGCCTGAACCAGCGCATTGGTTTCGGCCTGCGCCGCGAGTTCGCTGAGGCGGGCATAGGACGGCTTCACGGACACGAAATAGACCGGCGCGTCGCCCAGCCGGTCGGTCTTCAGGCCCATGAAAGCCTCAAAGCGCGCCAGGACATCGGCCGGGCGAGCCCCGGCATTCAGATCATTCTCGCCGGCATAGAAGATGATCTCGCGCGGTTGATGGCGCGCCAGCAGAATATCGAAATAGCCGATCACTTCGGTAATCTGGGAACCGCCAAAGCCGCGATTGAGCGGATCGAGCTGCGGAAAATCCTCATCCAGGGTCAGCCAGAACCGAACGCTGGAACTGCCGGTGAATACGGTCCGGCAGGCGGTCGGCGGAAACAGCGCATCCTGCACGAAGAAATTATAAATCTCTGACGCAAACGGCGCCTCCGCATTGAACGGGATAGGATCGGTCGAGATGGCTGGCGCAGCGGGCGCGTCAGGAACAGGGGTCTGGGCTGGGGCCTGAGCCGTCGAGGCGCAGGCACCCGCGGCCCCAAACAAAGCAGCAAGAGCGAGACGGCGAGCAAGGTGTAGCATGAGCAGGGTCCGGTTGGTTTCTTCGGCAGGTTAGACACATGCCTGCACGTCAGGCGAGTCGAAAGTGGGGGCTGGTGGACCCCTTCCCAGCACCAAACCCCTCACGGGCCGGGGCCCTGAGGCTATGAAAGGCTAGGCGCGTCTGAGACAAACGCGAAGGAACTGCCGCTCTCTCGAGACGGCGTATTGCGCCTGGATCAGACGCGCCTGCGGCGGCATGTTTTTCATGCGTTAGGCCTTGATCACCTGGACCAAGCACCACCTG
>JABSQB010000041.1 GCA_013214545.1 Henriciella sp.
GGCCATTGATATCGCCATCCAGCAGTGCCGCGCCTGTTTCGCGGCCACCTTGCACCACGTTCAGGACCCCTGCTGGCAACCCAGCTTCAGCGAATGCTTCGACCATGACTTCCGCCACAGACGGCGCCAGTTCAGAGGGCTTGAATACGCAAGTATTCCCGGCCAGTAAGGCTGGCACGATGTGGCCGTTCGGCAGATGTCCTGGAAAATTAAATGGCCCGAACACTGCCATCACGCCATGAGGGCGGTGGGTGAGATGCATGGATCCAAAAGCGGCTTCAGAATATGACGTGCCTGCACGTTCGACCTGAGCCTTGATCGAAATACCGACTTTCGCCGACATGGCTCCTGCTTCGCCTTTTGCTTCCCAAGCGGTTTTGCCCATATCGCTGCTGATCGCGGCGGCAATCGCGTCAGAGCGCTTGGTGAGCGCTTCAGCGTAGCGTTCGAGTATGGTGGTGCGGTCGTGCTGGGGTCGCTGGGCCCAGTCCGATTGGGCTTCTCGTGCGGCCCGGGTGGCGTCTGACACTTGCTCCGGGCTGCTAGCTTGCCCGTTCCAGCTTGTTTCTCCATTGGCAGGATTGGTTTTTTCAAACCAGTCATCTTTGCCATCACTCCAGCGCCCGTTGATATAGACACTCTTGGCCATGTTAGCTCCTGAGCCAGATGCGGGCTTTGTCGCCGCGTTTGAGTTTGAGTTTATCTAGCGTTTCCTGCGTGGTCATGAAGCGTTTATCGCCCATGACCGCACCTTCGATCAGACAGGCGCGGTAGTTTTCCAGATCGGTTCGTGCCGCAATTCCTGTTGCGCCAGACGCTTCGCCCACTTCGAGTTCCATAATCCGACTATCGCGCGAGGTGCGGATCATATCTCGCGAGACTTGCATAATGGGGCCGCCATCAAAGATATCGACGACGCGTTCGAACTCAAATCCTTCCCATTCCAGAAGTTTAAAAGCGGGCACGCCGTCTGAGTGACAGCGGCCAATCACTTCACGAGCTTCGTTTGGCAATAAGTCGACGTATATCGGGTATTTCGGCATCAGATCGAGAATGAACTGATTGTCTGTTGTCGCAGAGAGATAATCAGCTTCCGGGAAAGACATCCGGAAGAATTGCCGGCCGAGGCATTCCCAGAATGGTGTCTCACCGTCGTGCGAGACGACGCCGCGCAGCTCTGCGATGATCTTTTCACCAAACCATTCAGGGCGGCTTGAGATGAGCATATATCGAGATTGCGCCAGAAGGCGCCCGAGCCCCCCAGCACCGCGGTGTTGAGGGCGCAGGAAGAGAGTCCCGACCTCCGTGCAACCGACAAACTCATTGGTCAGGATCAAGGCGTCCATATCAAATCGGCGATCGGCTTCCTGACTCGCCTGAGCCAAGGTGATGATCCGGTAGTTGAAGAATGGCGAATTGATACCGACACCGCATTTTACAGCGCTACAACCCGCCACTTCGCCCGTGTCGACATTTTCCAGCATCATCAGATATTTGCCGAGTTCGGGTTGTTCGAGGCGCCCAGCGAAAGAGTCGACGGATTTCAACAGTCGCTTGCGCAAGATGTCTTCGTCGACGGGCAAAGAGGTAAACCCCGGGCCCGACTCCACAGCCATCGAACGGAGCGCGTCAAAGTCTGACAGCTCCGCAGGACGCATCACATAAGGAGACTTCATCCCATCAGTGCCTTGATCTTACGTGCGTCGAGGCGCCCATCCGCTATCCTATTCAAGAGCAGCGCCGAAAGTTGAGCCCGCTCAACGAAACTAGACATGATTACATATTCTTCGTCGGAGTGTATGCGTCCGCCCATCACCCCGAGCGTATCGACGTTTGGCACTCCCGCGGCAAAGATATTATTGCCTTCACACACGCCACCGGTGTCGACAAATTCAAGTTCTAATCCAATCGCTCGGCCAGTGTCCGAGACTGCATTGAACAGAGCGTCCTGCGCAGCGTTACGAGGCTTTGGCGGTCGATAGAATCCACCATGCATGTGGCCCGAAATCCCATCCGTTGCCAAAGCCTGTTCGAGCAGCTTCTCGACTTCACGTGTCGCCCAGGCGGCAGCCTCTGCATCCGGAGCGCGGGCACCGAACCGAACAATGGCGAGATCGGGCACGATGTTCACCGCACTACCGCCATCGATTGAGCCGACATTGAATGATACCCCTTCATAAACGCCGTTCAGGCGCTCCAGACCGAGGACTAGGACGGCAGCGGCTTCCACAGCGCTGCGTCCGTCTTCCTTCGCACGGCCAGCATGTGCAGATCGGCCATGCAGCACGATATCGAACACGGCTGAACCTTTTCGGCCACCTGACATGGCGCCGGTATCCATGCAGGGTTCATAAGTCATGCCGATCATCGCACCTGATTGTGCTGCCTTGGTAAGGAAAGGCGCGCTGGCGAAATTTCCAGTCTCCTCGTCTGGTGTGATGACGATCTGATAGCCGAGTTTGTCCTTGAGTGGCCCCTGTTCAAAGGCTTGCAAGGCGCCAAGCATGACGGACAGGCCGCCTTTCATGTCAGCGAGCCCCGGCCCGTTGACCTTGTCTGGCTCCAACTCCTTTATCTCGTCGAATGTTTCTGGTGGAAAGACGGTATCGTAATGACCACTCATCACGACTTGCTTCTCAGCTTGTGGCCTTGAGGTGATGCGAATGATTGGACCGGTTTCGAAGGCCTCTATCGTTCCTTTGTTAGAAACTTTTTCGATTGGCTCTGTGCGGATGAGTTCGATTTCAGCTTCGAGCGCAGAAAACGCATTCGCCATATCGGGCGCTAACGCCTCGAGGCCATCGCGATTCCAACTTCCTGAATTGACTTTCGCCCAATCAAATGTGCGGGTTTGCATTGCAGCCTCGAGCTCGGCGACTCGCTCGCAAATCGCCTCATCGTCAGCCGTCTTAATACTTAAATCGACCATGGCAGTGTTGGTTTCACGCTTTCGTAAAAACCACAAGCCCCGGGCCGTTAAAGCCCGGGGCGTGCGGTGAGATTATTGTTTGGTTCAAGTGTTGCGATCAAATTCCGCCAGCGCCTCTTCGGCGCCTGCCAGACGTTCATCGACGGTGTTGCAAGAATCAGGTGCGTTACCGATAACTTCGAGGTCTTTGCAGCGCTCTTTTTCTTTCTTGTAGTCGCTCACTTCATTGAACAGTTCAAAGCGTGCCAGCGCGATCGCGGTATTATCTTCTGCTCGCATAAAATCGAGCCAGCCGCGGCCACCGCGATTGTTCGCGTTTCTGAACGCTTCTCGGGCACCAGAGCGATCATCGCGCTCATAGCGGGACTGGCCAACCAGAACCCATGCAAGCCCGGCATTCTGCAGACCACCTTTATTGATCGCTTGGATCAGCGCTTCTTCAGCTTCTTCCCATTGCTGCAATTCGCTGAACGAACGACCGAGGCGCTCATACATCTTGCCATCAGGCGATAGTTGAGCGGCTTCGCGAATAACTGGGATCGCTTTGTCAAATTCTCGCGCCACCTGATACAGGTTCGCGAGCAGCTCGAGGCGCTGATAAGTCTTGGAGATTCGACCAGCATTCATCTCTTTTTCGAGAATTTTGGCTGAGGCGTATGGGACGTCAAACGAGTTGTAGAAATTGACGATCCGCATCAGCTCATCTTCGGTCTGAAGCATACCGCCAAGATACATCGCTTTTTGAACTTCAAACGCCTTGCGGTCTTCACCGGCTTGGAAGTATTCGCCGGCAATTGCCTGCCAAAGCTGAATGTCAGTCGGATCGCGCTCGAGCAGCACCTCCAGCAGCTCTGCCTTTTTCGCGCGGTTTCCAGTTTTGTCGTAGAGGAAAATCAGGAAGTCATAGACCTGTCGTTCAGCGCCTGGACCGTCTGCCGCAAAGACTTGTTCGGCCCAAGTCAGGGCTTCCGGGAAACGATCCATTTGTTGATACAGGACCGCCAGTGTCCATTTTTGGTTTCGATCAGGAACACCGCCTTCGGCCATCCACTTATCGAAATACTCGAGCGCTCTCTCTTTGTTGTCGGTCGAAAGATAAATCTGCGAGATATTGTAATATGTGGTCTTCTTTTCAGAGTCCGGAATGTAGCCGCGGTTCACAGCTGTCAGCAGATCTGCAACAGCGCCATCATAGTCGCCCGTTTCAATCTTAATCGCAGCACCGAGACGGAGCGCCGCTCCTTCTTCGTAACAGTTTAGCTGTTGCGCCTTCAGGGCGTTCAACGCTGCAAGCGCGGCTTGCGCATTGTCGTTCACGATGAGTTCGGTTTCCGCCTTCAGATAGTTCTCGGCATTGGTCGAGCTGAATTGCGTTTCTTCACAAGCCTGCGCGTTCGCGACACCACTCCCGATGGTGACCATGACGGCAACAGAGGCTGCACTCTTCATGATGTTCTTGATCATACTGTATCACTCCTCTCCGCCGGTTTGGCGGTTGAACTCCTTTGAACCGGAAGTTCTCACCGATTTCAAGCGCTTCAGACGAATAGTTGAAGCATTTTCCCAGACTTTTTCAGCGCCAGTCTCTTACGGTTCCATCCGGAACTCAAGGGGGTAGACCACACCTGTCACAGTAACCGGCAGTCCATCACGAATTTGGGGCGCAAATTTGACTTTCTGAACCGCTTTTCTCGCAGCAAATTAAAACACTTGGTCGGTGCACTGCGCCCGTACGTTAAAGGGCTCTCCGCGGATCGATACATTGAGGTAGACATTGCAGTCGCCTTCCAGACCGGTTCGGGCCGCGCGGGCTGGATAAGTCGGGACTGGCGGCGTGATCGGCAAGATTCTTCGGTCAATCACAGACATCGCCCGTTTAGGCTTTATTTGATCGAAGTCAGCCTCGCCATATTCCGCCGGACGGGTACCGGTGTAACCAGGATATGGAATGGAATCGAACGTAATGTCTTTGACGAGATCGGGGGCCATCGGTGGCGGATCGATATCAGGGGCTCGGACCGGCTTCTCTTTGGGTGGCGTCGTTTCGGTAATTGCCTCGCGTTCCATGTATGGATCGAGCGTGTAAGCTATCTGCTCCGTCGGTGAAAAATCCTCGACCGCCACCGCGCGCTCCATAGTTACAAACAGCGATGCTGTAATGAGGCTGGCGGGCGCCGCAACCAAACTGAACCGATACAGATTGGACGGTTTCGACGAGGCACGCGGTTGCGATCGATCAATGTCAAACATGGGCACCTCCAGATGTAATAATATAACTATACATCATTTTATTACATTGTCAACGTGAAAAGAAAGGGGAAGTCGAACGACCTCCCCTTCCCTGTTTCAAATATTAAATCGCTTAGTCAGCGAGCGTGAACTCGAGTGGATAGACCACGTTCCGGCGTTCAGCGGCCTGACCGCGAATGATTTTTGGCGCAAATTCAACGCGGCTAACGGCACGTTCGGCTTCGCGCTTGAATACGCGATCGGTGCAATCAGCTTCAACATTGTAAGGTTTGCCGCGCGTATCCACGTCAAAGCGGACGTCGCAAGAACCCTCAATGCCGCGTTCAGCAGCCCGGCTCGGATAAGTCGGCACCGGCGGACGAATTGGCTGTGCGTCACGGTCCGAAATGGCCACTGGGTCAATCGCCAGAGAATTCAACCGGGTTGGCGGCAGTTCGCTGGGCGGTGCGCCCTGAATGTTTGGCGTTGGCAGGTCAATGTCTGACTTACTGGCCGTCAGTTTTGGCGGTGGCGGCGGTTTGTCAGCATTGTTGAGCTTACGTGGCTTGTTCCGCGCGCGGCGGGTCACTTGCTCTTCCTGTGCCTCAGGCGTGATGCTTTCGAGGTTGTATTCGCGGAGGTTTTCCGGCTCCTCGAAATCGGCACTGATCAACCAGCCCATGCCGCGGAACAGCAGGACTGTGACGATCGCAGCGACCGGCAGAACAACCAAACGAAACCATGGAGCATGAATCATGGATTATCTCCTCTATTCGTTGACGACCGAGAGCGGCACGCGCCCCAGATTGTCAATTTCGTTGACGATCTCCATGAGATCGATCAGCACCCCGGCCTGGGCTTCAGCATCTGCCTGAACCACCAAGCGCCCTTTAGGGTTGTCTTCGCGAAGTTCGCGAATACGGAACCCAACTTCTGACATCGATACGACCTGCTTATTCATATAGATTTCGCTGTTCGAATCGATCGCGATCAGGATCCCGAGTGGGTTCTGTCGCTCTTTATTGTTGACCTCTAACCGATCAATCTCAACGCCAGGCTCACGAATGAACTGAGCCGTAACGATGAAGAAGATCAGCAGAATGAAGACCACATCAAGCATCGGTGTGAGGTTGACATCATCTTCAGCACTCTCCGCTGATGCGCGCATTTTGCGAGCCATGGTTTGCCTCCTCTATCCTGCGGAACGGACGATATTCACCCGATCCATTTGTGCATCGTACGCGATATCACGCACTTCAATGATCGTGCCGGTGCGGGCCAGCGGATGCGCTTGAATAATCAAAGCACTCTCTGGGTTTTCTGCACGAGCACGTTCCATTCCACCCCGGACAGCCGAGATGTCCGTCAGCCGGCGGTTGACCCGAATCTGGTCAGTCTCATCGATGTAGACGATGATGGCCGGGTTTGGCGGCGGCGGTGAGTCCGACGGCGGTGGTGGCGGTTCAGCACCGAGCGCTTCTTCTTGAATGAAGGTCGATGTGACGATGAAGAAGATCAGCAGAATGAAGACCACATCCAGCATGGGTGTAAGATCAACGTGAGCTTCTTCGGTCGGGCGACTTGCGCGTCCTCTCATCAGTAAATCTCCATCTGGTCTTCGACCTTTTGCACCAGGCGGCGGACTTTCTTGTCCATGCCCGAGGCAAATGGAATGCCTGAAATCGAGGCTACCATGCCCGCCATCGTCGGAATCGTCGCTTGCGACACACCCCGTGACAGGGCTTTCGCATCGGCGCCTTCCGTGATCGCCATATTGTCAAACACGGTGACCATGCCGGTCACTGTTCCGAGCAGTCCGAGCAGTGGCGCGAGCGCCACCATCGCTTTGGCAAACGAGACGTTAGCCTGTGCTTTTTGACGGACTTCGGAGACCAGCTTGTCTTTGACCCAGTGCGCGAATTTAGACTTGTGATCAGAGCGCGAGCGCCACTCCGACAAAGCCTCTTCGGCTACAGCGTTATGCGCCACGCGGAAGTAGAACAGTCGCTCCAGGATCAGGGCCCACATGATGAATGTGGCTCCCATAATCCATAGAAGCACTGGTCCACCGCGGGCCAAGAACTCCTGTAGTTCGGTCATTCCCAACATATTTGGGCTCCCGGTTAAGGGGACGGCCTACGCCGCCCCACCTCGCTCAGCACGCTCAGCAACTAGGCCAGCGGCCTGCTCGTCCAGAATCTGCTGGTTGCCACGTGCCATGGCAGCAGCCAGAGCGTGGGTCAGCAGAAGCGGGATCGCAGCGACCAGACCAAGCACTGTGGTCATAAGCGCAACGGAAATACCGCCAGCCATCAGTTTCGGATCACCGGCACCGAAGTTTGTAATCGCGGTAAAGGTAATGATCATACCGATAACCGTACCGAGCAGACCCATAAGCGGGGCCACAGCAGCCAGCACTTTAACGATGTCGTTATAGCGCTCGATTTTCGGAGATTCGCGGAGGATCTGCTCGTCGAGCTTCAGTTCCAGCGTCTCAAGATCAGCGTTCTTGTTGGTCTCATAAGCTTCGAATACACGGGCGAGCGGGTTGCCGTCGCCAGCTTGTTTCGTTTTCGCTGTAGAGCGAATGGCATTGCCCATGAAGAACAGAGTGATGATCTTGAATAGCGCAACGGTCAGACCGATGACGAGAAGCGTCAGAACGATGTAACCAACAACGCCGCCCTGGTTCACGCGCTCCGCGAGACCTGGCTTGTCGCCTTCAATCTTGAACAGTTCGCCGCGGTTCGGATCGAACGGAACTGTGAGAGTCGAACCTTCATCCGCGCGGATGAGGGATTGGAACGCACTGCGGAAACGACCGCCTGGCTGGCGCTCGAGCTTCTCAAGGAAGAAGTCGCCATTACCTGCACGTTCGATGGTTACGAAGCCTGCATCATTGTCAGTCGCCGCGATGAACGTACCGACACGGGTTACGGCTACCTCTTCGACTGACTCATCACTACCGCCCATTGAAACTGGGGATACGAAAGTCTTCACTTCCGATTGAGCGATCATCTCTTGCAGGATTGCCTTTGGCAGACGGTCCAGCTCTTCGCGGGTTGGAAGGGCCACAGCTTCAGCAACTTCAGCAAGGCCTTCATAACGGCCAGGATATTCGAAGCTTGCGAGGCTCTCACGCATCAACGGCTGAACTTCACCAACAACGGCACGGAATTCACCGACCAGCTGACCGAAGTCGCCGGCCTGCTCTTGCAATTGTGCGTCCAGATCGTTGATCTGCGCCTGGTTGGCATCAAATTGCGCACCGAGCGCATTACCGCGAGCGTTCGCAGCATTCAGCTCACCGCGTGCGGCGGCCATGGCTGATTCTTGCTCCGAAGAAGCGCGACGGAATTCGTTCAGGCGCTGCTCATTCTCAGCTGACAGCTCCTGGCTGTCCTGCTGAACACGAGCGAGAATGTCTGAAAGGGACTGCGCAACAGCTGGCGCAGAGGCGGCCATCGACGTAGCTGCAAAAGCAACTGCGACGCCAATGGTTTTAAGTGATTTTGTGAACGGTTTCATGTGTTCTTTCCTCAACTCCATTGGGCTTACTGAACGTTAAGCTTGGTTGCGGGAACGTACATCACGTCTTGGGTACGCTTACCCTGAATGATGCGGATGGCTTTTTCGATCTCGGCCTTGTACTTGCTCTCAAGGTCGACCCAAGACTGGGTTTCACGATCGTAGCGCTTTGCATAGCGCCCAGTTGGGTCCATGTAGACCAGCGCGACGCGGCCAAACAGAACCATATCAACGGTAACGTCTTTATCGTCGACCGAGATCGTTTCTTTCCAGGTGTCAGTCTTACGACCAACTTCCATTTCAGCCGTGTAGGCGTCCATGATTTGGCGATAGCGCTCCGTTACTGAAATCGCTGGGTCGCTGAGATAATCACGTAGGCGCTGAATGCGGGCTTTGCGTTCCTCAAGGCGGAAAGGCAGATCAGCGTCGATGAAGGCATCCAGATCGTCGATCAGGGCTTCCAGCATCGGGACGGTCTGAGAGGTGATCTCGTCCACACGGCTGAGCTGATCGGTTAGAGACGCAATTTCGCGCTCCTGACTTTCGACAGCTGCTTCTTGCTGGCGAGCGTAAAGCTCGGCAGCGGTTTTACGCTGAAGCAAAGTCCGGAATTCCCCGACCATGTCTGCGCGCTCGTCATCGAGCTGGTTGATTTGCTGCTGGACTTGTTCGGCGCGGCGTGTCGCCTGTTCGCCGGTCGCGATCGCGCGGTCCAATCCTTGTGCAACTGAAGGCGCGGCAAAGCCAACGACAATAGTTGCGAGAATGGCTCCGCGAGCCGGTGTCAGAACATTCTTCATGAAGTCTGCCTCTCACTCTCCTAATGGTGCGCCGTCAATTCGACGTCGCTGAAACTCATGATTAGCCTCAGCAAAAAATGCTGAAACGATTTGGGTCGCGGGAACACACAAAGCCCACGCAGTTGCAAAAAAGGAAACCGGGCTAGGCCCACCTCCTCCCATGTTTTGACCTTGAGACTTTTCGTCTTTCTATTCTACGCAGCGATCGGGTTTAACCCGTGGTCATAATCGCATACGTGGTCACCTCTGCAAAAAGCTCGGGAGATTGTCAAACTCTCATTCATAATTGAGGCAGTTGCAAGGCATTTTTGAAATAATATTACATACCGCGCTCAGATCAAATGCATACGGTTCGCGAGTCTCACGCGCTTCTCTCTACCCACGCGAGTGTTTCCGAGAAAAATAAAAGTGAGGTGGCTGGGGTGCCAGGATTCGAACCTGGGAATGCCGATACCAAAAACCGGTGCCTTACCACTTGGCGACACCCCAACTGAGCGGCGGACATAACCAATCCGATTTCGGCTTGCAACACCCAAATCGCTGCCAAGTTTCAAAGAGCTGCATTTTTGCGAAACCGAAGGACCTTCGCCCGTCAGATTGCGTAGCTTTCATAATTGCATGTGATGTTTGTGTTTTGACAAACTCAATCTTAACGCCCATATCGTTATCCGATAAGAAACATTACGGAGCCGATACTCCCATGAAAACCTTTTTTGCATCCCTGGGTGGGGCCGTTATTGGATCGATCGTTGGATTGATTCTTCTATTCTTCATTGGCGTGGGTCTGATCCAGATGACGGTCAACAACGCGATGAAGTCCGCGGCTGGACCAGAGACGGGTCAAGATGACGGCAACCCAATCGTTCTGACGTTGGACTTGCGCGTTCCTTATGCGGATCAGGCGCCGACCTCTGGACCCGAACTTCTATTCGGCGGGGGTACAGGCTTCATCGACGTCATCACGAAGCTTGATGCAGCCGCGTCGGATGATCAGGTCGCAGGTTTGTTCATTCGCGCCAGCGAGTATGGCATCGGATCGTCACGCGCTGAAGAATATCGCGACGCGTTCCTGAAGTTTCAGGCAGCGGACAAGTTTATTATCACCCACAGCCAGGGCACATATGGTGGTGGCCCATCGGGGTACCGTGCGATCGCGCCCTCTGATGAAATCTGGATCCAGCCAGGGAGCGATTTGATTTCCAGCGGGATCGCATTCGAAACGCTGTTCTTGAAAGGTCTGCTCGATAACATCTCTGTCACCGCAGAGATCGAAGCGCTCTACGAATACAAGAACGCGCCGAACGTGTATAAAGAGGATACGTTTACCGAGCCGCACCGCCGAGCGATGACGGAGCTCGCCGATTCGCTCTGGAACATTTCTCTTGCTGACATTGCGGCTGATCGCGGCATCTCTGTGTCGCAAGCTCAGAGCGCACTTGAATCAAGTCCGCTAAGTGCGGAGCAGATGATTGACTACGAACTCGCTACGACTCTCGGATGGCCGGAGCAAGCGCGAGACGCTGCCAAAGACCGTGCCGGCGAAGACGCAATCACGATTGATATTGCCTCTTATGTGGCTCCGGCTTCGAAATTCGGTTCTCCCGTGATCGCCATTGTTGGCGGACAGGGTCCGATCGTGACCGGTGAGGAAGGCGGCAGCCTGTTCCAGGAAGGCAATGGCTTCGCATCCGATACGATTGCAGCAGCGCTGTATGAAGCGGGCCGTGATGAGGATGTGCAGGCGGTGATCTTCCGCGTCGACAGCCCAGGTGGCTCTCCAACGGCGTCGGATCAAATCTGGCATGCCGTCAACTACATTCAGACCGAACAGGAAAAGCCCGTCATTGTGTCCATGGCATCGGTCGCCGCTTCCGGCGGCTACTATGTTTCAACCGGCGCTGACTGGATCCTCGCCAATCGTACGACCATCACAGGTTCGATCGGGATTTTCGGCGGTAAGCTCGCCATCGATGAAGGCCTCGCTCGGATTGGCGTCAATGCAGAGTCGATCAAAGTCGGCGGCGCATTCACAGGGGCCTTCACAACCACTGAAGGTTTCACGGATGAGCAGCGCACAATGATTCGCGCCTGGTTACAGCGCGGCTATGACCGTTTCACCCAGCTGGTCTCTGATGGACGTGGACTGACCCTGGAAGAGCTCGATGAAGTTGCTCGTGGCCGGGTTTGGAGCGGTGAAGATGCGCTGGATCGCGGTCTGGTGGATGAACTCGGCGGCATCACGGCAGCGATCGCCAAGGCGCGTGAATTGGCAGAGATCGAAGAAGACGCAGATATCCGCATTAAGACATTCCCGATGAGCGATGGCGGCTTCTCATTCTTTAGCGCGTCATCTTCCGCCTCAGCAGCAGAACTGAAAGCCATTGGACAGCTCGCAGAGATGATCAATGATCCAGAGGTTCAAGCTCTCATGATGGAAGTTGAGACGATGCGGAACAGCCGCATCCAGGCGCGCATGCCGACGTTCATCGAACGATAAGGTTAAGTCGACTGACAACAGGGCCTTCCGAGTAATCCTCGGAAGGCCTATTTCTTTTTTGCATGGCGCAGCCACCGCGTCGCCGCACCGCATCGCTTTTGGGCAGGAAAGATCTTAGATATGCGTGACAATCAGGGGTCAGAAGCGATGTTAAAGCCCGCAGACACAGCAAATCAGCAACGCCACACCGCCGAAACGGCTGAAACGATGGCCGATGTTCGGCGAGAGGTGGATCGGATCGACCGCATTCTGGTGAGCTTGCTGGAAGAACGCCAATCGTTCATGGACGCGGCCGCAAGAATAAAAGGCACGCGCAAGGCGGTGTTAGATCGTCCGCGAATCGAAGATGTCGTGAGCAAAGTGAAAGCCGAGGCAGAACGTCAGGGCCTGTCGCCCGCAATCGCTGAACCGGTCTGGCGCACACTGATCGATCGCTGCATCGCTTATGAATTCGAGTCTTTTGACCGGCTCAAGCCTGGTTTGGACAATTCATAGCTCGCCCGTGCACAAGCTTCGATAACATGCACAAGGCTGTCCTTCAGCGCTGATAGAATGGCGGCTGCTTCGACCTTGGACACTTCTGCCTCTCCCCTGCCCCGCTGCTCAACTCGTGCGCACGACTCTGCAAACTCAGCAGCGCCTATACTTAAAGCGGCGCCTTTCAGGGCGTGGGCAGCGTCAGCCCATTCTTTCTGATCAAGATCGGCTGAGAGCATGCGGCCCCAAGTTTCTGATTGATTGCGAAAGATATCCAGCACTTCGTCGGCGAGATTCGCATCTCCGCCGGTCATGTTCAGCAGGTGATCTATATCTATCTGCATTTCGGCCTGCCCTCTCAGCGCGATAGCTTTTTCCAATTTTATATGCGCGCGCCTCTTTTCGTTAAGACGATTCTGGTTTAATGATATTCGATAATTTGTAGGGGTTTGTCATGGTTGGCATCTTTATCGCTGTTAGAAATTTCACAATCGCAGTGTTGCTCGCATGGATGGGTTTCTCGCTCGCGCCTGACGCAGACGAGAAAAAAGATTCTGCGCCAAGTAGCAGCGCTATCGCCTTTATCGGCTGAGACTAATGGTGGGCGAAAGCCTGCCAATCAGTCTATAAGGTCGCGATGACGCTCGGCCTGTATCTATACAAAGCTATAACGACTCTGATGACGCCCTTTCTGGGCGTTTTCTTTCGTGGACGCGTGCGATCCGGCAAGGAAACAAAGGGACGGTTGAATGAACGGCGCGCCGTCTCTCTACAGGAACGACCTGAGGGCAGTCTGATTTGGCTCCACGCAGCAAGCGTTGGAGAAAGCCAGCTTCTGTTGGAACTCATCCGCCGTTTCATTCGTGAAGGCCTAAACGAGTTCAGCGTTGTCATGACGTGCCAGACGAAAACGGCCGCTCACCTGATCGCTGAGGCTTTTTCGAATGATCTCGAGTTTCGTGAGATCTCTGGGATCCAACAAATGGCCCCGTTTGATTCCGCAGGCGCATCCAAGCGCTTCATCAAACACTGGAAGCCAGATCTTGCCATCTTTGCTGAGGGTGAAATCTGGCCCAATCTGTTGTTGCAATTGCACGCCCAGATGATCCCAGCGGCGTTGATCAATGCGCGTATGACTGAAAACAGCATCAAAGGCTGGATGCGTTGGCGCAAAACAGCGCGCAGGATCTTCAACTCTTTCGACCTCATGATCGCCGCTGATGTTCAGACACGGACTGGTCTCGAAGCTCTCTCCGAGAGCCAGGTCGCGAATCCCGGAAACCTCAAGTCAGCATTGCCCGCGCCGGCAGTTGATGAAACCAAACTCCACGCCTTGCGAGACGCCATCGGCGGAAAGAAAGTACTCCTTGCGGCTTCGACCCACGCTGGCGAAGAGGCTCTGGCGCTGGACGCCTTTATGCGTCTGCCAGAGGATACACTCATGATCATCGCACCGCGGCATCCTGAACGCGGCGATGAAGTCGATGCACTGCTATCCTGCACGCGATACGCGATCGCACGGCGGTCAGAGGGTGGCACCGTGACCGACGAAACGAATATCTTTCTGGCTGACACAATGGGTGAGATGGGCCTGTGGTATCGCCTTGCGGACACGGTCTATCTCGGAGGTGGGCACGCACCAGGCGTCGGGGGACACAATCCGCTAGAAGCACTGCGCCTGGGAAAGCCCATTGTAACCGGCCCCAGCCTGTTCAACTTCAAGGACTTGTCAGAGCGACTGTCCGGTCATCAAGGATTCGCAATCGTGGACGATGCAGAAGGATTAGCCGACGCCTTCCCAGCGCCGCCTGTTTCTGCTGAGCTGTCGCAAATTCTGGAAGAAGATGCGCTTGGTCCGATGGCGACGACACTTGATCTACTGCAGCCTTTGCGGAAACGCGCCGGAATCGTCTCATGAGAGAGCCACGGTTCTGGGCCCGCGATGTTGATCCGCGCTCAAGAGAGGCAGCGCCGCTCTTAAGATTCCTGCTGACGCCATTAGCCTGGATTTATGCTGAGGCAACCCATCGCCGAATTGCCCGGGGTGAGCCCTTGAAGGTTCGCCCAATTGTTATCTGCATCGGCAACCTGACCGCTGGCGGAGTCGGAAAAAGTCCGATCGTGGCGGCGCTCCGCGATCATTTTTCCGAGACAACAGCTCTTCGCGTAGCAACGCTTAGCCGCGGATATAAAGGCAAGCTCGAAGGACCGCTGAAAGTCGACCCGATCGTCCACACATCGCGCGATGTCGGGGATGAACCACTGATGCTGTCAAAGTCCGGTGAGGCCTGGATTGGCGCGGATCGCGCGGCCACAGGACAAATGATGTCGAATGATGGTGTCGATATCATCATCATGGATGATGGACATCAAAATCCTGGTTTGCATAAGGATATTTCCTTTGTCGTTGTCGACGCCTCGGCGGGTTTCGGCAATGGCCACGTCATTCCGAAAGGTCCTTTGCGGGAGCCAGTGGCGGAGGGTCTTTCGCGCGCAGATGCGGTAATTGTGATGGGTTACGGTGAGCCACCAGAGGAAATCGCAATTTCTGGTCTGCCAGTTTTCGAAGCCGTCATTGCAGCCAAGGAGACGCCGCCAGAGCAGCCATATGTGGCGTTTGCTGGCATCGGGCGTCCTGAGAAATTTTTCGATACGCTCAAGGCTCTGGGAGTTGATGTGCGCGACGCTGTTCCGTTCCCCGACCATCATACGTTCACTGCGGGTGACCTGAACTACCTCGAGCGCCTGGCCAATGACTATAACGCGACCTTGATCACAACAGACAAAGACCTAGCACGCCTGTCGCCTGATCAGCGCGAGGATATCATTTCATTGCCCGTAGAAGTGATCTTTGAGCGCAGGGCAGATCTCGACAAAATGCTGGAAAATGTGATCAATCCCGGCAGCCATGAGTAAAGCTGCGCAGCAATACATTCGACCAAAGGATATCGACAATCGCTCGACCTTCCAGCAGCGCATGGTTTGGCGACTGGAGGCGCTCGCCTGGGACCTGATCTATTGGTGGCCGATGACGGCATTAGGGCCGGATCGCGCATCAGACTTCCTGGGTTGGTTGTTCAAATCCATTGGTCCGCTCTTCTCGCAAAACAAGACCGTGCATCGAAATCTGCAACTGGCTTTTCCGGATATGGGTGAGGCAGAGCGGGAACGGATCGCAATGCAGGCCTGGGAAAGCGTCGGGCGCACAGCCGGAGAACTGCCGCATCTTTCAAAGATCCACCCTTATCAGGGCGATCGTGTAACGGTCATTGGCACTGAACACCTCGACGCGATCGAAGCCTCAGACAAAGGCGCTGTCATCGTCTCCGGGCATTTTGCAAATTGGGAAGTCATGGCCGCTGCGATCTGCCAGCGGCCTGTCGACTGCCTCGTCACATACCGGGCGCTGAATAATCCATACATTGACCGGCGCCTCAACAAGGTGCGGCACGATTATGGTGTCGGCGTGCTGGCCCCGAAAGGTGCAGGCACACGTGAGCTGATGCGCGCCTTATCGGCAGGCCGTGTTGTCGCGCTGATGAACGATCAGAAGTTCAATGAAGGCCTGGCCGTGCCCTTCTTCGGGTACAATGCGATGACAGCTCAAGGCCCGTCGCGACTGGCGCTGAAGTACAACGTCCCTGTCGTACCCATTTCCACCCGCCGCACGGGCCCTGCCCGGTTTCAGGTGACTGTGCACGAACCGTTCATGCCAGAGCAATCCGGAACGCCTGAAGCAAACCTGATCGCTTGCGTTAAACGTGTCTCGAAATTCGTTGAAGAAGAAGTTCGCGAGAATCCTGGCCAATGGTTTTGGCAGCACCGCCGATGGCCTAAAGATGCGTGGAAAAGCGCCGGTATCACTTAATCGCTGTCAATCGGGCTGCAGCGCACTATTGTCAGACGCTTACAGGCTTGGAGTTATCTTATGCCCCCACTGCTCGATCTTATTGCTATAGTTGCGCTTGGCTTCTGCGCTGCACTCGGCCTCGGTTCACTCTTCATCCCTAAATGGGCCGCCGGGGTTGTTCGGCTGGTCGCTGACCCGGATCCAGCAAAGCCGGGTGGGTTTTCAGAGTTTCGCGCGACCTATGGCGGATTGCTTCTACTGATCCATCTCAGCGCGCTGATCATCCTTCTGCAGCCGCAATTGGCGCTGACTTACAAAGTGTTTGCGATCTTCCCCATTGCGATGGGCTGGATCGGCGCTGGGCTTGGACGCACGCTTTCCCTGTTACTTGATGGCAAAGAAAATCGAGAGAATGGCCTCATCCCTGTCTGGATCCCCTTGGAACTTGGTCTCGGATTTGCCATTCTGGCCCCGGCCTTCGGCCTTTCATCCTGAGTGGAGCAAAATATGGCGGACCGTCGTGAGACGAACCGAAATCGCAAAAAACAGTCCAAGCGAGGCCCAAGCGGCCCGGATCGCGACTGGCAAGATGGCGAACGTATCGCAAAATACTTAGCGCGCGCCGGCGTCGCATCGCGCCGGGAAGCCGAAGCAATGATTGAGCGCGGCGAAGTCCGCATCAATGGCCGCAAACTGACGACGCCCGCCTTCAAAGTCACCGGACGAGAAGACATTCGCGTCAATGGCAAACCGGTCAAGGCGCATGAGCAAACCCGCGTCTGGCGGTATCACAAGCCGTCTGGATTGATCACCACTACGTCTGATCCTGAAGGCCGCCGGACGATCTTTGAAGAGCTGCCCAAAGCTCTGCCAAGAACGATAACGATTGGGCGCCTCGATCTTACCACCGAAGGTATCTTGCTTCTGACCAATGATGGCGGTCTCGCCCGCGCGATGGAACTGCCAAAGACCGGGTTTGTGCGCCACTATCGCGCCCGCGCGCATGGCAAAATCACGCAAGAGGAACTCGATACTCTGCAAGGCGGCATCACGCTGGACGACGGCACACGCTACACCTCAGTTGAAGCGGACCTGGAGCGGGAGACCGGCACCAATAACTGGATCAATGTCAGGCTCAGCGAAGGCAAGAACCGCGAAGTACGAAAAGCTCTTGAACATCTCGGCCTGAAAGTGAACCGTTTGATCCGCACGCAGTATGGTCCTTTTGAGCTCGCCGATCTGCGACCTGGCGCCGTAGAGGAAATTCCCAGCACAGTCTTGAGAGAAGCCTTGCAAGACGTCGTCCCTGCTCACCTCTTACCTCGAGAGGAACAGCCGACACGTGAGCGCAGAAAACCTCCCGTCGGGTCACGGGTTCACAGACGCAAGCGCTAGGCTAACGTTTCGCGTAAAGTCAGCGCCGGAGCTCGATTGTGCTCGGCTAGGACTGGCACGCACGAAACGGAGGAACCCCATGGGCTTTCAGAATGTCACTGAGACTTATCAGGAAGAAACACAGCCTGGACCGCCGTCTAACCCGCCCATCTACGAACTGGAGCCACCAGTTCCCCTCAACAGCCCGGAAGTTTTCTCTAGCAACGGCGAGTATACTTTCGATGCATTCGACACGATGCGCAGCGAAGCGCCGATCATGTGGCATCCAGAGGAATATGGTCGAGGGTTCTGGGCACTCACCCAATACGAGTTGATCAAGCAGGTCGAACTGGACCCGGCGACCTATTCTTCGCAGCGAGGCGGGATCCTGATGTCTTATGGGTTGCCCGAGGTGCCGCGCCATCCATTGCTACATTCATCCTCATTAAACTCGCTGATCAATCTCGACCGTCCCTACCATACGCCATTGCGGATGGAGCATATGGCCTGGTTCCGACCTGATTTCGTGGCAGAGCTGCGTAAGAAAGTGGATACCAAGGTCAACGAGCTTCTCGATGATATGGAAGCCAAAGGACCGGTCGTGGATATGGTTGAGTCCTTTTCAGCTGAACTTCCATTGTTCACGCTTTGCGAAATTTTGGGGATCCCCGAAGCTGATCGGCCCAAGCTCGTGCATTGGATGCATTATTTGGAGAACGCGCAATATCAGGCGCAACAGGAAGGCTTAGGCAATTTATCGCCAGAGCAGATCATGGAATTCATGAACGAAATCCAGGCCTTGTTTGATTACGGGCGTCACCAGTTGATGGATCGCCGCGCCAACCCACGCAATGACCTACTGAGTGCAATTGCTCATGCCGAGATAGATGGAGAGCCGCTATCAGATGAATTCCTCGACGGCTCCTGGTTGCTGATCATATTCGCGGGCAACGACACCACGCGAAATTCCCTCTCCGGAACGATGAAGCTCATCACGCAATTCATGGATCAGCGCGAAAAGCTCATCGCAAACGCAGATCTGTTTCCGAATTTTGTGAATGAAGCGATCCGGATGGTCAGCCCTGTAACCTACATGCGCCGGACAGTGACTAAACCCACGACTCTCGGCGGACAAGCGCTGAGCGAAGGCGACAAGATCGTGATGTATTACGCCGCTGCTAATCGCGATCCGGCAAAGTTTGATGCGCCGAACAGTTTCGACATTGAGCGTAGCAATGCCAATGAACATCTTGCTTTCGGTAACGGGCCGCATGTCTGTCTTGGTAAGCGCGTGGCGATTATGCAGCTGGAAACCGCGTATCAGAACATCTTGCGCCGTTTTCCCAAAGTCCGCTGGACCGGGAAGTCAGAACTCGCGCCAAGCAATTTTGTGCACGCAATCTCTAACTTGGAAATCGATTTAGGCGGATAAGAACGCTTCAACTTTGCTGACCGACATGGGGCGACCGAGCGCAAAGCCCTGCGCATGGTCAAAGCCGAGTGTACGTAGTTTCGGCATCATCCCTTCGTCTTCAACGCCTTCTGCAGTCGACGTCATGCCGAGGCGTCGCGCCATCAGGGTGAGCGCTTCGAGGATCGTCTCAACCCGCGGGTTCTCAATCTGTTTGATCAGGGACGCGTCGACTTTCAACGCATCGGCCGGCAAATCCGCGAGCCATTGAAATGAAGAATGACCTGAGCCGAAATCATCGAGCACGATCCCTGCCCCGGCCGCTTTTAGATC
Source organism: Henriciella sp. (assembly GCA_013214545.1). Lineage (GTDB taxonomy): Bacteria > Pseudomonadota > Alphaproteobacteria > Caulobacterales > Hyphomonadaceae > Henriciella. The sequence goes on from JABSQB010000041.1 coordinate 19,429, forward strand.
ATGCAAACGATTGAGCGTCTGCTGCGTGTCGCGCAACGCATCCTGCTCGGTCAGCTCCAGTCGAATAGAACCAGGTGACAGCTGGTGACCGCTGCGTAGCGCTGTGATCAGATCGATTAGCTCGCCATCCTCCAGGTCGAGGCTTGTGATATTCACCTGCACAAACAAGTTGGGATTACGCGCCACCTTGCGGAAACTGACCAGCGACTCGGCTGCATGGATCAACATTGAAGACGCTAGGCCTTGCGTATCCCCGACGGGTGATTGCCCACCAGCCTCACCTTCCCATCGGGCGAGCGCTTCAAAGCCTTCCACTCTGTGGCTCCGCAGGCAAAGGATAGGTTGGAATACGGGCAGCAACTCAACCAGCGAATCATCGTCTACCGTGGTGGATTCCCCAACTGAGAGGATGACACCACGCGACCAGTAATCATCCACCGCACCGCCAGCGAGATGGACGATGCTTCCTTCAGCTGTCACCAATTCCAGTGCGACGTCGCCATTCGGTGTTTCGAGTCCATTACGCAGACGTTGCCGTGACAGGCCATCCAGGACGTTGCTGAGATCATCCAGCGCCCAGTCACCAGACAACAGACGCTCAAGCGAGGGCGGCACGAGAGACAGGGTCAGCCGCTGCGTGCTCTTGTTCCACTGCCATTCTCCGATCGGTACGCTCATGCTCTACGCCTCAGCGGTCATTTGTCCGCGAATGTGATCCTTGATCTGTTTAAGGTCATTAGGAACACGCTGAAACACTTCGCCACGCTTCTGCAAGTCTGAACAGCGTTTTGGCAATCCTGCATCGTCTCCCGTCGCTTCCAGTACGGTCTCCGGGAACTTCGCTGCGTGCGCAGTCGACAGGATCACGGTTGTCGCGTCTGTCTTGGCTAAACGCCGCAGCGCTGCAGTACCCACGGCTGTGTGAGGACAGATGAGCGCTCCGGTTTCCGATTTGAACTGCCGCATCTCAGCCAAGGTGTCCCCGTTATTGATCACTTTGGAACTAAATCCAGTACATCCTAACGGGCCGCGAACAGAATCCGGCAAAATCGCGGAACCCGATTGACGATACTGCTCGTAGGTTCGGCGAACGACGTCGCCCTCTCTGCCTGAAACCTCGAAGAATAGCCGTTCAAAATTGCTGGGCACCGAAATGTCCATGGCGGGGCTAGGCGTAGCCACCGCCTGTTCGCGTTGCATCACGCCATCTTCTAACAGGGTTGCCAGTGTCTTGTTCTCGTTCACTGCGCAGACAAGCTCAAAACCGGCCAACAAGCCACAGCGCGCGGCCACGTAACCTGCGAAGGCATCGCCCATATTGCCGCTGGGTACGATGAAACGGATCGGGCGATCAGGGCCGATCGCGGCTTGTGTCGTGGCATAATAAACGGCTTGAGCCGCGATACGTGCCCAATTGATGGAATTGACCCCCGACAACCGCACTTCCTGCGAGAATGACTGATCAGCGAACATAGCTTTGATCAGCGCCTGACAATCATCGAAGTCGCCATCCACCGCCAGATTATGGATGTTTGGGGCGCCTGTCGTCGTCATGAAAAGCCGCTGAACCGGGGACACACGCTCGTGCGGGTGCAGGATATAGAGGTCGACGGAAGTCGCGCCCGCAAACGCTGCTGCTGCGGCGCCTCCCGTATCGCCGGAAGTGGCGCAGACCACGCTCATCCGCTCTCCACGTCGGGTCAGTATCAGATCGTAAAGCTGCCCGATAAACTGCATGGCAACGTCCTTGAACGCCAAGGTCGGCCCGTGATGCAACTCCATAACGAACGTATTCGGACCGCTCTGCGAGAGCGGCGTGACGCTGTGGTGCGAGAAAGTTGAATACGCTCGTTCGCACAGACCGCGAACGTCTTCTGCGCTTAACGAGTCGCCGGCGAAGGCACCAAGGATACGGGTGGCGACGTCGACATAGCTTTCATTTGGCGCGGCCGGTTGAATTTGCGGCCATGCTTCTGGAACGTAGAGCCCACCATCCGGCGCGAGACCGCGCATACAGGCCTCTACAAAGTCGACAGGATCAGATTGACCGCGGGTCGAAACGTATCTCATGGCGACAGGCCTTTATTAGAATTTCAGTCGTCCGCGCGCGCGGTGCAGCGCCACATACACGCCTATGAGCCCCAAAGCCATCCCCCACCAGGTCAAAGCGTATCCAAAATGGCGCTCGGGCGGGAGCGGATCCAGCGGCTTGGAATAGGCATAAGGATTTGGCGTCAGACGGGACTGAGTTAAGTCCGCGGCGTTTCGAACCGTCATAATAATCGGTTCGGCAACGCGTGGATCGCCCTCCAGACCTAGATTACTCCAGATCCGCTGCGGCGACAGCGCGTACCATTGGTCGTTTTCGGGCGCATCATTGGCGCTAAACGCGCTACCGCTAGCCTGTTTGCGCGCGAGAATGCCCTCGTACGTAGTGCTTTCCGGCAAAGTCGAAATAGCCACCGGAACGGGTTGAGCACCGCCTGTTGCCTCAACCATGACCAAGACCGCTTCGCCAGTCGCGCTGAGTGTACCCGGCGCATAGCGCCGCCAGATCGGCTCGCTATCTGCAAATCCATAGACCTGCTGAGCGTTGCCCGGATGATCACGATTGATGTCTACGATCAGGCGCTCGGCAACCTCTTCGATCACCTCTTCAACGGGTGCAGCCATTTTCTCAGAATAGCGCTGATACTGCCAGGTTCCGAGCATTAGCAGAATGACCAGACTGAGCGCACTCAACGCGGTCAGAATAGGCATCGGACGAAACGTCATTTGCCGTGGGTCCCGGTGGACTCCCACTGCGCTTCTTCGGCGTGGTTCTTCCATTGCAGCGCGAACAATATAGACTTGAACGGGCGGAGCAGCCAAACGCTCATCCCGATAATCACCGGTGTCCACAGTACGATATGAACCCAGACCGGAGGATCAAACATGATCTGAACCAGCAAGACGGGCGGCGTCACCAGGATACCAACCAGGAACATGACGAAGAAGGCTGGACCGTCGCCGGAATCTGCTTTGCTGAAATCTGCCCCACAGGCTGAGCAAGATGGAGCAAACCCGAGATAGGATTTGAATACGGGACCTTCCCCGCAATTGGGGCACCGGCAGCCGAGGCCTGCCGATATCGGCGAGACCTCACGAGGCATCGCCTTAATGTCCCAGAACGATGTGCGGCAGCACGTAAACGAAGGCAAACAGGAACAACCAGACGACGTCCACGAAGTGCCAGTACCAAGCGGCAAATTCGAACCCGAGATGTTTCTTGGCTGTCATATTGTTCGCATAGAGGCGGAACAAGCAGACGGTCAGGAAGATCGTTCCGATCACAACGTGGGCACCATGGAAGCCGGTCGCCATGAAGAACGCCGAACCATAAAGCGTGCCGTCGAAAGTGAACTGAGCCACAGAGTATTCGTAGGCCTGCAAGCAGGTGAACAGAACGCCGAGCACAATGGTTAGCAACAGCATGAACTTGGCATTGTCCATTTTGTCGTGTTGCAACGCGTGGTGAGCGGCAGTGACTGTGGTACCCGACAGCAATAGAATCAACGTGTTGATCAATGGCAGGTGGAACGGATCGAACGTGACAACGCCCGTGGGTGGCCATTGCGCAAAGGCATTGAGCCCTTCCCAGACTGGGCTGGTCGCATCAAATGTGTCGCCAACGCGCGCCGGATAGAAGATTGCCAGTTCGAAGAAGCTCCAAAACCAGGCGGCAAAGAACATGATCTCTGAAACAATAAACAGGACCATACCGTATTTCAGGCCAATCTCGACAACCGGCGTGTGATCGCCTGTGCGACCTTCTTTGATGACTTCGCGCCACCAGCCGAACATCACCCAAATCACCATCAGGAAGCCCGGGAGCAGCGTCCAGAGCTGTCCCTCTTCAATTCCGAACAGACCCTTCATATAGGTCACGCCGCCAATCGCGAGCGTCGTCACCGCCAAAGAGCCAATAAGGGGCCATGGAGATGGGTTTACGAGGTGATAATCGTGTTTGACGTCGTCGGCCATGCGAGGGAATCCCTTGTGGCAATAGTTTCAATTCTCGGCGCTTTTAGACTGTTGCGCCCGGTTTCTGCAACACTTCAATCGAGAGATGCTGTTTTCGCCGCACCCTTAAACTCGTCAGTATTGAAAAATGTGTAAGACAAAGTGATGGTTCGCACATCATCCGTTCCGCGTTCGTCCTCAATCGCGGGATCGACAAAGAAGATCACGGGCAGTTTTTTTGTCTCGCCGGCCTTGATGATACGCTCTTCAAAACAGAAACACTCCAGCTTGTTGAAGAAGCGCCCAGCCTTGTGCGGGGTCACATTGTAGCTCGCGATCACATTTACGTCGCTGACTGAAGTGTTGGTCACTTCGTAGAACGCCAGGGTGTGCGCCCCGACCTGAACCGGCAGAGCGTTTTGCGTGGCGCGAAACTTCAAGGGGGCATTCGCGACATTTGCGTCAAACCGAACGGAGATTTCGCGATCTGACACATATTCCGGCGCTTTGTCAGCGATTTGGGTTGTGCCACCGAAGCCTGTCACCCGGCAGAACGTGTCGTAAAGCGGTTTGGACGCAAAGGCGAGGCCAAGCATAAACAAGGCTGCGCCGACAAGCATCAGGGCTGTTCGCGAGTTATTCATTGCCGCCCTCTTCCGCTAATCTGGCCTCAGCTTCAGCCTGCGCCGCGATTGCTCGCTCTTCGGCTTCACGATCTCGCTTCTCTTTCGCCGCTTCATCCATATAGCCGGAGAAATAAAGACGGTCGCTGCCACCAAAATCTGATTCTTGCAGACGAATGACCGTAGAAACCCCGACAATCACTACAAAAGCGACCAACGCCAGCGCAAGCCATACGTTTCTGCGCTTTTGCGCCTTAAGAATGGCCGCAGCGTCAGTCTCTAGTTTTGGTGCGGTCTCTGACATCAAACGCCTCCGAACCCGAAATATAGCCCGAAACCATGCTCAATGATGAGTGCGGCAAAGAGACCGAACAGATACAGGATGGAGAAGCCGAACATGCTCATGGCGAGTTTGCGCTCTTCATCACCTGCGTCCGCCTCGCCTGCGCGACTGCGGTACACTTTGGCAGCAAAGTACAAGAACCCTGTCGTCAGGGCCACACTCGTCGCCGCATAGACCCAGCCGCCCAGTCCGGTCGCAAGCGGTGACAGACCAATTGGAATAAGCAGGATTGTATAGAGCAGGATTTGCAGGCGTGTCGCCTTCGCGCCGCTGGTCACGGGCAACATAGGGACGCCAGCTTTAGCATATTCCTTGTGCGCTACGAGGCTGAGCGCCCAGAAATGCGGCGGGGTCCAGAAGAAAATAATGGCAAACAGGATCCACGCATCAAGCGGGGTTGAGCCCGTTACAGCGGCCCATCCGATTACTGGTGGGAAAGCGCCAGCGGCGCCGCCCACGACGATATTCTGGTCCGTGCGGCGCTTGAGCACCATCGTGTAGAACCAGCCATAATAGGCAATCGAAAGTGCTAGAAGCGCTGCTGCAAGGACATTGGAAGCAATCCACATCAACAGAACGGAAAGAGCGGACATGATCAGCCCCATCGCGAGGGCTTCGCTGCGCGGGACTGCACCGGACGGGATTGGCCGTGTGGATGTGCGCACCATGACCTCGTCAATATCGGCGTCGTACCACATATTGATCGCGCCCGCGGCGCCTGACCCAAGCGCCACGGCGAGGACGGCGACCCCCGCCAAGATAGGGTTCATGCCCTGCCCTGTTACACCGACGGCCGCAACTAGTCCCGCGACCGCCGTAAACACCACGAGCATCATGATGCGCGGCTTCATCAGCTCCACGTAATCGCGGGCCGAAGCGAGTCTGGCTTGAGGTTGTGATGCGGTCATGTCGACAGACATAGTGCGATACCCTTCGAGGTTCTAGAAAAACGGCCCTTCGCGCTGTGTTGCGCAAAGGGCCGCTTGTTTTGCTTTAAGCGAGCGGCCTAGTGACCACCCTCATTTTTGACCACTGGCAGCTCGTTGAACTGGTGGAATGGCGGCGGGCTAGGCAGCGTCCATTCCAGCGTCGTGGCGCCTTCGCCCCATGGGTTGGCTTCGCCTTTGCGACGGCGAATCATTGCCTCAACCAGCCCATAGAAGAAGAGCAGCGTTGCAACCATGGACAGCGCGTAACCCATCGAAGAAACACTGTTCCAGAGCGAGAATGCCTCCGGATAGTCAACATAGCGACGTGGCATACCGTTCAGGCCGAGGAAGTGCTGCGGGAAGAAGATCAGGTTCGAAGCGATGAACATGATCCAGAAGTGCGCATAGCCAACGACCTTGTTGTATTTGATGCCGAACATCTTCTCGAACCAGTAATACCAGCCTGCGAAGAGACCAAACACCGCGCCAAGCGATAGCACATAGTGGAAATGCGCAACCACATAGTAAGTGTCGTGCAGTGCGTGGTCGATGCCCGCATTCGCGAGGACAACACCGGTCACGCCGCCAACGGTGAAAAGGAAGATGAACCCGATGGCCCAGACCATGGGGACAGAGAATTCAATGGAGCCACCCCACATTGTTGCAATCCAGGAGAAGATCTTGATCCCTGTTGGAACCGCGATGACCATCGTAGCTGCCACAAAGTAGGCCTTCATGTCAGACGGCATGCCGACTGTGTACATGTGGTGAGCCCACACGATGAAGCCGATCGCACCAATCGCCACCATCGCATACGCCATGCCGAGATAGCCAAAGATCGGCTTCTTGGAGAAGGTAGAGACGATGTGGGAGATCAGGCCGAAAGCTGGCAGGATCATGATGTAGACTTCCGGGTGTCCGAAGAACCAGAACAGGTGCTGGAACATGATCGGGTCGCCGCCGCCGGATGGATCGAAGAATTGCGATCCGAAGTTACGGTCGGTCAAGAGCATGGTCAGCGCACCGGCCAGGACTGGCAGCGCGAGTAGCAGCAAAATTGCGGTGACCAGAAGCGACCAGGCAAACAGCGGCATCTTGTGCAACGTCATGCCAGGCGCTCGCATATTGAGGATGGTCACGATGAAATTGATCGCACCCAGAATAGAAGCAATACCAGCTGTGTGAAGCGACAGGATCAGCAAGTCCATTGAAGGCCCTGCATGGCCCGCGGTACTCGACAATGGCGGATAAAGCACCCATCCGCCGCCGAAACCGTTCACGCCGTTACCACCAGGCACCAGCATAGAGATCACAGCCAGAATAAAGGCAGCGACGGTGAGCCAGAACGAGATGTTGTTCATCCGTGGGAATGCCATGTCCGGCGCACCGATCATCAACGGCACGAACCAGTTACCGAAACCACCGATCAAGGCGGGCATAACCATGAAGAAGATCATGATCAGGCCATGATAGGTAATCACGACATTGTAGAAACTCTTGGCTTGCTCGATCGCTTGCGGGCCGGAGGTGCCATAAAGCATCTCAACGATCCCGGTGAGTGGGCCGATGCCCGGCTCAGCAAGTTCCCAACGGATGAGACCGGAGAGAGAATAGCCAACGATACCCGCAACGAGCGCGAACACGAGATACAGCGTGCCGATATCCTTGTGGTTGGTCGAGAAGAACCAACGCGCGAAGAAACCAGGCTTGTGGTCGTGATCGTGATGATCGTCGTGAGTAGCAACTTGATCCATAGGCATGATCTAATTCCCTCTCTTACTCGACAGAGGCGAGGCGTGTTTCCTCACCGTCCGAGTCAATAACTTGTACGAGCTGTGTCGCGGCATCGACATCGCCGGTCTTCATGACTTCGATCCAGCGATCATATTGATCCTGGGGCACGACACGGACTTCGATAGGCATAAAGGCGTGGTTCTTGCCGCAAAGCTCAGAACACTGGCCGTAATAAACACCGGTTTCTTCGACCAAGAACCAGCCTTCATTCAGGCGCCCTGGGACCGCATCGGTTTTCACGCCGAATGCAGGGACCGTCCAAGAGTGGATCACACGGTCAGACGTTGTCTGGTAACGGATGTAGCGATTGACCGGAATCACCATCGGGTAATCGGTTGCCAGATAAAGCGGTTTTTCCAGCGTCGGTGCTGGATCGGTTGGAAGTCCGAAATGGATGCCGTTGGAGACGTACTGGATCGGGTATCCATCCGCGTCGAGTTCATCCATGTAATAATAGGTCCAGGCCCAGTTCCCCATGCCTTCTGCCTTGATCGTGATCCAGCCTTCTTTGGCGGCGTCGACGTAGATGTTCGGGTCGTCCAAATCACCGCTCTGCGCGATCATTTCCAGGTCCGGCTCATTTTCCTGATAGAACAGGTTTGAGAAGGACGGCCCGGCAATCGCCACCAGAATGATCACTGGCACAGCTGTCCAGATAATCTCAATCGTCGTGTTGTGACTAAATTTCCGCGGCTCTGGATTGGCGCGTCGATTATAGCGCACAGCCACCCAAATAAGCAGTGCCAGCACAAACAGCGAGATCGGTATGATGATCCAAAGCAGGTAATTATGGAAGTCGTTTACACGCTCCATAATCCGCGTCGCAGCAGGTTGAAATCCGAGGGCGCCAGGGGTCGGCTGCCCAACAAGTTCTTGTGCAAACGCCGATCCAGTCATCAGCATCGCAGAGATCCATGCAAAGATGTAACGCAAGAGTCACTCCATCCAGTCTTGGCTGATGCCATATATAGCTCGAACCCGTAGGTCTACCCAATACAACCAGCTCTTATAAAATGTCGCACTCCGTCGCTAAATCTCGCCACTTAGTGTATGGTTAAGAAAAAGAGGTTCGACATGAAGATCAAACTAGTGATTGTCGCAGCGGTGACGGCGCTCATCGCCGAAACTGCTTCCACCCAGGTTTTTGTTATCGGCAAAGGTTTAGGCGGTGAATGCTTCCAGAAGACTGAGAATCGATTCTCCAATTTTCGAGTTGCCGAACAAGTGTGTACGCGCGCCCTGCGCGAGCAAACCATGACGCGCCAGAATCGCGCTGCGACCTACGTCAATCGCGGGGTCCTGAGAATGCGTGAAGGACTGTATGAGCAGGCCCTCGCTGACTATTCAGAAGCTCTCTCGCTTAGACCCGAAATGGGCGCTGCTTATCTCAATCAAGGTGCAGCTCATATATATCTCAAGGACTTCGACAGCGCACTGGTCGCTTTGAACCGTGCGATTGACCTTGATTCGCCGGATTTATTCGCAGCTCATTACAACCGC
>JABSQB010000042.1 GCA_013214545.1 Henriciella sp.
TGGCGATATCAATGGCCTCTTGTTCACCGGTTCTGCACAAACAGGCCTGTTCTTCCATCGGTATTTTGCTGGACGACCGGAAGTGATCCTGGCGCTCGAAATGGGCGGTAACAATCCGCTGATCGTCTGGGATCCCGCCGATATCGAATCTGCAACTGACATCGCCGCGCAATCAACTTTCCTGACAACGGGGCAGCGCTGCTCGTGCGCGCGCCGCGTCATTCTTCCGAAAGGCAAATGGGGCGATCAGGTCGTTGAGGCGATCGTGGAGCGGGCGAAGAAACTGAAAATCGGAGACGCCAGCGAGGAAGACGCATTTATGGGGCCTCTCGTGTCTGAGCAGGCGGCCGAAAACGCCACAGACTTCCAAATGATGCTGTCCAAGAAGGGCGGCAAGTCTTTGCGCCGTCTGAAACGAATGGATCGCGGAGGCGGCTTCGTGACTGCTGGCGTAATCGACGTGACCGAGGCAAATGATGTTCCTGATGAGGAGCTGTTCGGGCCATTGATGCAAATCATCCGTGTGGACGATTTTGATGAAGCGCTAACGCGCGCCAATGATAGCCGTTACGGCCTGTCAGGAGGACTGGTGAGCGACGATGACGCGCTCTGGCTGCGCGCTCATGCAGAAATGAAGGCTGGCATCCTCAATCGCAATCGTCCAACCGCTGGCGCCAGCGGAGCGATGCCGTTTGGTGGACCGGGTCTGTCAGGCAATTTCCGCCCAGGCGCTTATTACGCCGCCGACTATTGCGCGTGGCCACAAGCCAGTCAGGTTGCCGATGAGGCGACAAGACTTGGCGCGATCGGATTCCCGAAGTAGAGAGCCATTTTCCAAATTCAGTTGCGCCCTGAGCCTGTTGAGACGCGCTACTGACCCAATCCGTTCGGGCGTGAAGGACATGCCCTTCAACAGGCACAAGGCAGGGGTTCCCATGTCTTCAACTGAAACTCTGGAAGTAAATTTCGATGGCCTGATCGGCCCAAGTCACAATTATGGCGGCATGTCCGACGGCAATCTGGCGAGTCAGACCAATGCCGGCGACGTTTCCAACCCGCGAGAGGCTGCGCTACAGGGCCTCGAAAAGATGCGTATGCTGGTCCAAGCCGGATTCGTGCAAGGCGTGCTGCCACCGCTTGAGCGACCGAACCTGGGTTTCCTTGTCGATGCGGGCTTTCAGGGCTCAGATGTCGCAATCATAGAAGCGGCGGCCAAATCTGCACCGCAACTCCTCAAGGCGGCGTATTCCGCAAGTTCAATGTGGACGGCGAATGCCGCTACGATTTCTCCCTCAGCGGACACAAATGACGGGCGGTTACATCTGACCGCAGCCAATTTGTCATCTATGTTGCATCGATCAATCGAGCATCCAGAGACCACAGCTTCGCTCGCTGCGATTTTCGATGACGAAGACCATTTCGGCGTGCACTCCGCTCTTCCCATGCATGCAGATTTCTCTGATGAAGGCGCCGCCAATCATGTGCGTCTAAGCGCACAGCATGGCACGCCGGGCGTCGAATTGTTTGTGTTTGGTCGGGAAGCCGGTGAGAATGTCGCGGGATTTCCAGCACGGCAGACGCGGGTAGCGAGTCAGTCGGTCATTCGCTCGCACCAGCTTGCCGAAAGCAGAGCTGTTTTGGCGCGTCAGTCTGAGACGGCAATCAATGCGGGCGCGTTCCACAATGATGTGGTCAGCGTTGGCACGCTCGACACTCTGTTCTTCCATGAACTCGCCTTTGCGGATACAGAGGCAACTCTCAGCGATTTGCGCGTCGCGGCTAACGACCTGTTCGAACTGCGCCCCGTCATGGTGCCAGACGCCGAAGTCCCGCTGACGGACGCGATCAAATCGTACTTATTCAATTCCCAGCTGCTGCAGTGGCCCGGAGAAGACAGATTGGTGCTACTGGCACCGCTAGAGACGCAGGAAACCGACACCACGCGCGCCTATTGCGAGCGACTGGTTGAAAGAAACGGACCTATCGGGCGCGTGCACTATGTTGATGTCCGCCAGTCTATGCGCAATGGCGGCGGGCCTGCCTGTTTGCGACTGCGCGTGGCTATGACAGCAGCAGAGCGCACTTCTTGCCACCAGGGCGTGTTGCTGGATGAGGCCAAGATTGACGCGCTCCAGGACGTGGTGCGCGCCACTTACCGGGACCGATTAAGCGCTGCTGATCTTGCCGACCCTGCCTTTGTGAATGAATGCCTGACCGCTCGGGAACGGTTGCTTCGTGAGCTTGATCTGGAGAAGCTGATCTAGTGGCCGTGTTCGATTTCTCCATCCACGCCCGCGACGGCGCTGCGAGAACGGGCACGTTGAAGACTCCTCGCGGTGACATTCGCACGCCTGCCTTTATGCCGGTCGGCACGGCCGGTACGGTCAAGGCCGTGTATATGGACCAAGTAAAACAGACCGGGTCCGACATTATCCTTGGAAATACGTATCACTTGATGCTTCGCCCCGGGGCAGAGCGCGTAAAGCGGCTCGGCGGTCTTCACGCGTTTTCGAAGTGGTCCGGACCAATATTGACCGATAGCGGCGGTTTCCAGGTCTGGTCGTTGTCTCAGCTTAGAAAGATGGACGCAGACGGCGTGATGTTTCGTAGCCACATCGATGGGTCTGAGCATCGTTTGACGCCAGCACGCAGCGTTGAGATTCAGGCAGATCTACTCGGCGCTGATATCTCGATGCAGCTTGACGAATGCACAGATTTTCCGTGCACACATGTAGATGCAGAAGCATCAATGAAACTCTCACTAGACTGGGGTGCGCGGTCGCTCGAAGCGTTCGGGGAGCGTGCCAATCAGACGCTGTTCGGCATCGTGCAGGGATCGAATTACCCGGATCTGCGTGAAGAATCGGCCAAGGCCGTGGCAGCGCAGGGATTTGGTGGCATAGCGCTGGGCGGACTTGCGGTTGGCGAGGGGCATGATCAGATGTGCGCGACCATCGATATGACCGTTCCGCATCTGCCAGATGTCTACCCGCGCTATGTCATGGGCGTCGGAAAACCTATTGATTTGGTTGAGGCTGTGGCGCGCGGCATTGATATGTTTGACTGCGTCCTGCCAACGCGCGCCGGGCGGCACGGCCAGGCCTGGACGTGGGACGGGCCGATCAATTTAAAAAATGCGCGATTCGCTGAAGACCTAAACCCGCTTGACGAAACCGTGGATTGCCCGGCAAGCCAAGACTATTCTCGAGCCTATCTGCACCACTTGATCCGATCGGGTGAATATCTCGGCTCGATGGTGCTCAGTTGGCACAATATCGCGTTCTTCCAAGTGCTGATGCAGCGTATGCGCAGCGCCATAGCGGAAGGTACGTTCGAGGTCTTACGCGCGGACCTGTCAGAGCGGTGGGCAAACACAAAGTCGAAGCCCCGGACGAAAGACGCGTCCTAGCGGAACTCAATCATCGACTTTTCTTCCTCCGGCGGCAGAGGCGCAGCCGGATACTCACAACCTTTCGCCAACCCGATGCCTTTCAGGAATGTTCGGCGGTGAGAGCCCCGTTCATAGGCCTTGCGGACCTTGGTTGCGTGGCTGTTTGCACCAGTCACCGTACGTACGATGCCGCGATAGGGGATGAGCCCTGACGCGCTCGACGCCACCGTATCAAGAAACGCCGTCGAGGCGCCATCGGCGGCGCGTTCATTCAGGCCTTTCTTGTCCGGAGGCGGGATATCCCAATCACGGCCCAAAAGCGCATCCAGCTCCAGAACTTCCTCGGCAATCTTCTCGCAACTCGTTTCTACCGCGACCAGATAAGGATTTTTTATCTGCTTGAACTTTTCCGGGATCTTCGCGCGCTTCAGATTAACGTCTTCAAGTGGGGAGAGCGCGGCATCTCCGAACCCGTCCTGTGTTCGTTCGATCGCCTTTTCAGTGGCGCTAGGGCCTTGCTCCGGTTCAACGTCCTCCTGTGGCGGCGTGCTTGCGCAAGCGGCGCTGAGTAGGGCGAAGGCGAGGACAACATACGCGTACTTCATGCTTCGATTTTGCGACCATCTGCGGCGACTGACAAGAATTTAGATACAGGGCTGTTTTCAGCAGCAAAAACCGTTGACCCATGGCGAGCACTCAACTATGTGGGCCGTTCGGATGCGCCCATAGCTCAGTTGGTAGAGCAACTGACTTTTAATCAGTAGGTCACAGGTTCGAATCCTGTTGGGCGTACCATTCTCCACTATCACTGATTGTAAACTGCAAAGTCGGTCGAGTTCAGACCGATTATTGTAGTATATTCAATTGGTTGGGATGCGCTTTGAAGTGGCGATATCGATTTCACTTCTCAGATTGTCGTGATAACCTGTAGTTATGCGTTTGAGACAGATAGAAGTGTTCTATGCCGTTTATTCGGCTGGATCGATAAGCAAGGCTGGCGAATTGCTCGGCGTGTCGCAACCTGCCGTCTCGAAAGTGCTGCGGCACACAGAAGACATGCTAGGTTATGCCTTATTCGAGCGAACCTCAACGGGGCTGGTGCCGACGCGCGAGGCCACCGATCTTTTCGAAGGTGCCGCGAAAGTGTTTGCCGAAGTCAATCGCTTTCGAAGCCGCGCAACCGGTGTTCAACTTAACTCAGACAAACCCCTGCGGATCGCGATGGCGCCCAGCATTGGACTCTCGGCCGGTCCTTCTGCGATCGCGAAGTTTGGCAAGGCATATCCCGATATCAGCATCGAGATCGAAACGTATCATTTCGATGAAGCGGTCAGCGCCTTGCGTTCAGAAGAGACTGATATTGCTATAGCTTATCAGCCATATCCACGCGAAGGATTACGGATCATACCGGTAACAGAAGCCAGTTTTGTCTGTGTAACGCCGAAAGATCACTGGACAGATAATCGACAAACCGTTGGCGTACAGGATCTTATGGGCGAGTCGCTGATTTACCTGAATGTCGACGCTCCGCTGGGGCATCTGCTGAGCTCTCATCTCGAAAACGTGTCAGAAATACAACAATCTCGGCGAATAGTCGTGAACACATACTACATCGCTCAAATGTTGGTGGCGAGCGGGGCAGGGGTGGCCATTGTCGACGAATACGCGGCACGTGGTCCGGCAGGATCGCAGGTCGATATCTACGAATTCTCCGAGAATATCAGGCTATCCGTGGGTGCGATCGTCCGCGAAAATTACTCAATTTCGGTCTCTGAACGCGCCTTTCTAGACGCGCTAACGGCCGAACTAAAGGCTGTTTCCGCTCAATAGCCATAACTATTGGTTATACCCCAAATCTAAATATTTCATTGTCATGCGACCACCACGACCCAAACCGGCATGCGTAAATTTCAACGCGTTTTTACAAAAGCAGCGCCCATGACGCTACGGGCAGAAATAGAGACGACGGCTGATGCGCGCATAGACGCTTACGTGCAAATCCGCGCAGAGGGGCAGGGCCTGAGTGACGCTCTGGAAAACGGCCGGAAGATTTCCCTTGGCTCCCTAGATGTCTCCGCGGGCGAAGCAACCAAACTAGATATGGATTTCGACAGCCCACGGACCCGCGCGCGGTCCTTGCGGATCTTGTTGGATGTGACAGCGGGCGATCAAAACGTAGAGGTGGAGATCGATAATCTTGAATGGATCGAATGGGAAACACCATTCAAAGCGACAGGAGCGCCGTGCGAATGAATGTCCGTGCGATATCAGCTACGCTATAATCCATAGAGAGACTACCGAACCATATTTCTTCCCATAATGTAGATTATCGAATTTGCACTCATGGAATGCCCGCGATTTGTCCGTGTAAATTGGCGATGCCAGCGCGCGCGATTATGGCGGCGTACAAACCCAATAATTTTCAGGCACACTCACCGCCAAGGTGCGAGCCCCCCTCTTCCGATCATAATTACTTGCGACAACCTCTTGTTAACAATCTCGCTGCACGGCGACGACCACCGATCTGACCACCTGATTAGTCGTCCCGCAGTTTCAACTCGCGAACATGAGCGAGCTCTATAAAGGCTGATCATTTTATTCACTCGCACTAGCCGCACGCTCATCGGTGCATTAAATCCGACGTATGACAGCCGCGACCACCCTCTCTGGAGAACATGCAGAAGACGTCTTGGCGCAACTTTGCTCCTGGATAGAAGCCGGTGAGCCTTGTGCCCTGGTTTTTGTCACCGCCACTGAAGGCGGCGCTGTTCGCGCGCCCGGTGCGCTGCTCGCCGTCAGCGAAACCAACAGCATCGGCTATATCTCCGGCGGCTGCATCGATGCCGACGTCATACTGCAGGCGCGCAACGCATGCGAAGACAAACGACCACGTGAGCTGCGCTACGGCGCCGGCTCACCTTTCGTCGATCTGCCCTTGCCATGTGGCGGCGCGATCGACGTGTTCATCGCGCCTGGTTTGGACCTGACCGCCCTCAAAGTCGCGCATCGCCGACTTGTCGAGCGTCAGGAAGCTGACCTCATCGCCCGAATAGACGGACGCGTGGATCTTGCAGGTCCGGATTGTCGTCCCGAACGGACAGACTTCATTTTCTCGTACGCGCCAAAGATGCGCCTACGTATTGCTGGGCGAGGTGCTGATGCTTTAGCGCTCGCTCGAATGAGCGACGCAGCAGGTTTCTCGACACACCTGCAATTGGTCGATCCAGATGATATCGAACAGGCCGAACAGGCGGGGATCCGATCGATAGAGCACCTCACCTCGTCAGAATCACTGAATGCGGGGACAGACGACGCCTGGACGGCTTTTGTGCTCCTGTTTCATGATCAAGATTGGGAAGTACCGCTTTTGCACCAGGCCCTTGAAGGTCCCGCATTCTACGTCGGCGCCGTAGGCAGTAAGCGCACGCACCAAGCGCGGCGATTGGCGCTGAAGGCAGCAGGCTGCAGTGACGAACAGATCGACTTCGTTAGCGGCCCGATCGGTCTGGTGCCGTCTCTGCGTGATGCATCCATGCTTGCTATTTCCACCTTGGCGGAGATCATCGCCGCCTTTCCAAGCAAATCCAGCAGTCGCAGACCGCGAACGCTTTTGCTCCTATTGGCTGCTGGCGCATCGCAACGATTTGAAGATGGTGACAAGCTGGTGGCGAACCTCGAAGGGCGACCGGTCCTGGATTATGCGGCATCGAATACCCCGAATGATCCAGCGCTCGCGAAGCTGGCGATCATTCCGTCAAATGCTCCGAATCGCCGTGCTATTCTCGAAAACCGTGGTTGGAAGGTATTGGAAAACTCGCAATCGCAGCTTGGTCAGTCGACATCATTGAAACTCGGAATTGAAGCGGTGCAAAACGATCCGGCAATCGATCAGGTCATAGTCCTGCTCGGTGACATGCCGTTCGTCGACGCCCAGCACGTCGAAGCATTGCGAGTCAGCGCGGATGTTCCAAGCACGAGCTGCGTCATGTCCGAATGCGAAGGCATTCTCTCACCGCCCGCTTTGTTCAAGCGGAGCCATTTTGAAGCGCTGTCCACACTGAGCGGTGACCGCGGCGCAAAGGCGGTCTTTCAATCTGTGGGACACGGAGCCATGACAATCGCTATTCAACCAGATCATGCGGCTGATATTGATAATATGGCCGATCTATTGCGGGCCAAGGAGACAGTAAATGCCTGATGGGCTTCCTGAAAGTGGCGCGACGGCTCCGCTGGTTGATCAATTTGGGCGACAGGTCACTTATTTGCGTCTGTCAGTCACCGATCGATGCGATCTGCGCTGTACCTATTGTATGGCTGAGCGGATGCAATTCCTACCCAAGCCGGAATTGCTGACCATCGAAGAATTGGACCAGGTCGCTGCGGCCTTCATCCGGCGCGGCGTGCAGAAGATCCGTATCACGGGGGGCGAACCACTTGTTCGACGCGGCATGGATGAGCTGATTAAACGCCTGGGCGGCTACCTTGGGCAGGGTCTAGAAGAACTGACGCTGACGACCAACGGAACGCTGCTTGAGCTCTTCGCAGACCTGCTCGCGGAGAATGGCGTGAAGCGCATCAATGTTTCCCTCGACTCGCTTGACCCGGCCGGATTTGAGGCCATCACCAGACGCGGCAAGCTCGATAAAGTGCTGGCGGGGATTGATGCCGCGCTCGATGCAGGTCTCAAAATCAAAATCAACACGGTTGCGATGAAGCACGACAATCTGTCTGAAATTCCGGCCATGGTGGAATGGGCGCATGGCAAAGGCATGGACCTCACGCTGATAGAGGTCATGCCGCTCGGCGACACGGGCGAAGACCGGGTTGATCAATATATCCCTCTGCCCATGGTCCGCGACCAATTAAGTGAGCGATGGACGCTTGAAGACCTACCCGCAACTGACCGAAATGCCGGGCCATCGCGCTATGTTCGCGTCGCAGAAACCGGCGGGAAACTCGGTTTCATTACGCCGCTTACCAACAATTTCTGTGCTGGTTGCAATCGGGTCCGTGTGACCTGCACCGGCCGCATCTATATGTGCCTCGGACAGGATGATCACATTGATCTGCGCGCAGCGCTGAGAGAGAGCGATGCACCAGACGCAGCCTTGAACGCGTGCCTGGATCGCGCCTTGTTCAAAAAGCCAGAGCGTCACGAGTTCAGCATCAAGACCCGCGGCGAGGCCCCTGCTCTGCCGCGGCACATGTCAGTCACGGGCGGATAATGACCAAGCTCCTCTATTTCGGTCGCCTGAGCGACATTACCGGGTCGGCTGAAGAAACGCTCACGCTTCCGCAAGATGTATCAACGGCCGGAGAGTTGCGCGCCTATCTCGACCTTAGATTTGAAGCCGGCGGCGCCTTACTAGAACCAACGGTCCGGATCGCGGTCAATAACGAGCTCTGCTTCGATGATATGAGTCTGGCGGGCGCGGAGGAAATTGCCTTCATGCCGCCGGTCGGAGGCGGCTAATATGCTGCAGCTGAGCGAGATGCCCCTGCGCGCCAGCGAACTGATCAAGGCGTTGGAAAAAAGGTCTGCGGGCGCAGGTGGGCTGGTCACCTTCACTGGACAAGTTCGACCAGAAGCCAAATCCGGATCCGTCTCGTCTCTGTTCCTGCAAGCTTACTCCCCGATGACGGAAAATGGCATTGAATCGGCGATCGCGGAGGCGCAATGCCGTTGGCCGCTGACGGCCGTTAGCGTTGCACATCGCATTGGCGAAATGCTACCCGGCGATACCATCGTCTTTGTCGGCACGGCTTCCGCGCATCGCCGCGCCGCGTTTGAGGCAGCCGACTTCCTGATGGACTATCTCAAGACCGAAGCCATCTTTTGGAAGCGCGAATCGACCAGTTCAGGAACGAATTGGATCGAACCGCGCGCCGAAGACTATAGCGATGCCTCGCGCTGGACCGAGCATAAATGAGCGACTGATTTTCAATTGCACTGAGAACAATCAAATTTCGCCCATCCGTCTCAAATTTCCATCGATCTAACCTTTACTCGCTGATTGATTGGATCATTATTCACTACAATGCGTGAAGGTGAGACCTATTGGGGTCCCCGCGTCTGAGTGCTGGAGGATGCCCGGAATGGCGACACTCAAGATTAATGGCGAAACCGTAACAGTGGACGTTGCTGACGACACCCCTCTGCTGTGGGTTATTCGCGAACAAGTCGGTTTGACCGGCGCAAAATATGGGTGCGGCATTGCCCAGTGCGGGACATGCACCATCCATGTCGATGGCAGCCCGGTTCGCTCCTGCGTCTATCCTGTCGGCGCTTTGACCGGCGAAGAAGAAATCACCACGATCGAAGGCCTGTCTGAGGATGCGAGCCACCCTGTGCAAGAAGCATGGGCTGAGCTCGATATTCCGCAGTGCGGTTACTGCCAGCCTGGCATGATCATGGCGGTTGCCGGCATGTTGAATGACAATCCAAATCCCAGCGATGAAGATATTGATGCTCAGATCACCAATATCTGCCGTTGTGGAACTCTGGCGCGCGTCCGCAAGGGCATCAAGCTCGCTGTCGAAAAATCATAAGGGAGACAGATCATGGCTGATACAGGATTACTCTCCCGTCGTGGATTTATCATCGGAACCGGTGCGACCGGGCTCACCATTGGCATCCTCGCAAGCTGCTCACCGGGCACCTCCGGACCGGAAACGGCGGCTGAACAGCTGGATGAGGTGAATGCCTGGGTGCATATCGATAGTGATGACACGGTCACTGTCCGGATTGCGCGATCTGAAATGGGGCAAGGCACACTGACCGGGCTTGCCCAGCTTGTCGCCGATGAGCTCGATGCTGATTGGGATAAGGTCACGACCGTCTATCCAACCCCAGGCGAAAACCTCGCACGCGAACGCATTTGGCGCAGCTACTCCACCGGCGGCAGCCAAGGTATTCGCGGGTCTCAGGATTATGTCCGAGAAGGCGCTGCAGCCGCTAAGGCAATGCTGATCGAAGCCGCAGCGAATGAATGGGAAGTGCCGGCCTCTGAATGTTCATCGGAGAATAGCATCATTACCCATGGCCCAACCGGTCGGACCGTGACTTACGGCGCCGTCGCTGGGGCTGCTTCACAACTCGCGCCGCCATTGGAAGTGACGGTCAAAGATCCGAGCGAGTGGAAGATCATCGGTCAACCAAAGAAGCGTCTGGATACCGCTGACAAGCTGACTGGCGCGCAAGTCTATGGCGCTGACATTACGCTCGACGATGTCTTGAAAGATACTGACGCAACGCCTGACAGATTGCTTTGTGCCTCTATCAAACAGTCACCCAAGATCGGTGCGACCGTTGCCTCGTTCGACGCTTCAGCGGTCGAGAATATGCCCGGCGTACAGAAAGTCGTCTCTCTGAAAGATCCATTCGGCGAAGCACAGAACGCCGTAGCGGTGATTGCCGACACTTGGTGGCAAGCAAACACGGCCCTCGAAGCGCTGCCCGTTGAGTGGGAAGGCGGCGTCGACTTCTCGACAGAGGCGTTCGAAGCCGAACTGGACGATGGCCTGACCTCTGATGAGGCCTTTGTTGGCAATGGAGGCGGCGATCTCGCAGCCGCCTTCGCTGAAGCCGATCAGATCATCGAAGCATCATACAACATGCCGTTCCAGAACCATGCGTGTATGGAGCCGATGAACACCACGGCGCTTTATACTGGGGATCGATGCGAGGCCTGGTGTCCAACGCAGAATGGTGAAGCGGCGCTCGCCGCTGTATCAGAAGCATCCGGCCTGCCGATTGAGGATTGCGAAGTCTACAAGATCCATCTTGGCGGCGGGTTCGGTCGTCGCGGCGCGCCAGATTATGTCCAGCAAGCTGTTATGCTGGCAATGGAAGTGCCCGGCACACCGGTTAAACTGTTATGGACGCGCGAAGAAAGCATGAAACATGGCTTCTTCCACCCAACCACTAAGGGCCGCGTGCGCGGGTCTCTGGATGCCGATGGTAATCTGACAGGTTTGCATTTGCGGATTTCCGGGCAGTCGATTCTTGCCGCTCTGATCCCGCAGGCGCTTCAAGATGGCGTCGACTATGCAACGTTCCAGGGCCTGCTGCCGTCTGGTGTGGATGAGCGTCTGGAAGACCAGACGTTGAAATACACGTTCGACAATTTCTTGATCGACCATGCGATGCGCAACCCGCCTGTGCGTCCGGGCTTCTGGCGCGGTGTGAATCTCAACCAGAATGCCATCTATCTCGAATGCGCCATGGACGAATTTGCACATGCAGCAGGGCGTGATCCGCTGGAATTCCGTCTGGCCCACCTTCAGGACAATCCGAAGGCTGCCGCTGTCTTGCAGGCCGCTGCGGATGGATCCGGTTGGGGACACGATGATGGCAAGCATCGCGGCTTGTGCGTGATGTACGGGTTCGGCGCTTATGTGGCCGCCTGTTCTGAAGTGTCGGTCAGCGATGACGGCGTGCTCTCGATCGATCGGATCGTGGCCGCAACGGATCCGGGCTACGCGGTGAACCCACAACAGATCGAAGCTCAGGTCGAAGGGTCTTTCGTCTATGGTCTGTCCGCCATGCTGTTCGGTGAAATCACTTTTGTTGATGGCGAAGCGCAAGAGCTGAACTTTGATACGTTCAACTCCATGCGGATCGCGGATATGCCGGGAGTGGAAACGATCATCATGCCGTCTGGCGGATTCTGGGGCGGCGTTGGCGAGCCAACTATCGCAGTGGCCGCGCCGTCTGTCCTGAACGCTATCTTTGCCGCCACTGGCAAGCGTGTGCGTCAATTGCCGTTAAAGGATCAGAATCTGCGGGAAGTCTAATCCGCTCTTCCTTGTCGCCGCATCGTGCGTCAGCCTGCTTGCGCTGACAGCCTGCGGCGGCTCGGAACCCACTCAGGTCGAAGCAACGACAACCGATATGGCGGCGACCACCAGCGACCGTGTTGCAATTGCATTGGCATGTGCCGGCTGTCACTCGCCTCAAAGTGAGGCCATGGTCGATCTGACTGACTATGGCGCAGACCCAATGCGCCAGGCGCTGATGCGCTATCGCTCAGAGACGGACGGCACGACGGTCATGCATCGGCTCGCCCGCGGATACTCGGACGCCGATATCGAGCTGCTGGCCGCATACTTTGATGTCGGGGCGCCAACGCCATGAACCGGATTGATCGACGCACAATCCTCAGAACGCTTGGCCTCGGTGCCGCGACCATGGCCCTGCCCTGGACTGCGTTTGCCAAGACCCAAGCACGAATCGTTATCATTGGCGGCGGTTTTGGCGGTGCCAGCGTAGCGCGGCTTCTGGCGTCTTTATTACCGTCCGCACATATCACACTGGTGGATGCCAACGCGACCTACACGGCGTGTCCGTTCAGTAATCTGGTTCTCGGCACCGATCGCCTGCTCAGCGATCAAGAGTTTGGATATGCGGGATTAGAGAGTCTGGGCATCAAAGTGCTCACCGCGCTCGCGACAGATGTCGACCCGATCGGTAAAACCGTGACACTGCAAAGCGAAGAGACGCTGTCTTATGATCGGCTGATCCTCTCCCCCGGTATCGATATGCGTTGGAACGCCATTCAAGGTTATGACGAGGCCGCAGCCAAGCAGTTTCCCCATGCCTGGAAGGCCGGCCCGCAAACGACTCTATTGCGCAATCAACTCGACGCGCTGGAAGACGGCGAGCCCGTTCTTATGAGCGTGCCAACCGCCCCATTCCGTTGCCCTCCCGGGCCCTATGAGCGTGCCAGCATGATCGCGCACTATCTCAAGACGCGGAAACCGCGGTCGAAACTGATCGTATTGGACGGCAAGGACAGTTTCTCAAAAATGGCCCTGTTTCAGGAAGCCTGGGCTGAACACTATCCTGATCACTTGGAATGGCGCGGCGCCAGCGATGACGGCACGGTCTCTCGCGTTGATACTGCTGGTGGCAGTGTCGAAACGGATTTTGAGACCTTCACTGCGCCGGTCATCAATATCATCCCGCCACAAAAGGCCGGCTTAATCGCTGATCGTGCTGGTGTCAGCGACGCGACGGGCTGGTGTCCGATCGAACCCCTCGCCTTTGAATCCACCCTGCAGCCTGGCATTCACGTTCTCGGCGACGCGACCATTGCCGCACCGATGCCGAAATCTGCTTTTTCAGCGAATCTGCAAGCTAAGATTTGCGCCTTGGGCGTCGCTCGCCTCGTATCGGGGCTGGAACCTCAGAGCACGGTTCTGGCGAACACGTGCTATTCCTTCACCACGCCTGAGGAAGCGATCTCGATTGCGGGTGTTTACAGCAATAAAAACAACAATTTAGAGAGCATTTCTGGTGCAGGTGGAGTCAGTCCTATGGGGGCAGATAAGGCAATCCGCGCCGCCGAAGCCGCACAGGCGCGTTCCTGGTTCAAGACGATTACGACCGGAGCCTTTGGGTGAGGTGGCTCGCCAGTCTCGCAGTAATCGTAATCGCATCGTGCGGGGCGAGCGAGACGCCGCTAATTCAAAATAGTCAGATCACAGGCGACGCAATTGAACAGCCATTGACTGCTGTGCCCGGCGACCCAGAAAGTGGTCAGACCCTGTTCACCAGTCGCGATGAAGGTCATTGCGTTCTGTGCCATCAGATTGACGGATTGGACGCTGAGTTCCAAGGCAATGTCGGTCCAGATCTAACCCTTGTCGGTGACCGACTTAGTTCGTCACAGCTGCGTCTTCGCATTGTTGACTATCAGCTGGTGCAACCCGGCGCGCTGATGCCCTCCTATTACCGCAATCACGACCTATATCAGGTCGGTGAAGCGTTTCGGGGCGAGACGATCCTGTCGGCCCAAGACGTAGAGGATATTGTTGTTTATCTTAGTGAGCGAAAGGCGAAGCAGGATGATGCGTAAGTCGCAGCGACATCTTAATCGGAGAGATCTCCTCGCTTTCGGAGCTGGATCGGTTCTGATCGCCAGCTCGCCGCTGCGCAGTTTTGCATCGCAAGCTGAGTTGGAACAAGCGCGCCGTGAACTGTTCGGCGATCGTCCAGTGACCGAAGGCCGAGTTTCTCTGACGTTGCCGCCTATTGCCGAAAACGGTTTTTCAGTCCCGCTATCTGTCGAGGTGGATAGCCCGATGACGGATCGAGATTTCGTCAAGCGCGTTGCGATCTTGTCGCCGCGCAACCCCCTGCCCCTGATCGCGCAGTATCATTTCACGCCGCAATCCGGCCGCGCCAAAGTTGATGCGCGTATTCGAATGTCTGGCACGCAATCCATTCAGGCGATCGCAGAAATGAGTGATGGATCGCTATGGTCCGGCAGTCAGGAAACCGTCGTCACGCTCGCCGCGTGCGTGGTTTTGTAAGGGGGCACGGCATGGCTAGTATTCGACTTGCAGTTCCCGACACGGCCACCGCTGGCGAAATTGT
This sequence comes from Henriciella sp., assembly GCA_013214545.1. Taxonomy (GTDB): domain Bacteria; phylum Pseudomonadota; class Alphaproteobacteria; order Caulobacterales; family Hyphomonadaceae; genus Henriciella. Next base: position 14,772 of record JABSQB010000042.1, read on the forward strand.
CGAGATCAAAGCATTGATCCGCCATCCGATGGAAAGTGGTCACCGCCGCGGTTCGCGTGGCGAAGTGATCGAGCGAGACATCATCACCCGATTTGAGTGTCACTATGCAGACGAGCAGGTGTTTGCCGCAGACTTTCATCCTGGCATCGCTGCGAACCCGTTGCTGACCTTCTACGTTCGTGCCGCGCAACCCGGTGAGCTGCGGTTTGAGTGGACGGATCAGAACGGCCAAAACTGGTCAGAAACAGCGACCTTGAACGTAACATGAGGCTAGGCGCGCTTCTCGCCAGCGCTGCATTGATTGGCGCTTGCAGCCAACCCGCAGAAGAGCACAATGCAATTGAGCTCGATCCCGAGAGTATAGTCTCTGGCTCGAGATTTCTGACCGCTGAAACTCAGGCTTTACAAGCTGACGACTTCGCCAATCCCGGGTTTCTCTGGGTGGATCGCGGAGAGGCATTGTTCTCGGAGCCGACTGAAAACGGATCCGCTTGTGTCGCTTGCCATGAGAAAGGACTGCCCGGCGTCGCAGCGACTTATCCGGCGTTCGATACCGAGACTAACAGCGTCCTCAACCTGGAAGGACGGATCAATCAGTGCCGGGTCAAAAACCAGAATGCGCCAGAACTCGCCTACGAGAGCGACCCGCTATTATCCCTCACCGCCTATGTCGCGTATCAATCACGTGGTGCGCTTGTTTCAGTCGACTCGAGTGGACCTTCTAGAGAAACCTATGAAACCGGGCGGCAGTATTTCCAAACCCGGCGCGGGCAATTCAATCTGTCTTGCCAGCAATGCCACACAGAGAATTGGGGCAAGCGCCTGCGCGGCGACACGCTGAGCCAGGGACATGGAAATGGCTTTCCGGCCTACCGGCTGGAATGGCAGTCCATGGGGTCGCTGCATCGACGGCTTCGCGATTGTGATACCGGCGTGCGGGCAGAGCCCCTGCCCTATGGCGACCCGCTTTACATTGCCGTGGAGCTTTACCTCGCTGCCCGCTCAAACGAGCTGCCGCTCGAAAGCCCGGCCATTCGTCGCTAACTCATCAACCATAAAAAAATGGCGGGCCCGAAAGCCCGCCATCTCTTATTTTGGATTAGGCCAGCCTTAGAACTTGGCGATGACCTGGCCGAATACACGGCGACCAACAACATCGTAGAGCGATGGGTCAGTACCAGACTGTACGTTTGGAGCGTACAGCTCAGGCTGTGTATCGAACGCGTTGTTCAGACCGAGGCGCAGAGCGATGTTTTCAGTAACATCCCAGTTTGCTGCGAAGTCCCAGTAGAAGATCGCGTCTGTGCCAGTGAACTGCTCACCCGGGAAGATAACCGAAGCGCGGTTATCCATGCCAGAGATGTAGCGGGTCCGAGCATCGACAGCCCAGTCGCCAACGTTCCAGCGTGTGGTCAGGTTTGCTTTCCACTCTGGGAACGAGGTACCGAGACCTTCACCGAAGAAGGATACAGTGCCTGCGAAGTCCAGTGCAGGAAGGGTAGACAGTTCCTGTTGTTTCCACTCGTTGGTGAAAGTGGCGAGCAGGCGTGTTTCGATAGAACCAGCGCTTGCTGGCAGACCGAACCACTCCAGGTCGAAGCCATAATCAACTTGGAAGTCGATACCAGACGCTTCGATCGAACCACCGTTCACACCTGGGTAGTTACCAGCTGGATCGTTAGGATCAGACAGGAAGAAGATGTCACCACCGCCACGAACGATTGCCTGACAGTTGTCGACAGATCCGTCGTAAGCCGAGTTGTTGCCATAGTAGTTATAGCAATCAGCGATGATCTGGTTCACGCCTGGAGACAGGATCGGGTTACCGATATCAATGTTCCAGTAGTCAACAGAACCGCGCAGACGCTCGTTCCACTGTCCACCAAATGGTGAAGACCAGATGACACCTAGAGTTAGGGTATCAGCTTCTTCTGGGCTCAGGTCAGTGTTACCGGTTGTGGTAATAGAGGCCTGGGTACCTGGGGTCTGAACGTAGGTGCCTGTAGAAGCAACACCGGTTGCGCCGCAAAGTGCAGCAAACTGAGTTGCGTCAGGTCCGTTACGTGCAACACCAGTAACCGAGCATGGGTCGAAGTATTGTGGTGCAGAGCCACCACCGTCGAACAGCTCGTTAAAGTTCGGTGCACGAACAGCACGCTGGATCGATGCACGAACACGCGCATAGTCCACTGGTGCCCAGCTCAGTTCAGCCTTGTAAGACCCGTCCTTGCTTCCACCGCTTGCGCCGGTGATGCCGCTTTCAAACTCAGAGTCTGAGTAACGGTAACCAAGTGTCAGGTAGAGGTCTTGAGCCCAAGGTGCGTCCTTCGCGATTGGAACCAAGAGTTCGCCGAAGACGTCGGTGAAGCTGTTAGAACCTTCGTTTGGATTCTGAGCGTTAAAACCAGAGATTGGGCCACCGCCCGAACCTGGGTCGAACGCAAAGTCAAACTCGCGATACTCAACACCAAGAACCGCAGACAGGTCACCAGCTGGTAGTTCGGCAACGACGCCATCAATGTACGCTTGAGCGACGGTACGATCAAACTCTGTTGAAGCGGTTGAAGAGACTGACAGATAGTCGACACAGGCATCGCTGAGTGGGTTACGACCGAATGGGTTGAAACCACCTTCACAGATGCTTGCACCACCGTCTGTAGCTTCCAGAAGGATCTGGAGGCGGTCAGAGTCGATGTTACCAGCCTGGTTACGGTCAGTTTCTACACGACCTTCAGAGATATAGGCGTGCCAGTCCCAACCGGTGCTGCCAATCGGACCTTCGGCACCCAAGTGATACTGGATCACTGTGTTTTCGAAGTTCGACTGACGCAGGCCAGCTGACAGAGTCCGCTGACGCATCAGGAATGGTTCAGTTGCTCCAGAGCCAACCAGCGCTGGGTTGTCGCCAGTACGCGAGGCCAGGATGGTTTGCAGATCGGTTGGCACGAATGGGTTCGTGACCGGAATGATCAGCTGGAACGCAACCTGTTGGCCAGATTCAACCAGTGTTGATTGTGCTTGAATAGAGCTGTTCTCACCTGGCGCCGTGATCCGAACAGTTGGGATCGGCGTGGGTGCCAGAGCGGTCGCAGAAGTATATTCAGTCCAGCCGAAACCACCGAATACGTTCACACCATTGTCCAGCTCATAGTTGGCTTTACCCATGAACGAGTCACGCTCAAGTGGGAGCGTCAGCAGGTTCACGAAGTCAAAGTTGTATGAGTAGGCGTCTGGGAACAGGTTCTGGTTGACGTTACCGTCAATGTCATAACGGAAGTTTTCAACATCGCTCGGCGAGTTGAAGATACCGGCAGAGAACAAAGTGCCGTCCAGGTTGAAACCAAAGCGGTTACCAACAGAAACGTCGGCAGCATCGGTACCATAGGTGCCGAACACAGCGTCAATTGAAGCTTCAGTTGGTGCGTTGGCAGAACCAAACAGCAGCGAACCTTCAGGGAAGAAGCTAGTGGTTGAAGTGGCTTGCTCAGCGAATGAACGCTGGGATTTCACCATGCCTTCACGAACAGAAGTTTCGAGCGCGAGGACAGCGTTACCACGGTCATTGTCGAAGTTTCCGCCCACAACGGCAGTAATGGTGTACTCTTCAGAATCCCAGAACTCGGTTGAGTTTTGGTAGCTTGTGCGAATGTCGATGCCTTCAAAGTCATCCTTCAGAATGACGTTGACCGCACCGGCAACAGCGTCAGCACCGTACACAGCGCCAGCACCACCGGTGATGATCTCGATACGCTCAACCAGAGCGGCAGGGATCGTGTTCAGGTCAACCGTCAGGTCTGATGCAGATGGCATCGCACGACGACCGTCGATCAGAACAATGTTCCGGTTGTTGCCGAGACCACGCAGGTCGATCGCAGCCTGACCGCCATTACCAGGGTTGTTCGATGTGCTCGAACCCGCTGGGTTAACTTGTGGCAGTGTGTTCAGGTAGGTGTCGATGGTGATGTCGGCGTTTGCAACGACCTGATCGCCATCAACGGAAACGATCGGGCTGTCCGCGGTGTAATCCTGGCGCGCGATACGCGAACCAGTGATAATCACCGTGTCCTGACGTAGATCATCTGCGTCGACCGCAGAGACCGGCGTCGGGGCGTCCGTCTCCTGTGCCATAGCTGGCAAGGCATAAGCACCGAATGTTGCGCCGGCGATAATCGACGAAGCAAACAAACGGCTTTTCATTGAATTCCCTCTCACAGTGGAACCTCCGAATGATTGTGATAATTTGCTCAAGAACTCGAGCGGCTCGGATTTACCCAGTCCGAGATGTGGCGACGCTATGCGAGCGTTCATAATTTCGTCAACATTGCTGGAACTGAGACACTCGGAAAAGAAACGGACTGTGACTTATAGGTCTCACATTTGCTCTGAAGCGCAGAAATCAGCAATTTCCACCCGCGATTTCTCAGCACGATGGGCATAACGCCCCACGATTTAGGTTGTCGTGGGGGAAATTTGTTTGGAACCGCACCTCAGGACGGCATATCGCCTGCGACACACGGGTAACTAGAGCGGTTTTGTTTTGTTCAAGAGATTCGATGCAGTGGGATAAGGAATGCGAAATCAAATTTAGCTCTCACCTGCCGCTGAGACCCATACGCGCAGCAGACGAAACACGCGCCAACCGCGACGCTGGCGCGTCCCAGACCCAACCGAACAGTCACTCCGTTTGAGACTCAGACCTTATTCCCCACAAAAAATGGCGACCTGATCAGGCCGCCATTCTCATTTTTTCATTTAAGTCGAAATGCTAGAAGCTGAACTTCGCGCCTACGAATACAAATCGCCCTGCCGCTTCGTACACACCCGCAACCGTGTTTCCTTCAGTATTTGTGGTCGGGCTAGGACCGAACTGAGGCAGGACGGGCGGATCATTATCAAGTACGTTGTTCACCCCTGCTCGTAGCTCAACATGTTCATTCACATCCCAAAACGCCGAGACATCAAAATAGTGCTCGCCGTCAAGCTTCGCCGAACCCGTATTCGTACCCGCCGCGGCAAAAGTTGTGACTGCGCCGGTATCGGTGTCGATCGAATCGATACGTTCGACCGAAGACAAGTAACGCCACATCAGATTGGCGCGCACATCCCAAGGGGAGGTATATGCGACGGATGCGTTATGCGCATACTCAAACGTTGGGTTGCCGCAACTATCATCAAAGTACCCGACACAATCGTAAGGCGCGGAGCCTTCAACGGCGATCGTCTCGTTCTCCAACTGATAGTTCGCGTTGTATTTGAACCCAAGATCACCCCACTGACCGAGGTCATACAGGTAGCTCATCGACAAATCGAGCCCGGCTACATTTTGACCGCCCGTATTAATGCTGGTTGCAGTGATCGCTGCTTGGTCTCTAGGCACCTGGGTCAATGACCCATCGGTTCCGCGGTTGATCAGACTACAGAATGTCGCGTCGCCTGTTTCCAGGCATCGAGTCAGGGTGAATGAAGCCGGAATCGTTCCCACTGCGTCCGTGAGTTCGATCTGATAGTAATCCAGTGAGACCAATAGGTCTGGAATCTGATGCGGTTGATAGACAAACCCAAGCGTTACAGTATCCGCGTCTTCTGGGGTCAGGTCTGGATTGCCACCGGTGATGATGTTCAACTGTCCAGAATCTGGTGGAATGGCCCCATACTGTGCTGCGGTTACACCGGTGTTTGCGCATTCTGCCGCCGTCGCCTCCGGCGCATCGTCAGTTCCTGCAAAGCCTGAACAAGGGTCAGACAAGCTGCTTAGATTTGTGTTTTGCGGATTGAACAATTCGAATACGTTTGGCGCGCGAATGGCACGCTGGAATTGAGCGCGAAACCGAACGTCGTCATTTGGCGACCAGGTTGCACCGACAGCGAATGTATCCGCTGAAAAATCGCCGCCTTCCACGCCGTTCAAGATATCGACTGACTCATACTGAGAGTTTCGGATCGCTGCCGACAAACCAAGTTCCTTGGCAAACGGAGCGTCTTGAATCAACGGAACTTGAATCTCGGCGAAATATTCCAAGAGATCTGTTTCGCCATTGGTCGGCAGAACCGCACCGCCGGATCCGACCAAGCCGCCGCCTTGGTTGGTCCCATCGGCTTGAGCTTTGATGCCATCACGGCGATACTCGACCCCGATCAAAACATTTGGACCATCCTTTGCCCACGGGGCCGAGATGCCATAATTGCCGAGATCGGTTTGCGCAGTCGCGCCATACACGAATTGTTCAATCGAGCCTGTGGTGAGCGTTGGCGTATCCACATAAGCCGCGAACCCGGAATCGACCTCTGCCCCCGCATCATACGCTGACAGGAACGGAAGACAGCTAGGGTCTGTGCCATCGACGACCGATCGACACACATAATTCCCGTTCCCATCATCCACGATATCGAGTGATCGCGCCAAGTTCGCTGCCGTCACCTGATTGGTCTGAAGACGATCGAGTTCTGTTTGGGCAACCTGACCAAAAATATCCCAATCGACATGATCCCAGATTGTGCCGCGAAGTCCGCCGACAAAACGGAAGTTGGTGAGTGTTCTGGTGTCTGTTCGTCCGCCACCTTCAACGAAGCGACGACGCACCTCGGCTTGAACGTATCCGTCGCCAGCAACGGCGCCCGCATCTGTTTCAATATCGCGCGTGTAATACCCGGTATTCGGATCAATAACGCCACAAATCGCGGCCAACATTTCCGCCGTAAGCAATGGGTTATCGCAATTTACTTGGTTGATTGAGCTGCCGAATGCCGCCGAAGGCGCAATGACGGCAGGAGACGTTGATTTGGAGAATCCAAATTCAGCATATGCCTCAACATCTGGGGTAATCTCATAGTGGCCAAGAAAACCCGCATTGAAACGTTCAGTCGCGCGTCGAATTGGATTGGGGGGGTTGAAATTGTAAGGATTGTTAAATCCTGAAGACAACGTGTTGTCTTGGTTTAAAGAAAACGTCGCGCCTGTAATTGGATTGCCATCTGCGTCCGTTTGTATTGTTCCATCCGCGTTGTAAAGCGGAATCGCATCTGCAGCTAAGCCGCCCACAGGGACCGCTGCAGAAACAACGAATGAAGTGGGATAAGGCCCTTGGTTCGACCCCAAACAGAACGGGTCGTCACCAAATTCACCGAGAGCACAACGCGAGAAGTCTCGCTCGCCCTGATTGATACCTTCATTCTCGAAGTAACGGAAATAGACCGTCGCGTTTCCGCGCCCATCGTCAAGATTGGAGCCAAGGATAAGCGAAAGATCGTATGTGTCATTGGTGCTATGGCTACCATCGACGGTATCTTCGCCAATGTCAGCGAGCGCAGCCTGTAGTGTCGAGTTTGAATTATCAAATTGGTTGAAGCCGTACTGAATATCGGCCTCCACGCCTTCGAAGTCAGATCGAAGAATGAAGTTCGCAACGCCAGCCACAGCATCTGAACCGTAGACAGCTGATGCCCCACCCGTGACGATCTCGACGCGTTCAACCAGCGGCGCGGGGATCAGGTTCACATCACTGGCATAACCACCTGACAGCGGCGATTCTGGCGGCAACCGCTTTCCGTTCGCCAATACTAGGGTCCGCGTTGCCCCAAGGCCACGCAAGTCAAGTGTGGAGGTACCGTTTGCCCCGTTCGCGAAGGACGAATTCTGGCTGTTCGCACCGACATAGCTTTGCGGCAACGAATTGACCAAATCAATCGTATCAACCGTACCCCGTGCATCGAACGTATCGGCGCCCACAGTCGTAATCGGGCTGGAAGATGCGATGTTTGAGTTCATAATCCGGGATCCGGTTACGATCACGGTGTCTTGAACGGCGGCCTCCTCCGGCTCGGCATCCTGCGCGATTGCGATCTGGCCTATTCCGAGGCCGGCCATACCGGCGATGATCGTCGTCCGCAGGGCGCGGCGACGTAGACTTGTCAGTGTCATGTTCTCTCTCTCTTTTCTAAATCGAGACCGACCCACACGGCCTCGAACAGCACCGCCCGGTTGCATGCGGGAGACGCCTGAGGAGAGAGTTCTTTTGGATTTGACGGCCGAAGTCTTTGTCCGGGTGTCTCGTTATTTGGAAATGCAACTATCTGCGCGGATTGCTCCGCGATTGTTGCAAATCTGCCATATTCGGTTTTGGGGTCTAGTAAGCGAGTTCCTTGAAGACCTTGCTGGCATCCCTGCCCCAGTCTTCATAATAGGAACGGAGCAGATTCTCTGCCGGGGTGCGCCCCGCCGCGAGGGTGTGTTCCAGCTCCTGCAGGAACCCGGTCTCGTCGTCCCCGGACACGGACAATTTACCCCGGCGGCGCAATCCGCCGCGGGCAATGTCGAGCACGTCCTTGCCAAAGTCTTGCAGACTGCGACCGCCCGGGACCGGGGCCTGAAGACCGATGGTTCTGACGGTTTGGCGCAAGGCTTCGCGGTCTCCTGCGGTCCAGGATTTGACCAGTTCCCACGCTTCATCAAGCGCGGTCTCATCATAGAGCAATCCGGTCCAGAAGGCAGAGAAGGCGCACAAACGCGACCAGGGGCCTGAATCGCTGCCGCGCATTTCAAGGAACCGCTTCAGGCGCACTTCCGGAAAGATGGTCGACAAATGGTCTTCAAAGTCGTCAATGGCCGGCTTTTCACCCGGCAAGATAGGCAGTTTGCCGTCCACGAAGTCGCGGAAGCTCAGCCCCGACGCGTCATGATACTTGCCGCCGCGGCGGACAAAATACATCGGCACATCGAGCGCATAATCGACATAGCGCTCAAACCCGAACCCGTCCTCGAACACGAAGGGCAGCATTCCGGTGCGATCCGGATCAGTGTCGGTCCAGACCTGTGAGCGATAGGACAGGAACCCGTTCGGGCGGCCTTCGAGAAAAGGCGAGTTGGCGAACAGTGCTGTTCCGAGCGGCTGCAGCGCGAGAGAGACGCGGAACTTCTTCACCATGTCGGCTTCAGAGCCATAATCAAGATTGCTCTGTACAGTGCAGGTGCGGAACATCATCTGACGGCCGAGGCGCCCGACTTTTTCCATATAGGCGCGCATGATTTTGTAGCGCCCTTTTGGCATGATCGGGGTGTCTTCCATCGACCAGATCGGACTGGCGCCGAGGCCAATGAAGCCAATGCCGAGCGGCTCAGCGATTTCGCGGACTTCGTTCAGGTGCTGGCCAACTTCGTTGCAGGTCTCGTGAATATGTTCGAGCGGCGCGCCGGAGAGTTCGAACTGGCCGCCTGGCTCAAGGCTGACGCTGGCGCCGTCCTTTTTCAGGCCGATCAGGAAGCCATTTTCTTCAATCGGGGACCAGTCGAAGCGGTCGCGCAGGCCTTCCAGCATCGCCTTGACCGAGGCGGAGCCTTCATAAGGCAGCGGCTTCAGATCGTTCCAGGTGAAGCCGAATTTTTCGTGCTCTGTGCCGATCCGCCAGTCCGCTTTCGGTTTGCTGCCGGCTTCGAACCATTCGATGAGTTCGGTCTTTCCGGAAATGCGCGGGGCGTTTTCGTCGATATCTGTGGTCGGTGTCGTCACACCCCTGCCCTCCCGGCAATGTCTTATGCTTCAGGCAGATAGGGTGCCTGTTGCCAATCTCCAACCTCCGATTGCCAAAGCGTGAGCGCTGACACAACCGCTGTCTCTGCGCGAAGGATGCGCGGCCCCAGTGTTATTGGGATCACGAATTCGAGAGCGCGCAGCATTTCGCGCTCTTTTGGCGAAAACCCGCCTTCCGGTCCGATCAGGAGCCCTGCGGGCTTGCCAGAGAGCTGATTCGACTGCGCCGCGAGCGGGGCCGCGTCCCCGCCTTCATCGCAATAAATGAGCGGCACAGCGCGATCCCAGGCTGCGAGCACTTTCGGCAGCGCGGCAGCGTCTTCAATTTGCGGCAAGTCCATACGCTCGGTCTGTTCCGCTGCTTCTATCGCCAGCAGGCGCATGCGATCGGTGCGCACGCGCTGGCTTTGCGTATAGTCCGTGATCACGGGCTGAATTGCTGAGACTCCGAGCTCTGTCGCTTTTTCCACGATAAAGTCCGTTCGAGCCTTTTTCACCGGTGCGAACAACAGCGTGAGTTCCGGTCCAGACACTTGCGCGCGGGTTTGCTCAAGCGGCGTGAGGACCGCCGTCTTGCGGTCGATGGAAAGGCTGCAGCGCCATTCGCCGTCTGCGCCGTTGAAGACCCGCACCTGCGCGCCTTCGGTGAGACGCATCACGCGCAGCAAATACTTGCTCTGCGCCTCTGGCAGGGCCACTGCAGCGCCCTGCTCAAGCGGCTGTTCAACAAATAGACGGGCAACATGACTCATAGCGGGCTCTATAGGGTGCAGAGGACGGCGCGTTAAGTCATGGCGCAGCAATTAAAAATCGCTATAGAGAGCGCATGACTGAGTTTGAAACTGAAGACGACAAGTCGCGCAGCATTCCGCTCGATAGCGCGCTCCCGGACTGGCTAAGGCAATTGCCAGACCAGAGCCGTCCCTATGCGGCGCTGGCCCGCTGGGATCGTCCCGTCGGGATCTGGCTGCTCCTGCTGCCCTGCTGGATCGGGCTGGCGCTGATGCGTGTGCCAGCCGGCTTTCAGTGGATTGACCTGATCTGGATCATTCTTTTTGCAATCGGCGCCATTGCTATGCGCGGCGCCGGCTGCACCTGGAATGACATCCGCGACAAGGACATTGATTCGCAGGTGTCTCGGACGGCTGCGCGCCCCCTGCCCGCCGGCGATGTGACATTGTCCGAGGCCTATATGTTCCTCGCCGCGCAGCTAGGCGTCGGCTTTCTGGTTTGGATCTTCCTGCCCTTCGACGCGAAGATCGTCGCGCTGCTGGCGATTCCGCTTGTGGCAGCCTATCCATACATGAAGCGGATCACATGGTGGCCGCAAGCCTGGCTCGGCTTCACCTTCAATTTTGGCGCGCTTGTTGGCGCCGCGACAGCGACCAGCGTTACCGGCGCGACCGTCGTCCTGTATCTCGGTCTGGTTTGCTGGACCGTCGCCTATGACACGATCTACGCCATGCAGGACCGCGAGGATGATGCCCTGGTCGGAGTGAAATCCACCGCGCGTCTGTTTGGCGACAAAGTTCTGACCGGCGTTTTCGTCTTCCACATGGCGGCAACCGCGTTGATCTTCCTCGGCGCATACTTTGCCGGCGCGGGACGGATTGGAGCCGTCATGGCGCTGGCCTTCCTGGGCCATGGCATCTGGCAGGTTTCAACTCTTTCACAGGACCGCGAAGCCAATTCTCTCGCCATGTTCAAATCGAATGTCTGGGCAGGCGCGATCATCGTTGCTGGTCTGACAATCGCGGCCTTGCTCTAGGGTAAGCTTGTCTGCCCTTAGGAAAGGGCTGTATTATCGCTTTATGCCTGCTGCAAAACGAATCCGCCCGCTTGATCTGTTCAGTCGTGAAGAATGGGAACATGTGTCCCGCCGCTCCGACCTGATGGGACTCGGCATGGTGGTGCATTGCTGGGCCGTGATTGGCCTCGCCATAGCGGCAGCGATCTGGCAGCCCTGGCTGATCATTCTTGCCATCCCGATCATTGGCGCACGGCAACTCGGCCTCGCGGTGCTTATGCATGAGGCCGCGCATGGCGGCTTGTCGCGAAATCTGGCACTCAACAATTTTTTCGGCCACTGGCTCTCCGGCGCCCCGATTGGCGGCAGCCTGAAGGCGTATCGACCGTATCATTTGCAGCATCATAAATATGCGCAGCAAGAAGAAGACCCTGATCTCGTCCTGTCCGCGCCATTTCCGATCACTAAGACATCTCTGCGGCGCAAGATTATCCGCGATCTGACCGGCCAGACCTTCTACAAACAGCGGCTCAATCAGTTTTCGAACGCCCTCGGGCTAAAAATCCGCTCAGGCACCAATATCGCCAATCGGATGCAGGCCGCGCGTGAAGCGGTGGTCCCGCATCTGATCACCAATGGGATCCTGTTTGCGATTCTCACGCTGCTTGGTCATTGGTGGGCCTTCTTCGTGCTGTGGCTGCTGCCAATGGCGACCTGGAACATGATGATCACCCGCTTGCGCAATATTGCAGAGCACGCAGTAGTACCGGATCACAATGATCCGATGCGCCATGCCCGCACCACCTATGCCAGTCTGCTGGAGCGGATCTTCATTGCGCCTTATTGGGTGAACTATCACTGCGAGCATCACATGTTCATGCACCTGCCCTTCTATCGCCTGGCCGAAGCGCATCGGCTGCTGGAAAAGAAAGGCATTACAGAGCGGATGGAAGTCCAACACGGCTATTGGGGCGTCCTGAGCGCTGCTGCCGGTAAGCCTGAGCCCGTACCCGCGACATGAGCGACGCAAACACCCCTGCCCGCAATGTGCTCGGTGAAACCCTTGCCTCGTGCAGCCATGACCCGCTGACCGGTTTCTTTCGCGATGGATGCTGCAATACCGGCCCGATGGACCAAGGCATGCACACCGTTTGCGTCACGGTGACCGCCGAATTCCTGCAATACAGCTTCAATCGCGGCAATGATCTGATCACGCCGCGCCCAGAGTTTCGCTTTCCGGGCCTTAAGCCCGGCGACAAATGGTGCCTTTGTGCTTCGCGCTGGGAAGAAGCCCGGCAAATGGGCGTCGCGCCACCTGTGGACCTGAACGCCACGCACCACAAGACCCTCTCCATCATCGATATTGCGCATCTCAAGGCGCACGCTGCACAGGATTCTCTGTCATGACCCTCCACATCGAAATGGTCTCCGATCTCGTTTGTCCGTGGTGCTGGGTCGGATTGCGACGCCTGAAGGGCGCAATGGAGCTGGTGCCTGAGGTTGAGGTCGAGGTCCTGTTCCGCCCATTCGAACTCGACCCCACCATTCCGGCCGGTGGCACGGACTATAAGGCCTATATGAAAGCGCGTTATGGATCTGATCAAAGCCGCGACCGGGCAAACTCAATGCGCGATGCGCTGATCCAGTATGGCAAGGACGAAGACATTCCCTTCGACTTTGAGCGCATCACCTGGCGTCCGAACAGTTTCAACGCTCATCGGCTTGTCCATTGGGCGCAAGGCCAGTCTCTCGGCATGGCCGCGAAGGAAGCTCTGTTTTCAGCCTATTTCGCCAAAGGCCTCGATATTGGCGATCATGAAGTCTTGGTGACCATTGCCTCTGAAATCGGTCTCGATCCAAACATCGTATCGGACCTGCTGACTAGCGAGGCAGATGTCGAAACCGTGCGCGGCGAACAAAACCTGTTCAGACAAATGGGCGTTTCCGGGGTCCCGACCTTCATTGCTTTGCGGCAGATCGCCGTTCAAGGCGCTGAAAGCTCAGAGAAACTTGCGCGCTTCCTCAAGACCGCTGCGGCGCAGATGCCGCAGGAACGACCGCTCGAGGGCGCCTCTGAGGAAAGCGCCTAGGTCAGCTGCAGCTCAACCAGTTTCTTGTAGACGCCGCCCTGTGCCATCAGAGCGTCGTGACTGCCCGTTTCGACGACGCGGCCTTCATCGACCACGATAATCCGGTCAGCCGCGCGCACCGTTGATAATCTGTGCGCGATGATCAGCGTTGTGCGATCCGCGGCGAACTCGGACAGCGCGGTTTGAACCTTTGCTTCGCTTTCGGCATCCAGCGCTGAGGTCGCCTCGTCCAGCATTAGAATTGGGGCATCGCGTAGAATGGCCCGCGCCAGGGCGACCCGCTGCCTTTGCCCCCCTGATAGGTTTCGCCCCATCTCCCCTGCCTCAGCCGCATACGCGCCCGGTAGTTCAAGAATGAAGT
>JABSQB010000043.1 GCA_013214545.1 Henriciella sp.
CAAATGGACAATATCGATCTCGCCAAACTCTGGGCCGACTATGGCGATCAAATCCTCGGATTTGGGGCCAAAGCAATTGGCGCCCTCATCGTTCTGATTATCGGACTGCGCGTTGCGGGATGGCTCGGCGGCTTGGTTCGGAAAGTCTCGCTTCGGCAAGAAAATATCGATGACACGCTTGGCAATTTCTTTGGGTCCATGGTGCGCTGGGCGGTCACGGCGGCCGTCTTTATCGCCGTCTTGCAGGTCTTCGGCGTTCCGGCGACGAGTTTTGTGGCGATCCTCGGTGCGCTCACGCTGGCCATCGGTCTATCGCTACAGGGCGCGCTCGGAAACATCGCGTCTGGTGTCATGATCATGATCTTCCGCCCCTATAAGCTTGGCGATTATGTCGAAGCGGCGGGCGTTGCGGGCACCGTTAAAGATATCAACCTGTTCCAAACCGTTCTGGCGACGCCGGATAATGTGCAGATCATGGTGCCGAACAGCCAAGCGATTGATGGTGTGATCAAGAATTACAGTGGCTACTCGACCCGCCGTGTCGATATGACGTTCGGCATCGATTACGGGGACGATATCGATAAGGCGATTGGGATCATCAAATCGATCGTCGACGCGGATGACAGGATCATGCGCGACCCCGAACCTTTCGCCAAGGTCGTCAATCTGGGCGATAGTTCTGTTGATATCGCGACCCGCAATTGGGTTTCGGCAAAAGATTATTGGGACGTGAAATTCGATCTGACCAAAGCGGTCAAAGAAGCTTTCGACCAACAGGGCATTTCAATCCCGTATCCGCATCAGGTCGAAATCGTAAAACAGGTGGCCTAGACCATGACCGATCCTGGATTGGAAACAATCGGGGAAACCGCTGCGAAAACCGGCAAGCTGCCCGCTGCAAAGCGTCATATCTTGATCCGCTTGCTCGGCATCAGTCCGTGGGGATGGCTCAAGCTGGTCCTGCTTTGCGTGCTGGTGGGATTTCTCGTCATGGCAAGCGAATTCGATCCAGTCTCGCCCGATGTAAACATGATGGGCGCGGTGCAGAGCTTCTTGGCTTCGCTGGGTAGCTTGTTGCGTTGGGCGGTTCAAAATTTCTGGAAACCGGCGCTGGCCGGGGCCACCATCGTCTTGCCCATCTGGCTGGCTTGGCGGGCGATTTCGCTGCCGTTTCGAAAATAAGCGGGACCTAATCCTGGTCCTACCGCTCCGGAAGAACTTTCCGCCTGCGCTTTTCGAGTTACTCTCTCCCTCAAGACAAAAACCGAGGGAGAGATCGCCATGGATATGAACCACTTAATGTTTCGCGAAGGCCTTATGGAAGGCGAACGGGTTCTGGTCACCGGCGGAGGCACGGGCCTCGGCAAGGAAATGGCTGAAGGGTTTCTCAAGCTTGGCGCCGAGGTTCATATATGTGGACGGCGCGGCGGGGTGTGTGCGGAGACTGCTGACGCTTTGATGAGCGCGCATGGTGGCAAGGTCGTGCCACATGGTTGCGATATCCGCGTCGCCGAGGCGATCAATGATATGAATGATGAGATTTGGACCAATCACGGCCCACTGACCGGTCTCGTCAACAATGCGGCGGGTAATTTCATCTCGCGTACCGAAGATCTTTCGATCCGCGGCTTTGATGCGATTGCGAATATCGTGTTCCGTGGCACGTTTTACATGACCCACAATATCGGCAAGCGCTGGATTGATGCGGGCCATAAAGGCAGCGTCATTTCCATCCTCACCACCTGGATCTGGAATGGCGGGCCGTTTGTCGTTCCCTCAGCCATGTCCAAAGCGGCGGTGAACACGATGACTCAATCGCTCGCGGTGGAATGGGGGCGCTATGGACTGCGTTTCAATGCCATTGCGCCGGGACCGTTCCCGACCGAAGGCATGACCAAGCGGCTCGCCCCGCAAGCCGATAGCACAGAAGACATGAACCGCGATGGCACCAATCCCATGGGCCGGATCGGCAAGATGCATGAGCTGGTCAATCTCGCCGTCTTCCTGATGGGACCGGGCGCAGAATATGTGAACGGTCAGACCATCGCGATTGATGGCGCCATGTATAACGCGACAGGCGGCAACTTCTCTCAACTTGCGCAATGGGGCGACCAGGAATGGCAAGCCGCGCGCGCTGCGATTGAGGCGACAAATGCGAAAGACAAAGCCAAGCGTACCGTCTGATAGACCCGCCTGAATTTCGCCATCACTTTTTAAGGCTGCGTTAGCCCTTCTGCGCTTAGCTATGCGCTTGTTTGAGAGGCGGAAACATGGCTGCACGGCGTAAATCGGAACTGCACTATACTGGCGATGCCAAAATGAAGACGGCTGCGCTGAAATCTCCTGCGCCGGTAAAGCCGGTGGAAGCGGACGCAGATACGCCGCCGGTGGCATCTCCGGCCAAGCAATTGCAGGATCAGCTGGAAGCGCATTATCAGCCGCTGAGCCGTCAGATGGCGGTGATCCTGGTTTCCCTGCTCGTCGCCTTCGCATTTGTCGGCGGCTGGATGGGCGGAAGCAGCGCCGGCCTGGTCTGAAACAACGCTGGTTTTTGGCACAAATCTCGCTAGACAGAGCCCGAAACGATTTCGGAGCTTCAGAACATGACAATTCGCAAAGCCGTGCTGCCTGTCGCCGGGTTCGGAACCCGCGTCCTTCCTGCCACTAAAGCGATCCCGAAAGAGCTGTTACCGGTCGTTGACCGACCCGCGCTGCAATATGTCGTCGATGAGGCAATTGAAGCCGGAATTGAGCACATTGTCTTTGTGACAGGACGCGGCAAAGGCGCGATTGAAGACTATTTCGATCTCTCGTTCGAACTCGAAGCCAGCCTGGCAAGCAAAGCCAGCAAGGCGGACATTCTGCTCGAAGTTCAAAAGACGCGTCTCCCCGCAGGCGGTGCCAGCTTTACCCGTCAGCAGGAGCCACTCGGCCTTGGACATGCGATCTGGTGTGCCCGCGATATTGTTGGCGATGAGCCGTTCGCGATCCTGTTGCCAGATGTCATCGTCAAAGCCGAAAAGTCGTGCCTCGCGCAAATGGTCGAGGCATACGACAAGGTTGGCGGCAACATCATCGCTGTCGACCCTGTGCCGGAAGAGCGTGTCTCCTCTTACGGTGTCATCGCGCCGAAAGGTGAGCGGGACGGCCGTCTGATCGAAATGAGCGCGATGGTCGAGAAGCCGCCGCGCGACGAGGCGCCATCTAACCTGGCGATCACTGGACGCTACATCCTGCAGCCGGAAATCTTTGGTTTGCTGTCAGACCAGGGCGCAGGTGCAGGCGGTGAGATCCAACTGACCGACTCCATGGCGCGTCTGATGGATATGCAGAGCTTCTACGCCTACGAGTTTGAGGGCGCACCCTATGATTGCGGTTCCAAGCTTGGCTATTTCAATGCAGTCCTGGCGCATGCTGTGGACCATCCTGAAATTGGCGACGGCGCCCGCGAATTGCTGGCCAAGCTGTAATTTGACCGTCAGGGGGCCTTGCGGTAGCGGCACGTCATGAAGGTGAAACTTCCTACAGCTCGCGATGTCGTATCCGCGCGAAAGCGGATCCGCGATCATGTGGAAACGACCCCTGTGCTCACTTCATCCGTGATCGACCATATCGCGGGTGCCAAAGTCCTGATCAAAGCCGAATGTCTGCAACAGACCGGCAGCTTCAAGCTGCGCGGGGCGACCAACCGGCTGCTGCAAATCCCGAAGAAGAAACGCGAGAAGGGCGTGGTCGCTTTTTCGTCTGGCAATCATGCCCAGGGAGTCGCGCGCGCGGCGCGCCGGCTCGGCATGCCGGCGGTGATCGTCATGCCGTCCGATGCGCCTGCGGTTAAAACTGAAGGCGTGGAGGCCGATGGCGCTGAGGTTCGCCTTTACGACCGCAACACAGAAAACCGCGAAGAGATCGCTGCCGAAATTGCGCGTGAACGCGATGCCGTCCTGGTGCCGAGCTTTGATGACCGGATGATCATTGCCGGGCAGGGGACGCTGGGGCTCGAATTTGCTGAGCAAGTCAAAGCCCGCGGTGATGAGCTTGATCATCTGATCTGCTGCACGGGCGGCGGCGGTCTGATCACCGGCATCGCGCTGGCGCTCTCCAAAACCAGCCCCGAAACCCGGATCTGGACCGCAGAACCAGAAGGCCATGAGGACTGGAAACGATCCCTGGAGGCCGGTCAGATCATGTCGAATGAACCGGGCACGCATTCCAAATGCGACGCTATCCTGACGCCTCAGCCAGGCGATCTGACCTGGGCCGCGGGCTCGCCTCTGCTGGCTGGGGGATGCGCGGTTTCTGACCAGCATGCATTTGAAGCCATGCGTATTGCCTTCCGGCAATTACGGCTCGTAGTGGAGCCGGGCGGCGCCGCCGCGCTTGCGGCCGCGATGTTCCGTTTGCCGGAAGAGGCCAAAGGCAAGACCGTTGGGGTCGTCATTACAGGCGGCAATGTCGATCCACGCTTTTTTGCCGACGTTCTGAACCGAACGATCTAGCTCTCTTTCATCAGCCGCGCCTTCTGGCGCTGCCAGTCGCGCTTGGCGGAGGTTTCGCGCTTATCGTGCGCCTTCTTACCCGTGGCGATGCCGATCAGCAGCTTGGCGAGGCCGCGCTCGTTGAAATAGAGCTTGAGAGGCACGATCGTCCGCCCGGCTCGCTCAACCGCTTGCGCCAGTTTCGAGCGCTCGCGCTTTGACACCAGCAATTTGCGTTTGCGGCGCGGCGCATGATTGAACCGGTTGGCGCCTTCATATGTCGGGATGTCGGAATTGATCAGCCACAGCTCGCCTTCTTCAAGTGAGGCATAGCTTTCAGCGATATTGGCTTTGCCATTGCGCAGCGATTTCACTTCGCTGCCGGTCAGCATCAGGCCAGCCTCTAGCGTGTCCTCGACCGCATAGTCGAAGCGCGCGCGGCGATTCTCCGCCACCAGACCGTCCGAGCGGCCCTTGGTTTGAGACTTCTTTGCCATTTTCCCAGTCTATACTCCGGCCGCCGCCATAGCCGCATCAATGCGCGCCCGGGTCGCCTCATCCGGCATCACGATTGGCAGGCGCACTTCGTCGGTACAAACGCCCATTTTTGACAGGACATGCTTTGCCGGACCAGGGGAGGGCGAGAAGAACATGGCGCGATGGATATGGATCAAGCGCTGATCGATGGCCTGTGCGGTTTCCAGGTCGCCTGCGTCAAACGCCGCATGCATTTGTGCGCACAGCGCCGGGGCCACATTTGCGGTGACAGAGATGCAGCCTGCGCCGCCCATGCCGCGATGGCCGAGGCTGGACGGATCTTCGCCGGACAATTGCGTAAATTGTTCGCCTTCAGTCAGGGCCGCTAGATAAGATACGCGGCCGAGATCATTGCTGGCATCCTTGATCCCGATAATGTTTGGCAGTTTGGCGAGCCGCCCGAGGGTTTCCGGCAGCAGGTCAGATGCCGTACGGGCGGGCACATTATACATCACAATCGGCATCGAAACGGCCTCATTGATCGCTCTGAAATGCGCTTCGAGCCCGGCCTGGTCGGGCTTGTTGTAGTATGGACAGATCACCAGAGCGGCATCCGCGCCGACTTGTTTGGCGTGCTCGGTCAGCTCAATCGCCTCTTTGGTCGAATTGGATCCGGCCCCAGCGATCACCGGTACGCGGCCCGCTGCGACCTCAATGCAAAGCTCCACGACTTGCTTGTGTTCATCATGCGACAGGGTCGCGGATTCGCCCGTCGTGCCGCAAGGCACAAGCGCTGCCGAACCGCCCGAAATCTGCTGTTCGATCAGGTTTGCGAACGCGTCGCGGTCGATGGCCCCGTTCTTGAATGGGGTAATCAACGCAGGGATAGAACCATGAAACATCTGTCAGATACACACTTTTGGTTGAACAGGACCGCAAAAGGTCCGAGTTTGGTCATATACGGCCTATAAACCGGAATCAGAATGTATCAACGACAAGGATAATAAGGAATCCGTCAAAGCACATGCGAAACCGCCTTTTCAGTCTGATTTTCGTGTCTCTGGCCGCCGGTCTGGGAACCAGCTTGACGAGCTATGCTCAAGTGGCGCCAGCGCCAAGCCTGAAACCGCAATTGGTGGCGGCATCCGACGTGATTTCCACTCGGGATGCCGGATTGCTGCGCGAAGGCCTGCAAGCGGTTGACCGAGCTGACTGGTTCGAGGTTCGTCAGGCCGAATCGCAGATTCGTGACACCACGGCGCGGGATGTCCTGACCTGGTATCGCGCCCGTCGCGACTGGCGCATGTCTTTCGATGAAATGGACCGGGCTTTGACACGGCTCGGCGGCTGGCCGGAAATCACCGAAATCCGCTCACGCGCGGAAGAAGTGATGGAGCTGTCCACGCTGGATGCGCGCGCCCGTGTGGCCTGGTTTGAAAACCATGGCGGCGCCCGTAGCGGCGCTGGACACATCATCTATGCCCGCGCTCTGGAATCGCTCGGTCGCGGTGACGAGGCCATGGTCGAAGTTCGTAAGGCCTGGCATGGCCGCACGCTGACCAAGGAAATGAGTCAACGGACTTACGCGCGCTACAAGAACAAGCTGACACAGGACGATCACCGCAAACGCGTCGATTTCCTGCTCTGGACGCGCCAGACCACGGCGGCAGGGCGAATGAAGTCGCTGCTGACCCCGGACTGGCGGGCACTGCTTGATGCGCGCTCCAAGCTGATCCGCCGCGCCCGCGGCGTTGACGCTGCCGTCGATGCGGTCTCCACCCCGTTGCAATCGCATCCTGGATTGATGTTTGACCGCGCTGAATGGCGTCGCCGGGCCCGATTGAAAGATCGCGTCGTGCCTCTGCTTCGTCAGATTGACGGCGCAGATGTACCTGCCGCTGGTCGCAGCCGTCTGTGGAAAGCGAGACATCCGCAAGTGCGCGTCGCGCTGAAAGAATCCGATTGGCAGCTCGCCTACGAACTCTCCGCGCCGCACGGCATGAGCGCTGGCCGTGATTTCGCCGAGGCCGAGTGGACGGCCGGTTGGATTGCGCTGCGCCACATGGATAATCCGGAGCGGGCGCTGCAACACTTTGAATCGCTTGAAGCGGGCGTTGCCACACCGATCAGCCTGTCGCGAGCCCATTACTGGAAGGGCCGCGCGCTGGAAGCGATGAACATGGAAGAAGAGGCGCAAACGGCTTACGCCGAAGCTGCGCAATATCGCTTCTCCTATTACGGTCAGCTGGCCGCCGAAAAGGCGATGCAAGGCACAATTGATCTCAGCACGACTTACACGATCACAGATGAAGATCGCGGCAATTTCCACAGCCGGTCATTGGTGAAAGCTATGCGCCTGTTTGCCGAGAATGGCTGGGACGCCGCGTTCCGCAAGTTTGCCTATCATCTCGATGATCAGCTGACGCGCCCGCAGGATTTTGAGCTGCTGGCCGAGATTGGCCGCGAATATCACTATGCCGATATCGGCGTGCGCGGCGCCAAAGCCGGACTTGCCAAGGGGGTCGTTGCGCCCGATGCCGCCTATCCGGTGGTCGAGTATCCATTACTGCGTGAGCCGCAAGTGGAGCGGTCGTTGATGCTGGCGCTGTCGCGTCAGGAAAGTGAGATGAATCCCGCCGCGATCAGCCATGCCAATGCGCGCGGTCTGATGCAGTTTATTCCACGTACAGCCCAGCTCGAAGCGCGCCGTCAGGGCCTGCCTTTCCGGACCAGCTGGCTGACGGATGATCCAGGCTACAACATGACCCTGGGCGGAGCGCACCTCGATACGTTGCTGCGTCAGTTCAATGGCAGCTACATCATGACAGCCGCTGCCTATAATGCAGGCGCGTCACGGCCACAGCGTTGGATTGGCGAATATGGTGATCCGCGTGCCGGTGAGGTCGACCCCGTCGATTGGGTAGAGTTCATTCCGTTTAGCGAGACCCGCAATTACGTGCAGCGCGTGTTGGAGAACACCCAAGTCTATCGCAACCGTCTGAGCGGCGAGCCGGAAGATATTCGCCTCTCGGACGACCTGCAGCGCGGCCGGTTCGGGAACAACTAGGCTGTCGCCTTCTTCCGCTTAGCTGGCGCTTTCTTTTTAGCCGCGGGTTTCTTCGCAGGACTTTTCTTCGCAGCTGGTTTCGGTTTGGCTTTCGCCTTGGCAGGAACGGGACCGGATTTGCGTTGATTGTGACGCTTGAGCGCTTCGGCGAGGAATTTTCCTGTCCAGCTGCCTTTCACTTTCGCGACCTGTTCAGGCGTGCCCGTGGCGACAATTTTGCCGCCGCCATCGCCGCCTTCCGGGCCGAGATCAATGATGTGATCGGCCGTCTTGATGACGTCGAGATTATGCTCGATCACCAGCACCGTGTTGCCCGTATCGACCAGCTCATGCAGCACATCGAGCAGCTTGCGAACGTCTTCAAAGTGCAGGCCGGTGGTCGGCTCGTCGAGAATATAGAGCGTCTTGCCTGTGGCGCGTTTGGAGAGCTCCTTGGCGAGCTTGACGCGCTGCGCCTCACCGCCCGAGAGCGTCGTCGCCTGCTGGCCGACCTTGATATAGGACAGCCCGACCCGGTTGAGCGTCTCCATCTTGGAGCGGATGGCAGGGACGGCGGAGAAGAACTTCTCGGCCTCTTCCACGGTCATATCCAGCACGTCGGCGATCGACTTGCCCTTGTAGAGCACTTCCAGCGTCTCGCGATTGTAGCGTTTGCCGCCGCACGTCTCGCAGGTGACATAGACATCCGGCAGGAAGTGCATCTCGATCTTGATGACGCCGTCGCCCTGGCAGGCCTCACAGCGGCCACCTTTGACATTGAACGAGAACCGACCCGGCTTGTAGCCGCGCTGTTTCGATTCCGGCAGCCCAGCGAACCAGTCGCGGATCGGGCCAAAGGCACCGGTATAAGTGGCGGGGTTAGACCGCGGTGTCCGACCAATCGGGCTCTGGTCAATGTCGATGACCTTGTCGAGGTGATGCAGGCCTTCAATGCTCTCATACGGCGCCGGCGCTTTGCTGGCTTTATTGAGCTTGCGAGCGAGGGCCTTGTACAGCGTCTCAATGATCAGCGTCGACTTGCCGCCGCCGGAGACACCCGTGACCGCGGTGAACGTGCCGAGCGGAATCGTGACATCGACGTCCTGCAGATTGTTGCCGGTCGCGCCCTTGATGGTCAGCTCACGCTTTTTCTGGTTCACGCGGCGGGTCTTGGGGATCGCGATTTCCTCGCGGCCCGACAGATAAGCGCCGGTGAGTGAATTCTCGTCCGCGATCACCTCGTCGGCGGTGCCCTGGCTGACGATCTGACCACCATGCACACCGGCGCGAGGCCCCATGTCGATCACATGGTCCGCGGTGAGAATGGCGTCCTCATCATGCTCGACCACGATGACGGAATTGCCGAGATCACGCAGGCGTTTCAGCGTTTCGAGCAGCCGTTCATTGTCGCGCTGATGCAGTCCAATGCTGGGCTCGTCGAGCACATAGAGCACGCCGGTCAGGCCCGACCCGATCTGACTGGCGAGGCGAATGCGCTGGCTCTCACCGCCGGACAGCGTGCCAGACGAGCGTGACATTGAGAGATAGTCGAGGCCAACCGCGTTGAGGAAGATCAAACGGTCATTGATCTCTTTCAGGATGCGCCCGGCAATCTCCTGAGATTGCGGCGTCAGCGTGTCGTTCACTTTGGCGAACCACTCGCCTGCTTCCTTGATCGAGAAGCTCGAGGCGTCGGCAATGTCGAGCCCCGCGATCCGCACGGCCAGGGCTTCCGGGCGAAGGCGTTTGCCGAGGCAAGTCGGGCAGGCAGCGGCGGACTGATACTTCGAAATCTCGTCGCGCGCCCACTGGCTTTCTGTTTCCCGAAAGCGACGCTCAAGATTAGGGATCA
Source organism: Henriciella sp. (assembly GCA_013214545.1). Classification (GTDB taxonomy): domain Bacteria; phylum Pseudomonadota; class Alphaproteobacteria; order Caulobacterales; family Hyphomonadaceae; genus Henriciella. The sequence goes on from JABSQB010000043.1 coordinate 9,851, forward strand.
CGCCCTCAAAGGTCTTGGTGACCTCATAGCGGCGCAGGCCATCATCATAGATGAATTCAATCTCTTCCTCGCCAGTGCCGTTGAGGATCACGTCCTGAACCTTTTCAGGCAGCTTGTTCCAGGCCGTCTTGAGGTCGAAGCCATAATGGTCCGCCAGCGCCTGCAGCGTTTGTGTCTGGTACGGCGAAGCCTGTTTGGCCCAGGGCGCGATGGCGCCATTCATTAAGTCGAGATCCTTGTCTGGTACGACCAGGCTGGGATCGATCTTCAGCTGTTGGCCAAGCCCGTCACAGGTCGGACAGGCGCCGAATGGGTTGTTGAACGAGAACAGACGCGGCTCGATCTCTGGAATCGTAAAGCCGGACTCCGGACAAGCGAAGTTGGCGCTATAGGTGATCCGTTTTGGCTCTGTCTCACCTTCCTCAAGGTCGGCATATTCTGCGACCGCAATGCCATTGGCGAGGGGGAGGGCGGTTTCGAAACTCTCGGCCAGGCGCTGTTCCATGCCTTCGCGGACAACGATCCGGTCCACGACGACGTCAATGTCGTGCTTGTACTTCTTGTCCAGGACCGGCGGTTCTTCCAGATCGTAGAACTCGCCATCGACTTTGACGCGCTGGAAGCCATTCTTGAGCAGTTCCGCGAACTCTTTGCGATACTCGCCTTTGCGCCCGCGGATCATTGGGGCGAGCAGATAGAGCCGGGTGCCTTCAGGCAGGTCCATGGTGCGGTCGACCATCTGGCTGATCGTCATGCTCTCAATCGGCAGGCCTGTGGCTGGCGAATAAGGAATGCCGACCCGCGCCCAGAGCAGGCGCATATAGTCATAAATCTCGGTCACCGTGCCCACAGTCGAGCGCGGGTTGCGGCTGGTTGTCTTCTGCTCAATCGAGATTGCCGGCGAGAGGCCTTCAATGCTCTCGACATCTGGCTTTTGCATCAGCTCCAGAAACTGGCGCGCATAGGCGCTCAGGCTCTCGACATAGCGCCGCTGGCCTTCAGCATAGATCGTATCGAACGCGAGCGAGGATTTACCGGAACCCGAAAGGCCGGTGACGACGACCAGCTGGTTGCGCGGAATATCGACATCTACGCCTTTGAGATTGTGCTCTTTGGCACCGCGGACACGAATAAACGGAGATTCAAGGGAGGACATGCGTGTAGCAACCCGATCGTTTCTGGTTTTTCAAGACGTGATCTGTGTCGTGAGTCCAATTTGGCGACAAGAACGTATTGAGAACATTTTCGGCGAGCGCGCAAGTCGTTCGGCTTTGCAAACCCGCCATTCTGTACCCAAATGGGTGTGCGGGCGCAGAAATCGATCAAATTTCACAGAATTCCTAGACCGGATATTGAGCGCAAGCTGCTAATCCTGCGGTCAGTAGATGTCAGCAGTGGTTAATCGAAACGACCCTGCCAACCTGGACTGGGGATTGAGGGCGTGACTGAAGAACTGCTTTTCGCCGCGTTTGGCGCGCTCAAAGGCTATCTCATTCCATTCGTGATTTTCACGCTGATCGGCCTGGTCATTGCTGGGCGCGATGCCGTGCGTTGGTCGTCGGATCTGCTGGCCAGTGTTCGCTCCAATATCTTCCTGTCGATCTTCAATCCCATGCTCGCGCCGCTAATGATGATTGGGGTTGTGCTCACACGCCAGGGCTATGACGCGATGGGCTTGCCGCAGACACCGTTGGCGTTCTGGGATCAGGTGCCGCTCTGGTTGACCATCCTAATCTGGGTCGTCGCCATCGACTTCATTGATTACTGGGTCCATCGCCTGCTGCATACGCGCGGGTTTTGGGATGTGCACGCAGTTCACCATTCCGACGAGACGATGAACTGGACCACCAGCTCGCGCATGCACATCCTGGAAGTGGTGGTGATGCAGGTTGGCTATATCCTGCTCGCCAGCTGGCTGAACATACCGGCCGAAGGCGTCGGCGCGATTGCAGCGCTGCGCCTGCTCCACAATAATTGGGTGCACACCAAGTATGACATCCATCTTGGACCGCTGGTGAAGGTCATTTCAACGCCGCGCTTCCATCACTGGCACCATGCTGATGACAAAGCCGCCTATGACACCAACTTCGCCAACACGTTTGCCCTCTGGGACGTGATGTTCGGCACGTACCGCGTGCCAGGCCCGTACAAAGGGGCATTCGGGTTTGAGGGAACGCCTGGCAATGACATATTGAAGCTGCTGCTTTGGCCTTATCTGCAGTGGACGAAGGCGGCTCAATCTGCAGAACAAAAAAAGAACATTTTATTGACTCCGTGATCCTTTGTGGATAGATAAAGACTCAGCGGGACACAGGTGATTCGAGCCTGTAGAGCGCTTGAGAGTTATCGGAAGCCAAGAACGGAGAACGGAAGATGGCAGGATCAGTAAATAAGGTTATTCTCGTCGGCAATGTCGGCCAGGACCCAGAAGTGAGACAGTTTCAGAACGGCGGACAAGTCTGTTCCTTCTCACTCGCAACCTCAGAAAACTGGAAAGACAAGAATACTGGCGAGCGCCGGGAGAAGACCGAATGGCACCGTATCTCGGTGTTCAATGAGGGCCTTATCCGCGTGGTGCAAAGCTATGTCAAAAAGGGTTCCAAGCTGTACATTGAAGGCCAGCTGGAAACCCGGAAGTGGCAGGATCAGAACGGTCAGGACCGCTATTCAACCGAAGTCGTTCTGCGCGGCTTTGGCGCGACATTGACCATGCTCGACAGTCGCAATAGCGGTGGGGGCGGTTATGCCCAGGAGTCTGTTGCTTATGGCAATCAGGGGCAGGGCGGTGGCCCACGCCAGATGGATGGTCCAGCCCAGAATTTCAGCCAGGATTTCGACGACGAAATCCCGTTCTAGGCAGCCCGACACTCGCATGCCTTAAATCGTCAAATGGACCGTGTGGGGACACGAAATTGCTCGCGTTCCCACTCGAAACCAGTACACTTCTCAGCGTCGAACGAGCAGTTAATAGTTGCGTTTGAATGAGCGAAGACCATGACGAATCGAGAACCCAAGAAAACCGAACTGATTGAATTCCGCATCAGCCACGAGGCCAAGTCGGCATTCCTTGATCAGTGTCGTCGCAATGATCGTTCAGCCAGCGAAGTCATTCGCGAGCTGATGCAGCATCATGTCGATGATCATTCCGAGCGCGAACAACAACGAACGGAATGGAATTCTCATATGACTGCCTTACTCAAGAAACACCCAATTTCGGTCAGTGCGATATGCGCGCTGTCGCTGCTCGGCATCTCGGCCGTGTCGACCACGGCTGCTGCAGATCCCGCGCAGGCCTTTGGTGCGATCGACAGCAATGGCGATAAGTACATTAGCATGGAAGAGTACATTGCTGCCTCCGAACCCGTGGCGGCGTTGGCGATGAACAGCGATGGCAGCGATGTTCGCGTGCTGACCAAGACTGAGGCGCGCAGCCTGCTGGCGCGCGATTTTCTGGCTTATGACGAAAATAGCGATGGCAAAGTCGACGAGCGCGAATTCATGCCGCGCTTTGATATCACCTCACGGATTTCCTTCTATGCCATCGATCTCAACAGCGATGGCCAACTCACGCGAGATGAACTGACCTCGTTCTCAAATGGTGCCGCGGACGAACTGGCGCGGCTTGAGGGGTCGTTCCAGGCGCTGGATGCGAATGGCAATGGATCGATCACCTTGCAGGAGTACCAAATCGTCCGACTCTGATGGACTGAGGTGCTACGGCGTGAAGACCTCGACCAGTTCAGAGGTCTCACTGCCGCCCACCTGCAGCGCGCCACCAATCACATAAATCGCATCCCCGATCGCGACGGCGCCGAGCCCGTGTCGAGGATGTGGCATGTCCGGGATCGCGCTCCAGGCGTCGCTCGCCGGGTCATAGACCCAGGCTTCAGGATAGACTCCGCCGCCATTATTGAAAAACTCGCCGCCAAAGGCGTAGAGCTTGCCGCCAACACTCGCGGCGGCGAGGCCAGCCTGGCCCTGTGGCATTGGCGCCGCTGCGCGCCAGCGATCCTGTCTCGCATTATAGACTTCGTGTGCCGGCGTATTGCCGCCACTGACTGTTCGACCTCCGACCACGTGCCAGTCTGATCCGATCACCGCGGAAGCCGCACTATTGCGCGCAGTTGGAAGCGGTGCAGCGGTTTCCCAAGTCCCGTTCAAGTCAGCCAGGCGAAAGTGATCTCCGATGTCGCTGTGATCGCTCCAGACGGCATTGGCGTCGCCCTTTGGCAGGCGTCCGCCGCAAACATGCAGACCATCGCTGAGGATCTGTGTCACGCTCTCGCCATTCGGTTGCGGCAGGGGTGGGGCTTCGGTCCAGGTCTCACCATCAAACGCCCAGACGTCTGGCTGCATGACCCAGACAGCCTCGGCAGACTGAACCTCGAACCCACCGATCGCGAGCAGTCTGTCCTGAAAGCTGATCAGGTTGGGATGGTGCCGGGCTGAAGGAAGCGGCGCAGCGGCCGACCAGACGCCGGTTGCAGGATCGAGAACCACATGCTGGTCCGTGGCGCCGGAGATTTCCCCGTTCGTCGCAATGAAGCCGCCGGCAAGGTGAATTTGTCCCGCGTGAAGCGTCGGATAAATCTCCTGAACAGGATACGGAAGCGCTGGTCCAGGCGACCAAACACCGTCCGAATCTGCGGTTTCGGCGACGCTCTCAGGGCGCCCCGAACAGGCAAAAGATGTCGCCGCGGCGCCGGTCAGCAAAATGCCTCTGCGAGTCATTGAAATCATTGGTGTTTTCCCTTGCCGTAATAGGTCCGTTTTTCCTGTTCTAAACCTGTGATCAGCATTTGTAACCCGCTCCTCATCCTGCTAGTCTTTTCTCTAATAAAGACAGGCGATTCGGCGCCCGTTTTGGCAAGATGAGGTCCGTCCCAAGTGAGCGACGAAACAACACCGCCAGAAGATCCAGAAACCGGCCCCATTCCGGGCGATGATGGCATCGATCCCGTCAGCATCGAGACAGAGCTGAAGCGCTCCTATCTCGACTATGCGATGAGCGTGATTGTCAGCCGTGCGCTGCCTGATGTGCGCGACGGTCTGAAGCCGGTCCACCGCCGGATTCTGTATGCAATGCAGGTCAACGGCAACACGCCGGATAAGCCGTACAAGAAGTCGGCGAATATCGTCGGTGCCGTAATGGGTAATTTCCACCCGCATGGTGACAGCGCGATTTATGACGCGCTCGTGCGGATGGCTCAGCCGTTCTCGATGAGCCTGCCTCTGGTCGACGGCCAGGGCAATTTCGGTTCCATCGATAATGATCCACCCGCGGCGATGCGTTACACCGAGTCCCGAATGGAAAAGGCGGCGCAATACCTGCTCGCTGACATCGACAAGGACACGGTCGACTTCCAGGACAATTATGACGGCTCGCAGCAAGAGCCGATGGTGCTGCCGGCGCAGTACCCTAACCTGCTGGTCAATGGGGCTGGCGGTATTGCGGTCGGTATGGCGACCAACATTCCGCCGCACAATCTCGGCGAAGTGGTCGATGCCACGCTGGCCATGATTGACGATCCTGCGATCGATGATGACGCCCTGCTCGACATCATCCCAGGGCCGGACTTCCCCACCGGCGGCTTGATTCTCGGCCATGCTGGCGCGCGTAAGGCGCTGCTGGAAGGGCGCGGCTCGATCATCATGCAGGCGCGTTCCGAGATCGAAGAAATGCGCAATGGGCGCCAGGCCATTATCGTCACTGAGATTCCGTATCAGGTGAACAAAGCGGCGCTGGTTGAGAAGATTGCCGGAATGGTACGCGACAAGCGGATCGAGGGCATTTCGGACCTGCGCGACGAATCCGACCGTCACGGCATCCGCGTCGTCATCGAGGTGAAGAAGGATGCGAGTGCCGAAGTCGTGCTCAATCAGCTGCACCGCTACTCACAACTGCGCACCAGTTTCCCGGCCAATATCCTCGCGTTGAATGGCGGCCGTCCGGAACAGCTGAATCTGCGTCAGATCCTGCAGGCCTTTATCAGCTTCCGTGAGGAAGTCGTTGCCCGCCGCACCAAGTTTGAGCTGAACAAGGCCCGCGACCGGGCTCACGTCTTGGTCGGTCTGGCGCTCGCCGTCGCGAACATCGACGAAATCATCGCCATTATTCGCCACGCGCCTGATCCGAACACGGCGAGGGAGCGTTTGCTGGAAAAAGCCTGGCCAATCATGGATATGGGCCCGCTGCTGGAACTGGTCGCCGATCGCCGGACACGCTGGGAAGGGGAAGACTCGATTTTCCTGTCGGATGAACAAGCGCGCGCCATTCTGGCTCTGCAATTGTCTCGACTGACAGGCCTCGGCCGCGACGAAATCGGCAATGAAGCCAAGGGCTTGGCTGAAAAGATTGCCGATTATCTCGACATTCTTCGTTCGCGTCCGCGCGTGCTCGACATCATTCGATCAGAGCTCGGCGAAGTGAAAGAAAAATTCGCTGTGCCGCGCCGGTCTGAGTTCACCTTCGGCGGTGCCGATATGGATGATGAAGACCTGATCGAGCGCGAAGACATGGTCGTGACCGTGACCCATGGCGGCTATGTCAAACGGACCCCGCTCTCGACCTATCGGACGCAACATCGCGGTGGGAAGGGGCGGTCCGGGATTTCGATGAAGGACGAGGATTTCGTCACCCGTGTGTTCATGGCGAACACCCATACCGAGATCCTGTTCTTCAGTTCCGAAGGCATGGTCTACAAGGAAAAGGTCTGGCGTTTGCCAGTCGGCGGACCACAGTCTCGCGGCAAGGCGCTGGTCAACATTTTCCCGCTGTCCAAGGACGAACGCATCGAAAGCGTGATGCCTCTGCCGGACGACGAGGAGAGCCGGGCTGAACTTGACGTCATGTTCGCGACCCGATCCGGATCGGTTCGTCGTAACAAGCTATCCGATTTTGTCCGCGTGAACCGCAACGGCAAGATCGCGATGAAGCTGGACGAAGGCGATGGCATTGTGCGTGTGCGCATGTGTTCTGAAGATCAGGATGTGATGATCACGACAGCGCTCGGTCAGTGCATCCGCTTCAAGGTCACTGATGTCCGGGTCTTTGCGGGCCGAAACTCGACCGGGGTGCGGGGCATTCGCCTTGCCGACGGCGATCATGTGATTTCCATGGGTATCCTTCGCCATATCGACGTCACCAGTGCCGAGGCGCGCGCTTATCTGAAGCACGCCACCGCTATGCGGCGGGCTGCGAGCGGCGAAGACGAAGAGCCGATTGAAGCCGTCGCCGATGACGAGGCTGATGATGGCGATGAGGAAGCAGCGCTTTCAGCCGAACGCATCGCTGAACTCGGCGCGGCTGAGCAGTTCATTCTAACGATTGCAGATGATGGCATGGGCAAGCGCTCATCCGCCTATGATTACCGGGTCACCGGGCGCGGCGGCAAAGGCCTTGTCGCGCACAATATCTGGGGCAGCAACAAGAAGACAGGTCATATCAAGCAGATCGCGTCCTCTTTCACTGTCGGCGACGATGATGAGGTGATGCTGGTCACCGATGCCGGTCAGCTGATCCGGACGCCGGTCGACCAGATTCGCATTGCCGGGCGTTCGACGTCGGGTGTCTGGGTCTTGCGCACGAAGGAAGAAGAGCGGGTTGTCTCTGTGGCACGCCTTGCAGACAACGGCGAAGACGATACAGAAGAGTCCTAGGAACGCTCGGGTTTTTTCTTGGTCTCGCTGACCGGGCGTGCGGAGGAAGAGTATGGAGCGCGTTGGGCTGTATCCGGGCACGTTTGATCCGGTCACAATGGGGCACTTGGATATTATCGGTCGCGGCATGAAGCTGGTCGATCGATTGATCATCGGCGTGGCGGTGAGCGAAGCCAAACGCCCGCTCTTTCTGCTCGAAGAGCGCATCAAGATGATGGAAGAAGAGTGCGGCAAGCTGGAAGGTCCCGGCCGCGCCACGATTGAGGTCAAACCCTTTGACACGCTGCTCATGCACTTTGCGGAGCAGCAAAAGGTCAATGTCATCGTCCGCGGATTGCGCGCGGTTTCGGACTTTGAGTACGAGTTCCAGATGACCGCGATGAACGAGCAACTGAATCGCGAGATTGAAACTGTCTTCCTAATGGCCGATGTAAAACATCAGGCCGTGGCCTCGCGACTCGTCAAGGAGATTGCGCGGTTTGGAGGGAACATCACCCCCTTCGTCACGCCTGGCGTAAAAGAGCGATTGCTGGAGAAGTATAAGAAATGACTCTGAGAACCCTGCTTAGCGGTTTGGCAGTTATGGGATTTGTGGCTTGTGCGGGGGCGCAGACTGAAAACGAGATCACCTACACAATGGCCGATGTTGAAGCCTCGCCAGAGGCATGGCGCACGGTTGATCCGGAAAACCTCGTCATCATGGAGACCAGCAAGGGGCAGATTGTCATCGAATTGCTGCCTGTGGCAGCGCCGGTCCATGTTAATCAATTCAAGAATTATGTTCGCGCCGGGTTGTATGACGGCACAGAATTCCACCGCGTAATCAAGGGTTTCATGGCCCAGGGTGGTGACATCGAAGCAACGCACGGCGCCGACAAGATGCTGGAGCCAATGCAGTCTGAGTTTTTCTTCCGTCGTGATCCGGTTGAGGTCGCGCTCAACACGGTGGGGCCGGAAGACACAGCTGATGACGCGCTTTATCTTGGCTTTCCGATGAAGACGCAGCCGGGCTTCCTGGCCGAGATGTCCAAGGATGGCTTGGTCGAAAGCTGGATCCCGCATTGCCCGGGTGTGCTCTCAACCGCGCGCACCGATGATCGCAATTCCGGCAATGCGCAATTCTTCCTGATCAGCGAAGAAGGCCAGCATCTGGACTATAAATACACCGCGAAAGGGCGTGCGATTAAGGGCCTGGATGTGGTCCAGTCGATCAAGCTTGGGCCGACGCCAGACGGCTTCCCGATTGCCAATCCAGACGTCGTTCTGACTGCGCGAATGGCGGCTGATCTACCGGAAGCGGAGCGTCCGAAAGCCTTCGTTCAGCGCACCGATACCGCAGAGTGGTTGGCGCGTCTGGAAGAAGCGGACTCGCGGCGGACCCCGATTTGCGACCTGCCAACTGTGCCCGCAGTGGTGGGATAGGGGCGTAACCTGACCGATCTGTCGGCCTTCGATTTTGAGCTTCCTGAAGAAAACATCGCCTTGCGGCCCGTCGAGCCGCAGGACGCCGCGCGCCTGCTTGTGGTGCATGGCGATGGCCGGTTGGAAGATGCGACTGTCAGGGACCTGCCGCGCTATCTGAACGCTGGCGATGTCATGGTCTTCAATGACACGCGGGTGATCCCAGCGGCCTTGAAGGGTATACGCCCAGCGCGGGATGAAAGTGGCAATGATGTTGAGGTCGACATTAATCTGGTCGAGCGACAGTCTGGTCATCAATGGCTCGCCCTTGGGCGGCCTGGAAAACGCCTCAAACCAGGTGACCCAATCCGGTTCGCTGACGGGTTTGAGGCGACGATTTCTGCCAAGCAACCGGATGGCGAACTTGTGCTCGATTTCGCGCAGTCTGGCGCCGCTTTGGACCAGGCGATTGAGCGTCATGGCGCAATGCCGCTGCCACCCTATATCGCGCGGCGCCGAGCTGCGGATCAAACAGACCGCGAGACCTATCAGACAAGTTTCGCAGGCGATGATGCAAAATCCGTCGCCGCGCCGACCGCGGGGCTTCACTTCACACCGCGCCTGCTGGCCGAAATTGACGCGGCAGGTGTGCGCCGCGCGCAGGTGCGTTTGCATGTCGGGCTCGGCACGTTTGCGCCGCTCAAAGACGAGCAGATCAAGGCCGGAAAGCTGCACGAGGAATGGCGGCATGTATCGACGCCGGTCGCAGAATTGCTCAATCAGGCCCGAGCCGCGGGGCAACGCTGCGTTGCGGTTGGCACCACCGCGCTCCGAACCCTGGAAAGCGCCGCCACCCCAGACCGGGTGATTGAAGCGGTCACCGGGCCGACAGATATCTTCATTCAACCGGGTTATGCCTTCCGCGCCACAGATGCGCTGGTCACAAACTTCCATTTGCCACGGTCCAGCCTGTTCATGCTGGTCTGCGCGCTGATGGGAACCGATATAATGCAAGCCGCCTATGCCCACGCCATCGCCGGGCAGTACCGCTTTTACTCCTATGGCGACGCCTGCTTGTTGTTGCCTTAGGCAGCGAAACGGCCACCTCGATCTGCATAGGCCTGCGTACCGCGATGTAGCAGCGTGTCTGTGCCAAGAATATCTTCTGGTTTGTGATCGAACTTGCCATGCATTTGTGCGTAGAGCGGTGCAAAATCGGTATCGACCGTTGCGCGGAAGAGTTGCTCATAGCTGTCGATCACGAAATAGGTCTGCTGGAAATCATCAATGCGATAATCGGTGCGCATCAAACGCTCGAGATCAAACTCAATCCGGTTCGGGGAGTCGTCTTCCAGACTGAACACGCTTTCTGCCGGCGAAGAGACAATCCCGGCGCCGTAGATGCGCAAGCCCTCATCAGTTTTGATCAAGCCAAACTCGACCGTGTACCAGTACAAAGCAGCGAGATTCTTCAGCGAGGCGTGGCGCAGGCTGCGTAGACCGCCCTCGCCATAGGCTTGCATATAGTCGGCAAAGACCGGGTCGGTGAGCATGGGCACATGCCCGAACACGTCGTGAAAGACATCAGGTTCCTGAATATAGTCCAGCTGATCCGGTTTGCGGATGAAATTCCCGGCGGGGAAACGACGGTTGGCCAGGTGATCGAAGAACACATCATCCGGCACCAGGCCCGGCACCGCGACCACGCGCCAGCCGGTGAGGGCTTCCAGTTCGTCCGACATGGTTTCAAAGTCCGGAATACCGCCGCGATCCAGCTTCAGCGCGGTCAGTCCATGCATGAATTCCGGCGCCGCCCGGCCTGGCAAAACCTGCATCAAACGCTCATAAAGCGTGTCCCAGACTTTGTGCTCTTCGGCGGTGTAGGCGCTCCAGCCCTGATCGATTGTCCAATCATCTGCCGCTTGTGCGGGTTTATCAAAATGGTTGCTCATGCAACTAATATAACAAGTGAGTCTAAAAAAGTCTTGCCCTATAAGGGCTCAAATTTTCACATTCTTGGAGAGATTGAGTGATCAAACTGTATGATTATTGGCGCTCGTCGGCCTGTTTTCGGTTGCGGATCGGCTTCAATTTGAAGGGCATTGCCTATGAAAGCGAGGTGGTGAACCTCCACCCTGACTTCAGCGAACAGCTTGGCGCATCGTACAAAGCCATCAATCCGCAGCAGCGGGTGCCTGCGGTTGAGATTGATGGGCAAGTTTTCTCTCAATCCATGGCGATTTTGGACTGGATGGACGAGGCGTATCCGTCACCGGCATTCTTGCCAAAGGCGCCGTTGGACCGTTTGCGCGCACGGGCGTTCGCGGAAACCGTTGCCTGTGACATTCACCCGCTGAACAATATCAGCATTCTCGGCTATCTGCGCGAAGTGTTTGGCGCCGACAAAGACGCAATCGGTGCCTGGTATGCGACCTGGATCATAAGAGGTTTTGAGGCGCTGGAAGTTCATGCCCGGCAGTCAAAAACGGACTTCCTGTTTGGTGATCAGCCGGGTTTGGCCGAGATCTGCTTGATCCCGCAAGTCTACAATGCGCGCCGATTTAACGTGGATCTCGCCCCATATGATCGCCTAGTCGAAATCGACGCGAAATGTATGGAATTGGAGGCGTTTCAGAACGCCGCGCCCGAGGCTGTAAAGCCAGATTAGTTTCGCTGCGCCGCTTTCAGCACATAGCCGTGATCGGTAAGCTCGAACATCTTTGCGATGTCGGGGTGGCTGACACGGGCATCATCCTCGTCCGGGACCAGATTTTGCTCTGAGACATACGCGACATAGTGCGTGCGCTCATTCTCCGCGAACAGGTGATAGTACGGCTGATCCTTGGATGGGCGGACCTCTTCCGGGATCGATTCATACCACTCATCGGTATTGGCAAAAACTGGATCGACGTCGAAAACGACGCCGCGAAAATCGAAGAGTCGGTGCCGCAAGACTTGCCCGATCTGGTATTTCGCTTCCCGCGTCGGAATGGCGTTCGGCAGCTCCGGAATCTCGGAAGCTTCGACAATAGGTTGAGTTTTCGCGGGTTTTTTGCCCCCGAACAGGCGCGAAAGGCGCTTCATGATGTTCGGTCCCTGACTCATGATGACTATGTGTGCTACAGCTGGATTCAACATACAAGATTTGGTCAGCACATGACTACAGATAAAATGCGTGACGACCGGAAGGCCAAAGGCCGGTCCGGGTCGCGCAAACGACGCAAAGCCCCGCTCTATGCAGCGGTGGATTTGGGGACAAATAATTGCAGACTGCTCATCGCTGCACGGCGCGGGGATAGCTTTACTGTGCTCGATTCCCATTCACAAATTGCCCGGCTGGGGGAAGGTCTGGAAGCCACTGGTCGGCTGTCAGATGCCTCAATCGAGCGGGCGATGGATGCTTTGAACAAAATCTCTCGCAAGCTGAAAGCAAAGAAGGTCGGGCATGTTCGCTGCATCGCCACCGAAGCGTGTCGACGGGCTGAAAATGGCGCTGCCTTCATTCAGCGTGTGCGGGATGAAACGGGGCTCACTTTCAAGATTATCGGACCGGAGGAAGAAGCGCGCCTGGCGCTGATTGGGTGTCACAATCTGATCGAACCGGAAACCGACCGTGTCCTCGTCATCGATATTGGCGGCGGATCGACGGAGCTATCCTATGTCGATGCCCGTCCGGCGCACGAAGGCGGCTTGAAGGGATTATTGAGCAAGCCGCCAATCCTTGGCTGGCGCAGTCTTCCAGTCGGCGTCGTGACGCTGACCGAAGCGTTCTCGCACTTGCCGGAAGACCAAGCTTATCCGCAAATGCTCGCGCATGTCATGGAGCTGATTGACCGCTGGAAACACACACCGGACATTCGCAAGGCTTTCGAAGAAGGCCGGGCACACGTCATTGGCACGTCCGGAACCGTCACCTGTTTGACGGGCGTTTCGCTCGGCTTGCAGAAATATCGGCGCGATCGTGTCGACGGGGCCTGGATGACCGAGGATGAGATGATGGCCACGGTCAACAAACTGCGCGATGCCGGACAGAAAGGGATGCACAAATTCCCGACCATTGGCACCGACCGGGCCGGCTTGATGATGGCTGGCTGCGCAATTGTAGAAGGCACCTGGTCGCTGGCGCCGGGTGGACGAATGCGCGTCGCCGATCGCGGATTGCGGGAAGGATTGCTCTTGTCCATGATGCAAGGCCCGAAGCGCCGCAAACGCCGTCGCCGACGGCGACCGGCCAACAGCTCTGGAAATCAGGAAGGGCGTGCCCATGAGTGACGATGGCAAACGCCGGTGGAAGGGGCCATCGGAGAAGAAGAAAAGCTCTGGCCGCCGCACGAGTGAGCGCAAAGTGATCGCGTATCGCGCCAAATCCGAAAGCTCCAAAAAATGGATCGAGCGGCAGCTGTCGGATCCTTATGTGCAGAAAGCCAAAGCGGAGGGCTATCGTGCCCGCGCAGCTTACAAGCTGCTGGAGATTGATGCCCAGGCGAAGCTGCTGCGTCCCGATATTCGCGTGGTCGATCTCGGTTGCGCCCCTGGCGGGTGGTTGCAGGCCTGCGTGCGAGCCAAAGTCAAAGAGGTTGTTGGCATCGACCTTCTCGAGACCGAGCCGGTAGCGGGTGCCTTTATCGTTCAGGGTGACGTCAACGAACCGGACGATGTCGCCAAGATGATGACCGGCCTCAGCGGCCCTCCAGATCTGATCCTGTCCGACATGGCTGCCAATACCACGGGCCACAAACAGACAGACAGCCTGCGCACGGCCGCGCTCGCCGATATGGCCTTGCACTTCACCGAACATCACCTGGTGCGGGGCGGGGCGTTCTGTTCAAAAGTATTCCAGGGCGGCGCGACACCTGAGATGATGGACAAGCTGAAGCAGTTGTTCAAATCGGTGAAACACATCAAGCCCCCGGCCAGCCGTGCCGGATCGCCGGAGCTATTTGTCGTGGCCAAGGGCTTTCGCGGTCGATGAGGGAAGACCGTTCCGAGCCCCAGGACGTGTTTCCTGATGTCCGGACACGGCCCATGACAGCGATCATCGCGACAGCGGTTTTGGCAACGATCTATGCGATCGTGTTTGTTGCTTTCGCTTCACCGTCGCGGACGATCCAGCTTGGACTTTATGCAAGCTTCGTCCTCGGCGCGTCCTTGCTGATCCTGTCTTATCTCGATTTGCGCACCGGGCTTTTGCTGGATGTGATTACCCTTCCGCTGATCATTCTGGGGATAGGTTATGCCCTGGTATCGGGAGGGAGTTGGCCGCTCGCTGTGGCTGGCGCTGGTCTCGGCTATGGTTTGGTTGCAGGGCTTGGCTACGTCTGGCGGCGCACCCGTGGATATGAAGGTATTGGGCTTGGGGACGCGAAGCTGCTCGCAGTTGGTGGGGCGTGGGTGGGCGCAGGACTGATTCCCCTGATACTCTTGATCGCGTCAGGTCTTGGAATGATCCTGGCGCTGACCGTGTTGCAAAAGCCACATGGCGCCGACGACCGAGGTGCCATCCCATTTGGTCCCGCCCTCAGTCTTGGAATTTGGGTGGCTTGGTGCGCTGGCGAAACGATCTTCGCATAACGCTCCGAAGACGGATTATCTCGCTTTCAAGAACGCCCTGTAATCAATACAAAATCTGAAATCGAGCTCTCGAGCATGACATTACAATAACCTCAGAAACCGGATTAAATCGCTGAAATAACAAGAGTTTGTTGCAACGGTTTTGTGTCAGTGGCGGTCACAGAACTGTAATTTTAGCGCAAAAAAACCGTCACGCACTTTCAATAATCCCGCCCCTGAAACGGCCGTGAGTGAGTCGCGGTCGAACTCGTCTGGATATCCTTATTAGGGGCACCCCAATGAAACTTCGTGCAACGGCAAGTGCATTCGCTCTCGGCATGCTGGCAGCAGCCTGTTCCCAAGGCAGCAATATTGCGTCTCCTGGAACGACTGCTCCGACGACACCCCCCTCGGGCGGAGGCGGCAGCGGTGGCAGTGGCGGTGGCGGTGGTACGACCGTATCTTGCCCCGCTGGGTTCTCCGAAGGAACGCCGATTGGCTCTATCACCACGTGCCAGCTGACGGGCACTTTGCTCGGTACAACTATGCTGACCAATGTAGATGGCATCGTGTACCGCTTGAACGGTCGCGTAGACGTTGGCGTCGATACCGGCGCTGACGGCACAGACCCGGCAGGTTCAGTTGCCTCTCTGGTTATCGAGCCAGGCGTGACCATTGTTGGCGCGACCGGTCAGGATTATCTGGTCGTCACCCGCGGTTCAACTATCGAGGCGAATGGTACGGCGGCGCAACCAATCACATTTACCAGCGCCAATGATATTGAGCGTCAGAACGACTCTGATCCGTCCAACGATCTTGGTGAGACATTTGACGGCGAATGGGGCGGAATTGTTATCCTCGGGAGCGCGCCTCAGAACCGCTGCCTGAGCGGTTCCGCTTACTTTACGGACACCTGTCAGCAGCGGATTGAAGGCGTGACCTCGCCAGACGCGCTCTACGGTGGTGACGACGCCGATGATTATTCCGGCACGCTGCGCTACGTTATCGTCAAGCACGCTGGCTTCGAATTGACGACGGACAACGAGCTTAACGGCATCGCCTTTGGCGGCGTTGGCGACTCGACCGTCGTTGAGTATGTTCAGGTTTACAACAATGCTGACGATGGCGTCGAATTCTTCGGCGGAACCGTCAACGCGAAATACCTGGTTCTGAACGGCAACAATGACGAGTCCATCGATACCGATAACGGCTATCAGGGCACAATTCAGCACGTCCTGGTCGAGCAGACGACGGGTCGCGGCGACAACATCACCGAGCAAAGCTCTGTCGCAGCGGCGCCGGCCTCCCAGTCTTCAAATCCACTCATCGCCAACTTTACCTTCGTGGGTGCGGACGGCGACCAGGTGTTCCGTTCAAACACGGGCTCAATCGGTCGTCTCCTGAATGGTGTGATCGTTTATGATGATGCCTGCTTTGCATGGGACGCTGACGCAGGTGACGGCGATGACACCAGCTTTAGCGGCGTCGGCACCGATCCAAGCTTCTCGTCCGTACAGGCTGATTGCGGTACCAATGGCGCCGGTCTGACTGACTCTTCGCCAGAAACCCAGGCTGCCGTTGATGCGGCCGCGGCGGCGCCAAATAGCACGTTCAACACGACTCTGCCGGTTGTGAACACGCTGGCGGCACGGTTCTTCTCCGGCACGGCGGAGCAAGGCGTCACCGCAACGAACTTGCCTGCCATCGACGCTTCATTTGACGATACCAACTACATTGGCGCGTTTGCCCCAGACGAATCCGAAACCGACAACTGGGCAACAGGTTGGAGCTTTGGCCTGTTCGCGGACACGTTTACCTGCCCAGATGGGACAACCGACAATGGCGCGACGCTCAACGGACAGAAAGTCTGTGTGGTTTCGGGTGTACTTAACAGCAGTGTGCGCCTCACACGCGGTAACCTTTACGAACTCGACGGTCGCGTTGATGTCGGCGTCGACATGGGCGCTGACGGCACCGCAGCGAACGGTGTTTCTGCGACGCTCACAATTGAATCTGGCGTGACATTGTTCGGAAACACGGGTCAGGACTATCTGGTCGTAAACCGCGGCTCGGACATCCGCGCCCTTGGATCAGCGTCCAACCCAATCGTCTTCACCTCGGAAGCTGATCTGCGCGGTACCCAGCCAGACCCAGCTCAAGCCGACGGCGAATGGGGCGGTATCGTGATCCTCGGCAGCGCGCCTCAAAACCGTTGCCTGAGCGGCTCGGCCTACGGAACGGATACGTGTCAGCAGCGTATTGAGGGCGTGAGCTCGCCGGATGCGCTCTACGGCGGTGACGACGTGAATGATAGCTCAGGTGTCCTGCGCTATGTTCAGGTCAAGTATGCGGGCTTTGAGCTGACGCCAGACAACGAATTGAACGGCATCGCTTTTGGCGGCGTAGGTGACGGCACAACGGTTGAGTACATCCAGGTGCACAACAATGCGGATGACGGCGTTGAGTTCTTTGGCGGCACCGTCAATGCGAAATACCTGGTACTGACTGGTAACAACGATGAATCCATCGACACCGACAATGGCTACCAAGGTGCGATCCAGTACGTCATCGTTGATCAGATCAATGGTCGCGGAGACAATATCACTGAGCAGAGCTCGGTAACGGCCGCCACCGGATCCGGTTTCGAATCTGATCCAAAGATCGCCAATTTCACCTTCCTCGGAACCAATGGTGACCAAGTGTTCCGTTCGAACACCGGATCGATCGGTCGTTTGCTGAATGGTGTGATTGTCTATGAAGACGCATGCTTCGCGTGGGATGCAGATGCTGGTGACGGCGACGACACCTCATTTGGCGGTGTCGGTGTCGATCCGAGCTTCTCTTCGGTGCAAGCGGATTGCGGGACCAATGGTGCTGGCCTGACGGACTCAAGCCCTGAAACACAAGCGGCTGTTGATGCAGCTGCTGCGGCCCCGAACAGCACGTTCAACACGTCACTGCCGGTCGTGAACACACTGATCTCGACCTTCATCAATGGCTCTACAGAAGCAGCCGCGACCGCAACGGACCTGACGGCAGTCGATCCATTCTTCGACAACACGACTTACATCGGTGCCGTCGAGAACGCGAACGACACATGGTGGCAGGGTTGGACCTGTGGTCTGCCAAATGGCGACGCTTGCTAGGTAGATTTTAACGACCGGGACGGGCGAGCCTCGTCCCGGTTTTCCCATGTCAAAAGATGGCGAGCGAATTTCAAAACGACCATCCGGCGACTTGATGATCCGAATAAAGGCCTGATCCTATGATACGCCCCCCTAAACATTCTCTTCTGCTCTCGACAGCGCTGGCTGTGGCTGTTGCGCCGGTCGCGGTGGCGCAAGAAGAGCCAACCGATACAACCATCGAAACTCCAGAAACTGATGAGCGCACCCTGCAAACCGTTGTGGTTCGCGGTGCCTTCATTCCCGAGCCTCAGCGCCAGACCTCCCAAGTGGCCTCGTTCCTGTCTGCCGAAGACCTTACCCGTCAAGGCGATGCCAACGCGGCCCTGGCGCTGACCCGTTTGAGCGGCCTCAGCGTTGTTGATGGCCAGTTCGCTTACGTTCGCGGATTGGGTGATCGATACTCGGTCGCTCTCTTGAATGGGTCGCCCCTTCCAAGCCCAGAGCCCCTACGCCGGACAGTGCCACTAGATCTGTTCCCGTCCAGCATGCTGGATGGCGCGGCTGTGCAGAAGACTTACTCTGCCAATTATCCTGGTGAGTTTGGTGGCGGTCTGATTGATCTCAAGACCGTCGGGCAACCGGCAGAGGACTTCCTGAACATCAAGGTCGGAACCGGCTATAACACCTTCACGACAGGCGATACCGGCTTGTTTGTGCGCGGCAGCGATACGGACTGGTCGGGGTATGATGACGGCCTGCGCGACTTGCCCGGACCCCTCGCAGACCTTATCGCGACTGGCACGAACATTAACAGCCTGACGCCGGAAGCGCGCGAAGCGGCAGGGGAGAGCCTCGTCA